>JAXHVT010000021.1:2474-43257 GCA_034188985.1 Actinomycetota bacterium | reverse complement strand
GGGGGTCGGATATGGTCTCGTACTGGGTGTAGTCGGTCACGAACTCGTACTTCTCCCCGTCGGCGTAGCCGCCGGCGAAGGCCTCCTGCAGGGCCGCGGTGGAGTCCACGTTGTCGAAGTAGTAGGACCCCAGCTCCACGTAGCCCGGGGTGCCGTTGAGCTCCTGCACCACCGACAGGGGGGCGAAGAACTTGTTCCCGGCGGGATTGAAGGAGGCGAATCCCCCGGCCTCCGCCTGCTCCTCCGCCTCCACCGTCTCGTAGATGCCCACTATCTCCAGCTCCACCTCGGCGTCGCTGCCGCTCTCTCCGGCTATGAGGGCGGTTACGGTATCTCCCAGCTCCATCTCGTTGTCCTCGGCAAGATATTTCTCGACGACCGTCACCGTGCTTCCCTCCAGGTAGTCCCTGTAGGTGAACCAGGTGCCCTCTATCATTACCTTGTTGCCCAGCATGAAGTCGGAGGCTGAGGCGCCGTCGGTGTTGCCCTCGAAATAGAAGGTATTTGCGCTGAGACCGCCTACCCCCTGACCCTTCCCGAAATTGCTCTCAGCCATGGCCAGCATGGAGGCTAGCTCGGTATTCTCGATTCCCCGTACGGTGATCCCGGCGCTTAGCACCTTGTCATAGGTCAGAATCTCCGGTTGTCGGGAGAACCCGTCGACGAGTTCCTCCGGAACCAGGGTCTTGGCCCTCTCCTCCAGCTCCTCCTCCTCGCTCATGGTACGAGCTTCCCTGGCCCTCTCCGCCTCGCTCTTGCCGCGTTCCCGTTCGAAGAGGGCCATCTGCCAGCTCGAGCTGCCGCGAATCTCACCGTAATTGCCCACTCGCTCCTTTACCTCCTCGGTCTGGTTATCCGAGGCCAGCTTAACCGCCAGCATGGAGAGGGAAAAGGTGAGGCATACGAAGAGCAACAGCACGACTATAATATTGCCGAGAGGATGACGAACGAAGCTTCTCAGACCCCGCTTCATGGCACGCATACCGTCAATCCTCTTCTCAGTGGGCCTGACCGGCCAGGTTTATCTCCACTTCCTCGCCGGCGTCATCGCCCCGCAGCTTGTGGATCACCAGGTTCGTGCCCTCGATGGTAACTTCGCCGTTCCTAGCCGTGCTCAGCGGATTGAGGTCGAAAAACAGAAAGGTGCCCTCGTCTTTTTCCGCTATCTTCAACTTATAATCAACGGGCTGCAGGCTATCATATTGGAAAAGCGTGGCGGATATCATGTTATCCGAGACATACGCACCCAGATAGCCCAACTGACCGTAGTAATCCCGATACACGTCGGCATCGATTCCCGGGCTCCAGATACGAAAAGAGTATTGCGACAGGTCGACCAGCTCGTCTCCTACGTTCTCGATGGCCAATTCCACCTCGAGGTAATCTCCCGCGACCTCCCTTATGCCCGAGACCGTCACCATCTCGTTACTATCCTGCCTGGTTACGGAGACAACGGTGAAAAGGGCGCCGCTGAGCTCGGCGAATGCCCCCGGCTGTGTCGTCTCCTCATACGCGGTGTCACCCCGTGCTTCCTTCCCATCTTCGTCGTCATCGCCTGTCGGGACGATATCGCCGCTTCCCGTGGTTTCCTCCAGGCTCTCCTTACTTATTGCCGGCGGCAGCTTTGTGCTTTCCCCGCTCTCACCCGAGACCTCCCCACCGCCGCAAGAGGCAAGGAACAGTGCGAGCAAGAATACGATAAGCAGGGCCGCCGCCCCCTCCATGACCTTACGCACCTTCGTCCATCCCACCATCACCATCAACTCCCGTCGATACGACCGGCCTTCCGGAATATTCTTACCACCGGTAACAAACCGGGCTTTAACTTAGCTTCGCTTATATTAAATCCCAAGATTATTATGTAAATGTTAAGACGGTGTAAAAAGAGCGGTCAAATAAAGGAACCGCGCATGCAGGGTGTTTGTATGAACCGTCCGATAAGCTATTCCGGATGCCCCCACCCCATTGAACGTCACATCCGCCCGCCCGCCCCGGATTCCTTCATCGCCGGGAACAGGTGTCAAGCTATACCTTTCAACCAGGCGGCAACAACCTCCTTCAAGGCCGGGGCGGCCGCCTCGGCTACGTCCAGAACCTCTAGGTGGGATAGGGGCTGAGGCCTCCTCATATCCCAGACGTTGGTTATAACGCTGACCGCGGTCACCGCCAGACCTCGATGATGAGCCACCAAGGCCTCCGGGACCAGGCTCATGCTTACCGCGTCCCCGCCGATCAGTCGCATGAAACGCAGCTCGGCTCCCGTCTCATAGGTGGGACCGGAAACCGCCACCAGAATCCCCTCCTCCAGCGGCCGACCCGACAGACTCGCGGCCTCCTTAACCATGTCCCCCGCCCTTTCGTCATAGAGGGAGGAGAGATCAAGGAAAACCGGCTTTCCTCCGCCGTCCCGGGTTCCCCTGAGGGGGTTATCGCCCATGAGATTTATGTGATCCCGCACCAACATGAGTTGCCCTTTGGCGTAAATAGGATTCAAGGCTCCCGCCGCGTTGCTCATGAAAATCCCCTCAACGCCCAGATCAGCCATAAGCGATATCGGTAAGACCACCGTCTCCATGTCCATGCCCTCGTAGAAATGCAACCTCCCCAGTTGCACCGCCACCTCTACACCCATCCAGGTGCCAAAACGTAACGTACACGAATGCCCAGGAACATCGCCCACGAGCCAGCCCGGGATGTCGTTAAAGGGTATCTCCATGACCTCGCCCAGGTCGGGGCAGGCCGTAGCAAGTCCGCTACCAAGCACCACCGTAAACCTGGGCTTACCCCTCCCCCCCTCCTCCAGGCTGGAGAGCACGAACTCCAGCCCCGGTGTATCGCGAAGAGGCATATCCGTGCCTCACTCCTCCCGCGCCATACGCTCCTTGAGTTCCGCGATGGCCTCCACCGGGGTGGGATCCACATTCCTTAATACCGCCAGATACGCGCTTACGAAATCCCCGAGATAGATTGCGCTGAACATCTTCTCGGTTCTCGTCTTGCCACCCACGTGGATAACGGTCACCCCTCCAACTCGATCCTGCAGTAGATCCGCGGTTATCTCGACCCTTTTCGCAAGGCTGGGAGAAACGTCCTCCTCCACCAGAAATATGGCCTCCACTTTGTTACTTACCTCGTCCAGCTCATGCCACCCCACTATCTCGTTATGATCCATTTCGGGTAATACATGACAGAACGCGGGCACCTTGGCGTTCTCGTTTAGCTGGCATTTCCAGCGATAAGCGGCCACTTCCATCAGGCCCTCGGTCCCGTAGATAACCGCTAACCTGTTAAATATTCTCCCGGCCAGTTTCTTTGCGAAATTACTCTTGCCCGGGCTCAACCTTCCCCAGCTCTCTCCTTTTTCCGCTATGTACTCAACCGCCTCGTTGGCCACCTTTATGAAGCCATGCATCAAGCCCATCCTCTCTACGACCACGGCCACGGGAAGGGAAAGATAGCCGAGGGCCGCACGGGGCTGCAGCCCGCCGGGAACCTGTATAGAAGGCCACCTGTAGCCGCGGGCCATCTCCAACAACGATCCCCCGCCGTACACGGCCATTATCCTGCAGCCCAGGTAAATGGCATCATCGACCGCGGACAGCGTCTCCTCGGTGTTGCCGGAATAGCTAACAGCTACCAGCAGGGTATCCTGCCCGAGCAAGCTGGGAAGCCTGTAGCTCCTGTGCACGCTGATCGCCAGACCTGTCGCTTCCTCGATAAGATACCTGAGTATCTCCCCGCTTATTCCCGAACCCCCCATACCGGCGAAGGCGATCCTCTTCAGATCCTCGGACGCCGGGAGATCTTGCAGCTCGCCACCCAGCCGCAGGGCCTCGGTGCACTGCTTAGGGAAAGATTCGATAACCGACAGCATACCGCCGGGATCTCTCTCCTCCAGTTGTACGACGTCGTCAAGGTCCACTGGCTCCGACATAAGAACCCCCTTTATGGTCTAAAGTTATTTCGATTCACGGCCAATCCTCACATCTTTGGAGAGGCCGTACAGCCCGCTCTCAGGCTATGTTAGAATTCTATCATGTGAAGAACGGAGGTAAGCATGTGAAGGAAATAGATACCAGTATCTTCAAGGCCTACGACATCCGCGGGATCTACCCCGAGCAGCTGGATGATGAGATCTTCCACCGTATTGGACGGGCATTTGTAGCCTTTCTCGACGCGAAGAAGATCGCCACCGGAAGAGATATGCGGCTTTCTTCCCCCTCCCTCTCCAGGGCTTTTATCGAGGGCGCCACTCAGCAAGGAGCCAATGTGGTGGATATTGGCCTGTGTTCCACGGATATGCTTTATTTCGCCTCCGGGCTCCTCGACGTGCCCGGAGCCATGTTCACCGCCTCTCACAATCCCAAGGAATACAACGGTCTTAAGCTATGCCGCCGCAAAGCGGGGCCGATATCAGCCGACACAGGCATAAGGGAGATCGAACGGCTGGTCTTGCAGAACGGCTTCCCCGCCCCGCGGCACAAGGGCCGGCTGGAAGAAAGGGATATGCTCGATAAATACGTGGATCATGTCCTCTCCTTTATCGACCTTCCATCCATCAAACCCCTCGAAGTCGTAGTCGACGCGGGAAACGGTATGGCGGGGCATATCATACCCGCCGTCTTCGAAAGGCTCCCCTGCTCACTCATACCCCACTGTTTCGATCTGGATGGCTCCTTCCCGCATCATCAGCCCAGCCCGATCGAGCCGGAGAACATAGAGCTCCTGCGGCAATGGTTGCTGGAGGACGGCGGAGACCTGGGGATGGCCTTCGACGGCGATGCGGACCGTGTATTTCTTGTGGACGATAAGGGTGATCCGGTTAGCGGTTCCCTGACCACCGCCATGGTAGCCAAACGAATACTCCTGACCCATCCCGGGGAAAAGGTCATATACAACTGCATCAACAGCTGGACGGTACCCGAGACTATACGCCGCTATGGCGGCCACCCTATCCGCGAGAGGGTGGGACACTCCTTCATCAAGCAAACCATGGCGGAAACGGGTTCCGTTTTCGCCGGGGAGCATTCCGGGCATTATTACTTCCGTGACAACTACCGCGCCGATTCCGGGCTTATCGCCGCCATGATAGTGCTGGAGATCGTCAGTATCGAAGGGGAGCCGCTCTCTAAGATACTCGAGCCTTTCAGAAAATACTATTCCTCGGGTGAGATAAACAGCCGGGTAAACGACATACCGGCCAAGCTGGAAGAGATATCCCGTATCTTCTCCGATGCCAGAGTGGACAGGCTGGATGGCGTTACGGTGGAATACGAGGACTGGTGGTTCAACGTACGTCCCTCCAATACCGAACCCTTGATTCGCCTCAACCTCGAGGCCGTAAACCGGGAACTAATGGAGGAAAAACGCGATGAGGTTCTGGCGGTGATCCGCTCCTGATGCGAGACACCCGATGTCTCATGATCCTGGCTCTGACGGTCGCCTTTGCCTGCACCGTAACGGCTGGGTGCGGCTCGGCGTATTTCGGCCAGCAGGAATCCTGGAGACAGGAGGTGGATGATTCGCTGGCCAAACTCGAAGCCGCGGACTCGTTTCACTATCGACTTCGACTCGAGAGATGGGTGGGAGTCTCAGGAAAAAGCGTCTTTGGCGATGAGAGCGGTGAGGGCTCCTGGCTCGACCACAACTTCTCCATCCAGTTACTACGCCACTCCCCCGCCGGAGACAAGAACCTGTTGCTGGCTTCGTGGAAAAGTGTTACATACCTGCAGGATAAAGGCGAGTGGAGGCGGATAGAAGAAGGGGAAGCGCCAAGTCCACTTTGCGATCCGAGACGCTTTTTAGAGCTGGCCTCCACCTACGGCGATATATCGCTGGAGGAAGAGGAGGAGCACGACGGCAAGGTGTATCATCGTTACCTCCTGCTTTTGAGCGGTGACCGGGCGCGCGAGCTTCTATCTCAACGCACCTGGTCATATTTCTCGAACCTTCGCTACGAGTTGCGCTGCCGCATATTGATAAGCGACGGCTCCTCTGCACCGGCCTCCATCGAACTCGAAGCGCTGGGCTACGATGCCCAGGAGAACCTGTTGCGATACCGTTTGCTTGCGACCGTCGACCTTTACGACCTGAACTCGCCCGCGGTCCAACTCACCGTTCCCCTGGTCTCCGGCCAGGACTGAATTGGTTCAACACTCGGACCCCCGGCAAACCCGGGTTCGCCGGTCCCTCATCATACCCCTGGCCAGGACAGATACCGGCGAGATCGACGTAGATGTCCGGCCTGCAGGTTCCGGAGTCCGAAAGCGTTCCACACGCCGGTACCCCGCACGGCAATATGTATCCGTACAACTGACCCATTATGCCTTCAATACCAACACGGGAATCTCGCTTTTGCGCAGCACTTTTTCGGTGACACTGCCCAGCATGCTATCGATGATTCCCTGGTGGCCGAAGGCCCCCAGGATTATCAATGTCGCCCCTATCTCCCGAGCGTAATCCAGGATGGCGGAGGAGGGACTACCGTTGACGATATCAGTCCTTACGCTCTCGCAGTGCTCGCCAAGCGTATAGCTCAACTCCTGCAATTCATCCATCTTATCCTTGATCTTTTCCTTTTCCGCCTCATCCACCAACTGCCAGCCGCCGTCTACTTTGCCCTCCTGAACATGAAGAAGGGTCATGGGCGTACAGAGCTTCTTGGCCAATTCGATCAATAACGGCTTCACTTTATCCGCGTAGTCCGAGAAATCGTTGGCCACCAGAATATTACCAAAGAGCGATGTGCAGACATTCTCGCAGGAATAACCCTCCTTTCCCTTGTCGACCCTGCAGTGCTGTATCATCACCGAGCGGTCCGCCAGCTTCAACACTTTCTCGGTTACGCTGCCCAGGATATGGCGGTGAAGAAATCCCTTGCCGTGCCCTCCCATGAAGATAAGCCCTACGTCCTTTTCCCTCGCCGTTTCCACGATCACCTCTGCCGGGTTTCCCTTTTCGATCAACTCCTCAACCATGAAGCCCTGTTTCTTGAGCTGCCTGGACAGATCATCCAAGACCTTCGTGGCTTCTTCGGTTATCTTCTCGAAAGCTGGATCCAGGTGGTCACCGTACTCGGCATGTTCCTTGGTGTTGACAGCATGGAGCATCACTACATCCCTCATTCCCACGGAAGCCAGTTCCCCAGCGCATCCCAGCAGTTTCTCCGTATAAGGCGAGAAATCAACTGCAAAAAGCAACTTATCGTTCATGGCAACTCCTTTCAACCGATTCCTTGGCCCTTTTCTTTTCTTCTTCTCTCATAAAACCTTACATCAGTCTATTGCAAAGCGACATGATATAAAAGCCTACGCTGCGCCCAACTGGGCATCAAGGCCCAGGGATTTGGAGTGAACAGGTCGATACAAACAGCCTGCTTACACATCGTCACCTGGGGGACTATGGTGTCAGCGGAGGCTTTGCCACCACCCTCCATATGTTACACCACCACCCTAGTTACTATTGTGTCCACACAGCTTGCCGCGTCGGATAAGGTATCAACCTAGTTCGACCCTTACACACGCATAGGCGAGCCGAACATCAAGACCCAGAGAGTTACACATAAAACGTGGATGTAAGAACAAAGATGCTGGACACCAAGCCTCCAGGAGTTGTCAGAAAATGCATACTCAAGAAGAAACCACGGCGGCGTGATGGGAGTCCGTCCCGGGGAGGGTCAAGGAGGGGCGGCAATCCCTCCCTTGTAATTTCAATAATCTATATTAATAATATACCCTCTCCAATACCAGCCCCCGCGGGTGGATACAGGGCCCGCTCAAGGAGTTGTCGGACCTGGACAGCACCTCCCGGAAATACTCAACGCTCCACTTGCCCTCTCCAACCTTGAGGAGGCTTCCCGAGAGCATGCGCATCATCATCCAGACGAAAGCGTTTGCCCGGACTCTTATGCCTACGAGGTCCTCCCACTCGAGCAGCTCTACATGGTACACCTCCCTTGTGGTCGACTTGCCCTTCTCGCGGCGGCAGAAAGAGGCGAAATCATGCACACCCACCACGCAGTTCAAGGCCTCACCCATAGCGTCGAGACCGAGAGCCTCCTTATGATGAAAAGTGTATCTGTTCTTGAGGGGTGAGGGAAACTCCCCGAGATACAGGTAGTATACATACTCGCGGCTCCTGGCGCTACTGCGCGCGTTGAAATCCTCCGGCACCTCCGCGGCTTCTTTCACGCTAATATCCTTGGGCAGTGTTGAGTTCAAGGCATAGGGCAATCTCGATACGGGCGCCTTCAGGGAACCCTGGAAGCTTACCACCTGCCCGCGCGCATGCACGCCTGCGTCCGTTCTGCCTGCGGCATACAGCGGGGCTCGTGGGGTAGCCACATTGGATAAGGCTTTCTCCAGCGCACCTTGTACGGTAGGCAGGCCGGGCTGTCTCTGAAAACCGCTGTATTCCGTCCCGTCGTATTCCAATACCAGTCTGTAATTTCCCATACTGAGGCCCTGCTCTCCGTTAAGAATCGCCTACACCATCATTGAACTTCTCTCGACCCTACGATTGTACTCCACCGTACCAAGCATAGACGTGGGCATCCCATCTCCTACCGCCAATAAGTGGAATATCGGGTCCGCGTCCCTCTTTACGTTGAAGCTCTCACCCATACATCCGCCGATAGAAGCGGGTGGATCCCTGCGGGCCTTACGCTCATTTCTCAGTATTTGTAAGCCCACAGACGCCGCTTCGACCACATCGATCGCGGCAGCGGGCTGGGTTGGAAAACGGCACCCCACATCCGGGTCGCCGGACATGCTCGGCAAACCATCTAGAAAGGCCGTTCACACGAACTCAATAATAGCCATGGGGGCGGCGTCTCCCTTTCTCGGACCTATCTTCACAACCCTGGTGTATCCGCCGCCAATCTCTTCATAGCGGGGGCCGATATCATCAAACAGCTTGTGCACAACGTCGCGATCGGAGATGATAGCCAGGGCCTGTCGCCGTGCATGCAGGTCACCCCGCTTAGCCAGCCCCACCAGCTTGTCCACCAGCGGCTGAACCGCCTTGGCCTTGGTCTTGGTGGTCCTGATCCTCTCGTATTCTATGAGGTCTTTTGCCAGGTTGGCCATCATGGCCTTCTGGTGGGAGGAATTCCCCCCCAATCTTCTTCCTCTTTTAGGCTGAGCCATGTGCGTGTCCTCTCTTCACATACAGCCTTTTGCCGTCATTCCTCTTTGGAGCGAAGTGAAAGCCCCTCTTTTGCCAGCTTCTCCTTGACATCCTCGATAGAGCGAGCTCCGAAACTGCGCAGTGCAAGCAGGTCTTCCTCCGTTTTTTCCACCAACTGGCCCACGGTATTTATTCCCCCGCGGTGCAGGCAGTTGAGAACCCTTACCGGCAGCTCCAGCTCCTCGATGGAGCGTTCCAGATCCTTGCCTCCCATGGGCGGCGCCTCTTTGCCGAATATGACCTCTTTGATCTCCTCCTCCCCCTTGGAGAGGGTAGTGAAAATCTGGACATGCCCGGACAGTATCTGCGACGCCTTGAGTAGGGCATCCTTGGCATCCATACTACCGTTGGTCGTTATCTCCAACACAAGCTTGTCGTAGTCGGTGCGCTGCCCCACCCTTGTGTCCTCGACGTAATAAGAAACGCGGATCACCGGTGTGAACATCGCGTCGAGTGGTATGGTTCCGGAGACATCGCGTATGTTCGCCAGATGCTCGGCGGACAGGTATCCCCTTCCTTTCTCTGCTGTCATCTCCATTTTGAAGTTCCCTTTTTCGTTCAAGGTACATATCTTTAAATCGGGATTGATGATCTCTACCTCAGCCGGCGCCTCTATATCCTTTGCCGTTACCGTCTTGGGCCCTTCAGCCTGTAAAAAAAGGCTTGCCTGCCCTTCTCCTTCCATCCTGAGAATCAAGCCTTTGAGGTTGAGGATAATGTCCATGGTATCCTCTTTAACCCCCTCCAGGGTGGTGAATTCATGCACCACACCTTCTATACGGATAGAGGTTATCGCCGTCCCCGGAATAGACGAAAGCAATATACGTCTCATGGAGTTACCGAGGGTATGCCCCAACCCTCTCTCTAAAGGTTCGATCACGAACCTGCCATAAGAACCCTCCAGCTCGTCCACCTCGATATGGGGTTTCTGCATCTCAAGAACCAAGGCCTTTTCCCTCCTTGTTAGGGCCCAGGGATACGGGCCCAAAGCCTCTCATTATTTAGAATAAAGCTCTACGATCAGTGATTCCTTGACCGGTACGTCGATGTCCTCCCGCTTGGGCTTGGAGGCAACCTCCATGCGCCTCCTGTCAAAATCCACCTTAAGCCATGGGGTACCTGGTCTTCCCTCGTTGAGCTTGATGGCCTGTAGTACCCTGACTGCATCCTTGCTCTTTTCCTTCAATTCGATGATATCTCCCTCCTTCAATTGGCAGGAAGGTATATTCACCTTTCGGCTGTTGACCGTCACGTGACCATGGCGCACAAGTTGCCGGGCATCTTTACGGGACGATGCCAGGCCACCTTTGTAAACCACGCTGTCCAATCTCTGCTCCAGGAGAACCAGCAGGTTCTCACCCGTGATGCCTTTCTGCCTCGAGGCTTTCTCGTAATACCGCCTGAACTGCTTCTCCAATATGCCGTAGATGCGCTTCGCCTTTTGTTTCTCCCTCAACTGGACCAGATACTCGGTCTCCTTGATACGACCCCTCCCATGCTCGCCGGGGGGATAGGATCTTCTCTCCATGGCGCATTTATCACTCTCGCAGCGGGCCCCTTTCAGGAAAAGCTTGGTTCCCTCGCGGCGGCACTGTTTGCAGGACGGTTCAGTATTCCTGGCCATGTGTCGACACCCCTATACCCTTCTTCTCTTCTTGGGCCGGCATCCGTTGTGCGGTTGTGGCGTAACGTCGGTTATGCTGGCTACCTCCAGGCCGTTGGCCTGCAGCGTTCGTATAGCGGTCTCCCGTCCGGAACCCGGACCTTTCACAAAAACATCCACCTTTTTCATGCCGAATTCCTGGGCCTTCTTGGCGGCGCTTTCGGCGGCCAGCTGAGCGGCGAAAGGCGTGCTCTTGCGGGAACCCTTAAAGCCCACAGTTCCCGAGCTGCTCCACGCCAGGGCCTCACCGTTCTTATCAGTGATGGTAATGATGGTGTTGTTGAAGGTGGACTTGATATGAGCCTCACCGTACACTACGGTCTTCTTCTCCTTTTTCCTGCCCCTGCCTCTACCTCTGGGCCTGGCCAAATTGAAACCTCCTCACGTCTTCCGTTACCGCGCCTGTCCGAATCAATCCGCTATTTCTTGCGCTTCACACCCACCGTTCTCTTGGGTCCCTTGCGGGTGCGGGCGTTTGTATGGGTTCTCTGACCCCGTACGGGCAACCCCACGCGATGCCTCAAACCCTGATAGCACCCTATCTCCATTTTCCTCTTGATGTTCTGGGCCGTCTCGCGCCTGAGATCACCCTCGACCTTCAGGTTCTGATCTATATAATTACGGATACGCACTACCTCTTCATCGGTGAGGTTCCGCACCTTCGTATTCGGATCGATCTGGCAATTCTGCAATACCTTTTTAGAGGTGGACTTGCCTATGCCGTATATATAGGTCATAGCAACCTCTATCCGCTTGTCCCTGGGAAGATCTATACCTGCGATGCGTGCCAAGAGCTTTTACCTCCTGTCTCCTAACCCTGCCTCTGCTTATGACGAGGATTCTGGCAGATAACCATGACTTTGCCATTGCGGCGGATTATCTTGCACTTATCGCACATCTTTTTCACCGACGCCCTGACTTTCACTGTAAATACATTCCTTTCGAGCCGCTTCTCGTATCCAAACCTACTTATATCTATATACGATTCTTCCCCGGCTCAGATCGTAGGGCGATATCTCCACCACTACGCGATCACCGGGAAGGATGCGTATATAATGCATCCTCATCTTGCCCGATATATGGGCCAAGACCTTGTGCCCGTTTTCCAGTTCCACCCGGAACATGGCGTTTGGTAAGGGCTCCAGGACCGTTCCCTCTACCTCTATGGCGCCTTCTTTCTTGGCCAATACTTCACTCTCCTCGCGCCGGGTATCCCGCTGTCACGAGGCGGCAAACCTTTTCGCACCAGAATTTGTATTCTAACAAACAATGCTCCATTCGTCTATATCCGCGCATTACGGCACCGTAAGCAATAATGGCTCCGCGGCGGTTATGGCTACGGAATGTTCATAATGGGCCGATAGTTTGCCGTCCTTGGTACGGACCGTCCACCCGTCTTTTTCGTCCACCTCGACCTCATAACCACCCTGATTTACCATGGGCTCAAGCGCGAATACCATACCTTCCTCCAGCAGGGGCCCCCTGCCCGGAGGTCCGTAATTGGGTATCTGGGGCTCCTCGTGCATGTCTCTTCCGATACCATGACCGACGAATTGTACCACCACCGAGAAGCCGCCCTTCTCCACCACCAGCTGTATGCTGTTGGATATGTCTCCCAGGCGATTCCCCGGACGGCAGGCGTCGATGCCCGCCATGAGCGAGTTTCGGGTTATCTCCATGAGCCGCCGGGTGTCATCATAGATATCACCAACCGCATAGGTTCGTGCTGCGTCGCCGTGATACCCATTCAGTAAAACCCCGACGTCCACACCTATGATATCCCCCTCCTTCAAGCGGGTCCTGTCCGGTATGCCGTGCACCACAACATCATTTATGGACGTGCAAATGGACTTGGGGAAACCCCGGTATCCCAGAAAGGACGGAGTGCCGTTTCTCTCCTTTATATAATCATCAGCCAGCCGGTTGAGCTTATCGGTCCTCACCCCGGGCCGTACATGCTCATCCATCAAGTCCAATACGCCGGCCACTACACGACCAGCCTTGCGCATCTTTTTTACTTCATCCCGCGATTTCTTAATTATCATCTTATAATCGCTGCCTTACTGCCTTTCAACTTTCCAAGACCTCGCGAACGGCTTCCATCACTTCCTCCATACCGCAATCCCCGTCTATATCCCTCAGCAACCCCTCCTCGCGGTAGTAATCGATTAAGGGCTGGGTCTTGGCCTTGTACTCTTCCAGGCGCGCCTTTACCGTTTCATCGCTGTCATCGTCGCGGCAATAGAGAGCCCCGCCACAGGCATCACATATTCCCTCCCGCTCCGGGGGATTGAAGCGTAGATGGAAAATGGTGCCACAAGATCGACAGGTCCTCCGAGCGGTCAGCCTGTCCATCACCGTCTTGTCGGGCACCTGTATGTTAAGGACGTCGTCCAGCGGTCTGCCCATATCGCTCAGGATCAGCTTCAGCGCGTCAGCCTGGGCCACGGTGCGCGGAAAACCGTCCAGTATGAATCCTTTCTCACAGTCCGGCCTCGACAGTCTGTCCTCGACTATATCTATAACCAACTCATCCGGGACCAGCTCGCCTTTATCCATGTACTCCTTTGCCTTCAGTCCCAGTGGCGTACCTTTCTTGATGTTCTCCCGGAAGATATCTCCCGTGGAGATATGGGGTATACCATACAAATCGCTGATCCTTTCCGCTTGCGTCCCTTTACCCGCCCCGGGCGGTCCAAGTAGCACCATATTCATGTTCTCACCTCAACTCCCCATCTCGTTACCTGAGGAAGCCCTCATAATGGCGCATCTGCAACTGGGCCTCGATCTGCTTCATGGTTTCCAGCGCCACTCCTACGATTATCATGATCGCCGCGCCTCCAAAGGGTATCTGCTGCGTACCGTACACGTAAAAAAGAATAGCGGGCAGCAGGGCCACCAAGGCCAATCCTATGGAGCCGGGCAGTGTGATGCGGTTCAGAATCTTGCTGAAATAGGTAGCCGTAGGCATGCCCGGGCGTATGCCGGGCACGAAGGCACCGTATTTCTTGAGATGTTCCGCCTGGGTATAGGGGTCGAAGACTATGTAGGTATAGAAATAAGCGAAGAATATTATCAAGAAGGTATAGATAACGAAGTAAAGCCAACCCTCTATTATCTTCTGCGCGAAGCCCTCCAATGCGGGTATGAACTGGGCGAGCATGGTGGGGAAGAACACCACTGAGGACGCGAAGATAATCGGTATGACGCCCGAGGTGTTCACCTTGAGGGGTATGTATGTCTGACCACCCATGGTCATACGTCTACCCCGGATCTGCTTGGCATACTGCACCGGGATACGCCTCTCCCCTTGATCGAGATATATCACCGCCACTATCACCGCCAGGGCCATCAATACGGTTATGATGATGCCGTAGAAGATATTGCCATAGCGCAGTTCAGTCTGGGTGATCATGGTCTTGAGCTCAATGGGGGTGCGGGCGATGATAGCGATAAAGATGAGTATGGACATGCCGTTGCCCACCCCACGCTCAGTGATCAGCTCCCCAAACCACATCAGAAGGGCCATGCCCGCCGTCAGGGTCACGATGATCACCAGGCCTTTGAGCCAGGTGAAATCGACAATGTAGACGGGCCCGGCATCTCCATCCATGGGCTGCGCAAAGCGATAGACCAGCCCTATGGACTGCATGAGGGCCAGGGCCAGGGTCATGTAGCGCGTGATCTGGGTTATCTTCTTTCGACCCGACTCCCCCTCCTCCTGCCATTCCTTGAACTTGGGTATCACCGCCACCAGCATCTCCATGATTATAGCCGCCGTGATATAGGGCATGATACCCAATCCGAATATGGCCAGGTTGGACAGGGCGCCCCCGGAGAACAGGTTAAGGAACTGCAGTATACCGCCTTCCTGCACCATATCGGCAAGCGCGGCGGTATTCACTCCCGGTGAGGGTATGGCGCATCCCAAGCGATATAGCAGGATGATCACCAGGGTAAAAAGGATCTTATGCCGAAGATCGCTTACCTTGAATATGTTGCGGAAGGCCTGCAGCAAGCTATACCACCTCTACACTTCCTCCCGCGGCCTCTATCTTGGCCACGGCACCGCGGGTGAAGGCGTTGGCCTTAACCGTAAGCTTCCGTTCAAGCTCTCCTCTCGCTAGTATCTTTAAGTCCTTATCAAGCTTCTTTATGATCCCCTTCTCCGCCAACACCTCCGGCGTTACCACGTCTCCATCCGTGAAACGATTGAGGACATCCACGTTCACAAGGTGAAACTCTTTCCTGTTTCTCGGCTTGAAGCCTCTGAGCTTGGGCAACCTCCTTTGCAAGGGCATCTGGCCTCCCTCGAAGCCCGGGCGCGTCTTTCCTCGCGCCTTCTGTCCTTTGGCGCCCCTTCCGCATGTCTTGCCGTGACCCGAAGACCTGCCCCTTCCCAGGCGCTTCGGGGCATGCCCGGAACCTGGAGCCGGATGAAGATCATCTATCTTTAAAGCCACGTATACCACCTTCTATCTATTGAACCAGGGCAGATGAGAAACGGGTCATTACTCCGCTTCCTCCCACGGTTCGACCTTCACCAGATGCTTAACCCTGTTAACCATACCCACTATCTCCGTCGTCCTCCGCTGCACCACGGAGTGATGAAGCCTCTTGAGTCCCAGAGCCCGAACCGTACGGCGCTGCTTGGGAGAGCGCCCCAAGGGGCTGCGGACCAAGGTTATACGGATCCTGTCCACATCGCCGCTCATTCCGAAGCCGCCTCCCCGGCCTTTGCGGCAAGCTTCTCGCGCAAGCCCGCCACCTCTCTTGCCTTGCTGATGGAATTCAGCCCCTGGACCGTGGCTTTGACCACGTTCACCGGATTGCGGGAGCCGTAGGTCTTGGTGAGTACATCCTGTACCCCGGCCAATTCCATCACTGCGCGAACCGGACCTCCGGCTATAACCCCCGTTCCCTCTCCAGCCGGCTTTAGGATAACGCGGGAGGACTCGTACCTGCCCACGATCTTATGAGGCAAGGTTGTGCCCCGGGTTGGAACCTTGAACATGGACCTCTTGGCCCTCTCCACCCCTTTCTGTATCGCCAGCGGCACCTCCCTGGCCTTGCCGTAGCCATAACCGACCATGCCAGCTTTATCTCCCACCACCACCAGGGCGGTAAAGCTGAACCTGCGGCCGCCTTTCACCACCTTGGCAACGCGGTTTATATGAATTACTCTCTCTTCCAGCTCAAGGTCGGTAGATGTGGTCCTGCGCATGTGTTACCTCCACGCTAAACACCTTTCCCGTTCATTAAAACTTGAGTCCTTCTTCGCGGGCTCCGTCGGCAAGGGCTTTGATCCTACCATGATAAAGGTTTCCTCCGCGATCGAATACGACGTCTTCTATACCCTTCTCGCGAGCCCTCCTGGCAAGCAGTCGTCCCGCCTCGTTCGCCACCTCGGTCTTGCGCTTTCCCGCTAGGCCCAATCCCTTCTCCATGGTGGAGACCGAGACCAGGGTTCGTCCCGTGGTATCGTCGATTATCTGTGCATGCATATTACTGTTGCTGCGGAATACCGATAGCCTTGGCCGCTGGAATGTTCCGTGGATCTTCTTGCGGACGCTTCTCTTTCGCCGGGCTCTCCCCAGCCTCCTTATGTCATATCTGCTCATATTCCAACCTCTCGCCTACTCCCGTAACCGGGCTAGATGGCTGTCTTCCCCGCCTTATGGCGTACGTATTCACCCGCATAGCGCACGCCCTTCCCCTTGTAGGGATCGGGCTTTCTCAGTGCTCGTATCTTGGCCGCGATCTCTCCCACCTGCTGCTTGTCTATACCCTTGATCCTTATCTTCGTGGGGGTTACCAACTCGAACTCCACGCCCTCCGGCGCCTTGACCATAACGGGGTGAGAAAAACCCAGGCTTAATTCCAGGTCCTTGCCCTTGGCCACGGCACGATAACCTACACCCTGTATCTCCAGATTTTTCTCGAAGCCCTGGCTCACTCCCAGCACCATGTTGGCGATAAGCGAGCGGGTAAGCCCGTGCAGGGACTTGTGTTCCTTGGACTCGGAATGACGCTCCACGACTACGGCTCCCTCATCCATGCTTATTTTCATATCGGGATGAAATTCCATCGCCAACTCGCCCTTGGGGCCCTTGGCGATCACCTTCTGGCCCTCGATTTTCACCTTCGTTCCCTCAGGAACGATTACGGGCATTTTACCGATCCTAGACAAAGTCAACCTCCAAATCGAAATCCCTTACCATACGTAGGCTATTACCTCTCCTCCAACTCCCGTTTTCCGCGCCTCTTTGTCGGTCATCACACCTTTCGAGGTGGATATAATGGCTATACCAAGGCCTCCCAGGACCTTGGGGATATCCGTTTTCTTGGTATAGACCCTCAAGCCCGGCTTGCTGATCCTTTTAATGCCGTTTATCAACTGTTCACGCTCTGGACCATATTTGAGGAACAATCTCAGCTTGTCGTAGCTGTCTCCTTTTTCCACTTCCAATTTCTCGATGAAACCCTCTTTTTCCAGTATCTCGGCAATGCTCAACTTCACCCGGGAGAAGGGCATCTCCACCTTCTCGTGATGGGCGGAGCTGGCATTGCGAACACGTGTCAGCATATCCGCGATAGGGTCGGTCATAGTCATATACCCTCCGCCTCCTTACCAGCTGGATTTGGTCAAGCCGGGTACCTCGCCCTCGTGGGCCAACTCCCTCAGGCAGATACGGCAAAGGTTAAATTTGCGGAAATACCCTCTGGAGCGACCACAACGCTTGCACCGATTATAAGCCCTGGTACTGTACTTGGGAGGTCTTCTCTGTTTCTCGATAAGGGACTTCTTAGCCATGCGGCATCCTCCTTAAGTGCCGCGGAAGGGCATGCCCAGGGCGTTCAAGAGGGCCAACCCTTCCTCGTCCGTATCCGCCGTTGTTACCACGGTTATATCCATACCCCGCAGTTTGTCTATGTCATCGTAGTCGATCTCAGGGAACACCAACTGTTCGTCCAGCCCCATGGTGAAGTTGCCTCTACCGTCGAAGGCCTTCTGATTCAACCCGCGAAAGTCCCTGACCCTGGGTATGGCCAGGGATATCAAACGGTCCAGAAACTCGTACATGCGGTTGCCTCGCAGGGTTACCTTGCACCCCACGGACATCCCGGCCCGCAATTTGAACCCGGCCACCGATTTCTTGGCCCGGTTCAACCTGGGCTTCTGCCCGGTGATGGTGGAGAGATCTTTAATGGCCGCATCGATGATCTTAGGATCATGGGCACCTTCGCCTACCCCCATATTGACCACGATCTTCTCCAGCCGCGGCACCTGCAAATCGTTGCCGTAGCCAAACCGCTCCTTCATAAGCGGTATTACCTCTTCCTTGTACTTAACCTTTTTCCTGGCAATCATACTTCCTTCCTCGCGTGATAATAATCTATCAATCCAGGTCAGTCCCGCATTTGCGGCATATCCGTATTCTATTACCCACGGTATCGAACCTGTAGGCCACCCGCACCATGTTGTTGCAGGAATCGCAGATCAGGGCAACATTCGATATGTCGATAGGCGCCTCCATGGAGATGATCCCACCCTGCGGGTTTTCCTGTGATGGACGCGAGTGCTTCTTGGTGATGTTAACACCCTCCACTATGATCCTTCTCTGCGAGGGAAAGCTCTTCAGGACCTTTCCCTGCTTTCCACGGTCCTTTCCGGCCAATACCTGTACCTTATCGCCTTTCCTTATCTTCAAGCCGCTCATATCTAGCTCGTCCTCCTCGCCCGTTACAGAACCTCTGGAGCCAGGGAGATGATCTTCATAAACCTCTTCTCCCTCAATTCACGCGCTACAGGACCGAAGATGCGCGTTCCCTGTGGATCCTTGATCTCGTTGATGAGCACCACGGCATTCTCGTCGAACTTTATATAGGAACCGTCAGTACGACGACGTTCCTTCTTGGCGCGAACCACGACCGCCCTGACGATATCCCCTTTCTTGACCGATCCGCCCGGCGTGGCCACCTTAACGGTACCTACGATCTCATCCCCGACGAAGGCGTAGCGCCTTCCCGACCCGCCAAGGACCTTGATTACAAGGAGCTCTCTGGCGCCGGTATTGTCGGCTATCTTCACGCGCGATTCTGCCTGTATCATCTTCTTCCTCCGAACCGCGTTCGGCTGTTTCTATTCAGCCTTATCCACTATTTCCAGTAAACGCCATCTCTTGGTCTTGGAGAGCGGCCTCGTCTCCATGATGCGCACCACATCTCCGACCCCGCATTGGTTTTCATCGTCGTGAGCCTTATACCTCTTGCTCTTGCGCACGATCTTGCCGTAGAGGGGATGCTGCATGCGGGTTTCAACGTCGACCACGATGGTCTTGTCCATCTTGTCACCGATCACCGTACCCGTTAGCACTTTCCTGCCGCTTTTTCTTTCCGTCATTCTCCGGCTTCCCTTCTACTACGCCAACCCTCGGCCCTCTTCATTCAGCTCGTTTTCCCTTATCACCGTACAGATACGAGCGATATCCTTCTTGGCCTCCTTTATCCTGCCGGTGTTATCCAACTGGCCCGTCGCGGCCTGGAAGCGTAGATTGAAAAGCTCTTCCTTGGCCTCCCTCAACTTGAGTTGGAGTTCGTTATAGGTAAAATCTCTCAGCTCTCTTGCCTTCATCTCAATCACCATCCATTGTCTCCCGCCTGATAAAACGGCATTTCATGGGCATCTTATGCGAGGCTCGCCGCATGGCTTCCTGGGCCACCGCATCCTGCACGCCCGAGAGCTCGAACATCACCCGTCCCGGTTTGACCACGGCCACCCAGTGATCGGGATTGCCCTTACCGCTACCCATACGTGTCTCCGCTGGTTTCTTCGAAACAGGTTTGTCCGGAAAGATATTTATCCAGACTTTGCCGCTTCTCTTAACATGCCTGGTTATGGCTACCCTGGCCGCCTCGATCTGCCGGGCCGTTACCCAGGAGGGCTCCAAAGCCTGCAGGCCGTAATCGCCGAAATGCAATTTCGTGCCTCCCTTGGAGCGACCTTTCATACGTCCTCTCTGGACCTTTCTATGCTTTATCTTTCGAGGCATCAGCATCCTGCTTCAGCTCCTAACCTTCTGTCTCCTCTACCGGTTCCCCGGTCACGTCCTCCGCTACCCCGGACTTGGGCTTTTCCTCTTCCTTGAGCCCGGATTCCGGCTGCTCATCTGTCAGGGCTTCATCTGCCTTCTCTACCTGCACAGATTCGGAGTCGGCTTCCGCATCCCTCACCTCCGTCACCTGCTTCGGCTTCTCCACCGTTTTCTTCTCACCCTCCTTGCCAGCGGGAACAGCGGTTGGGGTAATGCTCGTCTTAGCCTCGATCTCCTCCTCCTTCGAGACCTGTTTTTCCTTGGGTTTATGCTCCGGCTCGGCGATCATGCCCTTGAATATCCAGACTTTTACCCCGATAACGCCCATGGTGGTCCTGGCCACGTGAAACCCGTAATCGATATCCGCTCTGATGGTTTGAAGCGGCACCCGGCCCTCACGATACCACTCCGTTCGAGCCATTTCGGCTCCTCCCAACCTGCCGGCGCACGAGACCTTGATCCCCCGCGCTCCCGCCCGTATGGAATTCTGTACGGCCCTTTTCATGGCCCGCCTGAAGGACACCCTGCCCACGAGCTGCTCGGCGATATTCTGCGCCACTAGGTAGGCATCCAGCTCGGGCTGGTTGACCTCCTGGATATTTACGTGAACCTCCTTGCCGGTCATCTTAGTAATGTCCCGCTTTATGCGGTCAACCTCCGAACCCCTACGACCTATGACGATCCCGGGTCTCGCCGTGAAAATATCGACCTTTACCTTCTTGGTGGTACGCTCGATCTCCACCCGTGATACGGCGGCTCGCTTGAGATGCTCCTTGATATAACGCCTTATGGCCAGGTCCTCCTGAAGCAGATCGGCGTAATCACGAGTCGCGAACCAGCGGGATTTCCAGTCGTAGATAATACCCAATCTGAAACCGTACGGATGAACTTTCTGACCCACGCTATACTATCCTTTCCTTCGAGATCCGGAACGGCGCCGTTTTCCCCGGCGTCGCTTCTCCTCCATCTCCTCGCGTTCTCCCAAAACAACGGTTATATGGCTGGTGCGCTTGCGTATGCGCGTGGCCCTTCCCAAGGCACGAGGCCTCCATCTCTTCAAGGTGGGCCCCTCATCGACATAGCAATTGACTACCACTAGATCTTCGGCACTCAAACCCTTGTTGTGCTCCGCGTTGGCCACTGCCGATTCCAGGACTTTTCCAACCACCCTTGCTGCGTTCTTGGCGGAAAAGCCGGTTATAAAGCGTGCATCCTCAATGTCCTTGCCGCGTATAAGGTCGGCTACCTGCCTTGCCTTGGAAGGCGATATGCGCACGAACCTCGCTACGGCCCTGACTCTGACGATGTCCTCGGCCAATTCCTCGGCCATTCAACTCACCTGCTCGTCTTTTCTCCGTGTGTTTCAGCTTACTTGATACGCGTGGGGCGCTCGTGGGCGGCCCCGTGCCTGGTGCGACGGCGTGTGGGAGCGAACTCCCCCAGCTTGTGCCCAACCATGTTCTCGGTGACGTACACGGGCACGTGCCTCTTGCCGTCATGTACCGCTATGGTATGCCCCACCATCTCCGGAAAGATGGTCGACCGGCGAGACCAGGTCTTGATAACCCGCTTATCGTTCCTTCTGTTGAGCTCCTCTATCTTGAAATAGAGTTTCTCATCGATATAGGGTCCTTTCTTCAACGACCTGCCCAAGACAACCTCCCTGTCTATCAGCTCTTCCTGCGTCTCACGATATACTTATCCGACGGCTTGTTTCTCTTTCTCGTGCGGTACCCCAGAGTGGGTTTGCCCCATGGGGTGACCGGATGGCGGCCCGCCGATGACTTACCCTCTCCTCCACCATGGGGGTGATCGACGGGATTCATAACCGTTCCACGCGTGGTGGGCCTGCGGCCTTTCCAGCGGCCACGCCCCGCCTTTCCCTCGGACAGGAGTTCGTGCTCTACGTTTCCTATCTGGCCTATGGTTGCGCGGCAGTCCAGGTTCACCAACCGTACCTCGGTGGAGGGCAGACGAACATGCGCGAAGTCCCCCTCCTTGGCCATGAGCTGCGCGGCTGTTCCGGCACTGCGCACCATCTTGCCACCGGCCCCCGGCTTGAGTTCCAGGTTGTGTACGAGGGTACCCACCGGGATGGCACGAAGCGGCAACGCGTTACCTGGCTTAATATCCGCCTCGGTGCCCGACATCACCTTGTCACCGGGCTTGAGCCTCAAAGGGGCCAATATATAACGCTTCTCGCCATCCTCGTAATGAAGGAGGGCGATGCGGGCACTGCGATTGGGATCGTACTCAATGCCCGCCACCTTGGCGGTTATGTTGTCCTTGTCCCTCTTGAAATCAATTATGCGATACCGGCGTTTCACCCTGCCGCCCTTGTGCCGGGTAGTTATCTTGCCCTTTCCCCTTCCAGCCTTGTAGTTCATGGGAGCCAGCAGTGACTTCTCCGGTTTCTTCTTGGTTATCTCAGTGAAATCGGATACGGTGGCGAACCTTCGTCCTGGCGAAGTCGGCTTGTATCTTTTAATGCTCATAAAACCACTTCCCGCTCCATATCATTAACTCAATGGACCTTCGAAGAACTCAATGCTGAACCCCGGCGCCAGGGTTACGACCGCCTTTTTACGGGCTGCTGTTCGTCCAGAGGTCCATCCCTGCCGCTTCGGCTTGGGCGGTATCTTTATAATGTTGACTCCCTTGACCTGCACGTTGAAGGCCTCCTCCACGGCCTTGCGTATCTCCGTTTTATTAGCCTTGGGATGCACCTCGAAGGTATACTTATCCTGGTCCAGGAGGGTATAGCTCTTCTCCGATATTATAGGCCGGATTATCACGTTACGAGGATCCTTCATCTTGCAACCCTCCTTGGAGTCTGTCCAGCGACATGCGCGTGAACATCACCACATCATTTGATAACACGTCGTAGGTATTGAGATGATCCACCCTGATAACCTCCACGAAAGGCAGGTTGCGCATGGACTTGACCAGATTCTCGTCCTCCCCCGCCAGAACCAGCAGGACATAGTCATCAATACCCAGGTTCCTGAATATCTCGGCGGCGATCCTGGTCTTGGGCTCCTCCATGCCGAAGTCATCCAGCACCATTACCCTGTCTTCTCCGGCCCTGGCGCTAAGAGCGGAGCGCAGTGCCAGCTTGCGCACCTTGCGATTCACCTTGAAGGAATGGCTTCGCGGAGTCGGCCCATGAGCTACGCCGCCTCCCCTCCAGATAGGCGATCTTATACTACCGGCCCGAGCCCTCCCGGTGCCTTTCTGTCGCCAGGGCTTGCGTCCTCCCCCTCTGGCCTCACTGCGGCTCTTGGTGGAGGCGGAACCACTGCGAGCCGACGACAATTGACGGCGGACCACCAGGTGCATGACCGGGATATTGACCTCACAGCCGAAATAGTACTCCCCCAACTCGGCTGAGCCTTTCTTCTCTCCCTGTATATCGTAGACCGGTACCTTTTTCATCTCCGCTCCCGTTTATCAGGTTATTACGTAGGCCTTCTTCTTGTGCTTCTTGCGTGCTTTGACCGCTTCCCGGATTATCAGCAAGCCCTCCTTGGGGCCGGGAACCGCACCCTTGATCAATATCAGGTTGCGCTCTGGTTTGATGTCAACAACCTCCAGATTCAAGGTCGTAATCCTTTCGCCTCCCATGCGTCCGGGCATGCGCTTGCCCTTGAAAACCCGCGATGGGGTGGCGCAGGCACCGATAGCCCCGGGGGCGCGGTGGAAGTGCGCGCCATGGGAACCGGGCCCCCCGCCGAAACCGTGGCGTTTCACCACTCCTGCGAAGCCCTTACCCTTTGACCGTCCCGTCACGTCAACCTTGTCTCCCTTGCTGAAAATATCCGCGGTTATCTCCTGTCCCAGCTGGTACTCGGAGGGATCATCCACCCTGATCTCGGCCAGATAACGGCGTAACTCCAGCTCCTTGCTCTCGAAATGGCCGCGCCTAGGGTTATTGAGTCTCCTTTTTTCTATTTCACCGAAACCCAGTTGTAAGGCATTATAGCCCTCTCCTTCCTGGATCTTTATCTGGGTTATCAGGCAGGGTCCCGCCTCGACAACCGTAACCGGGATCGCCTTTCCATCCTCGGAGAAGATCTGGGTCATAGCTATTTTTTTGCCCAGTATTCCCTTCACTTCAAACACCTCTCAACGGCTCGGCACCACGCTCAGGCCATACCGCCTCTTTTATTACAGTTTTTATTACAGCTTTATCTCGATATCCACGCCCGCGGGCAGGTCCATGCGCATCAGGGAATCCACCGTCTTCGGGGTGGGCTCCATTATATCGATCAATCTCTTGTGAACTCGTATCTCGAAATGCTCTCTCGAATCCTTGTCCACGTGAGGAGAACGAATAACGCAATAGACATGCTTTTCCGTCGGCAAGGGCACCGGCCCGGATATCGTCGCCCCCGTGCGTCTTGCCGTATCCACTATCTGTTTCGCGGATCTGTCTATCAATTCGTGATCGTAGGCCTTCAGTCTAATCCTTATCTTCTGCTGCTTGGCCATGCTTTCCCGCCTATCTCTCCCCTTCCAGAGTTTCCTTACTTGACTATGTCCGTTACCCTTCCAGCTCCCACCGTGCGGCCTCCCTCACGGATGGCGAAGCGCAGGCCCTCCTCCATGGCGATGGGGGAGATTAGCTCCACGTTCATCTCGGTGTTGTCTCCGGGCATGATCATCTCCACTCCCTCGGGGAGTTGGACGTCGCCGGTGACGTCGGTGGTACGGAAGTAGAACTGGGGGCGGTAACCGCTAAAGAAGGGGGTGTGGCGGCCTCCCTCTTCCCTGGAGAGCACGTAGACCTGGGCCCGGAAGGAGACATGGGGGGTGATGGTGCCGGTCGGAGCCACTACCTGGCCGCGCTCGACGTCCTTGCGCCCTATGCCTCGGAGCAGCAGGCCCACGTTGTCCCCGGCCTGCCCCTCGTCCAGTATCTTGCGAAACATCTCCACTCCGGTGACCACCGTTTTCTGGGTGGGACGGATGCCCACGATCTCCACCTCGTCGCCGGTATGGATCTTGCCCCGCTCCACCCTGCCGGTGACCACGGTGCCGCGCCCGGTGATGGAGAACACGTCCTCAATGGCCAGCAGGAAGGGCTTGTCCACGTCCCTCTCCGGGGTGGGAATGTAGTCGTCCACGGCGTCCATGAGCTCCATGACCGAGGAGCAGAACTCGCACTCCCGCTTGCCGCAGCCGCACTCCATGGCCTTGAGGGCCGAGCCGGAGACCACCGGGATATCGTCGCCGGGGAACTCGTACTCGGAGAGGAGCTCGCGCACCTCCATCTCCACCAGCTCCAGTAGCTCGGGGTCGTCCACCATGTCCGCCTTGTTGAGGTAGACCACCATGGCCGGCACTCCCACCTGGCGGGCCAGGAGGATGTGCTCGCGGGTCTGGGGCATGGGGCCGTCGGCGGCCGAGACCACCAGTATAGCCCCGTCCATCTGGGCGGCGCCGGTGATCATGTTCTTGACGTAGTCGGCGTGTCCCGGGCAGTCCACGTGGGCGTAGTGTCGCTTGTCCGTCTCGTACTCCACATGGGCGATGGCGATGGTTATGCCCCTCTCCTTCTCCTCCGGGGCGTTGTCTATGGAGTCGAAGGACCGCTCCTCCACATCCAGGCCCTGGCTTCTCAGGCATCTGGTGATGGCCGAGGTCAGGGTGGTCTTGCCGTGGTCCACGTGACCTATGGTGCCCACGTTGACGTGGGGCTTGGTCCTCTCGAATTTCTTCTTGGCCATTTCAGATCTCCTCCCGAATCATTCATGTGCCGCGCTTACAGACACAACTTCCCCATTCTATACATCCAAAGCCTCCGAAACAAGGTCTTTTTCACCTGTTTTATTCACCCCTGATCCGTTTCACTATATCCGTGGAGATATTCTGTGGAACCTCACTGTAATGGGAGAAATCCATGTGATGAGTGGCCCTTCCCTGGGACAAGGAACGCAGATCGGTGGCATATCCGAACGTCTCCGCCAGAGGAACGTAGGCGCTGACGATCTGGTTCCTGCCACGGGCCTCCATCCCCTCGACCTTGCCCCGCCTGGCATTGATGTCGGCTATTACGTCGCCGATATAATCCTCGGACACGGTCACCACTACTTTCATAATGGGTTCCAGGAGTACCGGATCGGCCAGTTTCAAGGCTTCCTGAAAAGCCGCGGACGCCGCTGCCTTGAAGGCCAGCTCGGAGGAATCCACCTCGTGATAGGAGCCGCCGCGCAGGATCACCTTTACATCCACCACCGGGTATCCAGCCATTACGCCGAACTCGAGCGCTCCCCTGATGCCGCCCTCCACGGCGGGGATATAATCCTTGGGGACGGCGTTTCCGGTCACCTTATTCACGAACTCGAAACCCTCTCCCTTGCCCAGGGGCTCCAGATCCATTACCACGTGTCCGTATTGGCCCCGGCCGCCGGTCTGGCGTATAAAGCGGCCCTCTATGCCCTTTGCTCCGACGCATATGGTCTCCCGGTATGAAACCTGGGGGCGTCCCACGTTGGCTTCCACCCTGAATTCCCGTAGTAAGCGGTCTATAATGATCTCGAGGTGCAATTCACCCATGCCGGATATTATCGTCTGTCCCGTCTCCGGATCCAACTTGACCTTGAAGGTGGGATCCTCTTCGGATATCCTCGCCATGGCCTCGCTCAATTTATCCTGGTCGGCCTTGGTTTTGGGCTCGATAGCCACGGATATGACGGGCTGGGGAAAGATCATGGATTCCAGGAGAATGGGGCGATGCGCGAAACACAGCGTATCGCCGGTAAAGGTATTTTTCAGGCCTACGGCCGCCAGGATATCACCGGTGTATACCACCTCTTTCTCCTCGCGATGATTGGCATGCATCTGCAGCAGGCGGCCAATCCTTTCTTTTGACTTGCGGGTACTGTTGAGCACGGTTGAGCCGGTCTTCAAGATACCCGAGTATACGCGTATGTAAACCAGCTTGCCGACATAAGGATCGGACATCACCTTGAAGGCCAGTGCCGAGAAAGGATCATCGTCCGAGGGACGACGTATCTCCTTTTTGCCCTTGCTGGAGTGAACTCCCTCTATAGGGGGAACGTCCAGTGGTGAGGGCAGGAAGTCCCCGACTCCGTTAAGCAGGGGCTGCACGCCCTTGTTCCGGAAGGAAGCACCGCAGAAAACCGGGGTCAGCTCACAGGAAAGAGTGCCGGTGCGCAGCGCCCTCCTGATATCCTTCGGGCTTACCTCCTCACTCTCGAGATATTTCTCCATGAGCTCGTCGTCATAGGCGGCGCAGGACTCCAGGAGATTATGGCGGTACAGCTCCGCTGTCTCATGCAGGTCCTCCGGAATCTCTCTTACCTCCAACTCCGTACCCAGTTCATCGCCGTACGTTAATGACTTCATCTCTACTAAATCGATAAACCCCTCGAATTCCGCCTCCTCGCCAAGGGGCAACTGCATGGCCACGGGCTTGGTATCGAAACGCTCCTCGATCATATCGATGCACCCGAGATAATCGGCGCCGGGTCTATCCATCTTGTTGACGTAGGATATGCGTGGAACGTTATAATGATCTGCTTGCCTCCATACCGTCTCGGTCTGCGGCTCCACTCCATGTACCGCATCGAATATCGCTATGACTCCATCAAGCACTCTGAGGGAACGTTCTACCTCGACAGTAAAGTCCACGTGGCCGGGAGTATCTATAATATTTATTTTGTTTCCCTTCCAGTAGCAAGTGGTGGCGGCGCTGGTTATGGTGATCCCTCGCTCCTGCTCCTGTACCATCCAATCCATCACCGTCGAGCCGTGATGAACCTCCCCCATCTTGTACGTCCTTCCGGTATAGAAGAGTATCCTCTCCGTGGTCGTGGTCTTTCCGGCATCTATGTGGGATATGATGCCTATGTTGCGGATTTCTTGTAGTGGAAAGCGTCCTTCTCCCCCGGATACCTTCTCCACTCTTCCGGAAGTCTTCACCTTCATGCCAGCTACCACCTGTAATGAGCGAAAGCCCTGTTAGCCTCGGCCATCCTGTGCAGGTCATCCTTCTTCTTTATGGATGCGCCCATGCCGTTGGAGGCGTCCAGTATCTCCATGGCCAAGCGCTCCCTCATGGTCCTTTCATGCCTTTCCGAGGAGAAGTCCGTTATCCACCTTATGGCCAGGGTAGTGCTCCTTCTGGGGCGCACTTCCACCGGGACCTGGTAGCTGGCACCGCCCACTCTGCGCGACCTGACCTCCAGAGATGGGCGGACGTTATCCGTCGCCTTACGCAGCACGGCGAGGGGATCGTTCCCTGTTTTCTCCCTCAGGATATCCAGGGCGCCGTATACGATCTTCTCGGCTTTGCTCTTTTTACCGTCATTCATCACCTTCCTGATATATTGCTCCACCAGGATGCTCTGATAGACGGTGTCGGGGGTGGTCTCCCGCTTCGGCGCCGATCCTTTCCTGGGCATATTCGCTCCCCTCGTAAAGCGCGCCTACAGGCCCGCCGTCTTCTTGGTTCCGTACCTCGACCTGGACTGCTTGCGATCTGTGACTCCGGCGGCATCCAGGCTTCCGCGAATTATCTTGTATCGCACCCCGGGCAGGTCCTTTACCCTTCCTCCCCTGACCAGCACTATGGAATGCTCCTGGAGGTTATGCCCGATACCCGGGATATATGAGGTAACCTCTATACCGTTCGTCAGTCTCACCCTGGCTATCTTGCGTAATGCCGAGTTGGGTTTCTTGGGCGTGCTCGTCTTTACCTGTGTACATACGCCCCTGCGCTGCGGACAACCCTGTAGGGCCGGTGTCTTGACCTTTTTTCTCTTGTCGTGGCGCCCTTTTCTCACCAACTGATTGATCGTGGGCAAAGCTACCTCCTCCGGAGAACAATCCTCTATTTTACCTGCGCTTTTCTTTTAACACGCCAAAGCGCAAGTTTACCATCACGCCGCTGAGGTGTCAATTGTACGACCGGCTGGTGTCCTCATATATACCCTAGGACTCCTCAGCCTCCTCAATATTATCAAGGGCTTCCTCAGATCTGAGTTTCCTGCCTTGTTTATCAAGGTTCGTGACAATATCCTGCAAGTAAGAAACACCGAAATTCGGGATCTCTATAAGACCCTTTTCCGTGAAGCCCTCCAGGTCCTCTACGGTTTCTATGCCCTTGTTCTTTAAAATATTGACCACTCTTACCTGGAGTCCCAGATCATCCAAGGTCAGCTCTTCCTTGTCCTTCTCGTCCTTCTCCGCTGCCTCCCCGTAGGATTCCCCGGACATGAGCATCTCTGCTTCCTCCGGATTCAGTTCGGAAGAGCCGGAGGCCAAGGCTTCCACTTCCTCCAGCAAGCTTATCCCCGCATGTTTAGGCTTGACCTTTATATTGCGATATCGGTTCATGCCTGTCCCCGCCGGTATAAGCTTTCCTATAATGATATTCTCCTTGAGACCCATAAGGGGATCCACGCTTCCTGATATAGCGGCGTCCGTAAGCACCCGAGTGGTCTCCTGGAAGGAGGCGGCCGACAGGAACGAATCGGTGGCCAGGGAGGCCTTGGTGATGCCCAGAAGCATCTGGCGGGCGGTCGCGGGTTCGCCGTCCTCACCCGCTACCGCTTCGTTTACCTCCTCGAAGTACATGCGGTCCGCCTTCTCGCCAGGCAGCATATCGGTGTCACCGGGATCGACTACCTCTACCTTTTTCATCATCTGGCGCACGATGAGCTCGATATGTTTGTCATGTATATCAACGCCCTGTGATTTATAGACCTCCTGCACCTCCTCCACCAGGTAAAGCTGAGCCGCCTGCGGCCCCAGTACGCGCAATACGTCATGGGGATTCGCCGAGCCCTCGGTTAGCTGGTCTCCCGCATTGACGTCCTGGCCGTTGTGTATCTTGAGACGGGCCCTGCGGGGCACCTGGTAATTACGCTCCTTGCCCGCGCTGCCGGATATGGTGATTTTACGTGCTTTCTCCGTGTCCTCGATATTTACTTCTCCGGATATATCCGCGATGATAGCCTGGCCTTTAGGCTTGCGGGCTTCGAAGAGCTCGACCACTCTGGGCAGGCCATGGGTGATATCCTCGCCGGCCACCCCACCGGTATGAAAGGTACGCATGGTAAGCTGTGTGCCCGGCTCACCGATGGATTGGGCGGCAATAACTCCCACCGCTTCCCCGATTTCCACCAGCCTTCCGGTGGCCAGCATCGTGCCATAGCACAAGCTGCATACACCTAGCCTGGACTCACAGGTCATCACGGAACGCACCATGACTTCCTTGATACCCGCACGCACCAGTCTCTCCACCATAGCCTGATCGATCTCGTCTCCGGGCTTGAGTATGAAGTCCTTTGTCCTGGGGTTCTTAACCTGCTCCAAGGCCGTCCTGGCGGCCAGAGAGGGGTTGGGCTCCCCCTGCGGGGTGAGGACCGGTACGGGGATGCCTTTGTCCGTACCGCAGTCGTGCTCCCTGATTATGACCTCCTGGGAGACGTCCACCAATCTCCGCGTAAGATAGCCGGAGTCCGCTGTCCTCAAGGCGGTATCGGCCAATCCCTTCCTTGCCCCGTGAGTGGAGCTGAAATACTCTAGAACAGTCAGGCCTTCACGGAAGTTTGACTTTATGGGGCGATCGATTATCTCCCCCTTGGGGTTGGCAACCAGCCCTCGCATTCCCGCCAACTGCCTGATCTGCTTGATGTTACCGCGGGCGCCGGAGTTGGCCATAAGGAATATGGGGTTGAAAACGTCGAAGGAACGTTCCATGGCCTCGGTGACCTCGTCCGTGGCCTCGGTCCATAGCTCCACCACTCTCTGGTGGCGTTCGTCGTCGGTAATCAGGCCCCTCTTGTAGTTCTCCTCTATTTTCTCAACCTCCGCCTCCGGGGCCTCAAGGATCTTGTCCTTTGCGGCGGGGACGGTGATATCCTGTACGGATATTGTGATTCCAGCTTTGGTGGCATAGTTAAAACCGATTTGCTTGATGTTGTCGAGCACCTCCGCCGTCTTCGCCGTATCGTAACGCGTCGCGACATCGGTCACTATGTGGGTTAATACACCTTTGTTCACATCCTCATTTATATAGGCATAGTCCTCGGGGAAAGCGGAGTTGAATATCACCCGGCCCACCGAGGTATCGTAGATCTTGGCCGCCCGGCCGTATTTACGGATTCGTACCTTGACCGGTACGTGCAGCTCCACTTCGCTGAACTCGTAGGCCATTACAGCCTCGTCAGGTGAGGAGAAAATCTTGCCTTCTCCCTTGCCTCCCTCCCTCAAAACCGTCAGGTAGCTGGCGCCGAGCACCATATCCTGAGTGGGAGTGGTAATGGGCCGGCCGTGGGCCGGGGAAAGGATGTTGTGGGCCGAGAGCATGAGTATGCGCGACTCCGCCTGGGCCTCTGACGAGAGTGGCAGATGAACGGCCATCTGATCGCCGTCGAAATCGGCGTTGAAGGCGGTGCATACAAGGGGGTGAATCTGGATAGCCTTGCCCTCCACCAGCACCGGTTCAAAAGCCTGTATGCCCAGGCGGTGCAGGGTAGGTGCACGGTTGAGGAGCACGGGGTGCTCTCGAATCACCTCGTCCAGAACGTCCCATACCTCAGGGCGCTGCCTCTCTACCATTCTCTTGGCGCTCTTTATGTTCTGGGCGTATTCCTTGTCAACCAGCAGCTTCATGACGAAGGGCTTGAACAGCTCCAGGGCCATCTGTTTGGGCAGGCCGCACTGATGTAGCTTGAGGTTTGGCCCCACCACTATGACGGAACGTCCGGAGTAATCGACTCTCTTTCCCAGCAGGTTCTGCCGGAAACGTCCCTGCTTGCCCTTCAGCATATCGGATAGGGACTTCAACGGCCGGTTACCAGGACCGGTAACCGCCCTTCCCCTCCTCCCGTTGTCGAAGAGAGCGTCCACCGCTTCCTGCAGCATCCTCTTCTCGTTGTTGACGATTATCTCGGGTGCTCCCAGGTCCAGCAGCCTCTTGAGCCGATTGTTACGGTTTATCACCCTGCGGTATAGATCGTTTAGATCCGAGGTGGCGAAACGGCCGCCGTCCAACTGCACCATGGGGCGTAAATCCGGAGGGATAACCGGTATGCAGCCGAGGACCATGGCCGTGGGATCGTTATCAGTGTTCAGGAAAGCGGCCACCACCTTGAGTCGTTTCGTAGCGCGCTGCCGTTTCTGTCCCTTGGAGCTGCGTATTGTCTCCCGCAACTCGGTCGCCTCGGCCTCCAGGTCCACGTTGGCCAGCAATTCCCTCATGGCCTCGGCGCCCATGCCGCCATGGAAATAATCGCCGTAACGCTCTCGCATCTCGCGGAAGAGCATCTCGTCCGCCACAAGCTGCTTGTACTCCAGCGCCTTGAATTCCTCGAAGACGCGGCGTAGTTCCTCCACGCGACGTTTTGCCTTGTCCTCCAGGGATTTTATCTCCTTCTCCAGTTGTTGAGGGGTGAGCTCGGCAGCGGGTTCCTTGACGCTCTCCTCGCCATCCTGCCCCTCCTCAACTTCCTCTTCCTTTTCCTCTTCCTCTACGTCCTCTTCCTTCTCATCCGCGGGCTCGCGCAGCTCCTCTATTCTCTCCCGCGTACTCTCCTCTATCTCCGTCATCTCCTCGCTTAACTCTTCCTCAAGAAGGGGCAGATCACGCTGCCTTTTCTCTTCATCCAGATGGGTTACGATATAGGCCGCAAAATAAAGTATCTTCTCCAGATCCTTGGGGGCGATATCGAGAAGATAGCCCATGCGTGAGGGGACGCCCTTGAAATACCAGATGTGGGCCACCGCGGCGGCCAGTTCAATGTGGCCCATCCTCTCTCTCCTGACCCGGGCCCTGGTTACCTCCACTCCACAGCGCTCGCAAATGATGCCCTTAAAACGCACCCGTTTATACTTTCCGCAGTAACACTCCCAATCACGGGTTGGACCAAATATCTTCTCGCAGAACAGGCCGTCTTTCTCGGGTTTGAGGGTACGGTAATTGATGGTCTCCGGCTTCTTTACCTCGCCGTGGGACCAGGAGCGTATCTGGTCGGCGGTGGCCAACCCGATCTTTAGCTTGTCGAAGTCATTGACATCCAACAAGTGACCAACCTCCTTAAGAAATATGTCGAGGGCGAACGAGTTACCCGGTTATCAGCCCTCGTCTTCCTCGCTGCGGGTGGAGAGAAGTGCGGCGGAAGCGCTCCGCAGGTCTATTCCCAGGTCTTCCGCGGTGCGCATGAGTTCCTCGTCCGTTTCCCTTATCTCTATCTCCACACCTGCCTCCGATAAAACCTCCACGTTAAGGCATAGCGCCTGCATTTCCTTTACCAGAACCTTGAAGGATTCCGGTATGCCCGGCTCGGGGATATTCTCCCCCTTGACTATGGCCTCGTATACCTTGACCCTGCCCATGACGTCGTCGGACTTAACCGTGAGCAGTTCCTGCAAGGTGTAGGCGGAGCCATACGCCTCCAGGGCCCAGACCTCCATCTCGCCGAACCTCTGGCCTCCGAACTGCGCCTTGCCTCCCAGCGGCTGCTGAGTGACCAGGGAGTAGGGTCCGGTGGAACGGGCATGGATCTTATCGTCCACCAGGTGAAGCAGCTTCATCATGTATATATACCCAACGGTTATCTCATGGTCGAAGAGATCACCGCTTATACCATCATAGAGCCTGGTCTTTCCCGCTTCAGGAAGCTCGGCCTGTTTCAAGGCCTCCTCTATCTCCTGCTCCCTGGCCCCGTCGAAGACGGGCGTCGCCACGTACACGGGGCCGTCCACCTTACCCCGACCTTTCTTGGGCCATCCCTCGAAGGCCGCCCAACCCAGGTGGGTTTCGAGGATCTGTCCGATATTCATACGCGAGGGTACTCCCAGGGGATTGAGAACGATGTCCACCGGAGTGCCGTCCTCCATAAAAGGCATGTCTTCAACGGGTAGGATCTTGGATATTACTCCCTTGTTGCCGTGGCGTCCGGCCAGTTTATCGCCGTCGGAGATCTTACGAACCTGGGCTACGTAAACCCTGACCATCTGGTTAACCCCTGGAGGCAGCTCATCTCCCGAGTCGCGCGAGAAGACCTTGACGTCGATAACCTTACCCGACTCACCATGGGGAACCTTGAGGGAAGTGTTGCGGACCTCCCTGGCCTTCTCCCCGAAGATGGCCCGGAGCAGCCTTTCCTCGGCGGTAAGCTCCGTCTCTCCTTTGGGGGTGACCTTACCCACCAGGATATCTCCGGGATTAACGTCCGCGCCCACGCGTATAATCCCCATTTCGTCCAGGTCCTTCAGCATCTCCTCGCTCACATTGGGGATATCCCTGGTAACCTCCTCCGGTCCCAGTTTGGTATCCCTTGCGTCCACCTCGTGCTCCTCGATATGTATGGACGAGAGCTCGTCGTCGAAGACCATGCGCTCAGAAACGATGATGGCGTCCTCGTAGTTGTAGCCGCCCCAGGGCATGAATGCCACCAGCAGGTTCTTTCCCAACGCCAGCTCTCCCTTGTCGGTGCAGGGACCATCCGCGATCACCTGGTCCTCCTGCACCTTATCTCCCTCATCCACGATGGGTTTCTGGTTGACACATGTCCCCTGGTTGCTGCGACGGAATTTAGCCAGCTCGTAAATATCCTCGGTCCCGTCTTTTCGCTCTACGATTATGTTATGCGCATCTACGTAGGTAACCGTGCCCGGCGCCCGGGCGCATAGCACGTCCCCGGTATCCCTGGCCGCGCGGTACTCCATGCCCGTGCCGATCAGAGGAGCTTCGGAGCGCAGCAGGGGTACGGCCTGTCGCTGCATGTTGGAACCCATCAGGGCCCGATTGGCGTCGTCGTGCTCCAGGAAGGGGATGAGGGCCGTCGCCACGGAGACGATCTGCCGGGGGGAAACGTCCATGAAGTCTACCTCATCCGGATGTACCGCCACCACCGTTCCCTCTTTCTTGCGGCACAGGATGGTGGGGTTGATAAAGCGTCCCCTCTTATCCAACGGCGCATTGGCCTGGGCGATAACGTATTTCTCTTCCTCGTCTGCGGTAAGATACACAATTTTATCCGTAACACGCCCTTTTACAACTTTGCGGTAGGGGGTCTCTATAAAACCGAACTCGTTGACCCTGGCATAAGTCGCCAGAGATCCTATCAGGCCGATGTTGGGACCTTCAGGGGTTTCGATGGGGCACATCCGTCCGTAATGGGATGTGTGCACGTCCCTGACCTCGAAGCCGGCCCTTTCCCTGGATAGTCCGCCCGGCCCCAGGGCCGAGAGGCGCCTCTTGTGCGTAAGCCCCGCCAGGGGGTTTGTCTGGTCCATAAACTGGGAGAGCTGAGAGGACCCGAAGAACTCCTTGATCGCTGCCACCACAGGGCGGATGTTTATCAGGTTCTGAGGGGTTATCGCCTCCACGTCCTGAGTGGTCATCCGCTCGCGCACCACCCTCTCCATGCGGGCCAGCCCGATGCGCACCTGGTTCTGTATAAGCTCTCCCACCGAACGAACCCGGCGGTTGCCGAAATGATCTATATCGTCCACGCCCCGGCTCTCCCCGGAGGATATACGCAGCAGGTAGCGTATGGTTTCCAGCACGTCCTCGGGGGTCAGTGTGGTAACCGACAGGGGTATGTCCAACTCCAGCTTCTTGTTGAGTTTATAGCGTCCCACCCGGGCCAGGTCGTAGCGCTTGCGGTTGAAAAACAGGTTCTCCAGCAGGGTATTCGCGCTGTCCGCCGTCGGCGGCTCACCTGGACGCAGCTTACGATATATGTCTACCAAGGCTTCCTCGCGATTGGACGTATTGTCCTTCTCCAGGGTTACCTCCAAGAGGGCGGGATTATCGAAGAAGGATAGAATCTGCTCATCCTCCTCATACCCCATGGCACGCAGAAGCACCGTCACCGGCTGCTTGCGCTTGCGGTCAATCCTTACCCCTATTACGTCCCTCTTATCGGTCTCGAACTCCAACCAGGCGCCCCGTGAGGGGATGATCTTGGCGAAATAAAGCTCTTTATCCGATGCCTTGTCCAGTTCCTTGTCGAAATAGACCCCGGGCGAGCGCACCAGCTGCGAGACCACCACTCTCTCGGTTCCATTGATAATGAAGGTACCCTTGTCCGTCATCAGGGGAAAGTCGCCCATGAAAACGGTCTGTTCCTTTATCTCCCCCGTCTCGCGGTTGATGAATCGTACGGTCACGAAGAGGGGTGATGAATAGGTCATGTCCTTTTCTTTGCATTCCTCGACGGAGTACTTCGGCTCCTGGAATTGATGCTCCCCGAACTCCACTGCGAGGTTTCCCGTGAAATCCTCAATGGGGGAAATATCCTCGAATACATCCCTTAAGCCCTGGGTACGGAACCAATCGTATGATTTCTTCTGTATGTCGATCAGGTTGGGAACGGAGAGGATTTCCGGTATCTTGGCGAAGTTCCTTCTCACACGTACGCCATCGATGTTATCCGCCAATTCCTTCACTCCTTTTCATAAAAAAAGCGCAAAAGGACTCCCTACACAAGCAAAACACTATGATAAGATATTTCTTATAACAATGTCAAGTTAAAAGGCAGGAAACAATACCGCTCTCCGCATTGCTCATCTCGGGAACGCATATATTAAAGTCATTTCATATCGAAGGTTAGCAGCAGCCGACGATAATGACAAGTGTCGAAATCAATATCTCTCGTAAATATGTTCCACGCCCACTTTAGTGTATTATGGTGTAAGCACAGCCTGCCACGTCTTCCCGGGTATCTTCCTCGATTGGCGCATGCGTACGCGCTGGCGAGCTGGACATCAAGACCTCAGGGAGTCACACGCACAAGGTTTATTCAAGAACGGTTGAACTAGACACCAAGCCTTCAGGAATCAAAAACCATGCTAATGCAAGAAGCTTGGAACCAAGGCCCAGGAAGTTACACGTATAAAGCATGTGCAAGAACGACGGAGCCGGTTATTTTACCTCCACCTGGGCACCGGCCTCGCGCAGCTGTTCGGCCATGCGATCGGCCTCGTCCCTGGATACCTTCTCCTTGACCGCCTTGGGAGAATCGTCAACCAGCGCCTTGGCCTCCTTCAAACCCATACCGGTAATGGCCTTGACCTCCCTGATCACCTGGACTTTCCGATCGCCGGCCGCCAAAAGTACCACGTCGAATTCCGTCTGTTCCTCCTCGGCCTCCGCCTCTCCACCGGCAGCACCGGCTCCACCCGCGGCTGCCATGGCAACCGGCGCGGCAGCCGTTACACCGTACTTCTCCTCCAGTGCCTTCACCAGCTCGTTCAACTCCAGCACGGTCATGGAGTCTATGGCCTCCAGGATATCATCCATGCTCAGTTTCTTCTCCGCCAACTTCCACACCTCCACATAATGCTCAATTGCTTATCGACTTCTCTTCTGCAACGCTCCGGTCGCAATCGCCTCAGGCCGCCTCCGACTTGGCATCAGCCACCGCATGCAAAGCATACACTAGCTTGCGATAACTGCCGGATAAGACTCCGGACAGACCGTAAAGGGGGGCACGCAATGAGCCCACCAGCTTGGACAGCAGGATCTCCCTCGATGGAAGTGCTGCGATACTCTTCACATCCGCCGCCTCGAGCACCTTGCCCTCCATGTATCCGCCCTTTACCTTCAGGCTGGGATTGCCCTTGGAAAATGCGACCAACTCCTTCGCCACCACCATTGGATCTCCCGCTGTGAAGGCAACGGCCACGGGGCCTTCGAAGAACTTCTCCAGTACCTCGTATTCCGTGTCTTTCACGGCCAGCCGCGTCAGGGTGTTCTTGAGTACCCGGTAATCAGCGCCTTTCTCCCTGAGGGCGAACCTCAGACCATTGATCTCGTCGACATCGAGCCCCTGGAAATCGGTGATAAAGACCACTTCGTGACCGACGAATTTGTCTTTTATCCACTCCACCTTGGCGACTTTTTCGGGTTTCGGCATATCCTCCTCCTACTCGCAAACGTGAAAAACAACCCCTTGCGCAAGGCAAGGGGTTCATGCTTTCCAACCTCAAGCCTCCGCGGGAAAACGATAATTAAGTCCTTGAGACACCCACTTCTCGGGCTTATCGTGATTTAAGCTAACACGGCCTCGGCAGCCTGTCAATATACGTCCTAGACGGTTTCCTCCTCCAGCAATATGTCCCTGATCACGGAGGGATCCAGTTTAACTCCCGGGCTCATGGAATTGGAGATGGTTATACTCCTTATGTACCTACCCTTGGCGGAGGCGGGTTTTGCCCTTACGACTTCCTCGAGTACCGCCGCATAATTATCCAGGAGTTTCCTCTCCTCGAAGGATTGCTTTCCGATGATGAAATGCAGGTTACCCTGACGATCCACCCGATACTCGATCTTCCCCTTCTTGATATCCTTTACGGCTTTTTCTACGTCGAAGGTCACCGTGCCCGCCTTGGGGTTCGGCATCAAGCCGCGGGGCCCGAGAAGTTTGCCCAACTTGCCTACTTGAGACATCATATCCGGCGTGGCCACTACGGCATCGAACTCGAACCATCCTCCCTGGATTTTCTCCAGGATCTCAGCCCCTCCCACTATATCCGCTCCGGCTTCCTCGGCTTCGCGTGCTTTGTCCCCCTCGGCGATAGCCAGTACCCTCAGTTCCTTACCGGTACCATGGGGAAGACTAACCGTTCCGCGAACCATCTGGTCAGCCTTGCGGGGATCGACGCCGAGTCGGAAGGCCACTTCCACGGTGCTGTCGAAGCGGTTCTCCGGCATACTTTTGACGATGCGAACGGCCTCCTGGGGAAGATAGAGCTTCTGCCAATCGTAGCCCTGAAGAGCTTCTCGGTAGCGCTTACTTCTCTTGCTCAACGCGTATCACCTCCGTGGTACCTGCGGGTCAAGACCCTCCCACTCGAGGGCTCGGGGGCTTGGCCCCCACTTCAATCCACTATCACTATACCCATGCTGCGGGCGGTCCCTTCGATGATCCTAGCCGCCGCCTCTAAATCCTTGGTGTTGAGATCGGTCATCTTCTGCTCCGCGATATCCCTCAGATCATTACGGGTCAGACGGGCTACTTTCTCCATGTTGGGCTCGCCAGAGCCCGTGTCTATGCCCGCTTTCTGTTTCAGGAGCACCGATGCCGGCGGCGTCTTGGTCACGAAGGAAAAACTTCGGTCCTCATATATGGTTATCTCAACGGGTATTATGGTTCCCATCTGACCCTGGGTCTTTGCGTTATATGCCTTGCAGAACTCCATTATATTAACCCCGTACTGTCCCAGCGCCGGCCCCACTGGTGGAGCAGGATTGGCCTGCCCCGCGGGGATCTGTAGCTTCATCTTGGTGATGACCTTTTTGGCCATTTCGGATTCTTCCTCCTTATAGCTTGGTTACCTGATCGAAGGTCAGTTCCACCGGGGTCTCACGACCGAAGATGGACACCATGACCTTCAGCTTGCTCTGATCGATGTTGATCTCCGCTATGGTTCCCGTCAGATCGGCGAAAGGCCCCGACGAGACACGCACGCTCTGCCCCTCTTCGAACTCCGTCTTGGGGCGGGGTTTCTCGGTAGTCGGAGGCTTGAGAAGCTTGGTCGCCTCCTGTTCGGTCAGGGGCGTGGGTTTGGCGCTCGAGCCGACAAAACCCGTTACCCCGGGGGTATTGCGGACTACATACCAACTGTCGTCATCCAGGTCCATCTGTACTAGTATGTATCCGGGCAGCATCTTCTTCTGTACTACCTCCTTCTTCCCACCCTTTATCTCCATAACATCCTCGGTGGGGACCACTACCTCGAAGATCATCTCCCCCATATCCATGGAGGCTATGCGGTGTTCCAGGTTGCTCTTAACCTTGTTCTCATACCCTGCATAGGTATGAATAACGTACCATTTCCTGTCCATATTATTTTCCACGTCCCGTTACGGCATCAATAGATAATGATGTCCACCAGCTTGGTAAAGGCGATGTCCGCCAGGTAAACAATCCCGCCCACCAGCACCACTGTTATTATCACAACAATGGTGTAGGACACCACTTCATCCCTGGTGGGCCAGGTGACCTTCTTCATCTCCGCCCTGACCTCGGTCAGGAATTGCGAGACGGTGACCCTCTGTTTTTTCGGGCCACCCTTTTTCTTCGCGCCTGAAGTCTTTTTCATCTGGGCACGCTTTTTCTCCATGCCCAGCTTCTGCTGCATGCGGCGCATTTCTCGACTCGGCAACCCGTTCCTCCTTTTCTTGGCCAAAAAATTTGGCAGGCCTGGAGGGATTCGAACCCCCAACTTCCGGTTTTGGAGACCGGCGCTCTACCAGTTGGAGCTACAGGCCTACGCTTATCGCCAGCCGGGTGCCCTCTCGGTTAGGCAGTTGGTAGCACCCTCCTCGCTTCTATATATTATATTAGCGAGTCTCCCTGTGCAAAGTATGCTGGCGGCACCAGGGACAGTACTTCTTGAGCTCGATCCTGTCGGGATCGTTTGTCTTGCTCTTCTTGGTCGTATAGTTGCGCCTCTTACACTCCGTACAGGCCATTGTGACTATTACCCTCATATTCTTTCACCTGCTCTTTTAAAAACCGAATTTTTATGCTACTACTACCCAAAGGGGGTGTCAATAATCATTCGACAGCATGCATCGCTAAAGCGCTGGCGTCATCCGCGGTGCTACCATGTTCCGTTGCCTTTACGATTTCATCCCAGAGTTCGATCTGGTCTGGAACTGAACTCATCGAACTCGTCCATACATTTCACGTGTACGATCGGACGATAATAAGCCTTCGTTCCGCCATCTACTTGACTATGTCCGTTACCCTTCCAGCTCCCACCGTGCGGCCTCCCTCACGGATGGCGAAGCGCAGGCCCTCCTCCATGGCGATGGGGGAGATTAGCTCCACGTTCATCTCGGTGTTGT
>JAXHVT010000021.1:0-2374 GCA_034188985.1 Actinomycetota bacterium | reverse complement strand
CTGGCTTCTCAGGCATCTGGTGATGGCCGAGGTCAGGGTGGTCTTGCCGTGGTCCACGTGACCTATGGTGCCCACGTTGACGTGGGGCTTGGTCCTCTCGAATTTCTTCTTGGCCATTTCACCCTCCTCTAAATGAACTCGAAGTACGAAAAAGGGGCGTTTCCTCTTCGCACTTCTTACAATTATTACCTATATTGTTACGGGATATCCCGTTTATTCCTGGTAGCGGTGAGAGGACTCGAACCTCTGACCTCACGGGTATGAACCGTGCGCTCTAACCTCCTGAGCTACACCGCCATGACACTTTCAACAGGAAAAATGGAGCCCGCTAGCAGACTCGAACTGCTGACCCCATCCTTACCATGGATGTGCTCTACCAACTGAGCTAAGCGGGCTCTTTAATCTTCCAGCACGTATTAAATGTTACTATAAGGGTTGGGTCCTTTCAACAGATTCGGCTATATCCGAACACGCGCAAGCGACGATTGATGTTACGTACCGGGGAATATTGACGGACGGCAGGATCTACGGTTGATCCGTCTGGTCAAGGTGGCTCTTTTTCTATGAAGTGGAAACGCCTCCGGCGTCCATATCGCCGGTATCGTCGAGAAACATGGAAAGGGTGACTTCATCCCCGCGCTCGACCACGATGAACTCCGAATTCCAGTCTCCCCCCAACATCATGTCGAGCATACGGTTGGAGCCCGGTATCTCCTCATACCTGAGTCCCAACACCTCGGCCATCTCCCGAGCCGTTACTCGGCATTCATCCAGGTGATAATTGCCGGTGTTTATCAAGACCACGCGAGTGTAGTGGGCCAGCATGAACTTAACCACACGCATAGCCTTGTCCTCGCCGTACTTCTCGACCAGACGAAGGTATTCGTAGTAGGGAAGGTCCGCCGCTTCGATCCATCCTTTGGTGAGGAAATAGGTTCCAGGCTCCTCCGCCAGCCTTCTCACATACTCCTTCTTCGAGCCCAGGAAAAGGGCTATACAGTCGTCCACTCTGGGGATAATGAGGCGATGCTTTTGTGAGCTCAGCCCCACAACGGCATTGGAACACAGTCCGTACCCCAGAATTATTTCACCCTCACCAGGCTGTGTATCGATTTCCTCCTGCAGGGAGTCCCTGAGTTTCTCCGGGAGCACGTGCAATCCGAAATCCAACTCGATCAATGTCGAGTCTGGAACTCCCATACAGCGGAGTTCCTCCATCACAGTCGCACATGCGATTATCTTTCCCCCGCCTCGCTCATCCGTGTTCATGCCCTCACCATCCCGCCGCCTGACCACGCCTCGATATCCCGGGCGATTTTCCTCCGGGCTTGCGTAACCTCAGTCTACTGGAGCCTCTTTCAAATCGAGCTCCGTCTCGTCGATTCCACACTTCCTTTTACTATACCGATTCCATGATGTCATCCAAAGAATTTAACATCCGATAGGCAATCCGGTGACAAGGGAATGATGCAATACCACGATCTAGATCCATCTTACGAGACAAAGCGATCGAAAGGGCCGCATCCACATGGCTTGGATCTCATCCCATGGGATTTACGGTATTCGGGGTATCACCAAAGAGGCTCCGTATCCGTGACCGACCCCGCTTTTCCGCAATTGTCGGCCTCGCGATTGAGCTTCCCGCATAAACCGGACAGGCGTGGATACAGGCAGCGGAACACGTCGTAGGGTTCGTCGTAGACGGCGCGGCAACCCGGGCCGGGTTGGAAGAATCTCCTGACCCTGATGGCGTTTTTGATCTCCTTGAAGTCCTGGAATGCACCGACCGCCACCGCGGTCGACATGGCGCATCCCATAGCTCCCGCTTCCTGTTGATTCTCCACGGCTTCCACCCGCCGCGGGGTCACGTCGGCGTCTACCTGTATCCAGACGTCGCTTTTAGCGCCTCCGCCGATAGCTCTCAGAGGATCGCAGGAAAAACCCGCTCCGGCGGCCACCTCCAGCAGCCAGCACAGTCTATAAGCTACTCCTTCACAAACCGCCCGCAGCAGGTGATCCCTGCCGTGCTCCAGGCCGAAATTTATAAGGAACCCCTGAGCGTGGTATCGGTTACCGGCGCTCTTTCTCTGAACATCCAGGGCGTAAATATCAGGCGTCCCGAGCCGGGTTCCACCCCGTCCACGATACCGTTCATAACCCGGAAAACATCCATCTCGCTGCCAGCCTCCTCTCGCTCCTCGCGGCTGTTGAACTGCGTGGCGAAACATCCCAGGCAGGCACCGGCCGTCTCCGACAGGAGTTTCCGAGATAACCGAGACCCTCTGTGCAAAGTGCCTGCATAAGATGGTTGTCACTGGCTAAGAGGATGTAAGACCCCACGCTTGTCCACCATGTATCCCAGGGCCTTTAGGAC
>JAXHVT010000020.1:0-4119 GCA_034188985.1 Actinomycetota bacterium | reverse complement strand
GCGCCACGCCCATGGAATCGTGGCATCCCTGTATCACCCTGCGGGATAGGGAGGCCCAGGTAATGTTCAAGGGGGTGCCGTTTGGGGCCCAGTTGTAGGGCCAGTAGGCCTCGAGGGGATGGAGGGTGATACAACCGGGCGATGCCGGTTTCCCCAGCCTTTCCTCGTAATCGGATCCAGCGCCCCTCGGCCATGAGTGAACACCGTGTGATGACGTGAAACCCATCCACCAGTCGCAGATTTCCCCCCAGATCACCCCATGGGTGGGATGGTGATTGAGTATAGAGTATTCGCCGATGGGCGTGCTGTCGTTCACTCCCGTCGAACACCGCATTACGTTCACCAGCTGATCCCCCTCGAAAAAGTACAGGCGCTGATCTGAAAGCGAGCATACCATGCGCTTAGCGCCCCCCGCCTGAAGATACCCGTTATTCGATTGCTCCACGCCTTTTTCGGGGGAAACGATTTCGCCGCCCACGGCAACGCTCGAATCCGCCTCATTGTCCGTGCATGAGAACATGAGAAATACCGCCATAAGCAGCAACATGCCCATGCAAAGCGCTTTCTTGATCATCCAACCACACATCCGAATCCGGACACTTGCTCTCCTTTAATTATAGCCCTTCTCATATCCAAGGTCCTTCATACGTATCTCCCGCCCACCCCGAAAACTATGGTGTCAACGTAGGCTTTACCGCTGACCTTGATTTCTAATTACCACGGCGGGCCGAACGCAAATCAGAGCTGGACACCAAGCCTTCAGTAGTGGCAAGAACCATGTTAACGCAAGAAGCTGGACATTAAGGTCCCAGGATTTGTAGCTACAAGATTGATACAAAAAAGCTAGCTTACACATATGCGGACAACCCCTGGAGGACTATGGTGTCAGCGGAGACTTAATCGCCACCTTAGTTTCTGCTTACAAAGGCGAGCCGAGCGTAAATCGGAGCCGGTCATCAAGGCCCAGGAGTTTACACATACAACATGGGTGTAAGAACGAAAGAGGTGGACACCAAGTCTTAGGGATTTGAATGGATGATTCCGTTGTAAAACTGCTTGTATATATTGCGCGCCCACCCTGGTAACTATTGTGTCCGAACATCCTTCCGCATCACCATAGGCCGTGTTTTCGCTGCCGGCCTACTCGCGCGAAGGCAAGCAGTACACAAGGTCCCAGGGATTTGGAGCTACCAGGTACATGCAAAGAAAAATGCGTTCGTCAGTAGATAAGGACGGGGATTCCCACCTCCACCCTGGGGAAAAGGTCCTCCGAGTCCTTGATATACATGCGGATACAGCCATGGGAAACCGACCTGCCGATAGACCACGAGCTGTAGGTCCCGTGGATGAAAACCCCGCTCGCGCTGGTACCGATGGCCCTGGTGCCCAGCGGGTTGCCCGGTCCCGGAGGAATAACGTCGGGCATGCTCTCGGCCCAGGGGGTGCCGGGGTTGATCCAGGAGGGATTCCTCTGCTTGGAGGTGACCTTGAAGGTGCCACCTGGTGTAGGCCAGGTCGCCGAACCGCAGGCTATAGGATAGGATTTCTCTATCTCCATGTTGTTGTAGAGGGTCAGTATGTGGTTGGTCCTGTCCACGGTTATAACCTTGCCTACCTGGTCGTCGGATACCTCGGGTTTGGTGACCTCGATCTCCAAGGTGACCACGCGTTCCATTGACGACAGGGACTCGAGGATGCTCTCCCTGGCGTAATCCTCTTCCAGTATCCACCCCTCCTGCGACCTCTGGAAGACGAGCCTGCCGCCCTGCAATTTTATCTCCGCGTTTATTGCCTCACGATTTATGGTGCCCTCCAGCTTGCTCAGCCAGGAGTCGAGTTTATGCGAATCGTAGTGGATAACCAGGTCTATTCCCTTGTTCACTCCCTTGAAAGCGGCGCGCCTGGCCCATCGCTGGTAAAATGGCACGTCCCATCCCGCCTCAACCGCCTTGTCCACCGTAGCCTCGAGGTCCACATATGCGTCGATCTCATAGAGGGGAAGCGACCAGGTATGGCCCTCGAATTCCAGGACAAGATCGCTGTTAAGGGTCTCCAGGTTGAGCTCCTCGCTGAGTTTCTTCACCGCTTCCTCGCGGCTGAGGCTGCCGACGTATATTTCCTCAACGTATATTCCCTTGAAAACGTGGTTTGCATAGGCCAAGTCCAGGCCTATGAAGAGAATGGCGGCGGCCACGACCAACACCGCCAAGGCAAGGAATATCACCAGCAATATATATCGTACTACGCTCCAGGCCTGCATCCTGAAGATCAAATATCTTCCTCCTCTTCTTATTTACTTCCTCACCCGTACCCGCTACTCCTTTCAGCGCAAACCCGGATGTTTCTTAATTTATAACTATTTTATCGCATAATTATCACACTTAATGACCGGGAAAACCATGACCCTTCCCACCTGCGCGCATTCACCGTATAGCATTTCCCACAAGGCCACATGCCGCCGACGGTCCATCTCCATACGGGGGCCCGTGTCGGTTTATCCGTCCAGAACGGCGTCTCCCGTATATGCACCTTTCATGACAATACTAAATCATTGCCTCTCGAGCGACCGTCAGTTACCAGTTCTCTCCGGCATCTTCTTTCACTATCTACACAGGCAGGCCCCCGCGGGCTGTCCCCGTCACACCGCCGTACGTACGGGTCCGTATACGGCGGTTCGTCAAGCTTAAGCGGAGTAGCGGGCCTCCAGGATAATCAGACCGAGCTCGGAGAATAAGGCGTTCGGGAAGGCGAAGTTCATGCCGGGGCTCGCGATCATGCGCCAGGGGCTGCGGGAGGAACCCGCCGTGATGGCCGCCAGGTCCTTGCCCGGGCCCCTGTCCCTGAGGCCGGCGTAACGGGTGCGGCCCTGCTTCCGCTGCTTCCAGATGAAGCGGCGCAGCCCGCGCCTGATCCAGGAGTCAAGGTCGCTGGGGACCGACGGGGTCCGGCAGAAGCCGAAGTGGCCTATCCAGCCCCGCGGGTAGGCGTTGAGGTCGGCTTCCACCCGCTCCAGGGATACCCCGCGCGTGCGGCGGGCGATCTCCTTGACCCGACGGCGCAGGCGCTTGCGGGCCTTGGGCGAGATACTCCGCTTGGTCCTCTCCCCCCCGACGATGCGGAAGGAGAGGAAGTCCCTGCGGGAGGCGCGGTCCACCGCGCTCTTTTCCTTGTTGACCCTGAGATTGAGCCTCATTTGGAGGAAGCGGGTTATGTCTTCCATGACTCTTTCGCCCGCCCGCTCGCTTTCAACGTAGACGTCGCAGTCGTCGGCGTAGCGGGCGAAGGATTTGCCCCGCCTCTTGAGCCCGCGGTCCAGGTCGTCTAAGTAGATGTTGGACGGCGGCGGTGAGAGGGGCCCTCCCTGAGGGGTTCTCATCTCCGGCGGGGAGACTTTATCTTCACCCATCGCCCCGGCCTTCAAGTAGGCCCGGATGGGCTTGAGCAGGACCTTATCGTCTATCTTGCGGGCCACCCCGGCCATGAGCGCGTCGTGGCGGACTTTGTCTAAGAGGCGCTCGATGTGCACGTCCTCCACCCATCCTCTCCTTTCCTCTATATGGGATTGCGCCTTGGCCTCGGCCCGGTGGGCCGAGCGGTGAGGCCGGAAGCCGTAGCTCTCGTCCGAAAAGCGAGGGTCGAAGACGGGGGTGAGCACCTCCAGGATTGCCTGCTGGATGAGGCGGTCCAGAACCGTGGGGATGCCCATGTAGCGGTGGCCCCCCTCCGACTTGGGTATCCCCACCCGTCTCACCGGTTGGGGCCGGTGGGTTCCCGCGAGGAGTTCCCCTTTATCCTCCCCCAGTTATGGTTGAGGAATGGGGTAATCTCGGTGACGGTCATCCCGTCCGGTCCGGGCGCCCCTTTGTCGGCCATGACCCTCTTCAATGCCTTCTTCATGTTCTCAGGGCTTACGATCACCTCCATGAGTCCCGTTGTCTTCGCCGGGCGTTCGGGTAAGCGCTCCGCCACGGACGCCTCGGTCCCTCCGGGCGAGGGGCTGCGGGCCTCACCCTCCCCTTCCTCGCCGAAGGCCAGCTGATCCTGGTTTTTCCGCCGCTTGCCGTCCATATGAGTCACGCTTCCTTCCTGCCGCTCCTCGCCGTTCGGGCCTTCGGTGGA
>JAXHVT010000002.1:0-10368 GCA_034188985.1 Actinomycetota bacterium | reverse complement strand
TATTCCCTCCTTTTCCTCCAAAAGAATCCCTCCTTGAGCCTCCATGATATCTCTCTCCTTCTCGCCCTCTTCTACCTTAAATTATAGGGGGCAGGTGTCTCACTCATGTTGGCACGGAGGGGACGGCGTCCTCTCCGGGGGGAGGATATATGATCCTTATGGGAACCTCCTGTCCGATACGGTAGACAGCTCCTTGGGCTACCAGGAGGACTACACCGATCCCACATCGGGAATGGTGTGGATGGGGGCCAGGTGGTACTCGCCCGAGCTCGCCCGCTTTATATCAGAGGACCCCCTCTCCGGGGACCCCACCGAACCTCTCTCCCTCAATTCCTATCTGTACTGCGAGGACGATCCCATAAACTCTTTCGATCCCACGGGCGCGAGGACCAGAAGCGCACAGGAGATAATGGCTGACATCCAGGGCGTCGAGTGGGAGCTGGGTTGGCGCACGTATCTGCGTCTATGGCTCAGTGATCCTGCCGAGATAGCACATAACGAAAATCGTATATGCTTTTGTCTAATGACCCTTGCATCACTATACATGGAACTTGCAGAACCCTTTATCGATCCAATAGGCACAGCGGAAGATATTATAAATCCCGGTCAGCAAGATGGAAGTGGTATAGGCGGCGAACCACCGCCCGAATCCGCTGAGGACATCCTTCGTGGCATCCTCAACGACGTGAACGAGGAAAATGAAGCCGCGCTGGAAGGCAGCTTAGGCCAGATTATGGATGCGGCGCTCTCGATGTCTCCTTTGGGATTCCGAGATAGTGATGCATGGTATCTGAATGGCTTAACAGAGGAAGAAAGAATGACTATCTGGAGCTGTCTTAACCGGAATCTAACCCCCGGATATACAGAAAATTACTTTGATGGGAAATTTCTGGTCACAATAAGATGGGATAATGGTGTGCCAACGGAGATTGGAAGGGAGTTGGCGTACTCTGGCCAAGAAAAAATATGGGATGAGAGTGCTCAAAAATGGCGGCCAGCCAATGAAAAAGATGAAGACTACGGTCCACTACCAGAAGGCTTCTATTGGATGGGAGAAAATGCAGGTGCTTTAGGAGGATCATATGGAGATTTCTATTATCAACTTAATTGGCTAACAGGCGAAACATTCGAAAGGAGTGGATTCGCCGTCCATCAAGATGACGGAGGCCTATATTCACAGGGATGTGTAGTAATGCATACTGACAACCTCCGTTTCGTAGATACTATGACGGAAGCAAGAACTACCTACAATGGAACAATATTGCTTATCGTGCAGTATCCTGAAGATAAGAAAATAGACGTGGGCGGTGATAAGGTATACCAAAACGAGGAAGCGTCTTGGTAGATAGGAGGGTGGGAAACAAGATGAAGATGCTGCATATATTTTTTGAAAGCAATGTTAAAAAAGCGGCCCTAGGTTTACTCATCATCATGATCATTTTGTTCGCGGTCTCCTGTGCACAAGAAGCAAGTATTGATGACGAAGGAGAGGTACAAATACAGCCCGAGAATAATAGACCTGGTTACTATGGCTATATAAACAAAAACAGCGATATGGTGATTGACCCCCAATATGCCGAAGCTAATGAATTCTCCGAAGGTCTTGCGCTCGTAACGCTTGGCGGAGGCTGGGGCTATATAGACCACAATGGCGAAGAACATGTGGGATCTGGGTTTAAAGATGCCGATTCATTCTCCGAGGGATTGGCGGCGGTGATAACAATGGAAGAAAGCCTTTGGGGTTATATGGACAAGAAAGGGGATTATGTCATCGAGCCGAAATTTGGGAGGGCACAATACTTCTCAGAAGGTTTGGCCAGGATATGGCTTGCAGGTACACCAGAGGCTTCACAAGGATTCATTGATAAAACAGGCGAGTATGTAGTTCCCCCGGAGCTTGAGGGCAGTGAATATTGTGGTAAATATGGCAATTTCTACAATGGCCGTGCGCTCATAGCCAAGAAGACGTACCTCGAAGATCGTTTTATGATCGAATACGGCTTCATTGACAGTGAAGGCACGGTGGTCATAGAGCCGCAATACTATTGTGCTAACCGTTTCTCCGAGGGCCTGGCTGCGGTTGAGAAGGACGGCAGATGGGGCTATATCGACGTGGAAGGAAGCATGGTGATAGATTTAAAGTATGATGACGCCGGGGATTTCTCCGAGGGTATGGCCCCGGTTAAGATAGAAGGGAAGTGGGGTTATATCGATTCTGGTGGCAATATCCTGATCGAGCCCCAATACGATGACGCAGGCATCTTCTCCGAGGGCCTTGCGGCGATAGAGGTAGACGGCGCATGGGGCTATATAGACAAGAAGGGCGGCATAATAATAGAGCCCCAGTACGCGGAGGCTGGATATTTTTCAGAAGGCTTGGCACCCGTTTGTTATTAGCCTAAGAAATTGTCCTGGTCTTTTACGCCTTCCCCCCGGGGTTAACTACAGGAGGTTCCAGTGCTGTGTCTCACCGGGGAGCGCGACGGACTCTCAAACCTGCGCGGTGTGGAGCAATGGACCGGTGCCTGGGATTAGGGGAACCAGTCCGGGACGGGTATCCTCTCCGAGACCCTATACGATGTGGATCTCACCGGGAACCTGCTTTCCGAGACCGACGCCGGGGGAAACACCACAACCTACGCCTACAATTCCTGCGGCTGGCTTACCGAGGAGACGGCCGCGGACGCAAGGTTCACCACCACCACCTACGACGCCTTCGGGGAGCCCATCGAGAGCTCGATATATGAGGATTCCTCGTATCTGAACCCGTCGCGCGTCCTCTTCACCTGCTACAGCGTAAGGGGCCAGACCTCGGCCGAGGGGGCCAGGGAGAGCGGCAGTGAGGAGGAGCGCATCAACTACTCCTACGACCACGCGGGCAACCTGACCCGGGCCGAGCAGGTTACACGGGGCGGCAATCCCTTGAACAACCAGAAACACGTGGATCTCTCCTACGATAGCCTCGGCCGCCTCACCCTGGTCTCATCCACCATGAACGGGGGCCTGACCCCGGACTATGAGACCAGCTACGCCTATTACGACTCCGGGGAGCTGGCCTTGCGCGTGACCCCGGCCTCCTCCGCCACCTACGACTACGATGTCTCGGGCAGGCTTGTAGAGATAGAGGATACCCTTACCGGTGGGGAATATGTCTTCACCTGGGATTCGGACTTCCGATTGGTCTCCTACGCCCTGCCGGGATCGGGAGGAAATATAGACTACACCTACTACGGGGAGGGGCTGGTCGAGACCCAGGCCTCCTACTCCTATGCCTACGACGCCGCGGGCAAAAGGGAGACCATGGTGGTTAGCGCCCCCTTGGAGGGCTGGGACGAGGAGACCTTCTCCTACGAATACGACTCGCTGGGACGTCTCGCCTACTTCGACGTCCCGGAGGGGGAACTGTGGGAGAATAAAGATATAGCCTACTCCTACGATAAAGTGGGCAACCTTAAGACAAAGGAGGTGGATGGGCCCGGCGGGACCGTATACTCCTACTCCTACGACGAGATGAACCGCATCACAACGGGCCCTGACGGAGACTACACCTACGACCTCTACGGTAACCTGGAGAAAATAACGGATGAGGAGGAAATTGTAGTTGCCTCCTATGGATACGACACCCTCTCCCGCCCGGTTGTCTTCAGCGATGGAGAGACCACCGTCAACTTATCCTACGATCCCTTGAACCGCCTGCAGGATAGAGAGCAGGGTGAGGCCACGGTCTCCTTCCGCTACGACGGCACCTCCTCGGAGCTGGTGCAGGAGGTATCCGGGGAAGTGAGCGTTGCCGACTACGCGCTTACCCCGGCGGGCACCCACCTGGCCCAGAAGAGAGAAGGAGAGCTCTCCTACCTGGGGCTTTCCCCCCACACCGATATCTCATTCAGCCTGGGTTCGGACGGCGTCCTCTCCGGGGGCAGGATATATGATCCGTACGGGAACCTCCTGTCCGATACGGTAGACAGCTCCTTAGGCTACCAGGAGGACTACACCGATCCCACATCGGGCATGGTGTGGATGGGGGCCAGGTGGTACTCTCCCGAGCTCGCCCGCTTTGTATCCGAGGACCCCCTCTCCGGGGACCCCACCGAGCCCCTCTCCCGCAACCCCTACCTCTATTGTGAGGACGATCCCATAAACTCTTTCGATCCCACCGGGATGAAGACACAAGCGGAGCTTGAGAAAGCCATAGCGGATACGCAGGAAGCGATAGCACAAGTGGATAGTCAAATCTTTTTCTGTGTAACCCATCTTATACCGGTCCCAAGGTTCCTTCTTAATTGGAAGTCCAATCTACAGCATACCTTGGACGGCCTTTTAGCCGAATATTATGCCATGTTAGACGCAGAGGGTGATTCAGGAGACAGCGCATCCAGCGGAGATCCACCGACCGACCCGGCGGAGGCAGCACTACAGGAGATAATTGATTTCATCGAGAATAATCGAAATGTTATGTTAGAGGGAAGCATTGGGGCGATTGTTGCAGCCGCGATAGACTCCGATAATCTAGACGAGTTCTTGAAGAATTCTGACATAGATCTGCTTGATAAAATGACCGTGGAGCAGAAGACTAGACTCTGGAGAGGTGTAAAGCAGAACCTTTGCCCAGGCTACACGGAGATGACCTTCGATGGAAAATACCTTGAGCTGAATTTATACGTTGGAGGAGGCAAGAAAGTGCGGATATTCCGGGTAGATGCTTATTCGGGTCAGTCTGGAGCATATGAATTTGAGAATAACAGAGGTGCTATTCCACATGGAGTATTCAGATTAACTTATGCACAAGACCCACTATCAAACCAGTCAAGCTTTGGAGATTATGTGATACGTCTAGAGCCAACTGAAGGCACTAAGGCGATGATAGCAAGCGAGGGTTTCTATCCAGATTGGTACAAGGAGAAATACGGATATGAAGAGGATTTGTACAAGCGTAGTACTAATGAAGGCAACTATTTGATCCATGAAGATGCCGGTGCTAAAGGGACACACGGATGTATAGGCGTTTTAAATAATCAATTAGATAATGCAATTATGAATGTCGCGAATCATTTAGCAATCGACAGAGATCCAACAACCTATTCGAACACCTACCTTTTTGTTGATTATAATGATAATCCATATCAAAGCCCATCCCATCCTGGTAATGTGGGTTCATATTCTCAACCAAGATTATAAAGAAGGTTATTTCGATGAAAAGACAACCTCGAGCATTCCTAATAGCAACAATATGTCTCGCCGTTATCTTCTCTGCTATTTCATGTGGAAATCCTAAGGGTTTTCAAGATAAAAATAATGATGGGGAAGAAGCCTCAGAAATTTCTTGTAAGTGGGGATATGTTGATCAGCATGGCAGCATGGTTGTTGGTTTTCAGTTCGATGATGCCTGGGAGTTCTCGGAGGGGTTGGCCAGGGTAAAGAGCAAGGGTAAATGGGGGTATATAGACCAATCCGGTGAAGTCGTTGTTGATTTTCAGTTCGATGATGCCGGCGACTTTTCAGAGGGGCTGGCCAGGGTTAAAATCGGTAGCAAATGGGGGTATATAGATAGATCTGGGGAAGTGGTTGTTGATTTTCAGTTCGATGATGCCGGCGACTTCTCAGAGGGGCTGGCCCTCATACAATCAGATACCGATGAGAGTTACTCTGCTATCTATATCGATAAGAACGGAAATTCTGTGATCAAGCTATCCAATTATTACTGCACACATTTCTCAGAGGGACTCGCGGTTATAAGAACAGAAAGCGAGGAAGGCTGGAAGGCTGGCTATATAGATAAAAATGGAGATATGGTTATTGAACCTCGCTATGACCAGGCTGCTGAATTTTCTGAAGGATTAGCAGCGGTTTCGGTGGATGGCACTTGGGGCTATATCAATAAAAGTGGCAATATAGCTATTGAACCTCAGTTCCATTGGGATGCTTCTTTCCCATACGACAGGGCTACATTCTCAGATGGATTGGCATGTGTTTTTCTCGGAGACGATATCGGCTATATAGATGAAAACGGAGATATTGTCATTGAGCTCAGGGCTCAAGACGCATATTCGTTTTCAGAAGGTCTTGCCCTGGTGGAGGTTGATGGCTATCACGGCTATCTGGATAAAGCTGGCCAATGGGCAATTGAGCCTCAATTCACACAATCTTGGCCTTTCTCGGAAGGTCTCGCAAAAGTTGGGATAGAAGGAGAATACGGTTTCATTGATATGGAAGGTAATGTTGTAATAGAGGCTTGTTACGACGAAACTAGGGGCTTTTCGGATAATCTTGCTCCCGTGAGAAAGTGAATTCTAGATTATAGTAAAGCCTCTTTATTGTATATTAACTTTAGAGCTTCCGAAAACTCAGATTATTGGAAGTAACCTCCGACATCGTCTTGGTCTTCTATGCCTTCCTACAGGGGGTTATCGCTCCAAAATTCCGTGAATCTAATGGTAGAGCGCTCATTCGAACCTTGCGAGGATCCCGCCATGCGAGCCCGTCCGTAAGCTTGTCCTGTCCAACAAAACCCGTTGACAACAGCCCTTCCTATATCTACTTGAAGACCTTCAGGGCCTTGGCCTTTTACTCGAAGTTCATTATCTTCGCGAGGTCGTAGGTTGCGAAGTACAGTAAGGCTGCCTTTATGCTGGTGTCTAGTCCAGAAAACTTAAAAATTTTCATGACATTCTTCAACGACGGCAATTTCATATCCTGCATAAACGCCTGCCGCGGCCGGGCGCAAATTGAGGAAATTTATTAAGAAAATACTACAGAGGGCTCTTTTCGGGCTCTTTTTGTATGGAGATCGGGCATGCGGCCGCGGCCGCCAGGCGCAGGCCCCGGGCCTGTAGGCGCCGGGGGAGTGTACCCGATGCCGGATCCGGGGGCCGCCGCCGCCGTCGCGGCGGGGGAGGGGAGAGAGTGTTGGATCATGCCGGCCCCTGTGGGGGGCGGCTGCTGCGGCGGTGGGGGAGAGGAGGATCTGCGAGGAGAGCGCGGCGGATCACGCGCTTTTGCTCCGAGCTATCTTCAGCTTCAATATCTCGGGGAAAGCCTCCAGGGAGATGTTCGCCGATTTGTTCATCAGGCCTTCCTTTATCAACATGCGCGCCAGGGTGGATGGTTTCTCGCCGATGCTGCGCGCATAGATCTCGAGATCGCGCAGCACCTCTTTCTCTATTCTCAAGGCCATGGTGATCTTCGCCCCTCCCGGAGGCGGCGAAACCCCTACCTCCTCGGATCCCTCGAGCATGTCCTCTAAGGGGACCTCGTCCAAGGCGTCCATGTCTTCATTTGAAAAATCTTCTGTACTCATTTTCATCCGGCCTCCTCGCCGTCCTCAGCCTATAGAGCCCCTGCCGTTCATCTACGAAGCTCATGTAAAGGATCAGGGGCGTTCCGCCTCTATCTCTTCCCCTGGCTATGAGCACCCTGCCGTGCTTTCTATCCGTCTTTTCATCCTTGCGAGTGTTGGGGTCATCTACTACATCGCAGACCTGCCACCCATAGATGCGGTGCCGGTCCCAGATATGGCAAGCGACTCTATCCGGGATATCCAACTCGGCTATAGCATATTCCTTCAAGCATCACTTCCATTATCGTATTACTTTAGTTATACATTTAATATAGCCCCTCGCCTCCCGTTTATCAAGGCAGGCGAGGGAGGGGAGCCCCCGGGGCGACGTGACCCAAGGTACCGGCGGGAGGGGAGTATACAGTGTCAACGTCCGTTTAGATTGTCGCCCATTCAGGGGGATAAGAGGTTGGCGCCAACTACATGCTGGTCCCTGAAGGGCCAGCTGCAAGAGGGGAGCCCCTCTGTGGGGGCGACGTGCTTATCCGGTCCTTCAAGGGCCGGGCCGCTTGTCGGCGGGGTAGGGGAGCATGGGAACCTGCGGGAGGAAGGGGAGAGGCTTCTGTATATAAACTATAGTGCCGGCGGGGGAGGGGAGCATGGAAACATGGCGACCCCCGCCGGGTGCGGACCCCCCGAGCATGCCGGCGCCGCGGCGCCTGGCGAGGGGAGACACCCGGGCGTGTGACCCAGGTGGGGAGGTTGTGGCCCGGGTGGGAGCGTTAGGCGGGAGAGGCCGGTAGGGGAGAGGCACCAGGGCTGAAAGTGCCGCCGAGATCCGGGCCCTTGGCGTTTTTACCGAAAGGGCAAAAAAACGAAGCCCTGAGAGGCCGCGTAAGGGCCGTTCTCGATCAGGTAGGGGGTTTTGCCTAGGGTCTCTAACGGCCCAGCGGTGGGGGAGAGGCGCGGGAGGGTCTCTAATTTCATTTATAATTAGGAAAGATAAACCCCGCCAGTCTGGTCGTGCCAGAGGGCGGGGAATAAAAACAACTTCTATATAAATTGTACCATTGGTGCTCATTTTGTAAATAGCATCGGTCAAATTGGGCAGGAGGTTAAAGTGCCTTCTCAAGTACCGAAAAGGCCGGAGAGCTTAAGGGTGGTCGTCTTTGTTGATGGGCAAAACTTCTTCAAGGACTGCGAGCATATCTTTGGCAAAGGCGAAACCTACCCGCACTTGCTCGGAGAGGAAGTATGCCACCCTAGGTTTGGTAAAAATCGTGTTCTTGAACAGGTAAGATTCTATACGGGGATCCACGATCCTCGCAGAGAACCAAGGAAGAACGCCTACATGGCTCGCCGGCTGCACATGATGAAGACGGTAGGGGTGTGGACATTTTCACGCCCCCTGAAGTACAGCAAGCAGTGGGTTAAAAACAGGTATGAGAGCCCTGAATTCATAGAGATCTGGAGGGGGAGAGAGAAGGGGGTGGACGTGAAGCTCGCCCTTGACCTCCTCCTGCTGGCGGCGGAAGACGCATATGACGTGGCTGTAATAGTAAGCACTGACACCGACCTCGATGAAGCGGTAAAGGAACTTTATAAATTAAGGGACCGCATGGGGAAGTGGCTGGCCGCGGAGAATGCGATATGCGTCAAGCCGGTAAACCCAGTCACGGGCATGCGTCCTCCTTTCAAGAGATTGAGGTCGGTTAAAAGGCTGCTCTTTATCGACGAGGAGATATTCGAAAGGATCCGCGACGACACCAATTACCTACCGTAATGGTTGGCAAGAGGCCAAAACGCTAAAGTGGCGGTGGGGGAGAGGCGCGGAGATCTCAGCGGTGGGGGAGGACCTCCAGCCAGGGCCCCGGCGGCTATCGTGCAGAATGTCATTTCATCACTCATCCGCTTTGCGATGCATTTAGATCGCCGGCTTTCTCGAGATGCCCGGGCAAGGGCTCGAGCGATCGACAACCGCCGGAGAGCTCTCATCACCAGACGGAGGTACAGGCGGACCCTCGTAGATCTCGTCTACAGAGCCGGCTGAAATATCTGGCTGCCGTGCATTATCTAAGCAAAGCAAGCTCAGCCGATAATATATGTTATGTAAAGTAGATGATCCTGATTTGGGCAAGCCGGCTTTGGGCAAAAAGCCCTATATAAATACCGGTCATTTTCGTTAGTGGATGAGCTGGGCTTTTAGGCCATTTTCTTTTTGTTAGTGGATTTCGTTAGTGAAGGTCTTTTTCGTTAGTGAAATCGGCCTTCAGATCCAGGTGGCTGCGCCGGTGAGGCCATGAGGAGCTTTGCCTCACCGGCGCTAAGGGGGCGGGGCCGGCCAGGCGTTGCCCTACCCGCGCCTGGCCGTCCAGTTATGGGCGTGCCTCGCTGCGGCGAGGCCATAGGGGGTGATGCGCCATTAATAAATACGCCATTAACAATTAAGTGCAGGTGGTTTCATATGCATGGGCCTGCAGGCCGTATAGATAATGAGGAGGAGGGGGCGGTGTTTTCTAAAGTCCAATATACGTATGGGCTCCCGCGGGAGACCCCTAAGATAGTGTGCGCTGATGATAGGGTTCGAGTAGAATGGATGCATCAGGAGGTGCATATGGGGAAAAGTCCTTTATAATGAATGGATGGGAGCCTATAATCACTGGGCTGATTCTTATACCGCTAGCAATCTTTTCCAAGCTGTGGCTGCTCCCCAGGAGCCGGCTTCACTCAGAGAGGTATGGATGGGGCAGCGAGAAGACGTATAGGGCTCGTTATATGGGAATATATATAGGGGGGCTGATAACCGGGATTGCCGCCATAGTATATGGGGTTTTTACTGTTATTCGTTGACGCTGCATATAAGTCGATCCGTTAGGAGGGCAGATAATCCCTGATAAGGTAGTTCTGGTTTTAAATATATTACGTAGTTTCAAGGCTAACACCGCATTCTAGTTAAATGTTCCTATTAATTGTTATCCACTCGTTCCGGTGATTAAGAAAAAGACCGAGGACCTGGCTGTCGTATCCCTGATATGCGCCGTGGCCAGTTTCGTGTTCTTTCCCGTGCTTCCCGCCATAGTGGCCGTGGCCCT
>JAXHVT010000019.1:0-9190 GCA_034188985.1 Actinomycetota bacterium | reverse complement strand
CCCCCCCTTTTTTTGTCTTAGCTCTTATCTCCTTATCAGCTCTTTTGGCAATACGAGCCGATTTCCTGTTCGGAGAGGCGAGTTCACGTTGTTATCTATTTGGGGTTTATGCAACGGGCTCTCAGCCCCAGAAATATAACGTTTTGCATAGAACACGATCGTCATCATATCACGGGATCGATTTCAACCATCAAATCCAAATATGTCAAATAGCACGAGGCTGACCTGGCTGTAGACAGACCTGAGAATGAAAGCCGTATGCCGGGAATCCCTTTGAGTGAGGCTTTTTCTATCCGGGAAGGTGTAGCCTTCAGCGATAACGTTCATCGGCGCGCGATGCCGCTCATTCCTGTTCGGAGGGGACATCGCATGTGGGACAGCGCCAAGCCGGTCCGTGCCCCCGAGTGGAGCGCTTGACCTCGTTGCCGCAGTAACCGCACCTGTAGCGTCCCTCACCGCTCGGAGTGACGTATTTGCCTCCGGCTATATGCACGGCCTTGCCGTTTATAAGAGCGTCGGTAACCTTGAAGCGTGCCTGCTTCAAGAGGCGCTGAAAGGTCTGGCGCGAAACCCCCATCTGCTTGGCCGCCTCTTCCTGGTAACAGCCCTCTTTATCCGCCAGGCGCAGGGTCTCGAGCTCCTCTATGGTCAGGGTGTTCTCCTCCAGCTGCACCAGGGGTATGCCGCGGGGCTTGAAATAATCGGCCCGGGGCACCCCTCCCACCACCTTGCGCTTCGGAGGTCTGGCCATCTAACCTCTCTCCTCCTTTAAGGTCTACTCGAGGTCCACCCTTATGCTATCGGCCGCCGTCGCCTTTCCCCGGAGGGCTGGAAAAAGGGCAGCTAGAACATGCTCCATCTTCCGCCCCCGGCTTATAACAGGTGTCGTCCCCGAAGTTCATGCTGGAGTAGCCCTCCCGGCTCAGGTGTCCGCCGCCGCAGTGATTGCATCTGAGAAGGTCCTGGTCGTCTCCGCGTTGAAGCAGCGCCTCGGTGGAGCCCCCACAGTCCTGACATCGGAACGAGAATATAGGCAAGATATCTCCTCGAGTCGGGGATCAGTGATGGGAACCGTCCCCGTGATCGTGGGGGTGATGGCAGATATTGCCCGAGGTCTCGAGTTCCCCGGCCACGAAGAGACGCGCGATCTCCTCCAGCTCTCCCTCGGCACCGGTCACCACGTCTATCCCGAACGACGTGAAGATATCGACCGCTCGCGGTCCCATGCCTCCCGCTATCACGTGGGTGACTCCCCATTCCTTCAGCAGGGGCGGCAGGGTTCCGGGGGAATGACCCGGGTTCGGCTCGGCCCTCAGGTGGCTGGCTTCCCCCTCCTTGATCTCGTAGAGGACGAAATCGGTGCAGTGGCCGAAATGGGGGCTGACCCTCCCTTGTTCCGCAGCTATACAGATAAGCATCATAAACCTCCTTGAAACTTGTTATAGGGGAATTATAGCAGAAAGGAGGTGGTTCCCCCCTGATCCAGGCCGGCTCAAGACCCGGTTATATCGATCTTTGCCATGGCCGCGCGGTAAAGCCGCTGAAACAGCAGCACCAGGTCCTCGTCCAGATCCTCCAGAGGGGGTCGGGCTTGCCTGGCCGATTCCGCCAGCTGGTCGGAATAGGGTATCTCCACCGCCATCTCGACTCCCCGGCTAAGGCATAATTGCCTGATGGACTCCGTCTCCTCCGGATTGATGTCCGCCTTGTTTACGCATGCCAGGGATGGGATCTTGAAAAAGGCCGTCATCTCCAGGGCCCTCCCCAGGTCGTGGCGCCCGGACAGGGTGGGTTCCGCCACCATTACCACCAGGTCGGAACCGGTCACCGAGGCTATTACCGGGCATCCAATGCCGGGAGAGCCGTCCGTTATTATCAGGTCCGGCCCCCCGTTGTCGCAGATGTTCTGCGCCTCCATGCGTACCTGGGAGACCACCTTCCCGGAGGCCTCCTCGCCCACGGCCAGACATGCCCAGATCATAGGGCCGTAATCCGTTTTTCCCATGAAGACCTCGGCGCCCTCCGGCTCCAGCATCTCCACAGCCTCCTCCGGGCACAGGCGGGCGCAGAGACGGCATCCTTCGCAGGAGAAGGGATTGACCCGGAAGTCGCGAATAGCATCGAACCTGCACTCCTCCTCGCATATGCCGCATTTAGTGCACAAATCCTCGTCTATCAAGGCCACGAGGGAGACGCTCAAGGGATAGTTCTTACTTACCTCGGGATGGAGCAGTAGGTGGAGGTTGGGAGCCTCTACATCGCAGTCGGCGAGAATGGATTCGCCCGATAGCTGGGCCAGGGCGGCGGTGACGGTGGTCTTGCCCGTCCCTCCCTTGCCACTAAGAACGGTAATCTGCTTCACGTCCTCACCCCCTCACTCGCTATCTCCCTTCCGATCTCGCGGTAGAGGTGCAGGAACCTCTCACTCCATTCGCTTTTTTCCTCCACCAGGTTGAGGCCCAGCGAGTAAAGGACGGCGTAGTCGCGATGGTAGGGTATGCGCATGAGCACGGGTACCTTGGTCTCGATACAGAAGGCGTCCATGCCCGCTCCTCCCGGGACATACTTATTGATTACTACACCGTGGGGCACGCCCAGTTCGTCCACCATTCCCAAGGCCATACGCAGGTCGTGCAGGCCGAATGGGGTGGGTTCCGTGACCAGGATACAATAGTCGGAATCCTGCACCGTCTCCATGACCGCACAGCCGGAGCCCGGCCCTCCGTCCAGTATGTTGATTGCCCCCGGTTCTGCCTCCTTCTTGACCCGTTTTATCACCGGGGAGGCCTTGGGCTCACCGATTTCCAGCACTCCATGGCAGAAGGATATGTCACGGCCCGGTGACTTAGGCCTGGCCGTTCCGCACTCCATCCTTCCCAGGGTTATCGCCTCCTCGCTCACCGCCTTCTCGGGGCACAACAGGGAACAGCCCCCGCAGGAGTGGCATAGCTCGTCGAAGACCATCACCTTCCCCCCGGCCAGCGCCAGGGCCGAATAGGCGCAGAAGTCGACGCATTCCCGGCACAGTGTGCACTTATCCTCGTCGATCCTGGGCACCAGGAGGGAGACTTCCTCGCTCCTCTCTATCTCAAGGTCCAGAAAGAGGTGATCGTTGGGCTCCTCGACGTCGCAGTCGATCAACCGCACCTCCAGATTGGCTATGGCCAGGGACAGGGCGAGGTTGACGGATACCAGAGTTTTCCCCGTTCCGCCTTTGCCGCTGGCTACAGTTATTACCAACGGCCTCTACCTCTGCCTTGTCCGCCGCCGCGACCGCCGCCCATGCCGCGACCGCCGCCCATGCCACGACCGCCGCCCATGCCTCCTCCGGGTCCCATGCCCGTACCCGGGTAGCCACCTCCGGGTGCCATACCTCCACCAGGTGGTATTCCAGTGCCTGGACCCTGCATGCCGAAATGCCCTTCCACGGTGGGGGCCTGGGTCGCTCCGAAGGCTCCGGTCTTGAAGTCCTCCACGGCCTGTCTCACCGTCCCGCCGGCGCCTGTGTAAGCGGGAATACCCGCCTGGTTGAGTACTCCATAAGCGTTGGGGCCCATGTTGCCCGTTATAACGGCCTCGGTACCTTTGTCTATAACCATCTGGGCGGTGTTGATCCCCGCGCCACCCGCCGCGGATATATTGGGATTTTCCATTGCCTGGAACTCCAGGGTCTCCGTATCCACGAAGATCATGAAGGCGCATCTGCCGAAGCGGGGATCTACGGCACTATCCAGGTCCGGTCCTGTCGATGAAACGACTACTCTCATTGCATACCTCCGGTATCATTTACAGTACTTTTCGCAAAGCCCTCGCGATTTAGTTAAGGAACGCGAGGGCCGTCGCTGGCTTACCCGCAGCGTGCTCCCGTCATGCGGGTTCCGCACTTGGGGCAGGTCTTATTGAAGCAGGGCACACCCCTGGTATGGGGCTCCGAGTACCCGCAGCTGGGGCAGTTGCATATGCGGCTTCCACCCAAGCCGCGGCCCCCCTCAGGCTTCCCGGCCCCTCTTCCGGAGCCGCTTCCTCCACGCCTGGTACCGAACATATATCTACACCTCCTCTTGCCGCGTAAAATCGCGGCGTTTTTTAATCTTCTCCAGAAATGCCTTGACCGAAGCGTACAAGGCCAGGGCGCTCACCAGTATCTGGGCCGCCTCTCTTGCTACCTGATACCAGGGCTCCCGCGCCGTTTTAAGATTTGCGTCGCGTGGCTTGTCCTGGTTCATTCCCTGCGTGTCGATCCGCTCCGATCTCTCGACGCCTCCGTGAAAACCGGCCATGCCTATCCTCCTAACACGCCTCCGCTCATTTCCATCACCGCCGCTACCATGGAGTCGACCTCCTCGGATTCGAAGAGCTCGATCTCGCCCCGGTCGCAAAGCTCGGCTATGCGCGGATCGTAGGGCAGCTTACCCAGCAGCGGTATCTTCATCTCCTGGGTTATCTTATCCGTCCCACCGCCGCGAAAGAGCTCGAAGCTCTCACCGCAGTGGGGGCAGCGGGCCGTACCCATGTTCTCCACGACTCCTATGACCCTGGAGCCCACCTTACGGGCCATGTTGATGGCCTTGCGCACTATCATCGACGCCAGCACCTGGGGCGAGGTGATAATGAGCACTTCCGTGGCGGGCAGGATCTGCATCACGGTCAGGGGCGCGTCCGAGGTACCGGGAGGTAGGTCTACGAGCAGGTAGTCCAGGTCCCCCCACCTGGTCTCCTCCCAGAACTGGCGCAGGGCGTTGGATACCATGGGACCCCTCCAGATGAGAGCGTCGTCCTCCTTCTCCAGTACCAGGTTGGCGGACATGGCCTTGATGCCGTGGGCCGAGTAAGGGGGGAGCATCATGTTTCCGTCCACGCTTATGCGTTCGTTGACGCCCATCATACGGGGGATACTGGGTCCGGTGATATCGGCGTCGAGGACTCCTATCTCCAGCCCCCTCTTCTTCATTCCGGATGCCAGCAGAGCGGTTACCGTTGATTTTCCAACTCCTCCCTTGCCGCTCATAATGGCCAGGAAACGCTTTATCTCGCCTCTTTCCCGTTCCATTTGTTCCTTCATCTCTTCATTCTGTTCCTGTTGCACTGTTGCACCTCCAGGGCGACCTCAGCGTTCACTCCGTTGATATTATTACACATATGCCCATTATAGTCCACCCCGCTTTCCGGGGGTCAGGCCCGCCATGATACCTGGAGTGGGAGATAATGGTTGCAAATCGGGCCGGTTCTGCATGAACTCAAGACTTCTGAGCCCTTGCGACATGGCTCCCGTTGCCCCTTCGAGATATCCGGAGACACGCAAGGATTCGAGCCAGTGCCATATCCACCGATACTTCTCAGGGTAGAGCCATATGATTTATTCTTATCATACATGAAAACGGGAGGAAAGAACGGCGGGCCGGCGGCAGGCCGTAACGGCTCTACTTCCGGAGCCTTCATCCGGAAGGCGGCGGTGGCGAGCCAGCATTGGCGGAGATAATCAAGACCCGGGCAAGCGATGTCGGAGGCCCGTCTTTCAGGAGTTGGAAAGTAGGGTAAGTCATGCGCAGGACGGAGAAAGCGGCCCTGATATCCGCCGCAAGCTCGGCCCTCCTTGCTGGCGGTATGATAGGTGTGGCGGTCATGTCCGGAAGCGTATCCCTGCTGGCGGAGGGCATCCATACCATAACCGACTGCGTGACGTCTGTGGCGTTGTGGATAGGGCTCAGGTTGTCTGAGCGCCACTCTAAGACCTTTCCCTTCGGCCTGTATAAACTGGAGAATCTCATAGCAACCGCTATAGGGTTGCTCATTCTCTTCAGCGCCTACGAACTAGCCATGGAGGCGGTCAGGCAAATCGGGGAGGGCGCCACTACCCTGGAGAAGTCGGGGTTGATCATTGCCGTCATGGCCGTCACGGTGGTGGTGATGGGGGCCAACGCCTGGTACAAGAACAAGGTGGGAAAGGATGAGAACTCCCCCGGACTGCGCGCCGACGCCCGCCACTCCCTGTCGGACCTGGCGGCGGCACTGGCGGTTATGGCCGGTGTGTCGCTGCAGATGGCGGGAGTGGCGTACGCGGACTCCATCGCCGCCCTGGTGGTGGTACTCTTCCTGGTCTGGGCGGGGATCGGCGTGGCCTTGAACGGGATCAAGGTGCTCCTGGATGCATCGGTGGAGAAGGAGATCCTCGAAAAGGTGCGTGAGATCGCGGAGAGGCATCCCGCGGTGGGCAAGGTCCTGGCGGTGGAGGGGAGAAACTCGGGGAGCTATCGTTTTATAAACCTTTCCCTGGTGCCCCACACCCTTGATCTGGGTAAGGCGAACCGTATAGCCGACGAGGTACGGGACGAGATCCGCGGGGAGATACCCAACATGGACAGGGTGAGAATAGACCTCAAGGTCGAGAGGAAGAGCAAGGTGATATGCGCCGCCCCCCTCGAGGAGGACGGCACCATGCTATCCTGGCATTTCGGCGACGCCCGCAGCTTCGCCCTCTGGGAGATAAAGGTATCCGGGGGAGAAGTGGTCTGGCGCGAGATCCTGGCCAACCCGTTCCTGGGCTTGAGCAAGGGAAAGGGAGTGCGGGTGGCGGAGTTCCTGGCCCAGCAGGGGGTGGAGATATTGCTGGCCCTGGAATCCCTGCTCGGAAAGGGCGCCCATTACGCCCTGGAGGCCCAGGGGATAATGGAGATAGTAAGGCCCGATATCGGGAGCCTGGCGGAGGCGGAGGACGAACTTCGCGGCTATATTTCGGAGAACCTGGATAAGCCCGGTTCGATCTGATCGCGGATTCGGCTGTGGATTTCAGGATTCGGGCTCGGGTTTTTTCTTTATCATCTCGCGTATGTGCAGCAGGCTCTCCAGAGGCTCAGCCGGCAACTCCCTTTCCCCGCCCAGCAGGCGTGCTGTCAAGGTCACCTCGGCGCATAATTCCACCGTCTCAAGGCGGTGATAGGCCTGCTCGACGTCGTTTCCCCAGCACAGTACGCCGTGGTTTTCCAGCAAAACGGCGTCGTGTTTCTCGAGGTAAGGCACGATGGACTTGGCCAGCTCGGGACTTCCCGGGAAATGAAAGGGTACCACGGGTATCTCTCCCAGGAAGATAACCGTTTCCGGAATAAGGTGGCGGTCCAGGGGTTTTCCGGCCACGGCGAAACCCGTAGAGACGGGTGGGTGAGCGTGAACCACTCCGCCTATATCCTCCCTCTCACGATAGAGGCGGAGATGCATGGGCGTCTCCGAGGTGGGGTAACCATGGCCCCTGAGCACCTTGCCCTCCAGGTCCATAATCAGCAGCTGTTCCGGTTCCATAAACCCTTTGCTTACCATGGTGGGGGTGATGATAACGGTCCCCGTGTCCAATCGGGCGGATATATTGCCGGAGTTGGCCGAGGCCATTCCCCGCTGCCATACCCGTCTCCCGATCTCACATATCAACTCTTTGAGTCTGCTCTCGTCTTTCATTACCAATCCTTCCCTCGTAATCTAATGATATTTTCGATAAGGTGAGGGAACAGGTAGTATCCGCGGTATTCACGGGGAGGGCTCTCAGAATATCTTCTTCTCCCACCAACGCTCGCGTTTATCTTCTTTGCTCGGATAGGCGCGAACGCTGTACTTCTCTCGCTGGGACGATATCGCCGGCTGTGCCTCCTCCACTATCTCTATAGGTTCGGGCATGGCTTGTACTTTGTCCTCCTCGTGGATGACCAGTGTGGCCCAGACCTTGATGGGGGAGGGATCGATACGGTCCAGCATCTCCTCCCATCCTCGCCTCGGCCTACCCATAACCTCGTATATCTCCGCGAGATGCTCGGCGAAGACGTAGGCCAGGGGCTTGAGCTGGTTCTCGTAGAGATCTTTGTCCTCAACGGTGAATTGCTCGAATGGAACGTCCATGAGGTTTATCAGACGCTGGGGGATGTCCATTTCCTTCTCTTCGAACTTGCGTTCCAGTTTCTTGGTGAAAAAGCTGCGAAATATCTTTCTGGCCGGCGCGCGTATCTTCGACCCACCCTGTTTCTGCGATTCCATATCGATACCTTGTGTCCTTGTTACTCGCGTCTCTTTAAAAAGATATATCGATACATATATCGGATCGATCGCGCCGTTTTTTAATACTTTATCCCCCGATAACAAGGGAGTGCGGTTGCACCTGTTCCGCTTGATACTCCGTGCATGTCACATCGACGGTTTCTTGTTGAACACCGCGGATTATAAACGTATGGATTTATCGGGTATAATTTTCTTGCCAAATAAGCAGCGTGGGGAGTGTCCGGCATGAACGAAAAAGACGAGTTATTTCCGGCACATATCGGGATTATCATGGACGGCAACGGCAGGTGGGCCCAGAAGAGGGGTCTTCCACGCATTGCCGGGCATAGATCGGGCGAGGAATCCATCATGGAGGCGGTCAGGATTTGCTCGGAATGGGGCATAAGAGCGCTCTCCCTCTTCGCTTTCTCAACCGAGAACTGGTCCAGGCCACAGGATGAGGTCCGCTTCCTGGTCAACATGAGCCGGGATGTATTGCGTAAGCGCCTGGAGGAGTTCATGCGCCTGGGTGTGCGCATGCGGCATATAGGGCGCAGGGATGGACTCCCACCGGAGATACTGGCCTGGTTCGATCTGGCAGCCGAGGCCACGGCTGCGAACCAGGGCTTGAGCTTGAACATCAATTTCAATTACGGAGGCAGGCGGGAGATCATGGACGCCGCCGTGAAGATCGCCGAGGAGGTGTTGGAAGGTAGCCTGGATCTGGACGATGTCGACGAACGTATCTTCCGTGAGCATCTTTATTATCCAGACCTTCCGGATATAGATCTGCTGATCCGTACCGCTGGTGAGAAAAGGGTGAGCAATTTCATGCTCTGGCATCTCGCCAACGCGGAGATATACATATCCCCGATCCTCTGGCCCGATTTCAGGCGCCCTCATCTCCAAGAGGCTCTTGATGTATATCGTCACTTCAAGGAGAATAAGGTAAATAGCCGAGCATAGAAACCATATATTTACTACCGATTGTACAAGCGATCAGCTCTCCTCCAAGACGAGGAAGAGATTACATAACTGGGGAGAACCTGGATAAGAATGGGAAGAAAGGGGAGATAGCATGGCCAAGAAGACGGCCAAGAAGCCCGCCGCGAAGAAAAAGCCCGCGGCCAAGAAGCCCGCGGCCAAGAAGCCCGCGGCCAAGAAGCCCGCGGCC
>JAXHVT010000018.1:0-50212 GCA_034188985.1 Actinomycetota bacterium | reverse complement strand
TGCGAGGTAGAAATATTGCCTGCGTTTTAAAACAGCAGAGATACAGATCTTTTCCGAAAGAGAATAAGGCCACGGGAGACCTTTATCCCTTGACGGGGTCGCTCTCAATAGGCGTCATTGCCGGGGAACGTCCTCGCCGGCGAGACGACCCCAATGCGCCCGCTGCTCCGTGAGCGTATCTTTGGTGAGGGCTAGTGCTAGAATCAAGGGGTATCACCCGTCCTCGAGATAAAATGTCCGATGTCAGTGGCTGGCCTTATCCACAGGATGCCCTTCTTAACTCTGTAATGCCGGCTTTTTGCATGCCGTCGATATACGGGCCTGCCCGGGAAAATGTCCAATGTCGGTGGCTGACCCCATCCAGGAATAGCGGGATGGGTTAAAATGATCATATCGTAAAAATGGCTTAGGAGGTCGAAATGGCGGAGATCATAGGTATCAAGGCGCGAGAGATTCTCGATTCACGCGGCAATCCGACGGTGGAAGTGGACGTCCATCTCTCCGGGGGGGCGATGGGCAGGGCCGCGGTACCATCGGGAGCATCGACGGGAGCGTTCGAAGCCCTGGAGTTGAGGGATGCTGACGAGAGATATAGAGGCAAAGGTGTCCGCGGGGCGGTTAGAAACGTAATGGATGAGATCGCTCCGAACCTGATGGGGATGGAAGCCTCCAAGCAGTACGAGGTGGATGAGCTGCTCAAGAAGCTGGATGGAACCGAGGACAAATCCAGGCATGGCGCGAACGCGATACTGGCCGTATCCCTGGCGGTGGCCAGGGCCGCCTCCGTATCCCAGGGAATTCCTCTGTACGAGTACCTTGGAGGCGTGGAGGCCAGGGTTCTTCCGGTGCCTATGATGAACATCATAAACGGGGGGGAGCATGCCGACAACAACGTGGACATCCAGGAATTCATGATCTTGCCCTGGGGGACGGGGGACTTTTTCGAGGCTTTGCGCATAGGGTCGGAGGTATACCATGCGCTGCGGGAAGTATTGAAGAAAAGGGGCCTGTCCACGGGGGTAGGCGATGAAGGTGGTTTCGCCCCTTCCCTTGACAACAACCGCCTGGCGCTCGAGGTTATCATGGATGCGATAAAAGAGGCGGGCTACCTGCCGGGCAAGGATGTGGCCCTGGCCCTTGACGTTGCGGCAACGGAGCTCTATGGAGAGGGTCGGTATCTCTTCGCCGGCGAGGGAAGGGAATTCAAGGTCCGGGAACTTGTCGAATACTATCGTGCACTGATATCCGATTTCCCTATCGTGAGTATTGAGGACGGTATGTCCGAGGAGGATTGGGAGGGATGGGCGCTGCTGACATCGGAGTTGGGGGATAGGGTACGCCTGGTGGGCGATGATATCTTCGTCACCAATCTCGGGCGCCTGAATCGGGGCATCCGGGAGGGGGTGGCCAACGCCATCCTTATCAAGCTCAACCAGATAGGTACGCTTTCGGAAACCCTGGAGGTCATGCGCGTAGCCGATGAGGCTGGATACCTCTGTGTGGTTTCCCACCGTTCGGGAGAAACGGAGGACACCACCATAGCTGACCTGGCGGTGGCCACGAACTGTAGATTCATCAAGACGGGAGCGCCCGCGAGAACCGAAAGGGTCTGCAAGTACAATCAACTCCTTCGCATCGAGGAGGATCTGGGAGAGGCAGCCGTTTTCGCGGCTTCCCAAGGGGTTGGGCGGCTGGCCGGAGAATAGAGGGATGATCGATGCCGGCTTAGCTGTTTTTTAAAGAGGGGGAGTGGTCTCATCTCAAAGCGTTTTATCATTTTGTTGGCCGTGCTGCTTGTTTCCTGCGGAGTACTGGTGGGTATCAGCTATGTCATGTTGGAGATCCTGTCCGGTATCGTGACGATACCCAAGACGGAGGTGCGGGAGGTAAGGGCCGAGGCTGAGCTGGTGCTGTCCCTGGATGAAGGGGATATCACCGCCATGCAGCTGTCCGCTGACGGCGCATACCTAGCCTATATCGCGAGAGGAGAGAGCGGCGAGACGGAGCTGCGGGTATTGGACATGGAGGAAGATCTGGCATTGGTGTGGAGCCGGGTGATAAAGGGCGATACCCTGGCCTGGTTGGGGTCTTATCCCGAACTGGTTTACGAGGACGGTGGAGATATATCGATACTTGATATGGAAACCAGTGAAAGCATTAACCTGACCCAGAGCGAGGCGCTTGATTATGACCCCCTTCCCACGCCGGACGGCCGGCGTATCCTGTGGGCGAACTCCTCTGCATACGAAGGATCGGAGGGATCGGAGACCCCGGAGTTGCAGGTAATGGATAAGACCGGCTCCGATAAGAGGATGTTGGCGACCTACGCGCCTCTGGCAATCTGGGATCCCGAGGGGTTGAGGGTACTCTCCAAGCAGACTTTCGTGATAACGGAGGAGGAATCGGAAAACGACTACCTGCAAGTGGCTGAGCCGGGAGGTGGTGGCTGGGAGCTGTTCACCAAGGGCAAGGGCGAGGTGCATTATATCTGGTGGCCGCGAGGGGGAGCTCTTTACTACATCACCACTCATTTAAATGAAGCAAACGCCGAGGTCAGAGGGTTGATTATGCAGGTTGACGACTATGATCCGGCGGTACAGAGAGATGTGGCGTCCACTGACAGCCTGGGCTATCGGGAAGAGTATTACACCTTCTACCCCAGCCGCGTGGGTGAACGGCTGGCCTACGTGGGATCCGAGGGCCTGGAGTGCCTGGATATGGAGGATAAAATAATCCAACGTTTTCCCGACCTGGAGGCCGAGACGCCCCTGGCCTGGGAGGAGGGGGCGGAATTCATCTACTTTGTCGGGCCGGACGGCATTTACAGGGTTTCCGCGGAAGAGAGGCCGGATTGAGGCGTGAAGCCGAGGGTATCGGAATATGGCATGGAGTACGGTTGCCGGGTATACGGCGCCGTTGATAATCCCGAGCTAAAGGTATCCGCATAAGGAGTACGTCGTATGCGTTCCGCCGCGAGGGGACGGGAGGGGGGTAGGGATTGTTGGATGGCAAGACCAAGATCGTAGCCACCTTGGGCCCGTCATGCCGGAAGGTGGATATCCTGACTGGTATGATCGAGGCCGGTATGGACGTGGCACGGATCAACGCTTCTCATGCCGATGCCTCGATAATCAAAGTTGAGATCAATGCCTTGCGTAAGGCGGCGTCGGCGGTGCGAAAGGATGTAGGCGTCATCCTGGATCTCATGGGCCCCAAGATAAGGATCGGAGATATCGACGGCGGGGAGATCGAACTCCTCGAGGGGCAGCTTCTCCGGCTTGTGACGGGGGGGGAGTCCGGTGATGAGAATCGTATCAGTGTGAATTTCGCCGGATTGCCCGCGGTGCTACGGTCGGGGGATACCGTGCTGCTGGATGACGGCGCGATTCGCTTCGAGGTGGTCGAGGTTATCGACGGCGAGGTTTTGTGCCGCGTGGAAACGGGTGGGATATTGCGGTCGCGCAAGGGGGTTAATCTGCCCGGCGTCGATACGGGACTTTCCGCGCTGACCGCCAAAGATCTGCTTGATCTGGAGCTGGGTCTGGAGATGGGCGTGGACTGGGTGGCCCTCTCCTTCGTGCGCGGCCCCGAGGATATCGCCGTATTGCGCCGGTCTCTGGATGAGCGTGGATCCGCCCTGCCCATAGTGGCCAAAATCGAGAAGCGCGAGGCTGTTTCGGAGATAGAAGGGGTGGTGGAGAAAGCGGACGCCGTCATGGTTGCCCGCGGTGACCTGGGCGTCGAGATGCCCCTGGAGGATATTCCGTTGCTTCAGAAAAGGATCATAGAGGTCGCCGCCAGCAAGGGAAAGCCGGTGATAACCGCCACCCAGATGCTGCAGAGCATGATCGAATATTCTTCACCCACGCGGGCCGAGGTAACCGATGTGGCCAACGCCGTTTTCGACGGTACCGACGCGGTTATGCTGTCGGGGGAGACGGCGGTGGGGCGTTACGCGGTGAAAACGGTGGAGACCATGCAGAGGATCATACTTCGCACCGAGAGCTCGCTGCCCTACCGGAGGTGGCTGGAGGAGCGAAGAGGCTGGATAGGAAGGGAAGTTGTGGAGGCGGTATGCCTGGCCGCCTGCGAACTGGCCTTGCAGACGGAGGCCACCGCCATAGTTACCCCTACGGAATCCGGTTTCACGGCCCGGCAGATGAGCCGCTTCCGCCCCCAGCAGCCCATCCTCGCGCCCACCCCGGATGAGAGAGTGGCGCGGCGCCTGTCCCTGTTCTGGGGTGTCTACCCACGTGGGGTGGAAATGCATGGGGGCGCAGACGATATCTTCGCCGCGGCGGAGGAGGTGGCATCGGGCGAGGGTTACCTCCCCCCGGGAAGCACGGTTGTGGTGACGGCCGGTCTGGGTAAGGGCGGGGAGGGAAGTATGCCCACCACCGATACCATCCACTGTATTAAGGGCCGCGGGACATGAGGGAATTATAGACTATCGTAACGCCTTCCGGTAAAGGGCTCGGTCAGCCGGGCCCTTTACTGCGGGGAATCATAAGAGGAGCCCTGGGCGCGCTGGGCGGTCTCGGTATCTTCATCAAGTGCGTGGTTAAGCTGTACAACTAGGCCGGACCGTCCCGCATGAAGGCAGAGGGGATCGTGCTCGACTCCAGGGTGGAGATCCCCGAGAATATGCGTTTCTACATGATATTTTTCACTGACGCCTCCAGCTTCGCCGACGCCATGTACGGGATAGGGGAGTCGGAGATAGGCTATTGCGCCGTCAGGATAGCCATGGGGGCATATATAGCCCTCATGATGCCACATTCGGGCCAGAACATGCTGAAGACCAGGGCTTTGAAGTCGATACTGACCGAGACTTTGAAGTACTCCCTGACCTTCGTTCTTGCGGGCGACTCGGAGGGCGAGATCGCTTTCCAGGAAAGGGTTCTCAAGAGGATAGCATCCGATTACGGAGGCTTCTTACTTGAACTCAACAAGATGGGTCCCATGAGCGATTTCATGCCCCTCAATTTTCTCAGGGTAAGCATTATTACCCTGGCCTTCGGGCCCGGTGGCATCTTCGTCACCTGCCTTGACGGCAACGAGGCCCTGGATTCCCAGATGGTATGGGTGGAAATCACCACGGAGATGAAGCAGGAGTGAGATGAAGCAGGAGTGGATAGAGAGGGAATGCATCATGGACGACGGCGGTGACAACCCCTACTTCGTTCCTTACGAGAACAACGCCTGGGCTTACTGCGAGATCCTCTACGCCTACAGCTTTGATAACGAGGGCAGCCTGGAGGCGCTGAGCCCTATCGAGTTCATCAACACCGTGGAAAGGTGCATGACACCCCTGTCGGCCTTCATAGCGCCGGTGAGAAAGATACTGAGCCCCCTGGCCGGTAACTACAACCGTTGGTAGAGGAAGATATCCGAGAGCATGGACCCGGGAGAGGCGGCTGGCACCGGTTTCTATATCGACGATGGGGATTTCGCCTAATCCCGCATCAGCCGGGAGAAGAGGGACCGGCTCAAGAAACTGGTGGATAAGCCGAGGTGGACTGAAGAGTCGCCCCCGGGTAGCCCCCGTTTCTTGTGCTAGCATGGTTCTTGTAACTCCTGGAGGCTTGGTGTCCAACTCCGATTTGCGCACGGCCCGCCTTGGTTGTAGATATCCGAGGTAGCGGCAAAGTCTCCGCTGACACCATGGTTCTACAGGTGGTGTTTTTACATGTGTAAGCATGTTGATTACCCTAGGCTTGTCGCTCCAAATTCCTGGGCCTTGATGTCCAGCTCGCCTGCGCGTGCGTAAGCGCAGGGCGAGGAAGATACCTTGGATTACGCGGCAGGCTGTGCTGACACCATAGTTGACCAGGGTGGGGGTGTCACATATGAGGCTGTTGCGGTTCAGCTATATTATGGGTGGACATGTAAATTAATGGTGAATTATAATATTAATGATGAATAATATAAGAAGAGTTGCCAAAGGGAAAAAGAATGGAGAATCTATACGAAGGCCGAAGGGCAGGGATAGCAGACGCTTCTCACCTGCTATAAAGCGAGATACGGGAGATGCTCGCCCGTACCGCGGCCTTTGTGCCATCGAAGGCGGGGAAAAAGGCGCGTCCGGAGATAAAGATATGGAGTCGAAAAGAGACATCAGGCGCAAAACCGTATCTCCCGTGGTACGCAGGAGGAGACGAGTTGTGGCCGTATTCCTGGTCCTGGCGGCGGCCGGGCTGATAACCTATCTGATGCTGGGGCCCGTTACAAGGAACATAGAAAGCAGTAACAACCTGGACGAACTCGAGGCGGAACTCGAGGAGGAGAGGGCCAGGACTTCGGAGCTGGAGAGCCGCGAGAGTAATGCGCTTACAGATGAATACGTGGAGGAAGAGGCGCGCAAGATGGGCTACGTCAAGCCCGGCGAGATACCCATTATCGTCCTGGACGACGAGGACGAAACGCAGGTGGAAACGGAAGATACCGATACGCCTCAACCCGTGGAGGAATCCTCAACGCAGGAGCCGTGAAACAAGACGTCAAAGGCCCCTTTCGATCCTCTTATTGCTTGCCCAGCATCAGGCACGATGATAGAATTTTCTTGCTTTTTTTGCACGGAGGTTATGATGAAAGGAGGGAGGCTGTGATCGATCACAAGTGGATAGGAAAGACCTACGGCCCCATGGAGTATGAGATCGGACGGGAGAAGATCAAGGAGTACGCGGCCGCCACCAAGGATTCACGGCCCGTTTTCCACGACCGGGAATTCGCCAAGAATACCAGCTACGGGGATATCATCGCCATGCCCAATTTCGCCGCCGTGTATGGGCTGCGGGGCGCGGGAATGCTGCTGTTGGACCAGGAGATAAAGCTCAACCTGGCCATGCTGGTACACGGCGCCCAGGAATTCGAATGGTTCGACGTCATCAAGCCCAACGACGTGATCACCGAGACGGGCAAGGTGGCCGATATCTACGAGAAGGGCGATCTGGCTTTTATCGTTTACGAGGGGGAAGCCAAGAACCAGGACGGCAAGCTGGTATGCCGTTCCCGGGCGACCTTTATAATACGGGGAGGTGGAAGCTGATGACTGAGCTGTGCGAGCTCAAATACGACGAGATCGAAGTGGGCCAGGAGATACCGACCTTCTCACATAAGTTCGACCGCATGGACGCCATCATCTACGCGGGTGCCGGCGGTGATTTCAATCCAATACACGTCAACCCGTTTTTCGCCAAGGAAGTGGCCATGCTCCCCGATGTCATCGCCCACGGACTCTTCCAGATGGCCCTAATGGGCAAGACGGTCATGGACTGGATAGGCGATCCCGGCTATCTCAAGAAGCTGTCCTGCCAGTTCCGCGGCATGACCATCCCTGAAGAGACCGTTAATTTCAAGGGTAAGGTGCGGGAGAAGCTGGAGGACAACCTGTTGGTGCTGGACGTGTGGGCGGAGAAGGACGACGGCACCGTGGTATTGAAGGGTGGCGAGGCCAAGGTATACCTGCCGTGATAGCCGCCACGGCACCGGGCTTACCGTAACCGGGACGAGAAAAACGTGGAAAAAAGGGCGCGAGTTTCAGCGCCCCTTTTTGATTTCCGTTTTACCTTGGCTCTGGGCCCGTCCGCGTTAGTCAGGCCTCCGGTATGATACGCGATGTATGATCCAGGGCAACCATACCTCTAGGCGTAGAGCCCCATTGTGGTGGCTATGATCTCGCGCATAATCTCGTCAGTGCCGCCGCCGATGCGGCCCAGGCGGGAATCCCTCCAGGCCAGCTGGACGGGGTACTCCATCATGTAGCCGTATCCTCCCATGAACTGCATGGCCTCGTCGGCCACCTTGAAGGCCACCTGTGCGGTCATCAGTTTGGCCATGGATATCTCCTTAACCGGGTACTCGCCGTTATCGTACTTCCAGGCACAGAGATAGACCAGGGACTGCGCGGCCTCGATCTCGGTGGCCAGGTCGGCGATGCGGTGGGCGATGGCCTGGTTCTGGCAGATGGGCTTGCCGAACTGAACCCTTTCCTTGGTGTACTCTATAACTCCCTCCAGGGTAAGCACCGCGCCTCCGATAGCCGCCGCAGCACCGATGAGGCGTTCCCCCTGCAGTTCCCACATGATGTTGTAGAAGCCACGGCCTTCCTCGCCGAGCATGGAGTCCTCGGGGATCACCATGTCCTCGAAGAAGATCTCCCCGGTGTCCGAGCTGCGCATTCCCACCTTGTCCAGCTTGCGGTTGAGCACGAAACCCGGGGTATCGGTATCCACCAGGAACAGGCTCATGCCCTTGTAGCCCTTCCTCTTCTCGGTACGGGCCACCAGGGTCATGAAGTCGGCCCGGGCGCCGTTGGTGATGAAGATCTTGTTGCCGTTGACCCTCCAGCCGCCGTCGATCTTCTCGGCGTAGGTACTGAGATTGGCAACGTCCGATCCGGCGTTGGGCTCGGTGATGCCCAGGCAGGCTATTTTGTCCCCCGCGATGGCCGGCACCAGGTATCTCTGCTTCTGTTCCTCATTGCCAAAGGCAAGGACGGGCGGAGTCGCCATCCCCACCTGAACGGCAACCGCCATGCTGAGGCCGCCGCAGCCGCTTCGCCCTATCTCCTCGGCCAGCACTATGTTTGTGAAGTAATCCCCACCACCACCGCCGTACTCCTCGGGGAAGTGCAGGCCCAGGTAGCCGAGCTCTCCCATACGTTTGAAAACCCAGTCAGGAAAGCCGTCCTGATCCTCCCATTCCTGGGCGTAGGGGGCAAGCTCCTTCTCGCAGAACTCCCGGATACTCTGACGCAGCATTTCGTGTTCCTCGGTGAAAAAGATACTGAGAGCCATCCTAACTCCTTTCGCCAAGCTTTTTATTAACTTGCACTTAACATTCTGAGGAAACATTAATAAGATAACCGCATCGGTGACTAATTACAAGTTCCCGGTCTCGGGCTCTCGGTTCCCTCTTTTTTGCACACCTCCTTGAAGATCTGGACACGCGAACAAGCCGGCTGGAGCATACTGTTATATAATCGATAATCATTCCCGGCGGTTGCCCTAACCACTAAGGAGGTCAAGCATGAAACGTTACCAGGATTTCGAGGTGGGAGACAAGATCGTGACCCGTGCTCGCACCATTACCGAGACGGATATAGTACTTTTCGCTGCTTTCAGCGGTGATTGGTATCCCCTGCATACCGACGAGGAATACGCTAGAAAGACGTCCTTCGGGGAGAGGATCGCCCACGGCATGCTGGTGCTTACGGCTGCCTCGGGTCTCATGCCCTTGATGGAATGGGCTATAGTGGCCTTCTACGGCATGGATAAAGTGCGTTTCATTGGTCCCACTAAGATAGGGGATACCATACACGTCGAGGCCGAGGTGGTCGAGAAGAAGGACAAGGGCGAGATGGGAGGCGTGGTCAATTTCCAGCAAACGATCAAGAACCAGCGGGAAGAGGACCTGGTAGTGGCCTCTTTCAAGGTCTTTATAGCCTCTTGATAATCGTTGCTCGTAAGAAAGGGCCGGAAAACCAGGTTCAGGGGTTGCGGGCAGTGTAAAGACAACAGGGCTTGATGATAGACGAGGATGGTGTCCATAGGGGTAGGCGTGTCAACGGAGCGGTCGTGTAACGAGCAAGGGGGCGCCCAAAGGAAGCTACCCTGCCGTTTCCTTCCGCCTGGTACAATGATAATGCCATGGGTATGGAGATCCTGTCCTCACGGGACAGAGAAGTGGCGGAGAGGCAGCTCGGCCGCAAGATGCGCGGCAAGGTGCTGGTCGCCTCGCGCTGCCCCCACGGCGTTGTGGAGGTTATCGCCACCGCCCCCCTGCTGCCCGACGGTGTTCCCTTTCCGACTCTCTACTGGCTGACCTGCCCGCTGCTGCATCGCGAGGTATCCAGGCTCGAGGGCGGCGGTTTCAGGGCAGGATTGAGGATAAGGCTCGAGAGGGACCGGAATTTTTCAAGGCACCTCGAGGAAGCGGAGCGGGCTTACATAATGGATAGGGACAGGTGGGCCGCGGAGGAAGGGGAGCTGGAGCGGGTGAGGGAGTTGTTCTCCGGACGCGATGGCATAGGGGGAACGGTGAGCGGGGGTATCAAGTGCCTGCATGCTCACCTGGCTCATTACCTGGCGGCAGGAGTCAATCCGGTCGGGGCCGAGGTGGCGGCTTTTTTGGATGCGTGCCAGGAGCATGATTGCCGGGGCGACTGCGGGGCTTTTCTCAAGGAGGCTTAGGTGGGATGCGGGTTATCAAGGTGGCCGGTGTGGACATAGGGACGAACTCTACCCGTATCCTGATCGCGGATGTGGGCCCGGGCCGCGACGCGCTCTCTTTGCGCACCTTGCACAGGATCATGACCATTACCCGCCTGGGCGAAGGGGTTGATGATCGCGGCTTCCTGGACTCCAAGGCGGTGCGCCGGACCGCCGAAACACTCTCCGAGTACCGCGAGCTCATGCGGAGGGAGGGGGTGGAAGCCTGGGAGGTTGCCGCCACCAGCGCCACTCGCGACGCCGCCAACTCCGGGGAATTCATACGCATCGTGGGGCGGATCATGGGGAGGGAGACCAGGGTACTCAGCGGTGATGAAGAGGCACGGCTGTCTTTTCTGGGAGCTACCTACGATCTCGAGGAAATGAGGCCTCGAGGGACTCCCATATTTGTGGTGGATATAGGCGGGGGTTCCACGGAAGTAATCCTGGGAAGGGATGGGCATATACTCTATGAACACAGCCTGGATATGGGGTGTGTGCGTATGAGCGAGAGGTTTCTGACCTCGGATCCACCCTTACGGGAGGAGCTGGAGGCCATGGAGGCTTACGTGCGTTCCCTACTGGCGCCGGTCGTGTCACGTGTATCGAGCCGCAATCCTGGATTGACGGTGGGTTTGGCGGGAACAGTCACCACCCTGTCCGGTCTGAAGCAGGGCCTTGATCGCTACGACGGAGACGTCGTACATCATTCCTGGTTGACCCTGGAGGACGTGGAGGCGCTTTATGCCGATCTGTATACCCTTCCACTAGCTGACAGGAGGAGGTACATGAGCCTGGAGCCCGGTCGGGCGGATGTCATCGTGGGAGGAACGGGAGTGCTCCTGGTATTTATGCGCGAATCCGGCTGCGAGAGACTGCTGGTGAGCGAGAAGGATATCCTGGACGGGCTGGCCATAAGCGCGGCGCGAAAAGGGGCTTGATGGGTGCTGGTAGCCGGGCGATACTTAGGGTAGAATATGGACATGGGGATATAGATGGGGTCGCCCATACATAGTGCGTATTCGATATTGTCGATGCAGGAAAAGGGGTTTGGTGATGACCGGCGAAAGGGTGCTGCTGATAGACGACGAACCGGCCATGCATAAGCTGATCAAGGTCATACTGGAAAACGAGGGTTTTCAGCTTGTGGGGCCGGAGGAGCACGGAAAAGCTAAAAAGGAAATCAAGGGCAGGAGGCCGGACCTCATCATACTGGATATTATGATGCCCGAAGTGGATGGATTCGAGATACTGGAGAGGCTGAAGGAGGACCAGGAGACCAGCCGTATCCCGGTAATAGTCCTCACGGTTCGCAATCTCAAGGAGGACATGCAGAGGGCCAAGTCCCTCGGGGCCGATCTCTACATGACCAAGCCCTTCGAACCCACCGATCTACTCGACGCCGTACGCATGGTCCTGGATTCCGTTCAATCCGCTTGATCCAGGTTTAAGTCGATAAAAAGCCCCGTTCAAATAAATGCTATGGGTATCGAGTACACTCGATTGACGCTCCAATATCGCGATGATAGCATGATGTTGCCACATGCCGTTCAAGCAAAAAATCTTTAACGTGCCCGGGTGGTGGAACCGGTAGACACAAGGGACTTAAAATCCCTCGGGGAGACCCGTGCGGGTTCGAATCCCGCCCCGGGCACCATCATATTGCCCTCCTGAACTGGCAAGTTTATAGCTTCTCTTATTTAGCGAGGGCATGCACAATGTCGTACAATTACCTATCGTCCGAAATCCGTCCGGTTCCACACCCAAGGATGCTTCATATCTATCCTGAATATACCGCGAAGAGTTGCTTTAGAAACCTATTGTTATTGTACCAGTGCTATGTCTAAATGGTCGCATTGCTCATGATGAGGTTGAGACATAATGGCGATGCTCTGTAGAATATAAGTGATAGAAGCAGGCTGAAAGGTTGGGGGAATGCGATACAAGCGATGCAAGGTATGCAGGGTTCCCAAGATCGTAGGACGGCTCAACAACTGGATGGGCAACGGCACCATCGTAAGCATGGGCGACCCCCGTATCAGGCAGGTATTCTTCGAGGCAGATCTCCTGCCGGAGCTTAGGAGGCGTATCTCAGAGGGGTTGGGCTTTCCCGTGAACCGCATATTCTACGAGGCTGAGCGCAACTCAGTGCGTATCGTGGTCGCGGCGTTGCTGCAATCTCAGGCGATCAGATTGGGTTTGCGCATTCCTCCTTTCAAGCGGGGAGCGGTGCATTTCTTCCACAGCCTGGCCTGCATGACCGGGACGGCTAATTCCAGCACAATCGAGTATCATCCCAACAAATACGGCGTAGCCAGGATAAGCAATCCCTGGGACCCCGACCTCATGGCCGCGGTGGTGGTCGGTGCCTTCGAGGTGCTAGAGGGCAGGCCACTGCGCTCTTACTTGAAGAAAGAAGACGGCGATTACCTGCTTAGGGTTGAGGTTATGGGTGAGAAACCCGAGTTGAGCGAGCGCCTGGAGGTCGATTACCCGCCGCTGAAGGAAGGCGGTTACCGTCATCACCGCTGCCCGAGCTGCGGCGTTCCCCTGGATATCCGCCATATGGAATGGAAAGAGGAGGAGGGACTCATCATAGACCGGCGGCGTGGTATCCGCATGCTCAACTGGGAGGGTTTCACCCTCTATCTCGTAACCCGGGAACTGATAAGGGAGCTGGGGGAGGATGTTATCCCGATCATCATAGGCGCGGAGCGAGATTATACCCTGAAGATGCTCCGGGACCTGGGGCTCACCACGTCGCCCGCGGAGAAACAAAGTGAAAACATGCAGGAGATGCTCTCTCTCCTGCCCCTCTACGGGCAGGGGCTGGCCACGGACCTGGAATTCACCGCCGGCGGCACACTCAGGGTATGGGTGGACAACCCCTACGAGGAGCATCTGCTTGCCGGCAGACTGGCTGCCTTCTACGAGGCCATGGAGGGTAAGAGGGCCCGTGTTGAGTGGTCCAGGCCGGAGCCATGCACGGTTTCATATCTAATCACTCCCCATGAGTAAGAGGTAGATAGGGAAGCGGCGATGTAGAGGACTATACGGGATCTCGAGATGAACTGGTTGCCGGACTGGGATTGAAGTCTGAGTCCGCCGAAGGCCATTCTTATAGCTTGATCAGTGGGATACGACGCCCGATGAGATGTAGGGATAAGCGCCGGGTTCAGGGGTGAGAGTTAGTGAAAGGCAAGAAGAAAGGCGAGCAAAACACCTGGCTTGATACCTACAGGAGAGTCCGCAAGAAGGTACCACCCCCTTCCAGGATAAAACCTGGTGAGAAGGGTAAGGGAGTCCACTATAAAAGGGAGAGCAAGGACTGGGGCGATGATTGCGGATAGGGGGGACGGCGGGTAAGCCGGGTCGAGGTCCGCCTTACCTATCCGTTCCCGGCGGGAGCCGTGAAGTAGAAGGTGGAACCATTCCCAGCTTTGGACTCGACCCATACCTTTCCACCCCAGCCAACCACGGCTCGTTTGACGGTGGAGAGACCGATACCCAGGCCGTGATCATCCGATTTCTCAAGACGCTTGAAGGGCTCGAAAATCCTTTCCTTGTCGTCGGGCGAAATGCATATACCGCTGTCCCTGACGTGAAAGGTAACCTCGTCGTCGGCCAGCACGGCCCCAATCTCAATACTGGGCCGGTGGTTGTCATGACCCATATACTTAATGGCGTTATCCACGAGGTTGGATATGACCTGGCGGAATTTTGCGCAGTCGGCTCGAATGGTGGGCATTTGCCGCTCCACTCTCGTCTCGATTTCACCATCCTTCAGTAGCTCTTCGTAGTCCAGCAACACCTCCTGGATCACGTACCATGGATCCAGGCATTCCCGTTCCTCCCCAGGACCACCCACCATGGCATAGGCCAGCAGCGATTCGATGAGAGAGCTTATGCGGCGCGAGCCTCTGAGGATGCTCTCCAGGCAATCCCTTTCCGCCTCCGCCCTGCCCTCGTCGTCAGCCTCGAGGGCCGTCTTGGCATATCCCTCGATGACTGACAGAGGCGTTCGAAGATCATGGGATATTGTGTGCGAAAAGGCCGCCAGTTCCTCGTTGCGCGCCTGCAGTTCCCGCTCCATCTCCTTTCTCTCCGTGATGTCCCTGGTAAAGGCCACAAAGGCTTTTGGCTCGCCACGGGAGTTCTTGATCAAGGCCGCGTTAAGCTCAACGGTCAGGCGGCTGCCGTCGTTCTTAAACATGGCGTATTCCACCACACCGATATAATCGTCTGCCAGGGTTCTGTGCAGGTTCCTCAGGGCCTTCTCACGGTCCTCCGGGGCTATGAGCTCGAAGGCGCTTTTGCCCAGCAGTTCCCCGGGTTCACGGCAGCCGTGGAGCTGCAGGGCACGCGGGGAGACAAAGGTTATTTTACCCTCGAGGTCGGTAATGGTGATGGCATCGGGAGATACGTTGACCAGCGTGTTGTACAGGCGCTCCGATTCCCTGAGAGCTTCCCGGGCTTGGCCGAATTCCCGTGTGGAGGATTCCAGCATGGCCAAGCGTACGCGTAGCTCCTCCAGTTCCGCGATAAGTTGATCCCGGTCCTTGTGCTTATCTCCCACCCTTTTTGCCTCCGTAAGAACCATCTATCGCCATCCGATTCAGTTCATGAAAGCGGACCCCACATGGTAAATGACATGACCTTAATTATATATCCTATGTTAAATATTTGCATAATGCCCTGGGGTGGCAGGCATTATGCGCTGACGTTTCCTCGTAGGCGTTTCCAGCTCCCGATACCTGAATCCCGATGTTGTCCGCAATCCCTGAAAGCTGGTCGATGTTGGCACGGAATACGAGATAGTAGTAATCGGACATTTCACCATATGCACCCCCCCGATGCCGATATTCCACCATTAAGCGGGCAAGCTGATGTATCTAAGCAGCGGTTATCTCCTTTCCCCTCGAGCATCCTGCCTGCCACGGGTTGAAAACACACACCTGAGCGATATCCGGAGATGCCGGGGTTCTTTAATCCGTTGAGAACAAGGACAAAAGGTTCATGTACGAGCTTGTCAATCCCGGGGAAAGAATGCTTCTGGAGGTGGTACACGAATTCGTTGAACGGGAGGTAATGCAGACCCTCCGTGAGATAGAGGACAGTACCCATACCGACTTTGAGATGGTCAAAGAGGTACTGAAAAAGATGTTAGGTCTGGGGCTGCAGGGAGGATTCCTCCCCTAGGAGTACGACGGCATGGGTATGAACTCAGCCCTTAAATATTACGTACTGGCGGAGGAACTGGCACGCGGGGAAGCATTGTTATTCACCATGTTGCTGGCCGGCGTCATGGCCATGAGGCCGGCGGTCTCCGCCGGCAATAAGGCCGCGCTGGACCATTTCACACCCGGCTTCAAGCGGGATGACCAATTTTGCCTGGGCTGTTTCGAGGCGGCCGAGCCCGGAGGGTGTCGAGAACGTGGATATGCGGGGCAGGGGGATAAACACCTCGGCGAGATTGGACGGAGAGCAGTGGGTGCTCAACGGGGCCAAGGTATGGGCGGATAACTTGGGTATAGCCGAAGTCTACTGCGTCGCCTGCAATACCGATCCATCCCAGGGAGACGACAGAATAGCTCTTATCTACATGGAGGTGCCCAACAAGGGCTTCACCTTCGGAGGTTTCGAGGAAAAAGCGGGCTTACTGGGCGGTAGGGATGCGATTTTCATCTCGAGGACGTGCGTGTTCCCGCGGATTGGCGGGCCACGGGGCCCGGCAGGGACGCCGAACTCCTCCAAGACAACCTGGTCTTTCTACCGTATCGTTAGCGGCGCGCTGGCCGTGGGAATGGCCCAGGGCGCCTTTGACGTGATCCTTTCGTCTACCTCGGTCAGGATAGCTGCGGGCAAACCCATCAGGCAGCACACCATAGACGCCAGTATGCTGGCCGATATAGCGATCTCCATCCAGGTGGGAAGGGATGCCTACACGAACGTCGCGTACATGTACGACCGGCCGTAGCCCTACGGACCCGGGCTTCACGCTATATGCTATCCCGCTCCTCCCTGGCCAAGGTATTCTGCTGTGACGCCGCGGTATCGGCCACCAACCGTACCCTGCAGCTAATGGGATCCTACGGTTATGTCACCGATTATCACGTGGAGAAGTACTGGCGCGACGCCAAGGCAATGCAGCTCCGAGGAGGCGGCGCCCAGCTAGGGCGACTGGACGTGGCGCGTGGCTATTACGAGTACGACCAATTCCATAAGAACGAGCTGTAAGAGCGCGTACGCGAGATGTCCAAGACCTAGGGCTTCGAGGGGCGCGCGTAAGCGCGGCGATCGTCATATTAAGAAAGGCCCCCCGAGGGGGGCCTTCTTTTCCGCGAACGATGCCGTATCTAAACCCGCTTATACCGCAACAAGCCCAGTGCCAGAACCGCGAGCCCCAGGAGAAGGAGCAGGCCGGCTGTGAGCATGACAGGCAGCTGATTGATGCCGGTATAAGGCAGTTGGGTCTCGAGCTGCGGCATGATAGGCGTCTGCGGGGATACCTCCGGCTGTATCGGAGGCGTTACGATCTCACCACCCGCCTCGACGATGTAGTTGAGAAAGTCCTGATCATCTTCGAGTACGACGTTCTGTACCGACTCGACGGTTACCGCTATGGACGTGCGTGAAGCGGTGGCTATGGTATCAGGCAGGGGCAGAGGCTCCACAACCACGTATTCACCGGGTTATCACATCCTCGAAGGTGTACGAACCCGCGCTGGTGCCGATAATGCCGGGCTCGACGAGGGTCCCGTCCGCCTTCCTGAGCTCCACGGGGATGGGTATCTCCGATCCGTTCCATTCAGAATCGGAATCGGGATCGTAATCGCCGTATCCGCCGCTGTCCAGATACTTATAGATGGTGACGGATCCGAGCCTGTAGTTGAGGAACGATTCCTCCAGTACAGTCTCCTCGCCTGGTTTCACCTCCACGACGTCGATTACGGTGGAGGTGCTGGTGAGGACGCCGGGATCCGGCAGTTCCACCACATAGTATATACCGTGCTCCAACATGGTGAACTAGAATCTGCCCTCGGAGTCCGTGGTCGTAGTGGCTATCACGTCCTCGCCTTGCTTGAGCTGGATGGTGACATCCTCCCAGCCGGGATCACCGTCGGGAGAACCGTCGGCCATCATGTCCTCGTACTTGTAGCCCGAGAGGGAGCCGTACTCGGCGTTGCCGAAGTACACAACCCTGGCTTCACCGCATCCCAGGTCGACGTAGAGGGGATTCGGTGAAGTTGGGTAGTGCCCCTCGGGTACGGTGCTTTCATCCACCGTGACCACGTAGGATCCTGGCATTAGACCGTCGAAGCAGAAGCAACCGCCGCCCTTGGTCTCGGTACACCATTCCTCATTATTAGTATTCTCGGCGATGGCGACGTCGTTGCCATCAGGCATGCTCAGGCAGACCTTCACGCCGTCTATGCCGTCCTCGCCCTCGTCCATCATTCCGTCGCAGTCCTCATCCAGGAACTTGTAGCCGCAGATGGAGCCGCCGGTGGCGTTGCCGAACCACACCCTGGCCTCCTCACCGCAGCCCAGACTCAGGGGTACGGGGTTGGGCGTCGCGGGGTAACTGCCGGGCGGCGCGGTGCTCTCGTCGATGCCAACCTCGTACCGGCCCGGTTTCAAGCCGAAGAAGCGGTAATATCCCAAACAACCGGTAGTGGTGGACATCTCAACGGGGTTGTTCTGGTAATCGCAGCCACGCAGCCCACCCTTATGTCCTTGAGGCCGTTCTCGCCGCAGTCCCAGTCGCCATCCGCGTTACTATCCAGGTATTTACGACCGCAGATGGAGCTGTAGGGGGCGTTTCCGAAGTCGGCGGTGTCGTTCATCCCGAAGGGCTTCCAAAGTCAGACATCCTGGCACTCAGGAGTGGTGGGATAATACCCCAATCTGCCTCCCTCGCAAACGGAATACCTTCCGGGTTTTAGATGCTTGAAGCAGTATCTGCCGCTGGCATCCGTCCAGCCATGCCAGGTCTTACAGCCCTTCTTGAGGGTTATCTTTACCCCCATTATTCCCGGTTCGCCGCAATCCCTGATGCCGTCGTAGTTCAGGTCATTGAACTTAACGCCACTGATGGTTCCGCCGCAACACAGGTCGTCCAGTTCGGTCCCCATATAGGGTTGGAGTTCCTCGACCACATTTCCTTCCGGGACAATGGCCTCTCCCAAGGCTTCCTCGTCGGCTTCCGGTTCGTTTCCCTCCTCGACCTGGTCCTCGACCTTGCCCTCATCCACGTCGACGTCTTCGTCCTCGGTCTCGGCCGGGTCCTCCGCGGAAGCGTCGCCCTCCTCATCCGAGGGGTTTTCATCACCTTCCTCGTCGCCGGGCATCTCTTCCTTGGTCTCCGTTTCCTCTTCGGGTTCGGACTCATCGCCTTGCGCCGGTTACTCGATCTGGCCCTCTTCGCAGTCCAGCATGTCCTCGCCCGCTTCCTCCTCGACGGGAGGAGGTTGTTCCCCTCCATCGGTCGCCGCGGATACGATCCCGGTCATGAGTGTGGTCAACACCAGGGCCAGCATGGCCAGGATCACCAACCATCTCCTAAACCCTTGAAACTCCCACCTCCTTGCATTTCTGACTTACGCCGACGGGGAGGGTGCCCGCAATATCCGGCCAAGCTTTGAGCACACAATGTGCGGCGGTGTTCAGACTCTCGGGGAAGATGAGAGTTATGCAATAGCGGTATATGGAGATCATGGCAGGATAGCCAAAGAATAAATATCTACGCCGAAAGAGTTTTTAACCAAGACCGTAAAGCCTGCCCGCTTTACGCCCTCCTTCTTCCCCCAGGTCGTTAACCCTCCAGTTCTTGCCGCCGGTGCATGCCTCCATATAGAACCAAAAACCCGACCATCATCAATGACCGGGCCGGTTTCACCATTAGCTCCCCGCGGTCCAGGTGACCAACTCAAGACCGTCGGCTCATTGCTTCCCATCGATCTTGCTTATACGCGCGGTTTTCCCTCGCGTTTTCGCGGACTTGCATTTCGCGTGCTGTATCACCACTATATTCTACCCTTTTTTGTTAGAAAAGAAACGGAACCTCCAAACAGAAAAAGTTCAGTTATCGCGATTATGTGGAGGGTTAGAGCTCCAAGAGTTATATAATCTTTGAAGCACTTGAAGATCGGAGAGGAGTCGAGAATGAAACGTCCTGTCGCGGGCAAACTGTTCTGGTTGGTGATATGGTTACTGATTGCCTCCCTAATCCTCACTATATCAGGGAGCACCTTCAACTCCAACCCGGTATTGAATATAGGTATTGTCTCATGGCTCGCCAGCAGCTTCCTCCTGTTCGCATGGTTGGTGATATGGATGCTCTCCAGGAGCTCCAGGTACCGGAAGTAGCCGCCGAATTCAGCCCCTTCCCGCCTATACGCCGACCTTGTCCATTATCTCCCGGGCGTACTCCCTGGCCCTGGCCAGGCGGCTCTCGTCGGGCTGGCCTAAGGTGTCGGGCCGGCGCGCCCCGAACTCCTGGAACATGGGATTGTCGCTCTTGAGCAGGAAATCCGCCGTATTCTGATCCAGTTCTCCCTGGCAGTCGAACATGCCCACCAATTCGGCGTCGGAGGCGGCCTTGCGGCAGTTGTTCAACCAGTCCTCGATCCCTTCCTCGCCCTCGGGGGCGGCATGGGTTATGAATAGCGCCACCTTTTTCCCCTTGGCTTGCTGCTGCAGGAAGTCCTTGGCCGGTTGGGCCGGACCGAAGGCATGGATGGGGAAGCCGATGAAGGCCAGGTCGTAGTCCCAAAGGCTACCGACGTCCCCGAGTTCCTTAAGCTCTTTCTCACCGTTTATTTCACCGTAAATGGCATCCGCGACCCTCTTGGTGTTTCCGGTCTGGCTGAAATAGGAAACTAATGTCTTCATGTGACGACCTCCTAGTATTGATCACGGCCATACGGCATTTATTCTACCCAGCGAACTCGAGCGGTAAACGGGTTGAATACCCGGCGGGACTTGCCGTATGAATATATCTCACGCCGACTGGCCAAGCGGTGATAAACACTCGCCGAGGGGGGCGTCCCAGCTATGATTCAGGTCATGGAGGTGTGACTGAGGTCCGCTTATATTGCAGGTAGCTGTAAAAAAGAGGAAGCAACGAAGAACGGTTTATAAATGGTCACTTAAAAGTTCGGAGCCAATAGTGAAACCGACCTCTTGATATAGAGGTCGGATTTTTATTACGGAAAAGGAGTGATGAAAAATGAAAGACAAGCTCAAATTATCGATCAACGTTTTCATCAGCATCTCAATCATGCTCCTGCTCGCCGTACCGGCGGTACCGACGCTGGCCGGAGGAGATTGGGGAAACGGTGGCAGACCGGTTGCCAGCCTCGATATATCCAAGGATGTGTCCCCCGTATACGCACCCGGATCGTCGATAAGCCTGGAGAAGACGGCGTCCGAGTCCAGTATTTACATGTCGGTGGGGGAGAGCCGAGAGGTCATCTTCATGATTGAGGTGGAGGCCGATAACTCGGATTCCTATTATATCGCCAAGAACATCTACGTGGAGAATACCGGGGAATGGCCGGCCAACGTGACGGCGGTTTCCGACACGGGATGGTTCAGGGCGGGCGGACCCAGATGGTATCATGCCAGCACCAGCGTGGTAACCACCATGCCCATAGGCCAGGCTTCCATGCCGACGGGAGGGCCGTATGTCTATGCTTACTCCGGGACCTTTACCCTGCCGGCGCCCATGTCCAGCATTACCTCGATGAGCAATCTCATCAAGATAACCATCGACAATCATGCCGGTGACGGGGTTCACATCTTTCACAATCGCCAGGATTTCCAGAAACCCCAGGGTGGTGATCCCGGAACGGTCCTGCTGGAGGACATCGAGACCATTACTCCGGTCTCGGGTCTCGACTACGTTGTGGATGCGGTCGCCATAAACGGCTCGCCCGCTTCGCTGACCGGCCCCTGGTCTCTCGATCTTGCCCATGCTCCCTACGCGGTGGAGATCGTGAAAACCTTGACCGCGCAGGCGGCGGGAGAATACGCGCTCAACAACAAGGCGATCATCGGTGAGTTGAGCGACGAGGCCGACGTCCTCATATCGGTTAACGAGCCGGAGAGACTCAAGGGAACATCCAGGGATATAAGTGGGAGGACACGGATGGCGACGGCCTGCATCAGGACGGCGAGCCCGCTCTTGCCGGGATAACTATAGTCCTGGAGGGAGATGGTTACTACGCGGAGGCAATCACCGGGGAGGACGGTCCGTATCGGTTCGGTGAGCTCTACCCGGGCGACTACAGGGTGATGGAGAAAGTCCCCGAGGGTTACTATTCCACCAGTAGCCGCAAGGTCAGCTTGCGGCTTGCACCTGGCGAGGAGATGCAAGTGGATTTCCTCAACGCCGAGCTATCAGAGGTATGCTGCGATAAGTGGTTGGACGCCAATGGCAACGGCAAGTACGACCGGGGCGAGACAGGGATGAGCGGCGTCACCATACGCCTGCTGGACGCCGATGGCGAATTGGTGGCCGCGGTCGAGACAGACGAGTATGGGGCCTACCAGTTTGAAGGCCTGCGGGCCGGTGTATATACCGTTGAGGAGCTGGAGCCCGAGAGTTACACGGCGACAACTGCGGCGTCCGTGGGCTTCGAGCTTACGCCGGGTCAGTCGGAGAAGGTCGATTTTCACAATACCCTGATCGAGGTGGAGGCGGGGGTAATCACTCCTCCGATCCAGGATGGTGGACAGCAGGAGGTAGGGTCGCAGCAGACCCTGCCGGTCACCGGCTTCGAGCTGACCTACCTGCTGTTGATCGTGGGAGGCCTGATAGTGATCGGCATCCTCTTTACTTCCCTGGGTACGGCCCGGCTGTGGAGCTGAACCACCCGACGAAGGAGGGAGGCTGAGCCCCCCTCCTTTCTTACATGCTTTGATATCCGTCATTTATATCCCGCCGGGTTGAGCTTATCCTGGATGCATGGATAAAGTAAGGAATTACGGCATAATCATCCTGGTGATCACCATTTTCCTGGGAGGCATTCTTTTTAACTACCTGCGTACAAGGCAGCCCACGGAGGAGCTGCAGCTCCCGCAGGGAGAAACGGTGCAGGTGACCCCCCTGGACGAGATGCGAGTGCGCACGGCCGAGGAGGACTCTGTTATAGATCCGGATACCTACAACCTGGAGGTATCGGGGTTGGTGGAGAACCCCCTGATTCTGTCCTTCGAGGAGATAATGGCCATGAATGCGGATGAGAGACTGGTTGACCTTCCCTGCGTGGAAGGCTGGACCGAATCGGCTCTGTGGAAGGGACCACGCCTCTCAGATATCCTGGATATAGCGGGGGTGCAGGAGGGGGCGGATAACGTTATTTTCAACTCCCCCGGGGGATATACTACCTCCCTGACCCTGCAGGATATAGAGGAGACCGATCCCCTTCTGGCCTACGGGGCCAATGGCGAGGTTCTGCCCCACGAGCAGGGATTCCCCCTGCGCCTGGTCGTCCCGGACAGGCTGGGGTACAAGTGGATAAAATGGGTGCAGGGTATCCAGGTAATATCAGGCGAGTACGAGGGATACTGGGAGGGTAAGGGATACACCAACGAGGCGGACGCGGCTGACAGGTGATGCCGCGGTGCCTGCGGGCACATGCACCCGGATTGACCCTCCAAATCCTGAAGGCTTGATGTCCAGCTCCGAGATATCTTGCCTAAACCTTGTCGATATGACTCCCTGGGCCTTTGTGTCCTGCTCGCCTTCGCGTACGTAGCACAGCATTTAAAAACCGGCTTCATGTGACGTGGAAGGCTGTGCGGACACAATGGTCCCCAGGGTGGGCGTGAAACATATGAAGGGTGGCGGCAAAGTCTCCGCTGGCACTATGGCCATCAAGGCGTTGTTTGCACATGCGTGAGCAAGCTTTTTTCATCGGCCTTGTCTTTACAAATCCCGGGGCTCTGTATACGGGTGCGTTTGGCGAGCGGGACGCGTGGGGTTTCAATCTTCAGGGTGAGGGATATATTTCTTGCATAAGGCGGACGGAAGGCAGGAGGAGGGAGAGCATGGAAAAAGATATAGTGGTAATAGGCGGTGGGCCGGCGGGAGTGTCGGCGGCACGGGCGGCGGCCGAACAGGGGGCTGGAGTACTGCTGGTGGAAAGGAACGGTTTCCTGGGAGGCAATCTAACCGCGGCCCTGGTGGGGACCATGGGAGGCCTGTTCCTGAAGGATGGGGAGAACATAGGGTACATGGTAGGAGGTCTGGCCAGGGAGTGCGCCGAGACGCTTAAGGAAAGAGGACAGGCCTTCGGCCCCGTTCCGTGGGAACAGACAGCCGTGCTTCCCCACGTTCCCTGGGGCTTGAAGAAGTTGATGGACGAATGGATCGAGGAAGCGCACGGTATCGAACCGGCACTCCATACCTGCCTCACCGCATGCTCGGTGCGGAATGGCCGGATAGAGGGTATTACGCTGCGCGACAGGGCGGGTGAGATCAATGTAAACGCGGAGGTATTCATAGACGCCAGCGGCGACGGGAATCTCGCCTACCTGGCGGGTGTTTCCATGGAAGGGGGACCGGTACAGTTCCCCTCCATGAATTTCTACATGCATAACGTTAACGTTGGTGAGGCCCTTTCGGCTGGTCTGGCAACACTGCAGGATCTGATCGTAGAGGCGCTGGAGAAGGGGGAGTACGACCTGCCCAGGGCCGGAGGGTCGGTGATCCCCACCATGCGACCGGGAGAGGTCATAGTGGCCATGGGGCGCATAGCGATCGACGGACGACCGGTGAACTGCCTGGAGCCGGGGGAGCTGACCCTGGCCGAGCTGGAGGGTAGGAAGCAGGCCGTTCTCCTGTCAGAATTCCTTAAGGCCAGGATGCCGGGATTCTCGGAAGCATATCTCGCGGATACTCCCTGTCAGGTGGGTATTCGCGCCACCAGGCGACTCGTGGGACGTTACGTGCTTACCCGTGAGGACGTACTCGGCGCGGCTGATTTCGGTGACGGTATATGCCGCTGCGCATGGCCCATAGAGCTTCATGCAGAGGGAAAGGTAACGATCCTGGAGTTTCCACCGCCGGGCAGGCATTATCTCCTTCCTTTCCGGGTTCTTCTACCCCTGGAGATCGATAATCTGGTGGTGGCGGGGCGCTGCCTGTCGGCCTCATTCGAGGGCCAGGCCTCGGCCCGGGTTTCAGCCTACTGTATGGCGATGGGCGAGGCGGCCGGCACCGCGGCGGCCATGTCCTTAAGGGGGAAGGAAGTGGTGGCCGAGATAGAGCCCCTCGATCTGCGGGCACGCCTCGAGGAGCGGGGCGCTCTGATTTAAACGCGCCAGTCTATGGCATAATAGACTGGTCATCGAGGATTCATATTCCGCGAGAGGTGACGAGGCTTGAGCGCGAAAGAAGTGATCATCTATGGAGCCGGCATGTCGGGCCTGGTGACGGCCTTCAACCTGGCCGGAGAGGGATTCTCGGTGCTGGTGAGGGAGAGGGAGCCCGGCTTCGGTGGTTCCAGAATCTTCAACCCTTCCACCCATGTAACGCCCCTGGACGTGGAGGCCACTTCCCTGTATATAGGGGTCGATATATCACCCGTCTTCCACCCTGTTGATTCCATATCCCTTTACCTGCATGATCTGCGGCTGCCGCTGCCTGCGGCGGGGGCCTACGCCGTGGAGCGCAGCTCCAGATCCTCCAGCCTGGACGCGCTTCTGTATGAGAAATGCCGGGAGAAAGGGGTGGAGTTCGAATTCGAGAGAGCGTTGAGGCGCGAGGAATTGGATGATATCCCCCCGGGTACCATTATCGCCTGCGGCCTTAACCCGGAGGCCTACGATTATCTCGGTATCCCCTACGTTAAGTGGTACGGGTGGATGGCGCGGGGCGAATCTGATAAGTCCGATTACGCCTGGATATGGCTGGACGAATGCATAACGGAGTACGGCTATATCTCTTACTGCAACGGGCTGTATTACAACCTGCTCTTCTCCTACGGCGAGGAAGTTGACGAAGAATGCCTGGAGAGATACCGGGATTCCATGCGACGCCTCGAGGGAGTGGACCATCAGGAGTGGGAGTACATAAGCGGGGCTGTGCCACTGGCGGTCGAGGACAACCCCCGCTTGATACGCAAGGGCCTGGTTATGTGCGGAACCATCTCCGGCTCCATGGATCCCTTCATGGGTTTCGGTATATCCGGTGGACTGGTAAGCGGCAAGGTGGCGGCGATAGCGGTTACGGACAGGGATGCGGCGGCTGAGGAGTTCGCGCGCTTCAACCGCAACTTCGCCAGAGTTTACCGCTTCAAGCAAGATATATGGTACGGGTTGAGATCCCGGGTGGATCTGCTCGAGGACGTGGCGGGCATCCTGGGAACCGGTTCCTCTGTTCGCCTTCTGGGAGAGGGCATACACAGGGGCAGGAAGAGTTCCGCCATCCCGGGCTTCAGCCCGGTGAGCTGTCACTGATCGAGGCGGGTGGATAATGGCCTGCCATCCTCATTATCGCTCGAATCCCATCGCCTCGCGCCAGCGAGAAATGTCCCTCGACTATCCCTGGCGCCCCTTCAGATTATGTTTCCACTCCTACATTGCCGCTGATGATTTAAAGGGAATTGCTTTTCCGCGCTTGAATCATTGATGGGGAGGGAATATCGGGCGAGGTTGCACGAGGAAAGGGCGGTCTTTCCCCGGCTCATAGCAGCGAAGGACTGATAGAGCGATGATAGGTGGGATTGAGGGACCTTCATCGAGAGTGCCCGAAGGAGATATCGGGCTTGCCGTTCATAGAATCCTCAAGAAGCCATCCCAGCCGAATCATCCTCCTTGAGGCACCTCCATAGCGCGGCTTGTTATACATCGAGCGGACAATGGTGAAGGAGGATTCACGTGAAATATAATATCATGCTCAAGGCATTGTCGACCCCCTTCAAGGCCTATGCGCCGGGGAAGGCTCCGGTGAAATGCCCCGCTGGTTTCAGCACTTATTACGGGGCCGACCGGGTGCCGCCGCAAATACTGCGGCATCTGGCGAGATCCTATCGCAGGGTCTTCGCCGAGCCCCCGTGGAACGAGGAATGGAAGGTCGAGGAGGTGGAGGAGAAGATAATACGCGAACTTGAGTATCCTTCCTGCCTTGCCGTGATGGAGGGTAACAACGAATGGAGGGTGGGAGGATTCTCGTGGGGTGCCGTGGTCCCCGCCGCGGAAGCCGCCCGCAGGACTCAGGAGGCCCATAAGCTCGATGACCATAAAGCGCAGGAGGTATTGCGGAGAAGGCTCGAGGCGACCTTCCGCGGGGACAAGGTCTATTTTCTCGACGAAGTGGCAATTCTGCGGGATTTCAGGGGAGGGATGTCTCCCATTCAGTTCTTGGTAAGGCCTTCCCTGGAGGTGGCGGTGGACGAGGGTGCGGTGGAAGGGATCGGGTGGACGTCATGGGATTCGAAGATAGCGCCACTCTCGCTCTATTTGGGTTTCTCCACCCTTGTCGCGGAGGTGAAAGGCCTGGCCTTCCTCTATAACCCGGATATCAGGCCCCTGCTCAAGATCGCTCAGAACGTAAACGGGCAGGTTCTGGAGAGGCTGGTCAGGTCAGCCACCCGCCTGGCGAGGAAAGTTGCTTGATGCTCGAGGCATTGGGCCTGGGTGAGGGTGTTGCCTTTGGTGGTATAAACCGGGAGGAATCATGCATACATTGACCAGACCGAAGATGGACAAGGGTTTCAGCACCATATCTTATAAGCCGTTTGCGTTGCTTGACGAGGGGTGGAGGGAATTCTCACCCCGCGACGTGATCAGGTCTTCTATAGGTCCGGACGATCAGTACTGCGTGGGATTTACGGGAATAGGGGGTTACTGTGTGTCCCCGGTCATGGCGATCGGCTCAGCCAGGGAGAACTTTTCATCGTCCGGCTCCCCCATGTTGGACGCCATCATGGCCTACGACAGTGCTGAGGTGGAGGATGTATACATCGGACAGATAAACATGATAACCGTTTCCTCCTTCTGTGGCCCCCAGGGAGTGATCTGGGGGTACGATGTGGCCAGGAACGAGATCGAGGGCCCGCCTTTATTCGTCGAGGGGGAGCTGTGGGAGTTCAACGGCTTATCGATAAAGAGCGGTGAGAAGCTGCGTGAGTCCTCGCGGATGCTCTTCGGGACCAGGAAGAACCGTCATTTTCCCCTGTTGCCCGGAGGCCATGTGAGTTGCGCCAGCAAATACCGTTCCTTCAGGGGGCCCGTGGTTCTCTACGCGGCTATCGCCATCGGTATACCCGAGGATAGAAGCTGCGATGCATGCCTACTGATGGAGGATGTCGGATGTTGTAACGACGTTCTGGTAGGCGGCAGGGACCTCAAGGCCAGGAAGCGCATCGCCGTGAACATGATCAGGAGCGTTCTAGGGGTGGGGGAGAACCAGGGAATATCCTACCGTGAGGTAATCGTGGACGTCATAACCAGGGAGATAGGCCGAGGTGAGGTAGGATGCGCCCTAGTGGCGGCACCCTATTTTCAGCTGGCTAGGAAAGCCTATCACTACGACTTGACCGATCTCAGCTTGCAGGAATGGTACGGTATGAGCAGGAAGTGCTTCCTGGATAAGTACCGCTGAGTCATGTGCTCGGCGGGGTGACCGCCGCGTATTCCAGAAACAACCTCCTTCAGGCCTGCGGCAGTTTGAAGAAGAAAGTGGTTCCGGAGTGAGGACGAGATTCCACTCCCACCGATGTGCCCAGCATGTCGGCTATAAGTCGTACGATATATAGGCCTAGGCCCGTGCCCACATGATGCTTGTTGGTGTCTTCCAAGCGGGCGAAGGGGGTGAATATATTATCAGCTTCGCTTGAATCCATCCCCTGACCGAAATCCCTTATGTAGAAGAATATGTCGTTACCCTTCTCCTCGGCCTTGAGAACTACCGGCTGCTCCTGGGGGCTGTAACGGATGGCGTTATCCACCAGGTTCTTGAGCATAAGTACCAGGTAGGATCGATCTGTCATCACCCTGATATCGCCCGGAACCACCTCGCTCTCGATGCGTTGTCCCTCCTCCGGTACGAAGGATGACTTTATCTCCTCGAAGAGGTCCCGTAGGGGTGTGGGCTCCGGAGTCGTGCGCACCTCGCCTCTCTGAAAATAGGAGACGGTCAGGAACTGGTCCAGGATGGTGCCGAGCCGGTCGCAGGAGTTGGTGATGTATCCAAGGTACTGTTTACGTTCTATCTCATCGAAACGCTCGTAGTGATCGCGCAGCATGAAGGCGAAGCCGTTGAGTATGGTGAGGGGGGTTCTGAATTCGTGGGAGGTGACATTGATTATATCGGTCTTGAAGCGATCCGATTCCTCCAGCTGTTTGCGCATATCCATAAGCTCCTCAAATTGAGAGAGCAGGTACGTGGAGAGCAGGTAGTTCTCGATGAAAAGGCCCGCACGCTCTGCGAACTGGGTGAGAAAGTCGAGGTCCAGCGGATCCATTGCCATACGGTTTCTCTTTTCTCCCACCAGGAGCACCCCTAGATCGGCGGTCGGGCCTTTGATGGGCAGGCAGGCCAGTAAGCCCCGGTTCTCCATCTCCTCCATCAGGGCTCTGTAGTCGTCTTGGCTGGATAGATATGTTCCGCTGTCATCTCTTATCACCGCCCCGTCCAGGAGGTTAAGCGAGCCGGAGGAATGCGCTTGCGCCTTCTGGATACACTCCGGGCCCGCGTCCGTCCAGCGGCATCCGATGAGCCAGTCGCCATCGTCATGGGTGGTTTCATGGGGTATGGTCACCAGGAGCTGTTCGAGGCCCAGTCTGCGGCATATCAGGGCCGTGGCTTCTATCAAGCCCTCCCTTATATTGGCGGTGGATGTGAAGATCGAGGATACGTCGTGCAGGAGCTGTATCTCGTCATAGAGCCCCGCGAAGAAAAGCTTGGTGGCTAGCTTGTTCGACCAGCGCAGGGCGGCCGGGGAAAGGGCTACGGTCATGGCCAGGATGAAGATGGATATGCCCACCTCCAGGTTGGGGTGAGTGTTCCATGATGAGCGAAACACGGCATAGAGGAGCACCAGGGGCCCGCCGAACAGCAAGAGGGTCAGAATGTACGCGAAGCTGCGCCGTACGGCCAGGCGCACGTCGAGCAGCCGATGCCTGAGGATGGCGTAAGCGGTGAAGCCGGTTGGGATCAATACCAGAAAGAAGGTGTAGTCGGAGGTGAGATCGCTGCCTATAATGGCTGGGACCAGGATAACCAGCGTCATGGCCAGGGCCAGGAAGATACCGAAACCCAGCAGGATATAGGTGGCCCTGGCCCGGTCTATGCTCCTGGACTTATGCCGTTTCGCGGCTATACACAGTAAGCCCCCGAATCCGAAGAGAATCATAAAGGCGGGAAATAGGGCAAACATGGTCCCGTTGGTTATCAGGAACCTGCCCTCGCTATAGCTGACACGCTTGATTATCAAATCGGTTAGGCTGCAGAAAGCCATCAAGGCGGTGATCAATGACACCCCGGTCAGTAACAGGTGCCGCGGTTTTCTACCTCTGAGAAAACCCAGGCTGAAAAGGAAAAAGGTACCCGTGGCCAGTATGGCCATGCAGTGCGCTAGACGGAACTCGAGCGTTACGAAGTAGGTGCTCGGTTCGGTCACCAGGAGATGGGGGAAACCGCAGAGTATCCATGTGGCCAGAAAGAGCAGGAAAAGCGAAAAAGATCGATTCAGGAAGCTATACTTCCCTGACCTGTAGACCAGGAAAGCGAGAACGAGAATCACAGAGGCCTCGAGGGCCGTGGTTATGAACTCGAACATCGTATGGCATCCCTTTTCGCAGGATATGCTGCTGCTTTATATTCTCTAATACTTTCGACAATATGCCAAGCGCGCTTTATTTACCGCTATCGGCTCGTTCTCCCGCTGATCAGGAGACAGGCAGGTAGAAACTTTACGTGGTATTCTCGCCGCGCACCGAGTCCATCGTGACCGTCGTACCCAGGAGGTCGGCGATAAGCCGTACCGCGTACAAGCCCGGCCCCATGCAAACCTGGTGGTGGTTGGTGTCCTCCAGCCTGGTGGAAGGATGAAAGATCCTCCGGATATCCATTTAGTCAATGCCTTCGCCGTGATCGCTGATGGAAAGAACGGCCTCACCGCTTTTCTCCTCGGCCTTGAGGAGAACGGGCGAATCGTCGGGGCTATAGCGGAGGGTGTTGCCCACGAGGTTCGTGAGCATCAGGTTCGTGCAGGCGTAATCGCTGACGATCTCAATGTCCTGCTGTACGATCTCGCAATCAAGACGCAACACAAGTGCCGGCGGCGATTTCGATTGGATATCCTTGAAGAGCTCCCCGATGCGTATCGGTTTCAGGGTTGCCTCCAATGCGTCTCTCTGAAGCTTGGAGACGTTGAGGCATTGATCCGTGATGGCGTTGAGTCGCTGGCAGGAATCAAGTATATATCCCAGGTACTGCGGCCTCTGCTCCGTGTCGAATTTGTGGTAATGGTGCTCGAGAATCATTGAGAAGCAGGTCAGGATAGTCAGGGGGGTATGCAGCTGGTGTGAGGTTACATTGATGATGTCGGCCTTGAAGTCGTTGGCCTCACGCAATTCATTTTGAGCTCTCTCGAGTTCCCTGATATGCAGCATGAGTTGATTGGAAAGAGAGTAATTATCGATATAAAGGGCTATGCGAAACCCGATATCCTCCAGGCAGGCGATATCGGTGATGCTCAAAGCCCCCCGTCCTATTTTTCACCCGTCAGGAAATGACCCAGTATTTGCGAGGAGGTCATGATAGGGACACGGGCATGGATACCCGCGGAAGCGAGTTCGTCTCCCAGGGCCTTATCCCGGTTATGCCGGGGCCATCTCTGCAGTTCCTCGCTTACCAGGGCATCCTTGACCCGGTCGACGTTATATGTGATATGCGGTTCCCGTATCAAATCGATCTCGGTGTCCCTCATATCCGCGCGTCGGCATTGAAAGAGGAGACCGTGTTCGGTGATTGTCACCGGGGGCGCCAGTATACCCAGCCTGTCCAGGCCCAACGGAATGATGAGCTCCCGCAGGATGATGGGAAGGCTCTCGAAAGGATCGGGGGAGGATTGCAATATATTGATGGACACCAGCTCCTTGAGCTGCGCCGCGTCGTGGAGACTGGAGAAAAACACCCTGGAGCAATATGCCTCCAGTTTCTTCCATATAAAAGGCGCCAGGGAGAACATTATCAGGAAAAGGGGCTTGAAGATCGCTTTTTTCGCGCTGTCGGGCATGTCGGTTTCCGAGAGGGCAAGCAGGAGCAGGATCTAGGGGATGGATAATATGACCAGGTTAATGAGAAATACCCCCGTCCGGTGAAGAATTATCCTCACCTCGAGAAGCCTCAACCTGATCACGGTGTAGGAGGTGAAGGCCATGGGTATAGCCGCTGCCAGGAACGTATAGCTGGTATAGAACTATTACCGGTAAGTGTGGGCAGGAGGATGGAAAAGACGAGCGCGAAGGGAAAGAAAAAGAAAATGCCGCAGAGGATGATATTGATCCTGGCCCGGTCGATGCCAGTTGAGCTCCTCCACTTGGCGAAGGCCAGGTAAGGGCAGCCCAGGCATAGGAACCCTATTAACGAGGCGATCAGCAGGTAAAGGGGGCCGTTGCTGGAGACTAGGCTGCCGTCTTGGTAACTGACGGAGGATATACCTCAGGGAGAGAGCGAGGCGAAAACGAAGGCCACGGCCGCTGCTGACAACAGCAGGAGTGAGGTCCTTCCGGGGAGCCGCCTCAGGTACAGGATAAGGAAAAACAGTAAATAGAAAAACAAGCCCAGTCCTCCGGCGGCATAAGCCCGGCGGAAGGTCCAGAGCGTTAAGAGGTCGCTTGGTTGCTCGAGGATCTTCTTCATGAATCCGGAGAGAAACCATATGCCGATAAAGACAAGGGAAAGGATGAGTATACGGTTGAGATGGGCTTTGCGGTTCGTCAGGTAGACGTTGGCCGCCAGTATCCAGACGAAGCCGGCCAGCAAGACGGTCAATACGAAGCCCGTATATTAAGGGTCTCCGTTGTCATGGCTCTTATCCTCTTGCCCTATAAAACAGGAGATTTTCTCCTTAGCATGTCTCAAGTGTATATTATGCATGACGGTTCTATTATCCTGGAACCAGCGCGCTTCGAAGGCCATCGCATCCACGTCGATGTAAACGAGAGGCCCGATATATCAGGTGATGCCGGGTACCAATATCTTGAATCGTCGGCCATGCCTCTATGGCTTAAGCGAGGTGAGAGCCGTAACCGGCATGGTTTATAATTTCTAGGAGTGCTACGTTCGAGTGACGCGGTGTAACGCGGGTGGCGGGTAGGATGGAAAGGAGGGGTGCATTGAGGAAGATCCCGATCATGCTAATGCTTGTATGCCTGGCGGTTTCCCTGGCCGCAATAGCCGGCTGTGGGGGTGATAGCGGGAATACTATCGAGACCCCCGAGGGCAAACTGACGATCGAGGAATCCGGCGAGGAAGGAGAGGGCGGTAAGGTCACCATCGAGGGCGAGGAGAGAGAGGAGTCGATAGAGGTCAAGGAGGCGGAGCCCAGCGAAGAGGAGCTGGGATTGCCCATATACCCGGGTGTGGAATACGTACCCGAGAGCTGTCTGTCGGCCAAGGTCAACAGCGAAGAGGGCGAGGTTAATACGGTCCGTGCCGAGTTCGTTACAGGGGACGAGTTGGACGAGGTGACCGATTGGTACCAGGACGTACTCGGGGAGCCCATGGCCAGTGATCAGGATGAGGTCACCTGGGTCATGCAGGACACATCCGGAACCTTGATCAATGTTACTCTCGAGAAGGAGGAGGACAAGGTCAGGATCACCCTGACCAGGATAACCGGAGCCATCTAGGCCTTCAGCGACTTCCGGATGCTTGCGCAAAAGCTCGAGCCTTCTTGCGGAGTGGCCGCGTGATGAGATACTTCATGGAGCGGTCGTACGGAATAACAATCAACCCCCCTTTACTTAGGAGCCAGGAGAAGTCCACATGATGGCTTGAGCCCTTACCCGGATCACCATGAAGTCAGGGCTAGCAACGGCGGGGAGGAAGCGGTAGCGGTGACGAAAGAGGTCGATATGGGATAAGAGACCCTGATCTTCGATCGCATGGGCGAGATAGACATTCTCACCCTTAACCGGCCGGAGCGTTTGAACGCTATAGACGCCGTGACGCTGGAGGAGCTCAACTTTTCAGGAGGGAGATCATAAACGACGTGGAATGCCATATGGTGTAGATAGCCTGGGCCGGGGACAGGGGGTTCTGCTCCAACCTGGACCTCAAGGAGGCCGCCGCCATGTCGGGGGCCCTCGCCGAGGAGGGAGTCAAGGGCGAGAAGCTCTTCAGGAGAAAGAACGATTTCTCAAGGACCATCGATCTAATGCGCGCCTGTCACCAACCCGTCATAGCCGCGGTGAACGGGGCTGCCATAGGCGGGGGCCTTAGTTTCGCCCTGGCGGCCGATGTACGCCTGGCCTCGCACGATGCCAGGTTCTGCGCCTCCTATATAAATATCGGTTTGGGAGGAGCGGACATGGGATCCAATTACCTGCTGTGGCGTATCGTTGGATGGGGACGCGCGGTGGAGTTGCTTCTTACGGGCCGGGTAATCGATTGCGATGAGGCCTACCGTATGGGCCTGGTCAACCACGTGTACAATCGAGAGGATCTACTGAACGGGCACTGGAGATGGCGGCAATGATGGTGGAGAAATCCACCCTGGGGCTTATGCTGGCCAAGGACGCTCTCAATGCGGGACTCAACACCGCGAGTCTTCTGGACGCCCTGCGCATGGAGGACCGCAACCATCTGCTGCTCATGGAGAAACTGGATCCAAGCGGGGGTCCGCTGCCCGACAGCACGCCGCCGAGCTAGAGAAAAGGCAATCAATAGAAAGCGGAGTATCGTCAGGAATCGGCGCGTTGTGCTCCCGCGCTATCGCCGATGAACGGATTTGGATGGGCTCGGCGGCCCCGGGTATTCAAGGTACCCTTCGTGATCTCCAGGCCGGCGGGAATGACCCCGTCCAGCTCCCGCGGGACGGCCGCCGAAGAAGCCCGGAGCTACTCCCTTGCCATCCTCGAGGATTTCGGCTTCGCGTCACGGGGAATAAAGCAATGGAGAAATGGTGGTAGATTAAGCCTTATTTCCCGTTAGTGTGGGCGGAGAGACGGGGGCGACTCGGCACATGTCATGAGAAGAAGTGGTGGCCAAGGCGCCGGCTGACCGTAATTATTTGAAACCATCGGATAGAACACGATTTACGGCGATGGGCCGTGGCCGAGAGCCTTATCGGCAGGACAACACGGAGGGAGGATATGTCATGGCGGATTGCGATACGGTGGTCAAAGGAGCGGGTCCGGGCGGTCTTTCCGCCACGGCCTTTCTGGCGGTGACGGGTAAGAGGACGCTGTTGCTGGAGAGAAATTACGTTCCCGGCGGCTACGCGACAACCTTCAACCGGGGGCGTTTCGAGTTCGAGGCCTCCCTTCACGAGCTGTCGGTATTGGGGCACGATGGAAGAAGGGGCCCGCTGTGGCGGACCATGGAGGAATGCGGCGTGGCCCATAAGGTGGAATTCCTCGAGACCCCGGATTTCTACTGCAGTATTTTACTGAACCTCGATATCGTGATCCCCTCCGATAGAAAGGGTTTCGAGGAGGTGCTTTGCGAGCATTTTCCAGGTGAGGAGGAGGGCATAAAGAGGTTTTCCTCCATAATGTTCGACCTCTACGAAAAGTTGAGCAGGTTTTCGCGCGAGGGGCAGGAGGCCCTGGCCAGTGATCCCTCCGCCTTCTCAAACATGATAGCTTACTCTTAGAGCACCCTGGGGGACGTGATCTTCAAGGAGGTCAAGGACGAAAGGGCGGCGGCGGCCATCGCTCAGCTCCAGGGATACTATGGGCTGCCTCCCTCCAGGCTGTCCTTCCTGCTCTTCACCATCGCCACTGCAACATATCTCAAGTATGGACCGGTACACGTCAGGGGCAAACCACAGGCTCCGCCCAGGCTTTTGTGGAATCCATCCAGGACCACGGAGGAGAGGTCAGGCTAAATCGGGGCGTCTCGCGCATCCCGGTATCCGGCGAGAAGGTCAAGGGAGTGGTGACGAAGGACGGGACGGAGATCTCGAGCGATTACGTTATCTGCAATGTCAATCCCGTAATCACCTGCGTTGATCTTATCGGCAGGCAGCACTTCCCCTCCTGGTATCTCAAGCGATTGGGATGGGGCAACATAGGGACCTCAATCTTCTCGGCGTTCCTGGGGCTAGACTGCACCAGTTCCGAGTTGAGGCTGTATAATCGCGAGATCGCCTTCAACCTCAGCTACGATTACGAGCGCCATTTCGAGGCGGCCAGGAGAAGCCTGGAGGTAGACTCGGACGGGGTGGGAATATCACCTTACAACGTGCTGGACCCGGAGTTCTAAACACCGGGGACCTCGGTGATTGCCCTGGCCCTGCTCTCATTCGGGGAGCCCTGGCTGAAGCTCTCCCTTAATGATTACATCGAGGCCAAGAACCGGATGGCCGCCCAGGCCATAGACCTGGCCGACCGCGCCGCCCCGGGCCTGAAGGACCATATAGAGGTGGTGGAGGCGCTATACCGCTCCGGGGAGTGCACGATGTGCCGCACCAGGCTGTTGTCGAGGGAGATCCTCGCCACGACCAGGGTCTACCGGCGATGGTCCGACGTGGAATCGGTTACATCCATCCCTGCATGAGCTATCCGGTATCCGACCTGAGAACAATTCTTTGACGGCTGCGCGGATACATGGAGGAGAATGGGCGGGCATGACCGCCCACGATATCGCCGAGAAGGTGGTGAGGGCGGTGGAGAAAAACCGTCTGTACGTTTTCCTACAGCTCTCAGCTAAGATACTGTGGATGAACAAGAGGTTGTTGCCCAAGATATATTTCTCATTGCTATCCTTCCTGTACCGGCACGAGATCGCCGAACCGGTCTTCATGCTGCTAGCCAGGAACGGCCTGATATGGAGGCCTTATGAGAGGGGCGCTGGTGCGGAATTGAATCCGGTTCGTGTAGCCTTCCTTCAGGGAGGCACACTTCCAGACAAAAATCAATCCTTTTAATCTCGTTAAATGAGGATTACCATTTATGATGGATTCGATAGCAGGTATGACCCTATTCATGTTAGTATAATCCACATGGAAAATTATAGGCATAATATGCTTGCATAAATGCGGAAGGAAACAGAGCCATGAGAATAACTCTGATAACCCCGGCCAAGGAGGGGGAGAAGGTCTTAAATCGCAGCTATTTCGTACCCTTGAGCCTCATGTACCTGGCGGCGTATACGCCGGATGACGTAGAGGTACGCATCATCGACGAGAACCTGGAGAAAATCGATTTCGAGGATAAACCGGACCTGGTAGGTATAACCAGCATGACCGCTACCGCTATGCGCGCCTACGAGATAGCGGATACGTATCGTTCCAGGGGGGTAAAGGTGGTTATGGGAGGCATTCACGCCTCCATGCTGCCTCAGGAGGCGCTGGAGCATGCCGACACCGTAGTCATCGGCGAGGCGGAGAACATCTGGCCGGCGGTGGTGGAGGATGCCGATAGGGGATGCTTGGATCCCGTATACAGGATGGAGGACTACGACGATTTCACGGATCCCCTCCTCCCGAGGAGAGACCTGGTCAACAGGGAGCATTACTGGAACGCCAACTGTATACAGACATCCCGCGGCTGCCCCCACAACTGCAGTTTCTGCTCGGTTACCGCTTTCAACGGACGCCATGTTCGGGAGAGGAAGCTGGATAACCTGCTGGCCGAGATCGAGGAGATACCCCGTAACCCAGTGCTGAGAAAGAGGATAGTCCCCTTCGTGGACGATAATATCGCAGCCCATCCCAGGCGCGCCAAGGAGTTGTTCAAGGCCCTTATCCCCTTGAAGACACTTTGGGGCTCCCAGGCCTGCATCAACGTTGGGGAAGACGAGGAACTGGTGGCCCTTGCGGCGGAGAGCGGCTGCCGACTGCTCTTCATCGGCCTGGAGACGGTATCCGCGAGGTCATTGCAGGAGATGGGCAAGAAACAGAACAAGGTCGAGCATTACAGCCGGTCCTTAAAGACGCTCAGGAAGCATGGCATACACGTACTCGGTGCGTTCATGTTCGGCTTCGACTCCGATCACGAGTCGATCTTCGCCGACACACTGGATTTCGCGCTGCGGAACAAGCTGCAGATGGCTCAGTTCTCCAACCTTACCCCCCTGCCCGGTACGAGGTTGTACGAGCAGATGGTGGCCGAAGGGCGCGTGATGGAGGAGTATTGGCTGGACAAGGACAGGGGCAACCGTACGGTATTTCAGCCCAAGAACTTCAGCGCGGAGCGCTTGTGCGAGAAAACCCACGAGGTTCAACGCCGCTTCTACTCCATGAGGTCTATCGCCAAGCGCTTCTATTTCAGCCGCTCGCTGCCCAATTGGCTGGTCTTCAACCTCGTATATCACAGGCTGAGCACGACTCGCTCGCAGCTGTTCAAGGCGTCGGATATGGTACCGGGAGCGGTTTGATACCGCTCGTTCAAGAGAATTGGAGGACGAGGAGTCCCCGCCTTTCAGTGCGCAAACGACCGCATAGTGGATAGTCTCACCCCAGGTAGTCTCGCTTCCGCACAAAGTTACCGGAAAGTGTACAAATTCACACATATCTGATATATGGTATATATCGGCTTTCGAGTAATACTTCCTATGTCAAACCCATGTATTTGTCTCTTATGAGGGGGAGAGGACATGCTTCGAAGAGAAATTAGCGAATGCGGACGGCGGTTGCTCGCGGATTTCCCGGTGCTGAGAACCCTGCGGGAGCACGACCGCAAGGGCGTAGACGGGATGATAAAGATCGTCGAGGGCTGCGAGGAATACAACCGCAGGGTTGCGTTGCCGAGAGCGCTGGAGCTCGACCAGCACATGGAGCGCGAACCCGACTACTTCGACTGGGAGATAATGAGGGAGGGCTGTAAGTATCACATATTCTCCCTGGCCATACCCGAGGTCGTCGGTGGCCAGGCGAGTTCCTATATGGTAACCGGCCTGGCCCTGGCCGTAGAGGAGCTCTGTTCCGCCTGCGGGGGAATCGGCCTGGCCCTTGCCGCTCACAGCCTGGGGGTATCGCCCGTGATTGCCTCGGGGGCCATGGCCCACTGGGATACAGTTCTGCACGAGATCGTCGAGGAGGAGCGCAAGGGAAATCCGGTGGTCATGGCCTACGCCATCACCGAACCCTCCGCCGGAACCGATGTCGAGGAGCCGGAATTCCTGGAGGTGGCCAGGATAGGCATGGAGGCCAAGAGGGTAAAGGGCGGCTATATATTGAACGGCCGCAAGTGTTTCATATCCGGGGGGAGCGAGGCCAAGTACATCACCGTATGCGCCGCCACCGACCGCAGCCGCCCCCTGGAGACCTGGACTACTTTCCTGGTGGATAGGGATATGGAGGGCTATTCCTGCCCCCGAGTGGAGTCCAAGATGGGGCAGAGAGCCTGCCACGCCGCCGAGCTGCTTTTCGAGGACGTGTTCGTGCCCGATTCCCACGTGCTTGGTTATGAGGGCGACGGTATAGCCAACGGCATCCTCATAATCATGGCCGCCTCACGTGGCCCGGTAGGATCCATAGCCACCGGAATCGCGCGGGGTGCCTACGAGCATTTCCTGGCCTGGGCCAGGACGGCGCGCAACGGCAAGCGGCCCGTGGACGAGAGCCGGATATGCATGGCCCTGGCGGATATGAGGGCGATGATCCAGGAGAACCGGGGGTTGTATCTCGGCCACAGCCTGGCTGGCGACGCCCTCTTCAGGCGCGCTTTCACACACCCTCTCTTCAAGTCGGCCTTCCTCATTCCCAGGGCGATACGCGCCTCCAGGCCCTATGCCGGTTTCCTGAACTCCTATTACGGCAAGACCGTGGTCAACGCACTGTTCAGGTACTTCATCAAGGACGAGGACGCGACCGACATGCTGGCCAAGGCATCGCTGGCCAAGTTCTCATGCGCGGATAACGCCATGGAGCTGACCTCCCAGGCTCTGGAACTCATGGGAACTTGCGATTCGGAGGAGAGGCGCTGGGTGGAGAAAAGCTATCGAGACGCCAAGTTGACCCAGATATACGAGGGTACCAATCAATTGAACCGCATTGCCTTTTATAACGTGGAGATCGGGAAGACGCTGTCCATCCAGGTACCCGGACCGTTAAAGAAGGGGGTGCGATAAGATGATCGGCCTTACGAGCGTGAAGGAGGAGCAGGAATACCGGATTCTGCGAGAGACAGCCGCCGCGTATGCCACGAGGGAGCTGGCGCCCCAAGCGGAGGAACTTGACCTGGAATCCGAGTCGTGGCGCTTGAGAGAGGTTCTGTCCAAGGCGGGAAAGATGGGCCTGCTGGCAGCTCTTATCCCCGAGGATTACGGCGGCGGGGGTCTGGATACTTATGCCCTCTGCGTAGCCTTGGAGGAGATAGGGGCCGAGGAGGCGGGGGTGGCGGCCACCCTGCTGGTGCACAACGCCGCCATGCTGCCCGCGGCCATCGGGGAGTTCGAGGGCCTTATCACCGGGGTGGAACCCGATTATTACCCGGCTTGCCTGGCTTATCCGGGTGAGGTATCCCTCTCCGGCGGAAAGTTGGAGGGTGTGGTGCCTTTCTCCTTCAACATTCCCGATAGCCCCCTTATAATCCTGCTACCCGGCGGCGGAGCGGGAACGGAGGCGGTCACGGTTAGAGGCGATGCCGATGGAGTGGAGATAGAACCCGAACCGTACCAGATGGGCTTGCGCGCGTGCCGGGCCGGATCCCTGCGGTTGAGGGATGTGGAACCCTCTAATGTCATCGAGGGTGGTGGCATGGTGGAGGCCGTGGAGAGATTGCTCTTCCTGGGCCTGGCGTCCATCGCCACCGGCATTTCCCGTAATTCCCTGGAGAAGGCATATGCCTATGCCGGGGAGCGTTATCAGGCGGGGAAGATCATCATCGAGCATCAGGCGATTAGGTTAATGCTGGCGGAGATGGTGGCGGGCATCGAGGAAAACAGGGCTGTGATCTCCAGGGCATGTTATGAGGATTCACTTGTACCGGCGATGTCTGCCTGGCTCAAGGCTACCCGGAACGCCCATCAGACCGTCTTGGATGGGGTGCAGATTCACGGCGGTTACGGTTACATGCGCGACTATGACATGGAGAGGTTGATGAGGGACGCCAAGTACTGTCAGATGTATCCCCGAACCAGTCAGGAAGTCCTGCTGGATATCCTCGAGCTGTCGGAGAAGGGTTAAGCCATCGGTTACGGCTAAGCAACTCCCGGTTTGACGGGGATCGGTGGAGTAGATACCATGGTATCATACTTGGGTATGTAATCTTACAAAAGGGAGGAGAGAGGCGTGGATGACGTCTATATCATCGGCGTGGGCATGTTCCGCTTCGGAAAATACCCCGACAAGACCATCAAGCAGATGACGGCCGAGGTGCTGGACAACCTGCTGGCGGACTGTCCGGCGGACAAGAAGGACATCGAGGCAGCCTGGTACTCCAATTCCTTCTGGGGAATCGTCACCGGCCAGCATAGCATACGCGGCCAGGTGGCCCTGACTCCCCTGGGCATACAGGGCATTCCGGTGATGAACGTGGAGAACGCATGCGCCGGTGCGACCAGCGCGGTAAACGGCGCCTACCAGGGCATCAAAGCCGGAGCCTACGACGTGGCTCTTGCCATCGGGGTGGAGAAGATGTACAACCCCGATAACAAGCAGGCCATGTTCGAGATGTTCATGTCCAACACCGATGTGGAGTTCATCCGCGGCGTCCTCGACGCTCTTATGAAGAATGAGAAGAAGCAGGCCGAGGAGAAGAAGGGAAAGAGCGGTGGGGGAAGCGCACGTTCCCCCTTCATGGACATCTACGCCATGGCCGCACGTTTGCACATGGAGCAGTACGGTACGACCCAGGAGCAGCTTGCCATCATAGCGGCCAAGAACCACCACCACGGCTTCCTAAACCCGCTGGCGCAATACCAGATTGATATGACGGTGGAGGAGGTATTGGCGGACCGTCCGGTGGCCTACCCCCTCACACGCTCCATGTGTGCGCCCATGGGAGACGGAGCCACAGCCGCCCTGCTCTGCTCGGAAAAGGCACTCAAGCGTTTCCCGGACGCCAGGCCGATTAAGATCCTGGCCTCGGTGCTCACCTCCGGGACTATCCCGGAGGGAGGAGGCATGGATCTAATCGGGGAGCGCCTCAGCAAGAAGGCCTACGAAATCGCGGGAGTGGGCTCCGATGATGTCGACGTGGCCGAGGTCCACGACGCTACCGCCTTCGGAGAACTGCTGCAATGCGAGGAGATGGGCTTCTGCAAGCCGGGGGAGGGAGGTCCCTTCGCAGAGTCCGGGGCCACCAAGCTGGGAGGCAGGTTACCAATCAATACCAGCGGCGGGCTGGAATGCCGCGGCCACCCCATAGGAGCCTCGGGCATAGCCCAATTGGTGGAGCTGGTCACCCAGTTGCGCGGCGAGGCGGGAAAACGCCAGGTGGAGGGGGCCAGGATCGCCATGGCCGAGAACGGTGGAGGCTTTATAGGCGCTGGTGAGGCGGCCATGTGCGTCCACATCCTCCAACGCCCTTAGAATAGAAACGGGTGCGACAGAATGCAGCGCGAAAGCGCCGGCTGTCACAGCGCCTGGATATGCCAATGGGGGCTAAGAATTTGATCTCGGCGGTCTGGCATGTCCAGGCCTGGCACGGCTACGTATGGAAACAGATAAAGGCCAAGGCTTTAGTCCATTGCGTTAAAGGAGGTAGAAGATGGCTGTTATAGAATTGTTGGACACGGTGATGAAACCCTTTTTGAAGATCATCATAAAGAACCGCTGGGGCTACACAGAGGTGGAATATCAGAAGGCCATGGAGCTCGGTCTTTTCGACGCTCTGACCATGGAGGCCATGCAATACTGGCTCAAGGTGGAGCCGGTATGCTCTAATCATTGCTCCGGCTGCCACAACGAGGGACGCCCTCTCTATTTGAATCCCATGGGCATGCTCGTCAGGCACAAGTGCCCGCCGGGTGTATGCGTGCACGCTGTCTCGCAGCTGTCGCCGTTGGTATACGATTACTATGATCACTTGCTGCAGGGGAAGGACCCCAACGATATGCTCTTCGAGTACATAACCTGCACAGACGCCGGGCTGGAGCCGGGCGGCCTGGGGGATAACCTGTTCAGGGTAACGCGTGAGAAGATGTCCTTCGTGGAGTACATGCGCTTCATGATGACCATGACCCCCTACATGTTCATCAAGAACAAGAAGGCCAGGGGCGAGTGCCGGGCGGTGAAGCAGGCCCCCACCACTGGAGGCCCCGAGCCTGATGAGTTCATGCGGGAATTACCCATAGACGAGAAGGAGATGGAGGTCTTCCTGGCCTCGCCCAAGCGCGTTAAGCGCCTGCGGTCTATCGAGAAGTTCAAGGATCATCATATCGTGATTATAGTTGTCTCCTCCGAGGGCTGTATAGCCGGGCACAAGGAAGGGGATGAATTCCACCTGGATGCTTTCGGCAGGGTGCTGCAGCCCGAAGTAAGCGAGGGGATATGCATCATGGCCCTGACCAAGATATGGTGGAGGGTCATGCTCATGATAGAGAGGATGGCCTCGGGCGGTGAGTTCACCAGCAAGCTCTTCGACCTGCCCATGAACTGTTACGGTGCCGGGCTTCCCCTGGGAGCCTGCGGCGAGATAATGATGACCGTCGAACTCCGCAAAGCCTGAATCCACTTCGACAGAATGCATCGCGAAAGTGACAGCACCTGTCCTGGCGGAGCCGGGCCGGGAAAGGCACACAACGTATGGTAAAAAGTGAGAGATCGAGAGGGGGATAGGTAATGGCTTTTTCAAAGATCAAGACGGCATACCTTCCAGCGAACCCCGATGTATGGTCTAACTCGACCATCATCGTGGACGAGGAGAAGTGTACGGGTTGCGGTAACTGCGTACGGGCATGCCCCTGTGCCTGCCTGGAGGTAGTGAACAAGAAAGCGAGAATGATCGAGGGAATCGTGTGCATGTCGTGTTCGGCATGCGTAGCACATTGCGAGAAAGACGCCATATCCATACAGGGCTTCTACAACGTGGAGGAAGGCTTCTATAAGACCATGCTCTACCATCCCGAGGACGGTTATCCCAACATCCCCGAGGTGGAAGGCATAGAGGGGATGACCCCGGTTGAGGAGGTCATCTACAAGCGCAGGAGCAACCGCATCTTCTCCAGCAAACCGCTTCCCGACGAGCTGGTACGGAGGGTTATAGAGGCCGGGCGCTTCGCCCCCTCCCACGGCAACAACCAGCCCTGGAGCTTTATCGTCATCAATGACCGCGAGGAGATGGATAAGATCGCCAAGATGATGGATCCACTCTACCGCTTGCTGACCAAGTTCTATTTCTCCGGAAAGACGAACCCGATAAGCAGGGTCATACTGTCTCTGTCATCCCTGGTCGCTCCGCCCATGATGGATCAGAGGGCGATAACCGGAGGCGCGGCCATCGTACAGCCCAAGGACGTTTTCCTGGGCGCACCCTGCCTGGTGTACATACTGGGGGACAAGAGGGGCATCAACAACATGGATCTGGACATCGGCATCTGCGGAGAGAACATGGTCCTAGCCGCTCATTCCCTGGGCCTGGTTACCTGCTGGATGGGCTTCGCCGGAGTGGGTGCCAAGATGCTTCCATGGCTGAACAGATACCTGGGGATCGAGAAGCCCTACGTGCCTATAACGGCCATAGTCATGGGGTATCCGAGTGTGAACGCGGACTCCATGCAGAAACGTGAGCTGCCGCGTATAACCTGGCGCAAGGGCGGAAAAACCTGGACCGAAATGCCCTGAGTTCATATAACGACCCACAATTTTCGCGCGACAGCATGTATCGCGAAAGCACGACGGTGTCCCAGCGCTTGGATTTCCGAATGTCCAGGCGCTGGGACGGATAGGTTGCTCACACCCGGGTTTCAGGTGCCGGAGCGGTCTTTTCCTCCTAACTACTATTACGTCGTCCATCCTAAGAATAAGTGAGGCTACCTCCGCGGCCAGGTCCATGGCCTGCTGCTTGACTTTCAGGGGCTCAAGTAATCTCTCCCTGGACATGTCCTCGATTTTGCCGGAGGCAACATCAAGGCAGAGGGCCGTGTTTCTTTTCCCTTTGTTGGGAGCCGAAAGCAGCTTCATCAGTATATCCAGAGAGTCCAGGCTCGTGTTTTCCGCGAGGGTCATGGAGGTGAGCTCCACGGCATCGGCAAAGGCCTCTATGGCCAACCGCTCACGGCCTCCGATAGTCGCCGCATAATCCCGCAGCCTCAAGGCCACCTCGACCTCAGGGGCTCCTCCACCCGGCAGCACCATTCCCTCCTCCATGGCCAAGGACACAACCTTAAGGGCATCCTCAAGGTAATGGTGGGTCTCCTCCACTACCTGTTCCGTCCATCCCCGAAGCAGCATGGAGACGGCACGTGAGTTCCTGTAGCTGGTGACGAAAGTCAGGTACTAACCACTTACCTTATACTCAACGACCTTTCCCGCCCGATCAAGGGAATCCCGTCCAAGATCATCGAAGTCGGACATTATCTTTCCCCCGGTGGCCTTGGCTAGCATCTCCATCTCGTTCAAAAGGACTCTCTTCACTGCCAGTATCTGAGCCTTGGTTAGGTAGTGCTCCACCAGGTCATCTATCCCTTTCTGGCAAAAGAGGACTTCGGCCCCGATGCTCGCCAGTCTTTCCACCATCCCCATGAGTGTGCGTCGTTCTTCATTAACGAACTCCTACAGCTGTTCCGGATCGGTGATCTTTATATGTGCCTGCGTATCCACTCTCTTGATCTCCAGGGGGCAGTCTACCAAGGCTATAGGGCTTTCTCCACCCTGCGGGGCATGCGCTGGTTGAGCCTCTGGGGATCCAGGACGGTCCCCTCCAGGAACTCCAGGTCGGTCACCGCCCGCCCGGCTTTTGTCTCCACCTTGATGTCGTTGATATCGGCAATGTACCGGGAATCCCTCTCCTCGGCCACCGACTGGACCGCCGCCGCACCGATCTTTTCCTTGTAGGGTGCCACCGCCTTGCTGTTTATGGCGGTGACCGCGATGCGGTTCAGGGTTTTCGCGTCTTGGGGAGGGATCTCCCGGGCCATTTCCCTGAGCACCTTGGCCGCATGTCCCCCGGCCAGCCGGAAGCCATTGGTGATCACGGTGGGGTGAATACCTTGATCCAGCAGGGTTCCGGCTTTTTAGCAGTTCGCCCGCGATAACCACCGCGGAGGTGGTGCCAGGGTCAACTTGTTGACGGCGAAGGTCTTCCCGATGGGGGATACCAACTCCTCATGCGAGGCGGCAACCAACCGGAGTACCTCCGGCTTATACAGCATGGGAGATCGCGTCGGAATAACCTTTTTTAACCGATTTTGAACGTTTATCGGGGGATGGAGTCCGGGAAGACTTGATCACCCTCCGGGTTTCCTCTCGAGGATCGGCTTTTTTAGCTTTTCCGAGATCACCTCGGACATGGAGTCCTTCTTTTTCTCTACGTCCTCGAAAGGCGAGGCATGCAGCAGATGGAGCAGGGATAATTAGGCGGCACGCCTCATGTCATCTTATTCCACTTCCCGCCTCCGGTTATAGGCCGCTAGAGCCAGGGCCGCCTTGGCTATGGTGATGTCGGCTAGGTGGCCGTACAGCGCCATAGAACCGGCGATATCCACTATCTTCTCCAGTAATCCATCCTTGAGGTGAACTTCGCTGAGGCATTCCTGGGCCTGCAAGATGCGTTTCGAAAGCTCCTCTTGAGAGCCGATATGGCAGTGGAAAAAGGCCCCGGGATCTCGATCGAACTCCTCCCGCCTCTTGATTACATCCAGGCGCAATGATGGGTCTGCGATGCCCTCTATCTCCACCCAGAGCGCGAAGCGGTCCTGAAGTTGAGGCCTAAGTTCTCCCTCCTCGAGGTTCATGGTTCCCACCAGGATAAAGCGTGAAGGACGGCCGAAGGATACGCCCTCCCGCTCCACTATATTGTGTGCCATGGCAGCGGCGTTCAGGATCACGTCCACGATGTAGTCGTCCAGCAGGTTAACTTCATCTATATACAGTATTCCCCGGTTGGCTTCGGCCAGCACTCCTGGCTCGAAAACCTTCTCTTTCGTCTTGATAGCCCTCTCCATGCAGAGACTGCCCACCACCCGGTCCTCGCTCACGTTCAAGGGCATCTCGGTGGGCCTCATCTTGCGGCGAACGCCGGTTAGCGAGACTGGATCGTTCGCGAGGCAGTATTCGCACATTTCCTCTGGGTCTCCCGGATCATAAGGGAAAGGGCGGCCCCTTAGCACCTCCGGGGCGGTAAGTTCGGCGAGCCCCCAAGCCGCCGTAGGCTTCGAGATCCCCTTGTGGCCGCGTATGAGCACTCCACCGAGGAGTGGGTTGATTACGTTGAGCAGCAGGGAGAGCTTAAGATCCTCCTACCCCGCTATGGCGGTGAACGGAAAGATGTCACCCCGTGTTTTCAATATGTCCCCCTTGCCGATGGCACTGTCTGTCGACTGCCGAAACGCTCGTCCACTCCTATCATCTCCCGGGCGAAATCAGCGGCCAGGCGGAGAGCATGCCTCTTGACCGGCAGGCTGTCCCACACACGCCCCCGGGACACATCCTCGAAACGTGGGGTAAGGGAGTTAGAGCCCGCCCAGCTATTGCGGGTTGAAGTCTGCCGCTGTCTCAACCTGGACAGGAACAGCAGGTGGTCGACCCCGTCATTGGCCATCAGGGTTCTATGAATCACCTTCAGGGCCCTGGCGAAGGCGTCGCCGGCCAACCGGGTCTTGCCGGGGAAGCTGTTGAACCGGGAGCCGAGCTTCCGCGCCATGCAGACTTCCCCTCCCACGCCACCTGGGAGCACCCGGGGGGCTGGATGGCGAAGGCCGTTAGAGTCCGCAGGGATCCCCGTCAGGCCCGTTCCGCTTTATCCAGCGCGCCACGGGTGGGTTTTCTCAAGAAACAGGTGCCAACCTGGCAGCCGGTCCTCTCCAGGAATATCATGCAATTACCCATTATTTTCTTTCCTCAAGCACCTCCGCTTTTCCCAACGCATCCACGGAGACTTCCTCCGCCAGCTTAATCACCAGGGCGCCGGTGGCAAGGCTGAGTTTCTAAAGGTCGGACTTCTTGGTACGTTCCACGGCCAGTGCCGTCCCCTTCGACAGATGGTGGTTAGCCAGCTCCGGCAGGTGATAGGAGGAGAAGATCACCGTGGCGCCGGCTTTCACAATTCTCGGGGGGACAGTTCGACGGTAAGCCGTCCGCGCAGCTCAGCATCAATCCTCCTCCTGGTGCTACCCGCCCGATGGTATACGTAAATGCTTTCCGTATCTCTTTAGGATCCCCCCAGAGAAACTGGTTAGGGGTCGGGCCGCCCATGAGAGCGGCGGATGTACCTACGACCCCCTTCAGGGCACCGTAGTCGATGGGATCGGATGCTAGTAAAAGTCATAGCCGTATTCCGCCCAGTCTTTCATCCGCTCCATGAGATAGACGCCGTTCTGGCAGCAGTGAGACCATAACTCCGTGATTCCCACCTACAGGACCGCCCTGGTATGCTCACGGAATCCTGGATAGACGAAGGCGTCGACGGTGTGATTTCTAAGCTCCGTATCATTCATGGCGCAAGCCTCGACGCTGGCTTCCGAGAAAAAACCGTCGGCGCCTGCCTCCCACATGATCTTGGCCTGCTCCTGACGGGCCTTGGTCAGGTACTTGGCATGCAGCTCCAGTATCAGAGAAACGTGGTACTTGAAAATAGATATAGCCGCCTCCACTCCTATCATCTCCCCCTACAGGGACTGTTATCCATGGTAGCGGCCATTCGGCCATTATATGTTTATTGGGGAAACGCTCCGAGTATTCCTCCAGGGTCTCGACTTTGGCTTTTTGCATGGGATTATCCAAAAAGCTGTCGATTTCCGGCTCCACCTTCTCGAAGATACATTTCATTTTTTCGGCCGGGTTATCCGTGCCCCCGATATAGTTATCCGGCCGAATATGTACGCCGCTGGTGGACGTGCCTCCCTTTCTCCACTGCACCCTCAGGTCCAATGAATCGGCATCCTCGTACATCGAAAACGGCAGCCACATGCAACCGGTATCCTAGGTATCCACGGTCATCTGCCCGTAAATTATCATCAGGTCTTTGTTCTTGAGCACGTCGTACAGGCTGTGCTCCTCCGGAATCATATTCCAGAAGCTCCATCCCGAAACCGGAGATGAATATGGGTACGTAATCAGGTTCCTCTAACCGGATGGCCTCCTTGACTCTCTCGTCGGAAGTCATGGGATCCATTACGACACCTTCTTCTCGCCCTGCGGCTCTATATTATATAGATCATCTCGCCCAACTTATCCTCATCGTACCCTCTCACCTGGAGAAGATACTTCATGGCGTTGATCGCCGTAGTGGTGCATGTCCCCATGGCATCCACACCCCAGGCCTGGACGATCTTATGGGTGAGATCCCCCTGATGATTATCTTGATGCTGTCGCCGAACTCCTCCCGCAGCAGCTTGATCGTCCGTTTCAGTGGCTCATAGCCGCCCTCAAAGGAGGTGGATATGCTCACGACATCGGGACGTTCCTTTCTAGCTTCCTCCAGAACCTATCGGGGGCGACGTCCATGCCCAGGTTAACCACTTCGAAACCGGCTAACTGGGCGCTGAGGTCCACGCAATCCATTCCGAAGTGGTGAAATTCATACTGGGCCATTCCTATGAGCAACTTTTTACCCAGCCAAGGCTGGATGTGGGGCAGCAGGGTCTGTGCGGCCAGTTTCAGGGCGTTGTAGCATTGGGTACTGCTGGTGGTCATCCAGGCCGGTCGCTGCCACTCGAAATTCATACTGCTGAAGCAGGCCCTCTCCGTGGATTCCAATCCCTTGAGAATAGCCTCGGCCATCAACTTTGGCTCGATCTTGAACTCCTCCATGGACTCCTCGACCAGTTCCCGGCTCCCCTGAAAATACCCGTCCGCAGCTACCTCTTCGAGCTTTTTCAGCACCTCTTTTTCCTTTTCCGTCTCTTCCCCCTTCCCTGCAGAGATTCATACCCAGATGCGCGCACCGGTTGCGACCGATTATCGTCCCCCGAAATGCTCAGGTCTCAGACAAACCTAGAAAATCCTTTAACATCAATTGAAAATAAAGATAAGCACGAGGGAATTCCGTTGCTTTCTTGTCGATAATGAACTGCATAGCCAGGCCGTTCACCATGGCAATGACCATGGAGGCCGACACCATATCATCGAAATCCTTCTGGGAATCAACCGCCTCCCTGACCTCCCGGAGACCCTCCGCCAGAATCCCCCTAATTCCCTGCAAAGGGAATACACCTCCTTTTTACTCTCCGGTTTCTGGACGATCTGGGTGATAAGATACATGATCACAAGGAACCACTCCGGTTCCTCTTCCGTAAGACTGAGGGACTCCCGGAATCCCTCGACTAGCCTCTCCTCCACGCTTGAAGAAAGGGCGATGATCCTTGATAGAATCTCCACGAACTTGTGATGCAGGAATCGAAATACCTCCAATATCAGCTGGTCCTTATCCTCGAAGTCATAATGCAAGATCGATTTGTTCATTCCAGCCTCGAGGGCGATGTCACACAAGGAGGCCTGAGCGTAGCCTTTTTACGATAACCGCGTAAGCGGCTCGGATAATGGTTTCCACTTTCTCCGGTTTACGATATACGGTGGCTTCGGAGACATTTTCTGCCAATGGAAATCTCCCTGGAATGATGAATTTATTCGGCCGACCGATTAATATTTTTGGCTCATCTCCCAGAAGTGTGGGTAGCCGGCCTGAAAGCTCCCCGTATCTTCAGGAAGAAGTACTCCTCATCTCTATACCCATAGGCCACCCTCTTTATGACCTTGATCTTGTTGTTG
>JAXHVT010000017.1:6321-38006 GCA_034188985.1 Actinomycetota bacterium | reverse complement strand
GTGGACCCGGGGCATGCGATTCGGAGTGGAGCCTCGTGCGTGCCACCCACAACCCGATGAAGTTGTCGGGGTGGAGGACGGCCCCGGGGACCCGCTTAAAAAGGAAGGCAGGGCGCACTCCGGCAGCGGCGAATATCAGCGTTAATATATGTCAGCCAGTTTGTCGGCAATGGGGAGGTTCGGGCAACAGGCTCTCAGGCCCGAGAAACTGAGGTTTTAGGATGGCGTTGATCGTACGTTGTTACAAGCCGGCACGGCCGATGCGGTCCGTGAGGGTTATCACGCTGCTCTGAGACCAATCCAGCTCGACCTTGCCCTTTTCGGCCATGACCAGGAAGACCTCCACGATGTGGGGATCGAACTGTCTTGAAGACCCATGTCTCAGCTCGGCCAAAGCTTCCTCCACGGGAAGAGCCTTACGGTAAGGTCGATCCGAGGTCATGGACTCGAAAGCATCGGCAACGGATATGATCCTCGCTCCCAGGGGTATTTCATCTCCCTTGAGACCATCCGGATAGCCGTTCCCGTCATACCTCTCATGGTGATGGTAGACAAGGGGAAGAACCGGCTCCAGAAGCTTCACCGACTGGAGGATCTTGGTGCCGATAAAGGGATGATATTCCATCTCCCTCCTCTCGTCCTCGGTCAGCCTGCCGGGCTTTTTCAGGATATCCTCCTTGATTCCGATCTTTCCCACGTCGTGCAGGATGCTGGCGTTCCTGATGATATCCACTTCCGCGGGAGCGAGGTTCAATTGCTCGGCTATTAACACGGCGTACTCGGTGACGCGGTGGGAGTGACCGTGTGTATAGCTGTCACGGGCGTCGATCGCCGAGGCCAACGCGGTTATAACCTCGATATATATCTCCTCCAGGCTCTCGAAGAGACGGGCGTTTTCTATGGCGATAGCCGCCTGGCTGGCCAGGCTGGTGAAGAGGTTCTTCTCGTGCTGGCTGAAATCGTGCGGTTTATCGGTATAGATGTTCAGAACGCCGACGACGCGTTCCTTGAGGTTTAGGGGAACGGAGAGGAGCGAGCACAATCCCTCTTCCCGGGCGTAGTCGGAATAGACATGGCGGGGATCCTCCCTGATATCAAGGACGGAATCGGGCCTGCCCTCCAGGATGACCTTGCCGGCTATGCTCTCGCCCACCTTAATGGGCCCTTTGTTTATATATTGTTCGGAAAGGCCGTGAGCGGCGGCGATTATAAGCTCCTCGTTGCTGTCATCGAGTAGCATGATGGAGCTTATCTTGGCGTCCAGCAGCCCGATGCTCATCTGTACTATCTGCTGCAGAACCGTCTCCAGATCGATGGCCGAGGTGATGGCCTTATCGATCTCGAATATGGCATGCAGCTCACCGATGCGGTCCTCCAGGTCGGAATACAACCGGGAGTTATGGATGGCCAGTGCGGCCTGTACGGCCAGTGCGGACAGCAAGTTGAGGTCGTTTTCGTTCAAGCTGTTGCGCTCCTGGTCACCGGCGAAGACCACCCCGTACAACTCCTCCCGCCATTTAAGGGGGGCATAGATGGCGGAACGGATCCTCTTCGATTCCAACATCTGGCGATAAGAGGGTTCGTCGTCCGTATCCTCTATCAGTATTGAATTCCTTTTCTCCAGCACCCTGCTCACCAGGCCGTAATCCGTAGGTATGCTCAGGTTGGCATCTCCCAGGCCCACGCCGTCGGAGGATTCCACCATCAAGCGCTTACCCTCCTCGTCGAAACCGAAGGTCATCACCACGTCCGGGCTTATGCTGCGGGATATGGCATCTGTGAGATTGGAATAAACCTTGCTCTCCCGCAAGGTTGAGTCGAAGAGGGTGGCGAACCCGGAGAGGGCGGTGAGCTCCACCATCCTCCTGCTCTTCTCCCTGCTCTCCCTCTCGCTGAGCTCAGCCATATAACCGGTGAGGAACGGGGTGAGGATAAAGAACATGTAGCGTCCCAGGATCTGTCCGATTTCATTCCAGTGCAGATTGCCCGTAAGGGCCATAGTGGCGGTATAGATCAGGCAGGCTACCACACCATAGAACATACCCTCCTTCAAGCCGAACCATAAAGCCACGTTAGCGACTGGGAGTGCGTAGAGAAACTCGAACTCCAATATGGGCTGGTTTCTGGTGAAGTAGATCAGCAGGCTGACCAGAAACATCTCGAACAGCATGAGGAACAGCGAAACGCTCCTGAACCTGCTCTCCGGAACCTTGAAAATTATGCGGTCCATCACAATATAAAAGACCCCCAATCCGGTAATGACGGGGATCAGTTGGGCGCTGTTGTAATTGTTGCGCACCAGCAGGTATTGCACCACAATATATAAGAATATTGCTAATCGAAGCAGCCTGGTGAACAAGACCAGTTTTCTCTTGAGGTCCAAGGCCACACCCCTCGTTGAATCGATTTTGCGTCCAAGGGCCGTTATTCGATTGTCCAAACACGAAAGAATAAAGCGAACTCCCCTATTAGTGGAGAATCGTTTTCTCAGTCTTTCGTATCAGCCGTTTTTCATCTCTTTTATCGTCCATTTGCGGCGGGTTCTGAAGTCCCGGCCTCTAATGCCCCGATAAGCCGCGCGGGGGGTGACTCCTAACGCAGTTCGAGAGCCAGCTCAACCGCCTCCGCCCATCCCTCGTTCAGGAAGTCCTCGGTAACCAGAACGTTGTTATATGCAGGGATAACGGAAGCGAGATGGGGATTTGAAAAAAGGCCGTTGCGAACCATGAAGAAAGTGCCAACCACATTGGCAAAGGCCAGGTCGGCCTCGGAATCGCCTACCGCGACGGCTTGGGAGCGCCGGAAGCCGCGAAGGCGCATATCCTCGGCCGCTGCTTTTTCTTTGCTTACACCCACAGGCATGAGGTGATAGGCTCGAAGCTCATCCACGTCCAGGGATTGGCTGAGGCGGGGCAGCACGCCGTTGTCCACCAGCACCAGTCCCGGGTAACGCTTCTCGAGAACCGCATTCACCTCACCCAGGTCCAGGAATCCGCGAAAGAGAGGGGTGCAATCCCTGGAATCCGCCCAGGGAGTGTGATATTCGACGCGGCGGGGATAGGCAGAGAGGAGGAAATCCACAGCCCCGGTGCGCATTATCTCCCTGTAGAGGTCGCCACCCCCTACCTCAAAGGAGCCGGTATTGACGATGACGCGCTCACCCTGGTCGTAGATCGACTCCACTCCCAGCTCGGCTATGTAGTTGTTGAGCCCCATGACGCGGACGTTTTCCTTTAGCTGTCCCCGGCTGCGACCGGAGACCGGCACCACGTCCACACCGCGCCCCAGCGCTTCAACCAGCGCCCGGGCCGGGCGTATGGTATATTCCCTCCGGATATTCAAGAAGAAGTTGCCCTTGGGGCCCAACATGGTCCCATCCATGTCGGTATAGATAACGCGTATCTCGTCCAGGCGCTCTCGTATGTCCCTCCAGCGCGACGCCGGGTGGAATGCTTCCGCCGCCCGCTCCAGCTCGGGATCAAGCTTCATACCCGGAGCACGCCTTCCTTCCCAGGGCGAAAGCCCGCAGGTTGACTTCTCGGGCCTTGGAGGGCACGAAACGGCGTATTGACTCCTCCCAGCCATCGACGGGAAATTCCAGGAACGAGGAAAGGGCTCCGAGCAGACAGGAACCCGCGGCTCTCGGGTTACCGGCCTCCGAGGCCAGGCCCCTGGCATCGATATCGACCACCCGCGCGGCGTTGGAACGGATATCCTCCAGGGCGGATACGGGATAGACTACGTCGCCTCTCAATACGGTCAGGGGATCCATGCTATAGTCATTGACTATCGCCGTTCCCTCAAGGGACAGATACTCCAGGTTGCGCAAGCCCTCCAACAGCTCGAAGGCCAGGAGAAAATCGGCCTTTCCCCGGGGGATGAGAGGTGAATGGACCTTTTCCGACCATCGCACCATGCTGATGACACTGCCGCCGCGCTGGGCCATCCCGTGCACTTCCGAGGTCTTGACGTCGAAACCCAGCGACAGCGCCGTCTCCGCCAGCACCTGGGCTGAGAGCACGGCACCCTGCCCTCCCACGCCGGCCAGGATAACGTCAGTCATCCTCCCTCACCTCCACCAGGGCTCCGGGCCGGCAGACCTGAGCGCACATAGAGCATCCCACGCACAGGTCCTCCTCTATTATCACTTTTTCCCCACGCATAACCACCGCCGGACATCCCAATTTGAGGCAGTGGCCGCAGGATGTGCATTTCTCCTCGTCAACCCGGTAAAAAACGGAACGCCCGCCCCCTTTCAGCATGACGCAGGGCCTGTGGGATATGATCACCGAGGTGTGATCGGAGCCTATCTCCTCCTTGATCACCCTCTCGCTTTCCTCGAGTTCCCAGGGATCGATCACCCTAACCGAATCCACCCCCACCGCCTTGCACAGTTCCTCCAGGTCCAGGCCCAAGCTTTCCTCGCCCACGATGGTTATGCCGGTACCTGGGTGATCCTGAAAGCCGGTCATGGCAGTGGTGCGATTATCCAGTACCACTATGGTTGCCATGGTGCGGTTGTAGACCATGTCGATAAGCCCGGGGATACCGCTGTGGATAAAGGTGGAGTCCCCCAGGATGCCGACCACTTTGCCCGCGCTTTCCGCATTGGCGTTACCGGTCGAAAAAGCCCTCTCCAGACCCAGGGCCATCCCCACGCTGGCCCCCATGCATACCTGGCAGTCGATGCCCTCCAGGGGAGGCAGGACGCTGAGAGTGTAGCAGCCTATATCCCCGGCTACCACCGCGCCGCACTTACCCAGGGCGTAGAAAAGGCCGCGATGGGGACATCCGGGGCACATGACCGGAGGGCGGTTGGGAAGTGCCGCGACATCGGGAAGATCGGGTCTCTCGGCCGGGCGGGACCAACCACCTCCCTTCACGCCGCTGTCCATTTCTATCAGTTCACCCAGCTTCTCCCCGACTATAGAGGGGTTCAGTTCCCCGACTCTGGGTATGCGAGTCTTTCCCAGTACATCGATCCCCATGGCCTTGAGACCTTCCTCCAGGTAGGGTTCCAGCTCCTCGATCACGTACAGGCGGTGAAAATGCGAGGCGAACTCCCTGATGATCTTCTCCGGAATAGGATATATAAAACCCAGCTTTAGAATGGAGGCCTCGGGGAAGGCCTCCCTTGTGTATTGATAGCAGACCCCCGAGGTCACTATTCCCACTCGAGAGGAGCGCATTTCCTCGTGGTTGAAGGGGCAGGATTCCGCCTCTCTCTCGAGTTCCTCCAGCCGGTCGACGACCACGGGGTGACGCATCCTGGCATGTCCGGGGATCATCACCCGTTTAACAGAGTCTTTCTCGTAGGCCAGATCCGTTTCCCGTCTTTCCTCACGGTACTCCACCACGGTGCGGGAATGGCTGATCCTGGTCTCCAGCCGCAGGAGGACGGGGGTATCGTGACGCTCGGACAACTCGAAAGCCCAGTCGACCATATCGTAGGCTTGCTGGCTGTCCGCGGGCTCCAGCAGGGGCACCTTGGCCATGCGGGCGTAATAACGGCTGTCCTGTTCGTTCTGAGATGAATGCATGCCGGGATCATCCGCCACCACCACCAGGAGCCCGGCGTTAATACCTATGTAGGGTAGGGTCATCCAGGGATCGGCCGCTACGTTCAATCCCACGTGCTTCATGGCCGTCAGTGCCCGTGCTCCTCCCAGGGCGGCGCCTATGGCCACCTCCAGAGCCACCTTCTCGTTGGGCGACCATTCGCAGTAGAGCTCGGGGTGGATGGATATCTCCTCGAGGATCTCCGTACTGGGAGTTCCGGGGTATGCCGTCGCGACGCGGACTCCCGCGTGAAATGCGGCCTGGGCTACGGCCTCGTTTCCCGATAAAAGCCTTCTTTTCAAGTTATATCCCCTCGATTTACACGGAGGAATTATATCATAAGGCCTTAGGATATATACGTATATGACACCTCCCGCATCGAGTGTTACCGCCTGCGAAAATTTCCCGGGACCTTTGCCACGGTATCTCCCTTCCGCTCGAGGAGATACCCTGGATGATCATTAGGGATCCAACGCCTCTCGCTTCCTTCCCCGGGACCACGAGACCTCATCTGAAAGGCCTGAATCCAGGTGTGTGCGGCGGTAGCGGGCTGACGAATCGGTCATCGCCCCCTCTGTGCTAAAATTACAGCGAATTTTCAGGAAGGAATGGATTATGCTCAAGCATGACGGTGGCTACGATGAGGCGCGCCGATCCGACGAGGAACTGGTACGCGCCTACCTGGAAGGCGACTCGTCCGCCTTCGAGGAGCTGGTCAGCCGCTACGAGTGCACGATAATGAATATGGCTTACCGCCTCCTGGGAAATCGCAGCGACGCGGCGGACGTCTGCCAGGAAGTAATCGTACTGCTCCTGCGTAAACTGGGCTCGTTCAGGGGCGAAGCCAAGTTCTCGACCTGGCTCTACCGGGTATCGCTTAACGCCTGCCATGACCATGCAAGGCGTATGAAACGCCACATGTCCATCTCCGAATCCCCTGGAGAAGACCTCCCGGAGATGGAACAGCGACTTCCAGACAGCGGTGTGGACTCGCCGGAGGCCAGCCTGGAGAGGGCGGAGATCCAGCGTACGGTGCAGGAGGCTATAGCGGTATTACCCTTCAAATTCAAAGAGGTTATATATCTTCACGACCTCAAGGGCTACAACTATAAAGAGGTGGCGGAGATCCTCGATATATCCCTGGGTACCGTCAAATCCCGGCTCAATCGAGCCCGTAACAGACTGGCCAGGGAACTGCAGGATTATAGGGAACAGTTAAAGTGATCGCACCATCCAAGGAAAGGCGAAGAGAGTGTATGGGTATCCATCACGGGGAGTCAAACGGGGCTGGAGAGGATGAGATGTAGAAAAGCCCTCAAACTGCTTAATCAATACTTCGATGGCGAGTTGACCCCGTTCGAGGTCGATCGGCTGGAGCAACACCTTGCCTCCTGCGAGGATTGCGCCGGACGGCTCGATCTTCTTCGCGGAATGACCTCGGCCCTGTCCTCGCTAAACCCAATAGAGCCAACGCCGGAGGAGAGCCGCAGGCTCATGCAAAGAGTAAGCGCTGAGATGGCGGGGATAAAGGTGGAAAGGCCGGTTTTCAGGCGGGCCAGCCTGGCCGTAGCGGCCTCGGTGATCACGGTGGCAGCGGTGGTGGGCATAACCTTCACACTGGTAAGCGGGGGCGAGGCGCCACAGGATCTGGCCATGGAGGAGAACCAAGCACCGAAGGATCTCACCCTGGAAATGGAGGAAGCGGAAGAGCACGCGGCTTCCGGCCGGACCGGCGAGGCCACGTCATACAACCTGGCTTCTGCTACCCGACCCTCCCTGGATGTGACGGGGACTAGCTACACACTGGACGAACTGGAGGGATACCGTAACGACCTGGGTACCCGCCTCGACTTCTACTCAACCTACTGGTACCCTGCAACGGACGCCGCTGCCGCTAGCACAGCGGAGGAGGAACTCGAGCCCCTGCAGCGGGAACTGGTCGAAGACCTCGTACTACAGGCCGAGGAAAACGGCAGAGATCCCGTGGAGGTGGAGAACGCCGTCGACGCCGCCCTGGCCCGGGAGGACGGGGAAACCCTGCTTCCCTGCCACGTGGAGCTGGCCAACCTGGACGGTCAGGAAGTCTGGCTGGTTTCCCTCAGCGGACCCGAGGATTACCTGCTTTTCAATGACCCGCAGGCTCCTTCGTCCATGCACCTGGCCTCCATGGGAGGTGAAGAAGGCCTGGAGATAAGCGAAGCCCTGCTCAAGGAACTGGCCCGCAAGCTTATCCCGTATCCCGATGGCACCACGGTCAGCGAGGCCCGCGAGGAAACGACGCCCGAATACCGGGAGACGCCGGACTGCACGGAGGTCGACAAGGACGCGCAGGTACAGCCCGAAGCCGGGGCTGCCGGTGAGGAAGAGGGGATAACACAGTACGACTCCGACCAGGATTTCCATGCTTTCCTCAGGCGTCTGGCCGCGCAGGGAAACGACCCCGACCTGCTGGAGGAGCTGAAAGGATTGGATTACGACCAGCTGTTCCTGCTGCTCCAGGGCAACTGGAAAGCCCTTACCGGTGAGAACATCGATCTCTCCGACCTGCTGGTGCCGCCCAAGAACCTCTGCGCCGTGGACGTCCAAAGCTTCCAGGTAGTATGGGCTGAATAGGAACGCTCACATCCTCCCGGCAAGGAAGAATCTTGCGCTATCTCCCGCATCATCGCGTTTCCGCAGCGGTCGTCTAGAATACGAAAAGCTGGTTGGGATCGACTTCCTCGCGCAAGATCCGCAGCTCGTCCTCGGTAGGCCTGGGCGTCTCCACCACGTTGTCCGGGACCAGCGGTTCGAATCCCGTGAATTCCTGGATCACCTCGGGAGTTACGCCGGGGTGATAAGATGTCAACTTCATCCTGCAGGTATCATCGTCGAAGCCCATGACTCCCAAGTGGGATATGATCCTCAATGGGCCTCCTCTCACCAGCCCTTCCCGTTCCCTGGCTTCCTTCCCGTCCAGGTAACCCGGGGTGGTCACGTAATCGCAGCGCTCTGGAAACCTCTCCGGCAGGTGCAGGCCCATGAAGATGACTTTCTGGCATAGCTAGGCAATGTCGTTGGCTCCCCCCGAACCCGTCAGGCGCACGCGGGGCTTCTCGTAATCCCCTATGCAGGTGGCGTTGATATTGCCGTACATATCGATCTGGGCGCCGCTCAGAAAACCCACGTCGGCGTAACCGGCCCTGCTGTGGCCGAAGACCGAGGTCATGGCGAGCAGTACCGAGGCCTTATAGTAAGTCCAGGATCCGGATACCGACCACGGTAATTCCCTGGGCTTGGGATCAACGGTGCCGCATTCGTATATAGCCATCATGTTGGGAGCGTGAATCTTGTGAGCCAGTAGGGCTCCAACCAACGGGAGCCCGGTGCCCACGAAAATGCTTTCGCCGTCCCCGATCAGCCTCGAAGCCACGCAGGCAAGCAGTTCTCTGGGTGTATATTCCACATCGCTCATCTCAACAACCTTCCTATGTGGCCCGCTTGGCGACTTCGTCGTACTTCCAGTCGCGCTCTCCGCCCACTCCCCAGGTGCCCAAGCCGTAGAAAGCGGCGTCGCAGGCCAATTGCTCCAGGCGCTTGATGTAGTCGATAACGTTCATGCCCTCTTCCTCGGCCGCCAGCTTGAACATCTCGTAGTGGCTCTAGGTTCCCAATACGTACTTCTCGTACCATGCCTTAGTGCCCTCGGGTGTCTTTCACTCAACCCGAACCACCCTTTCCTGAAGCTGGCGGTCGAAATAGTATATACCGGGCATGTCCCCCGGCAATGCCCCGTAAGGCACCTCGCATACTGCATCCACGCAGTAATGGGGGATGATGACCTGGGTGGCGTTGGAGCGTATGTCCAGCGTATCCACTATGCACCCACCGGTGACTACTACCTTGTGGTCCGCTATACAGATGGAATCGTCGTTTACAGTGGGTCCCCATATGCGCGCGTTGCCGAACTTGTCAGCGTGGTGGACGTGGATGATAGCCACGTCGGGATATATGGCGGGGACCAGGCAAACCTTGCCACTGTGCCAGGGATCCTCCGCCTCCCTGATATAGGGGTTGGTTTTTATGGTATCCGTATCCAGCATGGATTTGCAGGCCGCGTAGTTCAACCCCTTCTCCGCGGCGAGAAGGGAGAGGGCCAGCCCATCGTGGCTCCAATCCGAATAGACCTTCAGGGTACCGTTCTCCACACCCCGCCGGAAAGGCGAGATGAATCCCCTCATCTCCACGCCCACGTAGGCAACATGGGCTCCGTCAAGCCCTCCGAACTCGTGCCAGGCACAGAACATGAAGCCCGGTGTGAACACTCTCACCAGGTGCCTCTTTCTCTGGCACCTATCTCCCAGAAGGCGGCCATAGGCCGCGCACATAAGCGAAACCGGTCTCGATTATCGAATATCCATCCTGCACGTACTCGAAGACGGCGTCCTTCAAGGACATGCGTTTGTCCCTCTCGTCCCTGGACTTGCTGAGCTTTACCTTCCTGGCCAACTCGTGATCGAACAATCTCTCGTTAGCGTGGCTCATAGCTGATACCTCCCATTGTATCCATCAGCGATATAACAGGATGAGTCATAGAGTAGTAAAAGGTGTCTTCGATTCAAAGTGCGATTCCACCACAAGAGGAATCCCGGAGGATATTTCGCCTACCTTGCCTTACGATTTACCTCGACTCAAGCTACGTCTTTTTCACGTTGTTTCGAAAAATCCTATATTATTTAAGCACTAAAACACAGGGCTGTAAATACGATTCCCCGGGTAACGGTTGGCAGGTGATGGCTACCCACGGCCGGAGGCATGCGGTCGCGGCATATGAGCGACCTCATACGACTGGGAAGTATAGTCGGTATAGTCTAATCTATAGAATAAGACCGTTCAGACCGCTCGGCGAGCACCACGGGAAAGGAACAGGATATGCACGAGCTTTCAGTTACCGAAAGCATAGCGGCGATCTGTCTCAAGCACGGCCAGAGAAACGGAGCCAAGCGCATTCTGAAGGTAAACCTGAAACTTGGGGAGCTTACGGGTATAGTCGATTACTACGTCGCCTTCTACTGGGACATGGTTACTAAGGACACTATAGCCGAGGGCGCGGAGCTCAACTTCGAGAAGATACCGGTGAGGGCTTACTGCCCAAAATGCGACCGGGAGTTCGAGGTGGAGGAATACGACCTGTCCTGCCACGAGTGCGGTGATTCGGAAACGGAGCTCATCTCCGGCAGGGAATTCTCGGTAGAGTCGATCGAGGTGGAATAGGGAGGGAAAATGGAGATAGATGTACTGGAAGGAGTATTCGATGCCAACGAGAAGATCGCCCGAGAGAATTACGCGTTGTTCAAGGAGAAAGAGGTATTGGCCGTAAACCTCATGGCTTCTCCGGGAGCCGGCAAGACCTCCCTCATCGCCAATACCCTGGAAGGCCTGAAGGACAGGCTTAATATCGGCGTTATAGAGGGCGACATAGCCTCCAGCGTGGATTCTGAGAAGTTGAAAACCTACGGCATTCCTTTAGTGCAGATAAACACCGGCGGTGTCTGCCACCTGGACGCCAACATGATCCGCCAGGCCCTGGAACACGTGGACCTGGACGCTCTGGACCTCCTGATCATCGAGAACGTCGGCAACCTGGTCTGCCCGGCCGAGTTCAACCTCGGAGAGGGTATGCGGGCCATGATTCTCTCCGTAGCCGAGGGTCATGACAAACCCCTGAAATACCCCCTGATGTTCAGCGATTCCCAGGTGCTGGTGGTGAACAAGACCGATCTCGTGGGGCTGGGGGATTTCGATATGGAGGAGCTCAGAAAGGCCGTGCTGAATATCAACCCCGGGATTACCGTCTTCGAGCTCAGCTGCCGTCTAGGTGAGGGGCTCGATGAGTGGAGGGAATGGTTGTACGGAAAGGTCCGTGGTTTCCAGGAACGGTGAAGGTCGGCCCGCGTTCGACCGTACGAGCGGAATCCCGTAGCCGGGCTGAACGGCCTGAATCGGCGGTACCTTACAGTAGAAATAACACCAGCAGAAAGGCGGCCAGCAACAGACGGTATATGGCGTAAGGGCGGAAGCTTCCCCTCTTGAGACGCGACAGCAGGAAAGAGATGGCGAAGTATCCCGTCAGGACAGCCGCACCGGCGCCAGCCAACATGCTGAGTAGCGCGTCAGCCGAAATCCCCTCCAGTATGAGCCGCAGTCCCTCGTAGGCGCCTGCGGCTCCGATAATGGGAACGGACAGTAGAAAAGCGAAATCCGCCGCTTCCTCCCTCTTCATGCCCGCTGCCAGGGCCGTGGTGATGGCCGCTCCTGAGCGGGATACCCCCGGGACCAGCGCCACGGCCTGCGCCACTCCGACGGCCAGTGCCTCCCTCCAACCACCCTTCCGCCAGGTCCTGTTCTCCTTACCAAGGGCGTCGGCCACCCATAGCAGTACCCCGAAAACGGCGAGCATGGAGACCATCAGCAGGGGCATACCCTGCATCATCTCCGAGGACTCGGCGAAGATCGCTCCCAGCACCAGGCCCGGTAGGGTGGCCAGTAGCAGAAGCCAGGCCAGCCTGGCCTCTGGATCACCCCTGCTCCCTCCCCGGACCTCCCTCCACCACGAGGCTATGATGCCCGCCAGGCGATGGCGATAATACCAGACCACGGCCACCCAGGTACCGATATGAACGGCAACGATAAAGGCCAGGTCCGGCTCGCCCCAGCCGGTCAGGTAGATCAGCAGGGCAAGATGGGCCGAGCTGGATATGGGCCAGAATTCGGTTATCCCCTGTACGGCCCCGAGCAACAGGGCGGGCAGAATCCCCATTATACCTCCCGGGACCTGAGGTATTCTCCCCTTTCAGCCAGCATCGCCGCCACCCGCGCCGCCCTCTCCGGGTTGGTGTAGACGCAGAGCCTGTCCCTGGGGAATTCCTGTATCTGGTTCAATTCGGCCTCTCTCTGCGGCATGCCCACGGCGACGATGGGTTTCTCATACTCCTGCATGAGTTCGACCAGCCGCTGGGTAAACCTCGAGCCCTTCTGCTTCACGTACTGCTGCTGAGCCAGAGCCAGCTTCTGGTCTTCCTCCATCTCTTCGGCCTCTGCGAACCTGAAAGCCGTGGCGGCGTTAACGGTGCCCAGGGAGATCACTGCATCGAACCCTGAACAGGAGGCCATCAGCTCCAGGCAGCGAGTGTGGACGTCGAGGTCGAAGATACCCACCATGTCAACCGGGTTGCCCTTGCTCCAGTAGGAAGGGAGTATCTCCCCTATAGCTTCCTTCAGATCGGGCGGTAGGGGGACCACGTCAAGCCCGGTGCGCTCGCACATGTCCGCCGCCACCACGCCCCAGCCTCCTCCCCAGGAGAGTATGCCTATCCTGCGCCCAAGGGGGACCGGCATCTTGACCAGGGCATCGCTGAAATCGAGCATCTCCTCGGTGGTCCGTGCCTGGATCATCCCTCCCTGGTGCATCATCCCATCGTAGATATCCCTGGAACCGGCCATGGCGGCGCTATGAGAGGCCGCTGCCCTGCTGCCCGCCGCCGTGCCCCCGGCCTTATAGATCACTATGGGTTTCCGCGTGGATATCTGCTCCGCCAGCTCCAGGATACGGCGGGGGCGTTTGAAGCCCTCCACGTAGAACAATATGACCTCGGTCTGGTCATCCCTGGCGAAATATTCCAGGTAATCGGCGAAACCGAGGTCGCACTCGTTGCCGATACACACGAATCGTGAGAACCCGATACCGTGGTACGAACCCCATCCCAGCATCTGGGTACCCAGGTTGCCGCTCTGGGCGGCGAAGGCTATGTGCCCCGGACGCGGTCTTACGGGAGGCATAAGGGCGGTCAGGCTCCAGGGAGCCGAGTAGATACCCATGGTGTTGGGTCCCACCAACCTGATGCCCAGGCTATGGGCTTTCTCCACCATTTCCTCCTCCATCTCCCGGCCTCGCCGCGAGGACTCGCTGAAACCCCCGGATATAACGATCACCGTCTTCACGCCGGACCGGGAACAATCCTCGAGAACATCTCCAACGGCGACGGCGGGTATGCTGATCATGGCCAGGTCTATCTCTTTTCCGATATCCGCGACGCTGGGGTAGGAGGGTAAGCCGTGTATCTCTCCTCCCTTCGGGTTCACCAGGTAAAGCTCCCCCCGGTATTTGCCCCGCAGGATATTGGCGGGGATTATATAACCCCACTTACTGAAATTGGCGGAAGCGCCGACAAGGGCCATCCTCCGGGGATTAAAAAGCGCCTCGACAGCGTCCAGATTACTCTTGTTCAATATGGACCTCCTTATATCCGCTTGGCCGTACTCAACACCTGAAATCTCGCCACAAACGGGTCATGCCACACGCCCTCTTTCCCGCCGCGTCAACCCCCTTCAGCTACCGGACATTCTCCGTCCTCTCAAAGATATCCTCTAGAGCTCGCCTATACGCCGGGCAAGCTCCTCACCGTTTTCGATAAGGGAGTCCAGCCTTCCCTCCAGCCCTCGCAGATATGCGATGGCCTCTTCCCCGAAGACGTTAACCTCCGCTATCACCGCCGGGTATTCCTGGTTGAAACGCTCCAGCGCGCTACTATTTTCCGGGGTGACCTCCTGGTCCAGCCGCGATATGGACTCATCCAGCGATTGGAAGAAACTCAACAGGTCCTGTTGGTATAACTCCAGATCGTCGGGGGGCCTGAGGCCGTCCAGATCATCCATGTATCCCTGCAGGGTCTCACGGTCCTCGGCGGAGGCCGCCCTTACCGCCTCGATATCCGCTTCCATCGCCACCTGGGGAAGAGCCAGGTTCTCCATGTCCACCAGCATGGGTACAACCACCTCGAAAAATCTGGTGGCATTGACCATGACATCCATATCCAGCTCACCATTCGTATAGAAATCCAGGAGGTCCGCCTGGAGGAATTCCGCCTCGGGGGGGGGACTAATACCCTTGGCCTCCTCCCTGGCGGAGCTGAAAACGGCGCCGGCCTGTTCGAAGATATCCTGCAGCTCCAGGACGCTGAAATAATCGTCGTACTGGAGGGAATTCAATTTCTCGAAAGCGTATCCCATGCCGGAGGCCACCCCGTTGTGCAGGTCGGATATATTCTCGCGATAGCCGGCGATGCTCATCGTAGCGCCGCCGCCGCATCCAAACGTGCCGAAAAGCAGTGTCAGGATCAGTGCCGACCGAACCATTCCGCGCAATGTATCTTCCTTCCTCCGCGAACTCAAAAACCCAGACCATTATAATATCTGCGCCGCCGGGGTAAAACAGACATGACATACATAATACTGATACATGTTCAATATATATCCACCACAGTGTTAAAATATTCTTTACGACCTATAGATGGAGGCGGTGTATAGGCCCTATGAGGACTAGATCCTTTATCAACGATAACAACAACCAGACGGCGAGCATGACCTTTAAAGTGCGCATCAGCAAAGGGTTTGTGGATGCCACTTTCGGGGAAGGCTTCCTGGTGGAGGTATGGGACTACCGTACCCAGCGCCTGGTATACGGCGAGAGGTACAAGGAGCTGGAGAAGGCCCGCCGCCGCCAGAGAGAGATAAAGGGTGACCTCGATAATATGACGGTGGAACGTTTCAGGCAGGCCTATTTTACCCGCAGCCGCTAGTTAACACGTGAGTCGGAAATCGTTTTTAATCCCGCGAGCCACCTATACGGGGACATCACCCCTGACACCCAAAATCACGGATCCATCCTGGAGCTCCATAAAGATGGATCCCGGCATCAAACCTCGTCTTCGTAGATGGAGAGAAGACGGCGGGCGCGATCACCGAGTCTCCTCTTTAACTCCGGGGGGGAGATAACCTCTACCTGCGGGCCGTATTTCAGCAACTCTCGTTCCACCCAGGACAGGTTGTCGGTATACAGAATGCATGAAACACCGTCACCCTCCTCCTCGACCCTGGAAAAGAGGCGCTGCTCCCCGGCCCATCCGGCCAGGGACGGGGAGAAGCGAAGCCGCACCTCTATCTCCCCCTTTTCAGCAGCGCCGTAGGGTCCGGACTCCCCGGTTCCTTCCTCGGGAACGGGCTCGAAGGTCTTCCGGGTTACCCTGAGATCCTTGACGCGGTCGACGCGGAAGATCCTGACCTTCCCTCTTTTTTCATCCCACGCCCGCAGGTACCAGTGCCCCATACCGAACTCCAGTGAGAGCGGGTGAACTTTCCTTCGGGTCAACTCATCCCTACCGTAGGTATAATATTCCATTTCGACTACCCGGCGCCGGTCCGCCGCCGAGGAGAGCTTGCCTAATATGCGGTGTTCGGGCGAGAGGGGGCGTACCTCCACGCTCTCCTCGATATTCACCTCGGCCGGGAGCGACATATCCAAAACCTTCTCTATTTTCTTCATGGCGGAGAGCAGGGCGGGAGAGGATGGCAGCCCGGACAGCTTGACCAGGGCACCGCAGGCCATGTAGAGACCGGACAGTTCCGACGGCGTGAAGCGAAGTGGCCGGGAGAAGTAATCGGCCATGCGGATGAAAACCCGGTCGTCGTCTATATCCACCTCTATAAGATCCGCAGGAGAATAATCGGGCTGCCCGCACATAAATATCAGATGCAGGTCCTTTAACAGCTGATCCTGGGGGATATCGAACACCTCGCTGAGCTCACTCAGGGCAACGCCCTGGTGCTTCAAGACGTAGGGGATAAGGGAGAGCAGACGGCGCACCCTGGCAGCGAGATCAGGCATCGGCATCGACCCCGGCTCTCTCCAGGATCATGCGCAGTCTTTTGCACACCTTCTCCCGAAGCTCCGATGGCGAAACGACCTCGGCGTCCTCCGCGAATGAAAGCAGCCAGTTGCAGAAGGCGTCTTCGTTGCGTACCTTGACCTCGAGGATTCCTCCGCCGTCCCCCGACGCCTCGAATCTGTACACCTCGCCCAGGTCCCTCTCCACCAGCCAGGCCATCCTGGGGCCGAAGCGCACCATCGCCGTATACTCCGCTCCATCCTCGAACTCCCAGGGCAGTATGCGCGAGTACTCCTCCAGCCTGAAATCGGCGGGACGTTGGAAGTCCGGCTCCTCCCCGCAGCCTCCCGCCAACTCCACCCCCGACTTCATGCGGGATAGGCGGAAGGATCGTATGTCCCCCCGGAGATGGCAGTGACCCACCACGTACCACGCCCCCCTCTCGAAATAAAGACCATAGGGGTCGAGAAATCTCTCGTGTTCCTCGCTGTTGCCCAGGGATCGATAGGTGAACCTCACCGTTCGCCGGCCAACCACCGCCTTCCAAAGACGGGCCATGTCGTCCGGCGCCTCGCCCTGGGCAGAGAATTTGAGGTGAAGCGATCCAGGCTGCCCCAGGCGGCTCCCGTCACCCAGGTCGGGGCTCAGCTTCAGTAGGGCGGAGCGAGCCTCCCTGGAGAGGGGAATCATCTCTCCGGAGGAGAGACGGTTCACCAGGAACAGGGCCACCTTTTCCTCGGGAGTGAACTCTATCTCCGGCAGGTAATAATCCTCCTTGGGGATATGGTATCCGACCTCCTCGCCAAAGGGGTCCACCGGCTCCACCTGTATGGGAACGCCCATCTCCCTGAGATCGCTTTTATCCCTTTCGAACATGCGCTTGAAGGAAGCCGTCGTCGCCTGATGGTAGCCCGGGATGGACGCACGGATGCGATCTAGGGTGACCGGGCGCCTGGCCTCGAGCAGCATGGCGATAAGGTTGATGAGCCTCTCGGCTTTATTCATGCGCCCGATCCCCCCTTAAGTAGTCTATCCGGACATATACGGGGAGCGTCTCGACCATTATGTCACTGCCGTATGATACCATCTCATCTGGATTGTTGGAGGCGATAGTAAAGGGGTGAAAAGTAATGCGAGGAATCAGGCTGGCGCTCCTTATCTCCGGTCTAGTGCTCGCCTCTCTGGCGGAAAGCTCGAGCCCTATCTGGATACTTGCGGCGTTGGGCTCCTTCGCTGTTTTCTCGGCCCTCGTAATCCTCTCCTTGAGAAGCGACGCCTCGAAATCGGGGGCGGTCGGTAACGACGAGAGGGTTACCATGCCTCTCCCTCCCCCTTTTCCTCTCCGGGAGACAGCAGGCGGTGTAGAAATAGGGTTTTGCACGACGCCTCCAGGCTCGAGGTCCATTGAAAGACCTCTTCCGGCATCTGACTCACGGCAAAACTGCCATGCCCCCTGACTATGGCTGCCTTATAGTCCTGTAGTAAAGGAGGCAACTTCTCCGCTACCTCGTTTGAGCCTACGGTCAGTCCAGCGCTTACAACCGGCGTTGAGCCCCGGCAGGTTAAAGAGATGCGGTCGCCCATGCGTGCGCTGATGTTGCCGCTTTGCGAGTAATTCACCTCCTGCAGGAAGAGTTCGTGTCCGAAAAGAGATAATTGCTCCAGCATACTCCTGTTCCCCTAAGGCTTTAAACAGTCGGCTGATGCCGATCCGGGGAAGCGGGAACGACGCTCTCGTTCACCCTCCCTCACGCATCGCCGGTATGGTATCTCGCCAAAGAGTATAGGTTCATAATATCATCGTGGATGTCTGTCTCCCAAAAGGAGACCGGCCTCTTGTTCGGGGCCAGAAGCTGCGAGAGCTTATCGTGCCGCCGGTCCTTTAGGTTTTCCGCGTTGGACAGCAGGATGTAGCGGCTGCCCTTGTATGCATCCTCGCGTTTCTCGCAGGCCTTCTTCTTCTCCTCAACCCTTGCGATCTCCAACACCAGTTCCATCTCCCCGTTATCTCTTCCCTCTCCGAAGTCCAGGGCTACCACCCGATATCCTTGTATGCCCGCCAGCTGATCGATATACTATTTTTTTGACCATCGTCTCTCCCTTCTGCGCTTGTCTTACTAGTGATAAAACATTCGCAGATGATGGACGATGGTCCTCGTTTCACCCATATTTTATGGAGAAGAACCACAAACAATGATTCCTTTCAACAACCGGCGAGTCCGGCCAAACTTGGTCTGCCCTTTATACCGTTAAATAAGCTAGAATAGGGGTGTTTTGAAACGGGTATCTTGAACGGCAATTGTCACCGGTTTTCTTCTGCTTTCCCTGTTGCTGTTTTCGGGACACGCCGTCGCGAGCGGGCAGGGGGACTACTGAGTGTGGGAGACCCCGCCTCTACCGCGGATGACCTCTACGGTGTCTCGGCCGTGGATAAGGATCACGTCTGGGCCGTTGGCGACCTGGGCATCATCCTCTACTACGACGGGTCGGGATGGGAGAAGCAGCATGACGGCTCCACCCATCTTAACGGGATAACCGCGAGGAGCGGGAACGTAGCCTGGGCGGTGGGGGACGAGGTAATGGTGCGGGGCTATACTTCGGATTCGAACAAGGTCTCTCCTTCGTCGCCGTGGATGGGGTGGACGTCACCGCATATACCCTCTGGACCAGGGAGGAGATAGGGATCAAGGTACAGGCCGGGTCCTTCTCGGACCGGCAACGGTCATCACCGAACACAGCACAAGCAACGGAGTCGATTTTACCGTCACCCATTCTACCTGGTATTTTGCCGAGGGGTGTACCACGGACGGGTTGGAGGCCTGGTTGCTGGTGGAGAATCCCAACCCCGGCCTGGCCAAATATATGTTTCCTTCCAGATGGCGGAGGGCCTCTACGAGCCCGCAGCCTTGCAGGGATGGGAGGTACCGGGGAAGACCCGCGTCTCCTTCAACGCCGGGGCCTATGTCCAGGCCATGCAGCTCTCCACCACGGTCTCCTCAGAGGGAAGGGAGATCTACTGCGAGCGCTCCATGTACGGCAACGACCGCAACCTGGGCCCACAACTCCATCGGCTACGCTCCCTAGGCACAGGGGTCAGGCCTGTAAACGTGCCTTGAGTGAAGTATGTCGGTTGCCAATCGGGCCGGCTCTATGTGTAACCCGTGTTGAGCCCCGACGATATGAGTCTCGTCGCCCCTCGAAAGGCCCAGGGAGCATGATCTGCTTCACGATCGCTACTCGAAGGCGGGACCGGACGCCGGCCTGTGGCTATCTTACGGTCTATATGAATCCTACCTAGATATAGAGGTGTTTTAATTGCGCGGCTCCCATCGGCCGTCGCTTCCCACCATGTCACTGATGACCCGCAGTGGTTCCTCCAGAGGAGGAGCGTCGAAGAACCGGCGCCCGGTGAGTTGGTTGGCGTAGGCGGTGTAGAGCTGCGAGATGGGGCGGAGCAGCTCCTCCGGCAGTGGAGGAGGCGGGTTGGCGACCAGGCCTTTCCAGTTGATCGCGTCCTCCTTCTTGGCTCTCTCGACTTCCCCGTACCAGTCGGTCTTGCGGTAGTGTATGCGGGCGACCTCCTTGCTTACCGGGAAGCCCTCGAAGGTGAAGCGGCACTCGTCCAGGGTTCCCAGGGCGTCGACGAGCATCAGGTTCCTGCCGCTGTCGAAACCGAATTCCACCTTCCCATCCTCGTTTACCAGGCCGAGTTTGCCGGACTCCCCGCTGATCCTGTCGTTTATCAGTAGGGCAAGCTTCTTTATCGCCTCCAACTCCCCTTCGCTCATACCGCATATCTCCTTCGCCTCCGCCCGGTCAAGGTACCTGTCGCCGGGCTCCAGCTTTGTGGAAAAGTCGAGGAGGGCCTCATCGAGCATCTGTCCCGGCTCCGGCATTTCGTCTAGGCCTATATCCTCGAGATTCAAGCTTCCGTCACGAAGTCTCTTGAATACCGATGATCCGGGGGGAAGGGAGTTTCTGTATATCACCTCGAGGGGAATAAGGAGGTTGGTTCTCTCCTCCTTGAAGATGGAGTAGTCGAAGGCTTCCCCAGTTTCGCGGGGCTCTATAACTCTTACGAGTTCGACCTCCATGGTGCCCGAGGGCTCGACCATATCGCCGAGCCTCTTCACCTCGCCGCCCTCCACCAGGCCGATGTAATGGGTCTTTATTGCCTCCCTCTCCAGCATCTCGAAGAAGTAGGCGGAAACCATGCACAGGGATTTGCCCTTGTCGGGGATGTGGTCGGGCATCTCTCCCCAGTCGAATACAGAATAGCGGTCCGAGTAGACGAACCGGCCCCTGCCGGCCCGGTCGCCCGAGGGTTTCTCCAGTATTTCCAGGTCCTTGACGCTTCCCATCCGGCACCTCCCGAATCGACGTTTTCCATCCCGGGCTTGTCCACGCTACTGAATCGATAAGGATGCGGGGTGGGCTCAATGCTCCGCGATGGTCTTTCCCTCACGTTTCCCCATATGTAGTTTACCCGCGACCTCCCAAGGATTCACATAACCTATTCTTCAACCCCGAAGGCCTTCTCCAGGAAGCCCCTCTTCCACAGAAAGCGGAAGATGCCGTGGTACAAAGAGGGGGACATACGGTAGAGGAAGTACTGGGGCATGGAGTGGGAGGGTGGCGTCATAGTGATGCCTTTGTCCTTTTCCAGGGCTTTCAGCCCGGCTTTGGCCACTATGGAGGGATCCACGCCCTTGTCGGCGTAGAATTTGACCATGTCCGACTTGGCGCTCTTGCCGGAATTCAGGTAGAGGTAGACCCTGCCATCCGCGACGATATTAGTGTTGATGAAGCCGGGGCAGAGCAGGCTCACCTTGATGTTGTGAGCGTAAAGCTCCATCCTAAGGGTCTCGCCCAGCCCCAATACCCCATATTTGCTGGTCTGATAGGTGGACATACATGGTATGCTGTACAGTCCCGCGTCGCTGGCCGTAATGAGGATAGACCCCTTTGCGCGCTCAATCATTTTCGGGACGAAATAATGCATCATGTAGATGGCGCCGAAGAGGTTTACGCCCAGCATCCAGTCCCAGTCCTCCAGGGGTATCTCCTCGAACCTGCCGCCGCCGCCTACGCCTGCGTTGCTGCACAGGATATCCACGTGTCCCCAATCGGAGAAGAAATCCTCGGCGAACCTGGCCACCTCCTCCCGCCTGGAATGGTCCACACGGTAGCTGCCCGCCTCCGCGCCCCTGCGCCCCAGTTCCTCCAGCATCTCGTCGATGCGCTCCTGGACTATGTCGGTGATGACTACCTTACAGCCGGCGTCTGCCAATTCCAGTGCCAGCGCCCTGCCGATACCGGAGCCCGCTCCGGTGACAATGGCCGTCTTTCCCTGGAAGAAATCCATAATCGAACCCCCCCTTTTTTTCAGGTACCGTGATAACTCGGTTTCACACGCTCAGTTTAACATCCGTACGGATCTCTATCTCCAGGCCACCTCCATCATCCTGCGCGGAGCCTCCCGGGCGAAACGCCGTTTGGGGCAGCCAAGGGTGAGAGCGGCGGTCACCTTTTCGCCATGGGGAATGCCTAGGGCAGATTTTACTCTCGTTGTTAGGAAATATATTAGAATTCGCCGCGGCGTGGCCCATAAAGCGGACCAGATGCGCGGCTGGATGACCGAAGTGCTTCAAGGGATACTTTTTTCACCTGGACAAGGGGATTAAGCCGTGGATTATGCCCGAAGTTACCAGAGTAAAGATATGATGTCAAACGGTCGAAGAATCCAACGATCGGGCCGGTTTTTTCGACCCACAACCCCTGATCGTGAACGTCTGTACCAAGGGAAAGAGGAAGCGAATGAGAGTGTTCAAGAGCCTGTATGCAGGAGTCGTGATCCTGGTGCTGACCTCACTGTCCATGTTCGCAGCCAGCTTCTGGACGGGTGATGCCCTGGCTCCGGCCATAAACACAGTCCAGTTCGTCCTGGTATTACTTTCGCTGGTAATGGCCTTCTATCTCTTCCTGAAACTGGACAAGAGCTCCCTGGGCCGGCCTATCTGGGGCCTGGTCTCCATAGCCTTGTTGATCGATATCGTCGCGGTGTTCTGCGAGTTAATAAACGGTTACGCCCGGTCATGGAGGATATCCCAGGAAACGGTGTTCCTCATCTATCTTTTCGTGTGGCTGGTATTGATAGTGATCCCCGCGGCACTGTACATGCTGTTCAAGCGCTCCGGCTTCGAGTTCAAGAAGGAGGCTTATTACTCCGTCATCCCCCCGCTGGCCGTGGTTACCGTGGTGGCCGTCGTAGTGGTCCTGGTACCCCTGCTGCGAAGCGATCTTGATATAGGGACCAAGATATCCAATTTCGTCGCCACGCTGGTGGGGCTGGCCGTTCTCTACTTCGTTCTCTTCGTGGTCGTCACCATCGGCGAGGGCCAGTTGGGCAGGCCGTGGCTCTTCCTTTCTTTCTGCGTCGCATCCATCGTCATACAGACCATAGTGACCACAAATGTCATCATAGTGCTGGGCTACATGAGGGTGTTGGAGCCCGGGAACTTCTTCCTGCACCTTGGCTACGGGTTCCTCCTGGTAGCCGAGGCCTACCAGTACCGCATCCTGCGCGGCCTGTGAACGGAGTATCGGTCCTGCGACGCGATCAGCGCGGCGTGAACCTCTTGCCCTCCCTGGCGCATATCTCCTCAATGGTGTCCCGGCCCGATCCGGCGTTGCCGGGAAGGGCCCCGGCCTGGGTAGCCCACTGACCCACCTGATAGAAATCGGCCAAACCCGGAAGAGTGGATACTAACTTTCCGAACAGGCCGGCGGTGACGTTCATTTTCTTCCTGGGTATGTTGGAGAAACCGTGGGTGCCTCCCATGTAGCGTTCCCAGGTCATGATGGTGGGGACGTCCGCTTCCACCTGGCTCTTGATGCTGCTGAAATGATTCTCCAGCAGGTCGATCACCTTGTCGGCGACCTTGCGCTTCTCCTCGTAGTAGCGGTCGCGGTCTTTGTACAGATCGCTCCAGTAGCTGTAGCTCGAGGTTAGCTCCACCTTTATGACGCTCTTGCCCTCCGGGGCCATGGTCTCGTCGAAGCCGTAGGTCTGCGACTCCAGTGAATTGTACAGCCGGCTGGCGATCTTCACCGGCTTGTCCAGGAGCATGACCAGGGCGGAGGGCTCATGGGACAGGTCCCGGTCGACGCCGAGGAAGACCATTACCGCGAAGGGGGTCTCGTCCTCCGGTTCCTCGTATTATTCTTTAACGTGGTCGTCGGCGTTGCGACCCTCGAGCATGTCCAGGATGGTCTTGCGGCCGTCGGCGTCCGATATCACCATGTCGGCCGCGTGCTCGCTGCCGTCCTCCAACCTCACGCCCGCCGCCCGGTCTCCCCTGGTGAGGATCCTCTCCACCTTGGACTTGTAATGGACATCGTCGTCCAGCTCCTTGTAGCGATTCTCCATGGATCGTGAGAATTTCAGGGCGCCGCCGACGGGCCAGGCAACGTCCTGGCGATAGCCGTAGGCATGCTTGGCCACGTGCATGAGGAAGGGCATTATGGGAATGGGGTACTCCAGCAGCAAGAAGGACCTCCCGAGGAAAGGATCGGTGAACCTGGACGCGTACTGCTCCATGGTCGGATTTATGAGTTTATACAAGGGGAGTATCTTTAAGATGGCCTTGAACAGGTCCAGCCTGTTGCCGTACATGGCCCTGCCCATGAAGTCCTCCCTGGACAGGACCCTGATGCCCTTGATGTAGTCATTGATGACCTTGGAGTCCTGGGGAGACAGCTCCTTCAGGTGGCTTTCCAGCTCATCCAGGTCCCAGTAATCGTTGAAGACCTTGCCCTCCGGCGAGACAACGCTTACGCATTCCCTGGTATATACCTGCTCTCTAGGCATGACGCTCAGCTCGCTCCAGAGTTCGTATGTCCTGGAGAATGGAGAGCAGCCCACGAGGTGGTGGATGCAGCCGTCGAAGGTGTAATCCTTGCGCTTCCAGGCCGTACACTGCCCCCCGGCAGGTTGTGCATCTCGAAGATGCGGGTGTTATACACGTTCACCTGGCCGTGGATACCCGAGGCGAGGCCTCCTATTCCGGCTCCGATTATCGCTATCGACTTGGTCATGTTCGCTCCTCCCATGGTCGAATACTCGTCTGTACGCCTTGAAGCGCGGGCAGTTCACCACGGGTGCGGGCAAACAGGTGGCGCGCGATATCCAGCGGTTGGCCCGAATCTCTCCGTTAACGCTTCCGGAAAAAAGTCCAAACCTTATTATTCTAGTCGAAGCGGGTTGAAACCCTCCGCGTGCGTAAGTCCCTCGGGTTGGATCGAGCCGCGATCCGGGGTCATCGGGATGCGCGTGCTAGGATGAAAACCCTGCCCGCTCCCATGCCGGCCCCGAGATCCCTCGCGGCATCGCTAAGAGTCACCTCCACGAAACCGCTCCGCGTCAGGGCGGAGGTTATCTCCTTATCGCTGTAGGCTTTCTGCCACAGGGATACGTCGGACCTTTGCCAGACCCCATCCATGAGGCGGAACATGATGATGTCGGCCCTGGCCTTCTTGTTTTCGTGGTCGTAGCTGAAATTCATGATGAAAGCGTTATCCTCTTCCAAGCGCGAATTCGACGTGCCCGACCACCTTGTCCTCAGCCCTTCCTCTGTGTTGAGGTCGAAGAGGAAAAGCCCTCCCGGCACTAGGGCATCGCGAACGTTTCGGAAGGTCTCGCCCAGCTCCTCTATAGTCAGGATATGATTGAGGCTGTCGAAGATGGAGATGGAGCCGTCGAATACCGCGGGCATGCTGAAGGAGCGTGCGTCGGTGTGGATGAAGTCGGCCAGGGGGGCGTTGAGCCGGGCGTAATCGAGCTGCCGCGCCGAGGCGTCTATGCCGGTTACCCCGAACCCCCTCCGCGTCAGGGCCTGGTCCAGTTGCCCGGTTCCGCAGCAGACGTCCAGTATCCTGGCACCTTCGGGCAGGCGGCTCAATATCAGCCGATCCAGGAGATCGAGTGCCTGGGGGCCGCAGCTCGTCTCGCCCCAGTACCTGTTATAAAACCAGGCGAAGTCATCGTAGTCGCGATATATCTTCCCGTTCATCGTGTCCCGCCCCCGGAAACTCCACTGTATTCTCCCGACTCGAATGGGCTGGATTGCCCTTCATTATATCCACGAGATCACATCGTTCGCACCTCGATAGATTCCGGCGATACGGTTTGGCGCCGGTATGGTCCGTTAAACTATAATAGGTAACGGTATTGCTATATTCGGGGGCGGGGCCCACTCCGCTTCGAGCGATATAATGGCTCAGCTGGGTTCAGCTGATTGGAACGAGGAGGAATCAGAAGATGAAGCAGTCCAAGTCAGCACTAGTCATCATAGCAGCTGTTCTCGCCGCCCTGCTGCTTGCCGTGAGCGGATGTTCCCTGGATGGGGAGGCCGAGGAGTACAGTGATCCCGCGGAGTTGATAGAGGTGGAGAAGGGCGAGGAATTCACAATAATCCTGGAGTCCAATCCGACTACAGGGTACCAGTGGCAGCTCGCCGAGCCGCTAAACGAAGAGATCCTGGTGCTGGAGCAGACCGAGTTCGAGGAGTCGGAGGAAGAGCTTATCGGAGCCGGCGGAGAGGAGAAGTGGACCTTCAAGGCCGAGGGCCTGGGCGAAACCAGCGTATCCTTCGTCTACATGCGTCCCTGGGAGGAGATGGTAGTGCCCCTCCTGGAGAAGGAAAACGCGGAAGAAGAAGAAGGGGCAGCCGAGCCGGAGGAGAACAGTGAGGAAACCCCGGCGGAAGAAGAGGCGGCGGAGGAAGGGGTCGTGGAGGTGATATGGGAACTCGAGGAGCTGCCGCTGACCGTAACCTTCGACGTGATAGTGGTCAAGTCGGGGACCCTGGAGGGGGAGCCCAAGAAATACGACGACCCCGAGAGCGAGATCGAGGTTGACCTCGGCGCCGAGTTCGTCATCGTGCTGGAGTCAAATCCCGCCACCGGTTACACTTGGCAGCTGGCCGAACCGCTGGATGAGGAAGCGGCGGAGCTGGTGAAGATGGAGTACGAGAAGAAGGGCGGAGAGGAAGACGAAGAAGAGGGCATCGCTATCTCGGGCGAGGAGACGTGGGTCTTCAAGACCCTGGGCGAGGGCGAGACGGAAATATCCTTCGAAAGCGTGGAGGGAGAGAAGACCTTCAAGGTCAAGGTGCTCCCCCTCGAGGAGGAAGAGGCGGAAGAATAGAAATATAATAATGGGCGATCAACTGGGGGCTCGGATGCCGAGCCCCCTTATCGATTCGAAAAAGCGTCGCTCCGTCTGCATGCCGGATGGGAAGCGTATCCTCTCAGCCATATACCCCGTACTCCCGGGTGAAATCCACACGGGCCCTCACCAGGCCGCATGTTTAGAAGCGGCCGGCGCAGGTGATACTTATAACATGCCGAAGCAATTCATTGAGATCCTTGCCGATACCAGGATCTCCCACGGGCGGCGGAAATGGCGGCACGAGCCGCTTATTCAGGAGGTGGTTGCATGGAGATGCCAGAAAGCAGGGGGAAGAGCGTTTTCTATCCCCAGAACCCCTGGGCCCTGCTGTTTCAGGCCATAGGTATAACGGCTTTCGGTATAGTACTCGTAGCTTGGCCGGATGTCACCGTGAGGGTGGTCATGCTGGTCTTCGGTATCTTCGCCATCATATGGGGATCGTTCGAGGTCTTCAAGGCGCTCTACCGGGGCGATGAGAAAGAAGAGGGAGAAGAAGGAGAAGAGGGAGAAGGGGGAGAAGGGCGGAAAGGCTGGCTCAACGTGATCCTGGCCGCGGTGGCCCTGGTTGCCGGCATCCTGGCCCTGGCCTGGCCCAGCGCCACCGAGCGCATCATACTGATTATCCTGGGCATCTGGTTCCTGGCGACCGGCGTCCTGATCATGGTCGCGGGGCTGAAACTGCCCAAGGATTTCACCGGCAAGTGGGTGATGGTTGTCTTCGCCGTCATAGCCCTGGGCTTCGGCATATACCTCCTGGTGCGCCCCGAGGATACCAGTCCCAACCAGGTGGCCTCGGTGGTGGTCACCCTCATCGGCGTCTTCGCCATCCTCGAGGGACTGATTCTCGCCGCCTATTCCTTCATGCTCAGGAGATGGTACAAGGAGGCGGAGGCCTGAGCCGTCGAGGAACCCGGCTGGTATAAACCGCAAATCGCATCGAGCGGGAGGGGGGGTACAACCGCCCCTTTCTATCCGCGGCAGGTCTTTCCGGGTTACTCCCGCGTTGCAGCGTCAGGTAAAAAGCCACCCTGATGGCGGCCCCGCCTCCTCCGCCTTGACCCTGCCTCGAACCCTCTCGGCCTCTCCGCTCCCGATGTGATCGTCATTCTTCCATCCCTCTATCTAGAGAATCTCGGGACTCGTATTCTTCGCTTGTATTGAAGGTGGTAGAATCATCGCATCTGGACGCGTGTATGGGGTGTCCCGGAATAACGATACCCTGATGTTTCGGAGTGCGACGTTCCCCGTTTTGGGAAAGCATGGACAGGGGAGCCGCTATATGCGGGAGCATGTCTATCTGTACGACACCATAGCATCCAACCGCAGGCGCATCGCCCTGGGCGTTTTCGTATTCTTCGCCGTTATCTTCGTGGAGGCCCTGGTCGTGGCGGTCATCGCGGTCGGTGGCGAGGCTTTCGAGTGGAGGCCTTTCCTGATGGTTTTCGGCGCGGCCTCAGGAGCCACCCTGCTCTTTCTGCCCCTGTTGGCCATCTGGGCCTATTACCGTGGTAAAGAGGCTATTCTCAAGCTCTTCCGGGTGGAGACCCCCTCTCAGGGTGACGCCAAAAAGCTAAGATCGGCCCTGGCCGGCGTGTGCATGGCGGCAGGCGCGGGAGAGCCCGAGACCATGGTGATAAGCACGAGCGGGGTCAATGCCATCAGCCTGGCCAGGGGATACAAGGACGGGCTCATCCTGGTGACCAGGGGTGCGGTTGAGAACCTGAGCCGCGACGAGCTGGAGGCTCTCCTGGCCCACGAGGTATATCATATTGTGTCCCGTGACACCTGGATGTGGATGCTGGGGCTTGGCTTGAGCGCCTTCCTGCCCCTCGTCTTCTTCACCTACCTGGGCATGGTAAGCAAAGGCCTGGATCGCTATAGACTCCTGCATACTGAATATGCCGTGAGGTTGATATTCCTTATCACCATATGCTTTATAGCGATATGGTTTATTCTGGCGGCTTTCTGGATACCCCTGTGGTTCGTCTACTTCATCGTGGTCCTGCCGAGAAACCGGGACTATCTCGCGGATGCCCAGGCGGTGCTCTTCACCCGCAATCCGGATGCGGTTCTCTCGGTGGTGGCAAAGGCGGACATAATGCGATCGGACCCCATAAAGTGGGGAACGGTGTACGTCAACCATATGTTCTTCAACCAGCCCCTGGAGCCGCCCCGTACCTTCACCAGGTGGATCACCGATCTCTTCGACACCCATCCCGCAGCGGAGAAGAGGATGGAGCGCATACGTTCGATGGGCTGAACGGCATGGTGTGTAATCGCCCGGGCGGCACGGGCCTGATCCAGGCGGCGCAGGCTCGCCGGGGAGATCGCGTGGACGGACGGAAGTTTCCGTTGGCGGGTTCGCGTTCGGGGATCTGAGACATCAAGCCGGGGAAGCTCTATAATAAGTCGACCTGTTCTGGTAATGGGAGGTCGATCAAATGCCCGGTATGGATTTCATGATACCGCCGCGGGAGGATCCCCTGCGGCTGCTTGGCTACAGGGAGAGCATCTTCGCCCCCGACTTGCTCATCGCCGCCTCCGCCTGGCTGGACCTCTTCACCCGGCTTTCGAATGAGGCCGCGGACCTCGAGGGCATATGCGCTGCCCTGGGGCTTTCCCGGCGTCCGGCGGACGTCATGCTCACCCTGCTGACCGCGATGGGCCTGCTGGCCAGGGAGGACGGGATGTTCCGCGTTACCGAGCTGGCCGCGGAATTCCTGGTCGAGGGCTCGCCCTGGAACCTGGGCCCTTACCTTGCCTCCCTGAAGGAGAGGCCGGTGTGCAGGGAGATGCTGGAGGTGCTCAGGACCGGAAAGCCGGCGCGATGGGGCGCCCGGGAGGACGAGGACGAATGGGTGGTGGCCATGGAGAGGGGCGATTTCGCCCGCTCCTTCACCGCGGCCATGGACGGGCGCGGCGCATACCTGGCCTCCCTCATGGCCCGAAGCCTGGACTGCGAGGGCCGAAGCCGCCTGCTGGATATAGCCGGCGGCTCGGGCATCTACGCCTGCGCCGTGGCGGCGGCACACCCTCACATGAGCGCGGCGGTGCTGGAGAAGCCGCCCGTGGACTCGGCCGCCCGTTCCGCCATCTCGGAGAGGGGCATGTCGGAAGGGGTCTCCGCAATCGCCGGGGACATGCTCTCGGGCGAGTTGCCCGCTGGCTTCGACGTCCACCTCCTCTCGCACGTCCTGCACGACTGGGACGTACCCGCCGTGGAAAAGATCCTGGAGAGCTCCCACGAGTCCCTGGCTCCGGGCGGGATGGTGGCGGTCTACGACGCCCACGTCGATGCCGACAAGGCGGGGCCCCTGGAGGTGGCGGAGTACTCCGTCCTGCTCATGTTCTCCACCGAGGGCAAGTGCTACTCCGTGGAGGAGATGGAGGAGATGCTGGCGGGAGCCGGCTTCGAGGATATGCGCTATGTACCTACCGCCGCCCACCGCAGCCTGATCACGGCCAGGAAAGCTTGAGGCACCTCGAATGGGTTAGGGTGACGCTGGCCGGGGCGCAGCTTAAACGGCGGATTCCTCCCAATAGTTTTCCGGCTCGGCCTCCTCCATTGGGAGCGCGTCTCTGGCCTCGGCCGGAAGCTCTATATCGAAATTCTTACCGTAATCGGTTAGAGTATAGCTCATATCCATGGTCACGGTGGCGTTCTCGGAGGAGATCTCATCCTCAAATAGGGGCGATATTATCTCCAGGAGGTTACCCTCGAAGCTTATCATCATCCGGACTATGAAGCCGCTACGCTTTTCCACCGTCAGGTTGATTTTCATTCCGGACAAGTAATCCATGACCGCATCCATGTAAAGAGCGAGGTCCTCCTCGCTGATATCCATGCCCTTGAACTCATCCTCCATGTTCTCGATACCCTCTTCTTTTAGCCATTCTTCGGGATCCATGACCAGCTCGTACTGCGTGTAGAGCATGTTGTCGACCAGTACCTCTAAGGATTCAGATGCGTCCAGCATTTCCGGCAGGGTTTGGGGGTTGACGACCTCTCCCATGTCCAGTAAGCTGCCGGCCATGTCGGCCTCCTCGTAGTACCAATCGCCGGTCACGGGGTGCTGGCCGTAGGACCTGCGCTCAGTGAAGTACATCTCCACTTGAACCATTGACGCGGAGCTGTTTTCCTCCTGAGAGGAGAAGCTCATTACCGCCTTGACCAGCGGTTCTTCTCCTGTCACATTTTGATAGATGAAGTCGTAGTCGATATGCGTGGACCCGGAGCCGTACGAGTCCTTGTACTCTATATTCATGCTTCCATACATCCTGTAGGAATCGGCCGCTTCGATGTTTTGCCTGGCCTGGTCGAATAGGAGCATGGCCGCGTTGGAGCGGCTGACCCCGCCCGTTGCGCATCCCGATGCCGGGAGAAGCACCGCCAGCAGTAAAAGGGATATGAATACGAAAAACTCCGACTTGCCCTTTTTCATCTTTTCCTCCCCATATGCCTTTTGTATTACCTTGATTATATTGGTCGGTCCGCCTCCCGGCCCACTTTATACCATAAAAAGGCAAGAGGGATATCGCGTGCTCGAACCAGCCGACCGGGGCGGCACCTTGACGGCCGCCGGCTTCCTGTAGAATAGGGGTCATGAGAGCGAAGGCATATGCGACAAGCATAGCGGTCGTTGTGGTCGCCGCCACGTTGCTTACCCTCGACTTGCTGGCTTGTTCTTTGTTGCCGGGACGTGCTGGAGCCCGGGACGAGGTCGAGTCCGGGCGTGGTTTCAGTGCGGCGGCGGCGGGCGACCTGCGCTCCTGGGCTCACGACTCAATCGGGGTCACCGCCCCCGCCTCCACCTGGTACCTGGCCGAGGGGTGCACGGCCGGGGACTTCGAGACCTGGCTGCTTATCCAGAACCCCGGGGAGGAAGAGGTCGAGGTGGAGGTGGACCTGCTCACCGCCGAGGGGGTGTCGCCCGGACCGAGCGTTACCATGCCGCCCCGCAGCCGACGCGGCTTCGACCTGGGGGACTACGTCACCTCCTTCGACGTCTCCAGCAAGGTCACCGCCACGGGAGGGGAGATAATCTGCGAGAGGGCCATGTACGGGTCGGGCCGCTCCTGGGCTCACGACTCAATCGGGGTCACCGCCCCCGCCTCCACCTGGTACCTGGCCGAGGGGTGCACGGCCGGGGACTTCGAGACCTGGCTGCTTATCCAGAACCCCGGGGAGGAAG
>JAXHVT010000017.1:0-6221 GCA_034188985.1 Actinomycetota bacterium | reverse complement strand
TTACCATGCCGCCCCGCAGCCGACGCGGCTTCGACCTGGGGGACTACGTCACCTCCTTCGACGTCTCCAGCAAGGTCACCGCCACGGGAGGGGAGATAATCTGCGAGAGGGCCATGTACGGCAGGTACCTGGTGTGCCTGGACCCCGGGCACGCCGCCACCCCCTACCACATCGACGAGGAGACCGGCCTCAACACCCGGGACTGGATCAACGAGCCGGAGATCGAGATAGTCTACGATATCGCGCTGAGGGCCGGGGAACTGCTGGAATCCAGGGGGATAGGCGTGGTGATGACCAAGACCTCGGTATACGATGCCGTGAACCTCAAGCAGAGGGCGGAGACGGCCAACGACGCGCACGCCCGCATGATCGTCCACATCCACACCGACCCGGGCATCTCCCTGCCCACCACCTTCTACCCCGGACCATCCCCCTACGACTGGAAGGCAAACTCGGACACGGGGAGGACGGCGTATATAGGCCCGGCTGTGCAGGCGGAGAGCGAGAGCACGGCTGCGGCCTTTCACGCCGCCATGTCCGCCTGCCTGCGCCGGCTTACGGGGGTCTCCGACGGGGGCACGGTGATGGAGAACCGCGGCGCCACCGGGACCGGGAACTACGGCCCTATCTTCAGCTACGATATCTGGAGCGAGGTTCCCACCTTCACCCTTGAGAACAACCAGGGTTTCGCCGACTCCCACCGCCAGGAGGTGGCGGAGAGCATCGCCGAGGGCGTCATCCGCTGCTTGCTGGAACGCTGAGGCGGCGGGGGAAGGCGGTAGCCGGAAGCACTCGAATATCCATGCTTTGATTCAGAACGCCAAACAAGGATAAAGAGTTGCCGCAACCATTCGGGGATCGCCCGCTTGGTCTCCATTCCCGGCCTGCGCGGGTCGCCCCGGGCCGGCGTACTGTGTCAGTCGGCGGTCAGGATATCCACCAGGGCCGTGAAGGTCTGGAAGCTGGCGAAGTCTATATCGTTTGGGTTCTTGTTCAGATCCAGGATTATATAAGCGCCGTTCTCGGGATTGTAGAACATGGCGCTGGAGAAGCCGGGGATGTCCCCGGGGTGGCCCCAGAAGCCCTTGTAGCCGACGATCCCCAGGCCGTAGCTCGCCCCGTACCAGGCTTCGTTGGTTTCCATCCTCTCCCGCTGGAGCTCTTCTGAGAGCAGGTCGCCGTCGGCGAGGGCTTTGGCCCAGACCTCGAGATCGGCCAGGTCGGAGACCATGGCGCCAGCCGCCCATGCCCCAGGAGGTGTTGAAGGTCTCGGTGATATCCATCAGCTCTCCCCCGCCGTCAGCCTCGTCACCCGTTATGACCGCGGCGTAGGCGTACCCGTGGCTGTGCTCGGCGCTTATGCGCGGCGAATCGGGCAGGGTGGTGGCGGAGAGCCCCAGCCTGGAGGTGATGCGCTCCTGCAGCTCGTCCTCGAGGCTTCCGCCCGTCAACTCCTCGATTATCATCCCCTGTAGTATGAAATTGGTGTTGGAGTACTCCCATCCCTCCCCCGGAGGGAAGTAGGGCTGGTTGGCGGCGGCGAAGGCCACCAGCTCCCGGGGCGTCCACTTCCTCAGGAAATCATCGTCCGAGGCGGCCTGAAAATCGGCGTCCGCCGTGTAGTCGAAGATGCCGCTGGTATGGTTGAGGAGCATGCGCAAGGTGATATCGCCGGCGTAGGGAACGGCGGGCTGTATCCCCAGTTCCTCCAGGGTGTCGTCCAGGCTCATCTTCCCCTCGTCCACCAGTTGCAGGATCATGGTGGAGACGAAGGTCTTGGTTATGCTCCCTATGTGGAACCTCAAGGCGGTGTCCATGGCCTCGCCGGCCTCCACGTCGGCCAGGCCTATCGCCGCCTCCCAGGTACCCTTGCCGGGAACGTCCACGTATATGATGGCCCCGGGTATGCCGTTATCCTCCATGACCCCGCTCAACTTATCCTCGAGCCCCCGCTGTATCTCGGGTGGAAGGGAGGTGGCGCCGTCCGGCGTATCCTGGGAGCCGCCGCAGGATGAGCACGCGAGAGCCGCCAGCACCAGCAAAGCGGCCAGCATGATCGCCGTCCATCGCCCGCCGTGATGATTTGCACGCAGCCTATCCACCGCTTAAAATACGCTTTCAATTGGTATTTACCGACGCCGTGATTTCCCTTTGACTCTACCACGCGGGAGTAGCGCAGTCCCGTTTCCATTTATCCCCCTCGGCGTTTCCCTGGTCATCGGGACCGCGATATGGTGATGCGAGCGGAGAACGCAATCCCGCTTCATACGTGCAAGCAGTTTCCAGACGTGGTTTTATTGCGCGGTCTCGTCGTCGGTCATGATGTTGAAGACGTTGCCCTCGGTGTCCTGGCACATGGCCAGGTAACCCACGCCCGGAATGGCCATCTTGGGCGAGAGGACCTTCCCGCCCTTCTCCTCCACCCTGGCTATGTACTCGTCGACGTCGGGCACGTCCACGGTGTTGATGAAGGCGGTGGTGGTCATCCCTTCCCTGGCCGCAAGGCCGCCGTCGATACCGGGTTCATCTTCGGGGCCGGTGGTTATCATCCAGTAGTCCATGGGCCCCTCCCATTTATCCACCCGCCAGCCGAATACCTCGCTGTAGAACCGGGCTGCGCGATCCGGCTCGTCGGCGGTGATGTCGAAGTGCACTATACGCGGCATTATAATCCCTCCTCCTTCTGGCTTATTTCCCTGGCTGCAAGTACATTGTACCCAGGGATTTATACCTCTAAACTGGGCGTTTCGCGCCCATGCGGTTACGGGGTTTGGGCATCGGGATATGCCGGGGATACGGGGGGATACCCGGTATGATACGGTCGTTACGGTAGGCTGAGTGTATGATTATCATGGCGGGAAAATGTCAGATTTCTGGGGCTGCCCCCTTTTCTGACATATTTGAGAAGGGAGATAAGGCGTTGGTTGAGACGGCGAATCTTCCGCCGGATGGCGTGTACGTGCTGGTGGTGGGGGCATGTGGGGGCGAGAGGATACACGTGGGCGCATGGGGCGTACTGGAGCTCGAGCGGGGGTGGTACGCCTACGTAGGCAGGGCCAGGCGGGGCCTGGGGGCACGGCTGGCCCGGCACTTCCGCCGAGAGGGTAAGACGCTGCGCTGGCACGTCGATTACCTGCTGCGCGGGACCCGTCTGGAGGAGGCATGGGTATTCCCACTGGAGGCGGGTGAGTGCGAGACGGCCCGGAGCCTTGAGGAGGGAGGCGCCTCCCGGGAGGGGTTGGAGAGGTTCGGCGCCTCCGACTGCCGCTGCTCCGGCCACCTGCTTTTCATGGGTGGGGAGAAACCACGACCGCCGCCGGGAGCCTTCTCGATCATGAGCCGGAAGCCGGATAGGAAATGATGCCCTTCGGTACGAAGTGATTTACCCAAGTCATACTACGCTGTTCTATAATCTGTCCTTTACCCTACCACTCCACTTCAAACTTTATGACGGGAATCGTAACTGTTCGTACACTTGCGTCGCTGTTGGAATGACACAAATAGAAGAGGCGCCACCCGGCGCCTCTTCTATTTTACGTTAACGTGCTCAGGCGAATCTGCGCGCCAGCAGGATTCCTCCCGCGATGAGCAGTAGCCCGAGGACGATGGAGAGTATGAGGGCCGTGATCCAGCTCGAGCCGTTCTTGTAGGAGTAGGTGGGCTTGGTCTGGAAGACGAAGCGCACCTGGTTTTGCTCGGTATCCTCGGCCTCGGCAAAGAAGTGGTCGAACTCCTCGCCTCTCATAGCCACCGCCTCCACCTCGGCGTCGCTGAGGTTGAGCATGATCAGGTTGTCCATCAGGCCCTCTATCATGAGAGCGGTACCCTCCTCGGTGGCGCCCTCCAGGCCGGTCTTCATCTCGTCCAGACCGCCCTCTATCTGGCTGGTGCCGTATAGCAGGGTGTCCGGTGTAGCCGCGCTGCCGATGCCGGCGATGGCCGTGCCCAGGCCGCTGGATATCAGCACCAGGCCCTCCTGGATACCCGGGTTGTTGGGATCGCCGCTGGCCAGCCCGGCCTTCAACTGGTGCAGGCCGTTCTGGACCGCGGACAGGCCGAAGAGCATGGTATCCGGCACGCTGGCGTCCCCGATTCCCGCCGTGATGGAGTTGAGGCCCATGGTAATCTGGTCCAGGGCGAAGAGCAGGGTATCCGGGGTGGTCGCGCTGCCGACCCCCACCACGATCTGCTGTAGACCCTGCTTGATCCCCGGCTGGGGCACCCCGGTGGGATTATCCAGCCCGCCTATGACCTGGGTCACTCCCGGTATCAACAGGGTGTCGGTGTTTCCCTTGATCGCTTCAAGGCTTGGTATTATGGGGTTCGGCGTGGCGGTTTCCAGGCTTGTGTATATAGTTTGTATGCCGCCTAGTGCCGGAGTCAGCATAACAGTAGCAATCCCGTAAGATGCGTTATCTATATAGTCATCTATCGTTGCTGTCTGCGCCCCAGTTAGACCCCCGGTATTATCAACGTAATCTCGCAAAGTACCTCCAGCTGGTACGGTAAGCTGTTGAAGTGCTCCCTGCAAAGCCGTCTGGAGAGGACCCGCTGCGGCGCAGCTCTGAGATATCTGGTCCAGGCCCCAGATGATGGTTTTTGTTGTTCCCCTGGTGCCCAGCCCGGCGCTTATCGTTTGCAGGCCTCCCAGGATCTGGCCCAGGCCGGGGAGCAGCTGAGCGTCGATACCCGTTATCATGTCGTTGGCACCCGAGGCCAGTTCGTTTAGGCCTGCCTGCATGGCCGCACAGGCCCAGAGCAGGGTGTTGTCGGAAGTGGTGGTGCCGATTCCGGCCTTGACTCCCTGCAGGCCGCTGGTGACCTCGCTGGTGCCGTAGAGCAGGGTATCGGGTGTACCCTCGGAGCCGATATTGGACGCCGCGAAGGCCACTCCGGGTATCAACTGGTTGTCCAGGTTGGACTTGGCGTAGGGCAAGCCCGCCGTGGCGCTGTTCATCTGGGCCAGGCCGCTGTCCACCTGGCTTATGCCGTAGAGTAGGGTGTCCGCCGTGCCCGGGCTTCCAATGCCCTCGGCGGCTTGCACAAGCCCCTCGTCCAACTGCTTCACGCCCTCGAAAAGCTCCTCCAGGCCCGCCTTGAATATAGGCAGGGGATCCAACTGGTTGCTCTCCGGGAAAACGAAGGCAACCGGCAGGGTCAGGGTGGGCATGCGGAAGTTCTTGACGTCCGCCTCCACCCAGATGGTGTGGCTCTTCTCCGTGGCCGGGGGGAAGAGGGGAATGGACCAGCCCACCTGGTAGAAGTCGGGCATCCAGAATATGAGCCCGGTTTCGTCGCATTCCATGTTGAAGAAGACGGTGTTGTCGAAGTACCAATCGTAGGGGATGATGACCATAGGCAGGTAGGTCTCGATCTCGGTATCGATCATCTCGCCCGTTTCCGGGTCCTCGTACTCGACCGCCGTCATCTCCTCGCTGTTGTTGGTCATCTTGAGCTCCAGCTTGAAATGACCGCTCTTGCCGGTTATCTTGTCCAGGTTCTCGATACTCTCGCCGTCGAACCAGTACTTGTAGTCGAGGTCCAGGGGGATCATCTTCCTGGATTCCTCCACCATTTCCTCTGAGTACTTTGTGCTGGCCACAACGTTGGTGTCGCCGTCGACCTTGAGGTCGCTCCACTCGATGTACGCGCCGTCGTCCGTGGGGGTGGTGAAGCTGTGCACCCCCTGCCAGCCGGTCTTCTCGTCCAGGATCTTGGCCTCCCTGACGTCTACGGTACCGTCTCCTCTCAGGGCCAGCCAGTCCACAAGTTGGATCTTCTCCACCTCGCCGGCCGAGTTGGTGTCGGCTATAACCAGCTCGTAGTCCCAGACCTTGACATTACTGTTAGTGAACTGCGCTCCCGCGGGCAGGACCATGGCCAGGGATACGATAAGTGCCGTGGCGCCCATAACCATCAGGTATCTTCTAAGTCTGCGCATATCCATCACCACCTAACTCTCGGTTATCTCGGGCGGCGCGGGCGTCTCGGCCGCCACCTTCTGTTGTCTGGGTGACAGGACCAGGAAGTGCAGCAGGACGGCCAGCAGAAGCCCTATGATCACCGAGAGTATTACCCCCACGAAATTGGTCAGGGCGCGGGGGATGGCCTCGATCGGCTTCTCCACGAGAAGATATTCAAAGCGTGATATCGCTCCCAGGTAGGCTCCCCAGCCCACCAGCAGCATGGGCAGCATCTCCCGCATCCTGGGGATGCTGATC
>JAXHVT010000016.1:0-145395 GCA_034188985.1 Actinomycetota bacterium | reverse complement strand
TTCTCCTCTCGAGGTAGCCATATCGCCATAAGTGCTGTTACGATATTTTTCAAGCAAAGAGAGCTTACAAAGAGAGCTTAAAGTCCTTTGAGTTTCAATATGAGGAATGCGGGCTATATAAGGAGTGCTCGAATAACTCGGATGCGCATAGGCGGAGCCGATGAAGGGAGAAGCGACGATAGCGTGGATCCCGTATTCTAAGGCGTGAAAAACCTCCGGTCTTACTTGAAATCCTCGGGTTTGACATCCTTGAGGAAATCCCGGAAGCGCTCTATTTCATCCTCGTCTTCGTTCTGGATGAAAACGCTGGCCTCGTTGAGAACATGCTCGTCGGAATAGATGGTTACCCCCGTTCTTACCGCGAGGGCGATGGCGTCACTGGGTCTGGCATCTATGTTGAAGGGCTTTCCTTCGTGCATGAGGGTGATATCCGCGTAGAAGGTACCCTCCTTCAAATCGGAGATGACCACTTTCTTCATGGAGACGCCCAACTGATCCATGATGTTCTTCATGAGGTCGTGGGTCATGGGCCGGGCGGTCTCGATGCCCTGAAGTGCAAAAGCGATGGCGGTAGCCTCGAAGGCCCCGATCCATATGGGAAGAAACCTGTCGCCCTCCCTCTCTTTGAGCAGGACTATAGGCTGGTTGGCTGGAAGCTCAACTCTTACGCCTATCAAAGTCAATTCGACCACTGCCATCACTCCCTACTTGTAACAAAGTTAAACTATAGTACCCTTCCGTGACTGTCAAATGGCCTATAATCTATTGTACCTGAGGGGTTGTCGACGTGCATGGCCTTTTGATCGTACGGCCGGATCGAGACTTCAGGGCGAGATGTGATGGAGAAAGGAGGATTCGAGCCGGCATATGTAGGGCATGTTTCTCCCTTGCTGATGGTAATCGAGGCCGTAGCCCACCAGGAAATCCTCTCCCACCTGAAAGCCCACGAAGTCTATTTCCAGCGGCGCGATGCGCCGCACAGCCCGGTCCAACAGGGTGCATACTTTGATATCGGCGGGTTCCCTCGAGGTAAGGTTGCGAAGTATGTAACTCAGCGTTAGCCCGGTGTCCACGATATCCTCTACCAGAAGTACATGCTTGCGGTAAATCCCCTGTGAGAGGTCCTTGACGATCTTGACTGCCCCGGAGGAGCGAGTTGACTCGCGGTAGCTGGATATGGCCATGAAGTCAACTCTTATATCGAGGTCCATGCATCTTATGAGGTCGGCGAGAAAAACGAAACCACCTTTAAGTACGCTTACAATCGTAAGCGGCGTCCCCTCTTCGTAGGCCTGCACGTAGTAGCCGGTCATCTGCCCGGCCAGCTCTCTCACCCGCCCCGATATCTGATCTTCGCTGAATACGATATCTCCGGCGAAATCGAAACGCATCGCCCTGCCCCCCTGCATCACTCGATTTACACTCCGGGGATTATGAGCTTTATCCCCTTCCACCATAAACCTAAAACATCGCCGACGAAACTGAAGAAACGGACCAGTGGATTTGGTTTGAGGCGGCAGGCATCGCTTATCAGGGCAGCGCTTTTTTCACAATACCCTCCCTCCCCCACCACCATATATCCTACTTCCTGGCCGCCCATCACAGGATAAGGGAGCCATTCGCGATAATAAGCCCGGGCCTGGAGACAGGCGTCGAGACGATCCCTTCGTACGGTCAGGATCATATCCGACATGGCTACCGCGTTTACCTCACGGCTGGGAAACATGCCCACGGTCACCGCGGCCAGCGGGTGTCCCATGTAGGAGAATTCCACCCTGGCGAAGGAATCGAATCCGTAGTTCATGAGGCTTATGGTCTGGTTCCAGTAATCATCGCAGTTGAGGATGACGGAGATCAGTTCACGCCCGTCTTTGCGTGCCGAGGCAACCAGACACCTGCCGGCGTTGTTTGTATATCCGGTCTTGATGCCCGTGCCGTAGGGATACATCTGCAGGAGGCGGTTGTGGTTCTCCAGAACCCTGGGATAGGGATTGCCCGGCCAGGGTATCTGGTAGCCGTCTGTGACAACGATGTCTGCAAACGTCTGATCCCGCATGGCGTAGGCGGCGGTATATGCTAGATCATGTGCGCTGCTGTAGTGGTCTTCCTGGTCCAGGCCGTGGGGATTGACGAAGTGCGTGTTTTCGAGCTCCAATTCAGCTGCCTTCTGGTTCATCATCTTGACGAAAGCTTCCTCAGAGCCCCCAACGTATTCGGCCAGGGCCGTGGCGGCGTCATTGGCGGATTGCACTAAAAGAGCGTATAGGAGCTGTTCGATGCTGAGGGTCTCTCCCGCCTCCAACCACACGGATGACTCGCCTACGGAGCTGGCGTTCTCGCTGATGGTAACGCTCTCGTTCATATCGGCGTTTTCCATTGTCACTACGGCGGTCATGATCTTGGTTGTGGAGGCCATGGGCAGGGGCTGGTCGGCGTTCTTCGCATAGAGTTCCTCGCCCGTTTCGGGGTCCATGAGAAAGGCCGCAGCCGCCGGCGGGTCCGGTTCTTCGATCTGGCCTGGTTTCAGGATAAGATCCTCGACCTCGGAGATATTGCTGGCTGGCAATAGCAGTGTGAGATAGTTCTCGTTCCCACCGACGCTGAAAAGAGTGAACAGGCTGGTGCTGAGACATAACGTGAAAAATAGGATCAGGAGAATCGCGGGCAACAGCCTCAGAATATGGTTCTTGGCCAGCTTTTTTTCGCGGCGCTTGCGTTTGCGAAGCTCTTTTATGCGTTTCTCCAGATCATCGTGCCTCTGTGCCGCGTTTTGAGTGCCTTCATCGTTGAATGATCTTTTCATCAAAAAGGAGTTTAGCAGACAGAGGGGGGCTTTGCATTACCCGAGCCTTTAATCAGAGGATGGCCGTCGTGAACCCCAGGTATATGGCCAGGGTCGCCAGGCCTGTGAGCAGCGAGGAGAAACGAGCCTGGGTATAACGCAGCTCGCCCTTGAAGCGGCTGGAAATAAGGAGTGTAAATATCCCGACCGCGGTTCCTAAGAGAACGGTCACGGCCAACGTCAGGCCGACAACGATACCAAAGCGGAGATACCCCTCCCACAGGGTGGTGATAAACCCTCCAGCCAGGCCGAGGCCCAGCGAAAGCAGCAGCACCACCCTCAGCTCCTTCCATGCCATGGCCAGAATATCTCGCCCTCCCAGCTCTTTACCCCCTATCTCTTCCAGTACGACGGCTTGCGAGAATACCCCGATATCCTGGGAGGCCCTGAGAACCAGGGGCAGGAAAAAGATAATGGGTATTAGGTATATGAGCCGATTCTCAAATGCGGAGAGAAGCAGGGCTGCCGCCATGCCACCCAGGAGGGTTACGGCCATGGCGGGAAGCCTGGACCCAATTGAAGGTGGCGCTCCTTCCTCGACCAATTCCAGGCCGCCGAGGCGGGAGAGGTCTTCTATAGCCTCCTCTCTTAAAACATCGATCATATCATCGACGGTGATGATCCCCTTGATCATGTTGGCGTCATCCACTACCGGTAGGGCAAGAAAATTATAGCGTCTCATGGTGTCAGCCACCAACTCCTGGTCGTCATCGATGCCTACCGCCAGGACATCACGATTCATGAAGTCCTCAACACTCCTATCCGCAGGTGAGGTAAGCAGATCGCGAAGCGACACGACCCCCTTCAGCCTTCCTTCGTCATCCACCACGTACAGGTAATAAAACGTCTCCGCGTCCGGGGCTTTACGGCGCAGGAATTGGATACATTCCCGTGAGGTATAGTGGCTCGGGATGGTCAACAGCTCGGGTGTCATGCGTCCACCCGCGCTATCCTTCCTGTAACCAAGAAGTTCGCGAATGATGCCTGCTTCCTCGACCCCCATTATGTTCAACAGGCGCTCCGCTTTATCCCTGGGAAGTATTGCCAGGATATCTGCCGCCTCGTCAGGTGCCATTATCTCCAGGAGGTTGGAGGCCCTGGTCTCGGGAAGATCCTCAATGACGGCCGCCTGCTTGCCGGATTCGACTTCGGAGATGGATTCTGCAGCTCTTATCTCGCTGAAGAGATCCAGAAGGCGTTCGCGGTGATAGGGTTCGAGCTGCTCGATAATATCGGCGATATCAGTCGGGTGCATTCCAGATAGCTGGGACTGGGTCACGGTAAGCCTGAGATCGTGCTGCTGCACCTCCAGCGGGGCCACGTAGTTCCACGGTATGGTCCTGTCCGGCAATTCAACCCCGATCACTTGCAACAGCTTGGACAGGGTCTTCTCGAAGCCCAGACGCCGCAGCAGGGCCTTCTGGCTGACATCGACGCCCGTGAGAACGAGGTGTGAATTAGATTCCGAAAGGCGCAGATCGTTAACCCTCACAACCTTATTGCCGTGGAGATCAACGATCTGGCGATCGAGAAGGTTACGGGCCAGTGAAAGACCCGATCGATCGTATTTGCTTCCCCATATCTCGTCGCGTTCACGATCGATAACCACGCCCATGGCGTCCAGGGAGGATATCCAATCCCAGGGAACGGCAACCGTCTCCCTGCGGCCACGTCTGGTTCGCGTAACCACCAGGAACTTGCTCTTGGGAAAGCTCCCGGTCAACTCCATACCGATATCATGGAGTTTTCCCGCCGCTCTCCTCTGGCTGTCCAATACCCTGCGCTCCAGGAGTTCCGTAAAAAAGAGCAACTGACTCCTCCGCATCAATGCCTCTCGCGTACAATGTGTGGTGCCGTGGGATGATAACCATGTCGATAGAAAGACGGTCCCAGATGAAAATTCTAAGACCAGGAATAACTGGTGTCAATCATCGTATAGCAATATATGGTACACAACATCCCGGGTCTTCAGCGCTGGCGGGACGCGGGGATGCTCCCGCTTACCTCTCGGGCGAGGCCGACAGTGCGAGGGATATTGTATTCATGAAATGCCTCCAGTGGCTACCCCGCCAGAATACCATGTTGCAGCAGGGGCAGAAGATATATGAGATCTGTGTGGCCATAGTGAAAGGTGGAAGAAGATGCCTCGCCTCCATAGGGCTTATGGCTCTAAGAGGGGTGTTACACGAGGCACATCGTGGATGGTATACGCGTTCAATCCATTTTTCCGCTGCCAATTGGGCGATCTGCTGGGCCACATTGGCGGCCTTTATCTCGACTACCTGCGGATTCCCCATCAAGGCGCTGATCCTGCGGGTTATACCGCGATCACAGGTTAGAAGCACTCTCCCCTGCGAGCGTGCCATGGCGATAAGGCGTGAATCGGGACAAGTTGGTGGGTAAGCGACATCATAGCCGATCATGCGAAGGTAGCGGACCAGTCTTCCCAGCATGCGATCGGCCATAAAGAATATATGCTCTCCCGGGGGTATCACTTTTAGAAAGGGATCGGCTGGTTCGATCTCAGGAAATGCTCCTTGACGCGGTTCTTGAGCAGCAGGTCCTTGAGTTCCCTTGAGAGATTGACCAGTTGCAGCAGGTTGTCCAGGGCCCGTCGTTTAGCCTCGGCGTCATTCGATTTTAACGCGGGCATGATGATCTGCTCGAAGGCCATGGCCTCACGATCGGTGAGATTCTCGTACATGCGCATGTGGCGGGGCTCGAGTCCATAGCGTGAGAATTCCTTGGCTATGCGGAGTATCTTGACATCCGTTTTATCGAAATAGGGTCCTTCATCTCCCTCGTGTGAGGATATGAGCCCGTAGTCTTCGAGGGTTTCGATAAAGGATAGGGGTACATCCAGAACCTGGGCGATGTTCTCCTTGAGAATGGTGGCGTTATTATATGTTGCCAGCTCTTCGCCCATCTCCAGAGAACCCACCATGCCCGGCACGAGATCTCCCGCCCTCGCCTTGCCGCTCTCCAGCTCGCCTATTTTCTCCCGTATTACCTTGAGGGGTAGATATTTTTCCTTTTGAAGTTTGAGGATAAAGCGAAGGCGCTGCGTGTCCGCCTGGCTGAACTTGCGATATCCCGACCGGGTTCTCTCCGGGCTTATAAGACCTTCACTCTCGAGGAACCTGATCTTACTGATGGTCAACTCGGGGAATTCACTTTTGAGAGATTTTAGTAAATCTCCGATACTCATCATGCCCTTCAGTTTCTCCACGTTGTCGTTTTCCATACTGACTCCGTTTTCCTCTAGCCGGTAAAAAACAGAAGCTTGAACTTGCCGATCTGTATTTCATCACCGCTTTGGAGTATCGAGTCCTCGATGCGGTCATGGTTCAGGTAAGTTCCGTTCAGGGATCCGGTGTCTACGAGGGTGTAATCGTTTCCGCTACGACGTATCTCGGCATGGCGGCGGGATACGGTGATATCGTCCAGAAAGATATCGCTTTCAGGATGCCTGCCAATGCCGATGACATCCCTGTTTATGGTGAAGCGCATGCCCGCATCGGGCCCTTTCTTGATAACCAGCAACGCGCTCCCCTCCTCCAGGGGTTCGAGCGGGGGCGTTACCTCTATTTCCTCCTCGCCCTCTGACTCAATGGCGGTCAATCCCACTGTGGTTCCGCCGGCCTCGGTACTGGTTTTATCCAGGTATGCCCCGCAACGAGCGCAATAGATGCTACTCTCGGGATTATAGTGGCCGCATTTTGTACAGAACACGCAATCCACCTCCTGGAAGCAGCGATTATCGACACCATTGCATCGGGTATTCCGACCAATTCCGGATCGAGGCGCTTCACCCCGGGGGATATCGAAATCCTGGCTTTGTGCCTCGAAGTATGGGTAATCCACTCAGCATGTTACGTCCGATGGTTTACCCGCACTTTACCCGACGGCTCATCTACAGATGTATACCGTATAGCCTGTATCTCTCCTCCCGAGTTCATGTGGAAGAACGATATCTACTATAATATGGATCGGGATAAATTTAAAGAGAAACTTCACATTTAGGGTTAGTGCCTTGCGTCAATCCACGGTGGGATCGTTGTCGGAGATTCCAAGGGCTTCCCCAGCCAGGATCTCGCTCAGCCTGGCGATGTCCTCATCGCTTATTATCGTCTTACCCTCTCTCAAGCCGCTTTTCTTTCTTTGAACCAGTTCAGCGCGGAGAATATCGATCTTACCATGCAGAACACGGCGTTGATAGGAGATCTTCTTTTCCTCTTTCAAGAGTTCCTCGAGTATTCGCCTGAGTTCATCGTCGTTATTGCTGCTGTAGTCTATGTAAACCTCATGTGGAGGAACCTCCTGGCCTTTTTTGTTTTCCCGATTCATCGACAACCCTCCTTAAGAACAGCGAAAGGAAGTGTAACCATTTTAACAGAATATTCAGCTCACTATAAGACCTCGTCAAATATCTCGATGGTGCTATTCAAGATAAGCGGTACCCATGTGAGGTGGTTCCCATCAGCCAGTCCCTTGAGGAGTAGGTCTTTTCCAGCATGGATATACCGGCCTCCTCCCCACCGGTAAGACGGCCGCTTTCAAGCTCGATGTCGAAGCTGTGGCTGAAGCCATCCTTGAAGCATGCCGCGATATCATCCCATGAGGCACGACAACCCAGTGAGTTCAAATCGACGCACCGCTGTCGGTAGTCGCGCAATGCCCTCTCTCTCCGTTCCCGTCCCTGATAACTCAGAAGATCAAAGAGCAGGCGGGAATTGTCTACCATGAGAATGGAGCCGTGTTGTAGGACGGCTCCCGAGCGGCGCACCTGTGCGCTACCGCATATCTTGCGCCCGTCGCATTCCAGGTCGGCCTGGGTTACGGCGGAGAAACAGGCCCCTCCCCCGCTGGAGTAGTCGTCACTCATACGCGATTGTATAACTGCGTTAAGCCCCAGCCGTCGCAGGGATTCCACGATACCCTGGCACAGCAAGGTGTAAGCCTCCACCACGTTATCAGGCAGGCCGATGTCCGGTGCAAGCACCAGGCTGTACGTGAAGTCGTCGAGGTGCAGTATGCATTTGCCCCCCGTGGGTCTGCGTACCACGTCGATACCCTTGCTGGAGCAGGCATCAACGTCAATATCAGAGATATCCTGAAAACGGCCCAGGGAGATCGCGGGCGGAGACCAGCGGTAGAATCTCAGGGTGGGAACAAACCTGGCCCCTTCCGCCTCGGCCGACTCCAGGAGGGTCTGGTCGATCGCCATATTCCTGCTGCCCTCACACGCCGTTGTTTCTATGAGCCTCCAACGCCTGGAGAGGACGTCGTGATCAAAGTGCGATGCCATGCGGGGGAACTCCTTATGTCTGCCGCGGGTTATCCCTCGGTTTCCAGTTCGCGATCCGGCAGTTGCGCGAGGACATGTTCCCGGATGTCCTGAGGAGAGGGAAGACCCCGTACCTTGACGCCCTTCTCCAGGTACTCGACCAGAAGCGGTTTGGTGTCTCCCCCGCATGAACAGGACACGGGCTCGCTGTCCCAGGGGACGAGGAAGGTCTTGCCACAGTCGAGACATCTACAGGTCTGTTTTTTCCCCGACATCTTGCCGCGCTTGGAACGGAGCTCGCCCTCCACATCAACGATATCGAAGGAGTAATCCACGACCGGCGCATTGGAGATGGAGGTACCGACACCGTAGGCATCTGCATAGGGGTTGTGCCGAAGTATGTCATATTCGTCTAGCCCACCACTGAGAAAGATCTTGACCTGAGTGAAGCCTCGCATATCGAGTTCCCATCTTACCTCACGCATTATCTTGAGGAAGTTGCCGCGGCGGGATGCCGGGGTGTCCAGGCGAACGGCGAAGAGCTTGTCGCCAAGGACCTCAGCAGCCGTCAGGGCCCCGAATTTCTCGTCCTGGAAGGTGTCTATCAGGGCCACCCTCTTGACGTCCGGATCGGCGATAGCGTCAAAGGCCAGGAAGGCCTCTCTTTCGTCTCCAAGGCAGAGCATGAGGGAATGAGACATGGTACCCACGGGATTCTCCCCTATCAATTCGGCGCTGGTGACCACGGACACGCCGTCACAGCCACCTATGAAAGCGTTGCGTTCAATCATGGGGGATATGGCGGGATGCATGCGCCGGGCACCGAAGCTCAATAGCGTACGATCTCCGGCCGCCAGCCTGCATCGGGATGCCTTGGTGGCAACACCAGAGGCCTGGCACAGAAAGCCCAGGAGGGCGGTCTCCAGCACTGCGAACTCCAGATAGGGACCCTCCAGAATAAGCAGGGTATCTTCCGGTTCGAACATGGTTCCCTCCGGTACGGAATACATGTCGATCTCCTTGCCCTCGAGGAGCCCGACCGCTTCCTCGAGTCCCGAGAAAACCGCCCATCTCCAATTCTCAGGCAGACCTCCGGCTCTCACCTCCGCGGCGACACGGGGGTTCTTTCCCACATGCTGCAGGGCTTTTACGACGTTGGTGAAATATACGTCGGTGACCCGGCCTCGCAATATCTCGTCGTTGGAGGCGACGTGGAACATCTTCAGCCCTCCTTCATGTGACCTCGACCTTGAAGACTTCCTCCAATTGCTGCAACACGAACTCATCAACCTCATCGCTCAAGGAGGCTACGCCGTTCCGTATCACTACCACCTCGTAATGGTGCATAACCGCGTCGACGGCGGTTATCAGTATGCATATATTTGTAAGAACGCCCGTGAGATAGATCTTGCTGACACCGAGTTCCCTCAGCATTATATCCAGGTCGGTCCCGAAGAATGCGCTGTAGCGCCGCTTCTTTACGATGTGCTCTTCCGGCCGGGGACGGAGTTCTTCTATCACCTCTCCTCCCCAGGTGTTCTCGACGGCATGGGGAGGCCAATGCCTGAATTCCTTATCGTCTTTACGGTGGGTATCGCTAAGGAATATTACTGGTATACCCCGATCCCTGGCCTCCTTCAGTATCTCTTCGAGGAAGGGTACTATCCCTATAGCACTGGGCACCTGAAGCGAGCCCTCCTCCCTGACGAAATCGTTGAGCATATCGGTTATCAGTAGGGCGCTGTATGCCTCGAAGCCTATGGGCACCTTCTTCACCTCCTTGTGGGGTCCCTTTGTATTCCATTACGGGCCTGACGCCTGTATTGTTCCCAGTGGGTCTGTGCTCGGATATCTACTGATGTCCGGGCCTGACGCCTGTATTGTTCCCAGTGGGTCTGTGCTCGGATATCTACTGATGTCCGGGCCTGACGCCTGTCTTACATTAGTATCCCCATTATCCTGTCCGAAAACTCGCGGATTATGCGTGCCGACCTGTCGTCTTCATCCGCTTCACATATCAGGTGGAGGGTGGGTTCGTCGGGGTCGGGGAGAATAAGTATCCAGGCCTCGTCGTCAAATATCGCCTTCACGCCGTCAATGAGCTCCAGGCTGTAATCCTGCATTTCCTCCACCAGGCGCCTCATTATCAGTCCCTTCTGCTCCCAGGATGCCGGTATCTCCTCGGAGAGCACGTGCACTTCGGGAAGCTCGTCTACGTGCGATGAAAGGGATTTATCGGATATGCACAAGGCGTCAAGGAGGATAGCGGTGCTGGCCATGGCGTCATAGGTGGGCAGGAAAGAGGGAATAATGTATCCCCCACCCCCAGCACCTGCGAAAAAGACGTCCTCGCCCAGGGAGGCTTTCATCAGCTCGCTTCTGCTGACCTTGGTGCGTATAACCTGATTTCCACAACCCAGGGCTATCCTGTCCACCAAGGACGAGACGCTCACGGGTACGGCTATGCTTCCCCTCTTGCCCTTCTCGCACAGCACCTTCACGAACAAGATGAGGGCGGACTGTGGAAGTATACGACGTCCCTTCTCGTCAAGGAGATATATCCTCTCCGCGGCGTTATCTATCAGTACACCCAGATCGGCCTCGGAGGTTTTCACCAGGTTGGAGAGGTTTCTAAGACAGGAGCTCAATTCCTCGGGGTCCAGGGTAACCCTCTTCTCGTCCGTGTAGCTGTTTAGGCTGAGAACATCGCAGCCCATATTGCCGAATATCGATGGCATGATCAGGCTTGCACTGCCGAAGGCGTAATCGACTACGACCCTGAAGCGCCTATCACGCAGGCGAGCCAGTTCCAATTCCGAAAGCAGCGATTTGCTGTACATCTCCAGAACGCGGGGCGGGAACACGATGGCGCCGATCTCGTCCACGAAGGCGCGCCGGAAGTTAGCCTGGTAGAAGACCTTCTCGATATCCCTCTGCCTGGCCTCCGATATGTCTATCCCCTCATCGTCGAAGAAACGGATATCTATGGATTGGGGGTCAAAAGCCGATATGCGGACGTCGACCCCACCCACCGCGCGCTCCGCCCCTATGGCATAACGATTGACTGGCGCCGGCGATGTCTCGAGGTCGGCGACGTTGACGCCGGCGGCGTTGAGCCCTGTTATTACCGCTCTCTTGATGGTACGTGACGACCTGGAAGCGTCCCTGGAGGTTACAACGGTAGAGCCCATGGGCAGATTTGATCCATAGGCCATGGAAATCCTCATGGCATGTTCCGGGGTAACGTCTATGTTCATGATGCCGGAAACCGCCTTTTTTCCGAAGAGGGTGCGTAGGCCCTTGGACTCCCAGATTATACTGGTGTTGACGGTAGCGCCGGCCTCTATGGTCTTGAAGGGATAGATCTTCACATCGTGATTAACCAGTACATTATCCCCGACCAGGCATTCGTCTCCGACCACTACACCCTCCTCCAGCCGCACGTTGTCCTTGAGGTCGCAGTTCTTGCCCACCATGCAGCCCCTCAGATGACAACCCGTGCCCACGTAGGAGTTGTCATAGATAACAGCCCGGTGCACGAAGGAGTCTCTTTTGACCACCACGTTATGGCCCAGGACGGAGTATTCCCTTATCAACGCCCCCTTCTCCACCTTGCAGTGGTCGCCCAGGATGACAGGTCCCCTGAGCTCGGCACCTTCCTCTATCTCTACTCCCTCGCCCACCCAGACGTTCTCCGCCATGCGAAAACCCGGAGGATCGATATCGATGCCGTGATCGAGTATGTCCTTATGAGCCCGCATATACTGCTCGAAGTTGCCTATATCGCACCAGTAGCCCTCGGCTACGTAACCGTAAAGCGGGAATCCCCGCTCCAGCAGCAGGGGGAAGAGGTCCTTGGAGAAATCGAAGGATTGACCTTCCGGTATGAAGTCGAGAACCTCAGGTTCAAGTACGTAGATTCCGGTGTTGATGGTATCGCTGAATACCTGAGCCCAACTGGGCTTCTCGAGAAACCGTTCGATACGCCCATCGGCGTCGGTAACAACTATGCCAAATTCCAGTGGATTTTCCACCCGGATAAGAGTGAGGGTGGCCAGCGCCTTTTTGCTGCGGTGATATTCTACCACCCTGTCCAGATCTATGTCGGTCAGTGCGTCACCGCTGATGACCAGAAAGGTATCGTCGACGTAGGTGGAACCGTACTTGACGCTGCCAGCAGTACCCAAGGGCATGTTCTCGGTGGAGTAATGTATGGAAGCGCCCCAGTCGCCTCCGTCTCCGAAGTAATTGCTTATGAAGGTGGGCAGGAACTGAAGGGTTACCACCATGTCCTCGAAGCCGTGCCCGGTAAGCAGCTTCACAATATGTTCCATCATGGGAAGGTTGACCACCGGCAGCATCGGTTTGGGCTGGTTGCTGGTCAGGGGCCGGAGCCTGGTACCCTGCCCCCCCGCCATGATAACCGCCTTCATGCCCGCCTTTCTCGACCGGTCACCTTTCATGACATGTAATCCAGGACCAACACGCGGGTGGGTTCGGGCAGATCCTGCCCGGAAACGCGTACAGACGGCTTTCCTAGCTTTGCAGCACTCGAGAAGCGTGACAGGAAAGGTTGTACGGTTTTTATGGGGAAGCCACAGGCGTCGTTCTTAAAATGCATGGGTATGGCAATGCGAGGCTTCAGTGCCTCAACCGTCTCGGCTGCCTGTGCGTCATCGATAGTAAAAGTACCTCCCACCGGAACGAACAACACGTCTATACCCGAGAGTTCCTCCGCCAGACTCTTCTCCATCAGGTGTCCGATGTCCCCGAGATGAACGAAGGTCAAGCCCTCCATTCTCCAGCGGAATACGATGTTGTCGCCCCTTTCGGACCCCTCGCTGGCATCGTGATAGGTGGGGAATCCCTCTATGGCGATGTCCTCGATCTGCATCGATTCCGGATTGCGCACGACAGTGGGGTCTCCTTTTACTATGGCGACATTGGAATGATCGAGATGATCGTGGCTTACGAGCACTATGTCCGCCTCGATGTCCGGCAAGGGATAACCCACGTGATCGTCATAGGGATCGGTTACCAGCCGGTGCCCGGAATTGTCTTCCACGATGAACATGGCATGTCCAAGCCAGCTTATCCTGACCGCGTAGGATGAATCTTCCTCCCGGCGGCTAGAGGGGCTCATGGCAAAATCACCTCTTGACCTCTAATCAACTTTATACCCCTCCTGATATATATGAAACCGCTCAGGTAAGAGAAGAAGATACCTATACAAAAGATGATGAAGCCTACCAGGTTGACTTCTCCGGGAAGGTTAAAAAGTATGAAGATGCAGATGGCCACGAAGAGAAGGGCGGTGGCCGCCTTTCCCGTCCAGTGAACGGCGAGTTTTTCCCGTGTTTCCTTGTCGGTTATTCCCACCATGGGTGCAGCTATGAGGAGGAAAACATCCCTGGCCACGATGAGCACGCCCATCCATATGGGTATGAAATCCCGCCACATGAGGGCGACCAATACCGAGATCACCAGGAGTCTGTCCGCCAGGGGGTCCACAAGCTTCCCGAACTCGGTGATGATATCAAGGCGTCTCGCCAGTTGGCCGTCTATGAAGTCGGTAAGGGCCGCGAAAAGAAATACGCCCAAAGCCCATGCATGGCTGGCGTCGGCCGACTCTCGCGTTGAGGCGGTGAAGACCAGCCACAGTATCACCGGTATCAAGGCGATACGCAGACAGGTAAAGAAATTAGCCAGGTTTCTCCGTATCACTTTAAACCTCCATATACCTTAGGAATTGATCCAACGTTAAAGGGCGGAAAAGCCAGTCCCGCCCATAATTACTGGTCGGGATGGCCGGATTTGAACCGGCGACCTCTTGACCCCCAGTCAAGCGCGCTAACCAAGCTGCGCCACATCCCGTTCTTGGTTTATTTTATAGATTTATACCTTCAGTGCCAAGGGTCCTGGAATCGCTGTCCAGGGCATGTCTTTCCTCCCGTCCAGTAGAAGTCCGCGATTACTCCGGGGTTTATAGGCGGTCTGGACATCAAGCGGTATGTGCTGGTATAACCCAAGCTATGTCCACAGTTACCTTATCGATATAATTCTAATAACCCCTGTATCCCGGCATCTATCTCCAGAATAAAAGCCTGATTCGTGTTTACGGCAAGAGGGGATGCCGGGGTTTGCTAAAAATGTCTCTGGTTGGATGCGCGTTGATTGGAGTTATCCACGGGACGGTGGAGATCAGCCGCGTAAGGCGGTCATCACCGTGGCCGGACGGATCTTCAATTACCGCTTTCCCTCTCCGATTCATCTTGCCACGCCAGGTAATCCGTGCTCGTATCGACTCCTGCCTGATGATCCGCCTCCATGTCGGGAAATCGTCCCTGCCCTTGGACCACGGATGCGTCCAGGTCGGTGGAATAGAGGCAAACCCTGTTTCGTCCGGTCTGCTTGGCGCGGTACAGGGCGCGGTCGGCCTTGTCGATCAGTTCGTCTCCGGACAGTGCGTCCTCGGGTAAGCTGGCGACGCCCATGCTTACGGTGAGATTGCCCCCGGGTTGCTCTTCATCGTAGGGGAACAAGTGATCCTGGATAACACGGCGGATACGTTCGGCCATGGAATAGGCCTCCTGCTTGGCTACCTCCGGAATGATCACCGAGAACTCCTCTCCCCCATACCTGAAAACGGTATCAACGTCCCTGGTATTCTGCTGCAGGAGCCCAGAGAGCATGCGCAGTATCTGGTCCCCCTGGGGATGGCCGTGGTTGTCATTATAGTACTTGAAGTAGTCGATATCCAGCATTATGAATGAAAGGGGCCTCTTGTATCGCAGGGATCTCTTTACCTCCTCCCCCATGACCCGCTTGAGGTGGCGTATATTATAGAGTCCGGTGAGTCCGTCGGTGATGGCCAGCCGGTTAATCTCTTCGAATAACTGGGCGCTCTCCACCGCCATACCGATCTGTTCCCCGATGGCATTGGCCAGGATGGCGTCCTCCTCGTCGAAGGCGCCGACGTAATGACTGGCCATATGCAGAATTCCATAAACCTTTTTCCCCGATCGGATAGGTACACAGAGTACCGATCTTGTTCCCGGGTCCACCACAAGGTTGGGGCAGCGGTTGTCGTTGGAGATATCAGGGCTCAAGAACGTGGAGTCGTTTTTCAAGACATAGCAATCATCTATTCTCTCGAAGGGTCTATCAAAATGATTGGTGATATATTCCTCGCTGAATCCCAGGCTGCGTACCGCATCCAGCAGCCCCGTCTGCGGATTGATGATGTTTATAAGGGCCTTTTCCACTGCGAATAAGCCCCTGATAACGTCTAGAGCGAGGTTATATAACTGGTCGAGGCTGGATACGGTGCCTATAGCGTCGACAACCCTGATGAGGCTGGTCAACTGAGCAACTTTTTCCTCGCTTCTGCGATAGAGAAGGGCGTTGTCCAGGAATATGGAGATATGGGGGGACATGAGTTCGGTGAGGATGAGATCCCTGCGGGTGAATCCCCTGCGGCTGAGCTTGTTGGCCAGGACTATCAGGCCGATGTTCTTGCCGCGGGCAACCAGGGGGCATGCAACGAGATCGAATATCTTATAGTCGGGCGCAAAAGGCTCGATGTCCATGAGGCCTATACGGCGACGGGATACCAGAACCGAAGCGCTATCTCGGAAGCTCTGCTCCAGTACTCCCGATGATTCCTTGTGCATGCGTAGCCTGGTTGTACTGAGATAATCGAGGCCTAGGGTAGGTAGTTGAGCCTCGAGTATGCCGTTCTCTTCGTTGTAGAGGAAGACCACCGCTACCTCCGCTTTCAACACTTCGGCCATGCGTTGGGTGACCTCCTTCAAAACGTTGTACAGGGCCGGGCTTTTACTCGAACTCTGGGAGATCTCATAGAATACCCGCAGTCTCTTGCGGTCCCTGAGGAGCAGGTCGACGATGTATATGTCCATGATAGCGGAGCCTACGATGTAGGCATAACGCACAGCCACGGCTTGGGCCACGTTGTAACCCGCGGGATACGAGCGATCGAAGATGACGATACACGTGAAACCTATCAGGGAGAGCAGGCATGCGTACGAGGCACCCCCGTACCCCCCGTAGATTCCGCCTATCAAGGGTACCAGGCCCAGGAATAGATAGGTGTAGCTCTGCACTCCCCCGCATATATATATGGCAGCGCAGAGGCTGAAAACGTCCAGCATCGCCGCGAGCCACGACAGCGAACCGGATAAGCTCAGGGTTTCATGAGAGAAGTAGGAGATGATCGAGTAAACGAGGTAAACGGCAAACAGTATGTAGAGGGCGAGGAAATTTATATCCCCCCCCAGGTTTACGTTGAACATGTCCAGATGAGCCAAGGCCAGAAAACCCAGGGACAAGAGAATATGGAGGAGGAGCTCCCTCCTCCTGGATTCGAAGTAGTCTACCTTTTGTCGCTGGGTATCTGAAATCGCAGTTACCCCCTTTTCTCTAACACCAATTCCATATTAACATCCTGGGAGTTATCACGCCTTTCCCCGGACGGCTGATGGGGCGTAGCTGTGTGACGTACATCTTAATGCTTCGATCGTACATCTCTTTGCGTGACCCGTGCTCCTTAAGGCCGGCGCTTCACCGTTCATGGTCGTCGCCACGGCGATTTCGAAAGGCTGACTCATTCCGAATATGGTTCGCCCGTTCCCGCTTCGAGCGATATGCGGCTCTGGTCTACGACGTATTCCTCCAGGCGGTCGCGCAGGTTCTCCGGTATCTCCACGGCGAGCAGGAAACCATCGTCGTGGGTATGCCTGCTTAGCACCTGGCCACGTTGATATAAGAGTGACAGCAGATCCCCGCGGCCATGGGGTAGAAAGATATACAACGTTTGACGTGAGGCCAGGCCGGCTGACATCTTACTCTTGAGTTCGGCCAGTCCTACACCGCTCAGGGTAGAAGTCAGGGTGCAGTCCGGCATGTCCCTAACGATGGCGCGGCGGTCTTCGTCCGTCAGAAGGTCGATTTTATTCAATATATAGAACGTATTTATTTCGCCGGCCCCTATCTCATCCAGCACCTCTTCAACCGCGTTCATTTTTCCCTTTATATCGCTTGATGATGCATCCACTACATGAAGCAGAACGTCCGCGTACACCACCTCTTCCAGGGTTGACTTAAAAGCCTCGACCAACTGATGCGGAAGGTGGTTGATGAAGCCAACGGTGTCGGTTATGACCGCCCTGCGGTTTCCCGGAAGCTCGACACGCCTGGTTATGGGATCCAGTGTGGAGAAAAGCTGGTTCTCCACCAGGACATGAGCATCGGTCAGGGCGTTGAGAAGCGATGACTTTCCCGCGTTGGTATATCCAACCAGGGCGAAATTGGGAACGGAGAGTCGATCACGCCTCTTGCGTTTCGTGCGCCGTACCCGCGTGAGATTTTTCAACTCTTTGTCTAGGGTTTTCAGCCTGGCGTTAATCATGCGCCGGTCCACCTCGAGCTTGGTTTCACCGGGTCCCCTGGTACCTATACCTCCGCCCAGCCTGCTGAGGTCGGAGCCCCTTCCCGATAACCTGGTAAGCGTGTAACGGAGCTGGGCCATCTCCACCTGGGCTTTTCCCTCTTTGGAATGTGCGTGCTGGGCGAAAATATCCAGGATAAGGGCTGTCCGGTCGAGAACGGGTACTTGAAGTTCGTTCGTAAGATTTCGTTGCTGCGAAGGGGTCAATTCCTGATCGAATATCATAAGGTCAGGCTGCTTTTCGTCCATGACATGGGCGAGTTCTCGCAGTTTACCTTTTCCCATAAGGGTTGCCGGGTCCGGCTTGGAACGGGTCTGTAGCACGGAGCCCAACACGATAGCGCCGGCTGTTTCCGCCAGAGAGCGCAGCTCGCACAAGCTCCTCTCGGCTTCTTCCTGTCCCTTGTACCCCCAGTGCACCCCGACCAGAAAAGCTTTCTCTAGATCGCTTGCATTCTCCCTTTTCTCCGACGCAGTACTCACCTCTCTTTCGAGTATTGCATACCCGGGATGTCATCGACACGGGCTTCTCCCCGCGGCACGGGGCAACGCCATGACTGGATACTATGCAACGCGCCTCCCCGTTGAGAGCGATCCGGATGATCGGGCCTCACTTTCGCGGGGGGAGAAGTCCGCGATATAAACATCTATCTCAAAGTTCCGGCGCTTGAAGAGCTCAACCCATGCCCATGGACGGTCTACGAAAAAGCTTCCCTGATGCGTCTTACTCCCTCCTCCAGGCGTTGATCGGGCAGTGTCAGCGAAAACCTGACGAAACCCTCGCCGTATTCGCCATAGGCTGAGCCGGGTACTACGACAATGTCGGCTTCTTCCAGCAGTTCCCGTGCGAAACTGGCGGAATCATATCCACCAGGTACACTCATCCAGACGTATAGTGTAGCCTTGGGCGGGGTAACACGCCATCCGACATCGCGCAAGGCCTCTATGAGGAGGTCCCGCCTGCGCTGGTAGATGCGGCAGTTGTCTGCGGCGATATCCCGCGAGTTCTCCAGGGCGGATATCGCTGCGTGTTGCACGGCATTGAATACTCCGGAATCGATGTTGGTCTTGATCTTGCCGAAGGATTCTATCAAATCAGCTCCACCGGCGGCGAAGCCGATGCGCCACCCCGTCATATTGCAGGTCTTGGAGAGGGAGTGGAACTCCAGCGATGTATCTTTCGCTCCTGCCACCTGAAGCAGCGAGGGCGACACGTATCCATCATAGGTTATCTCGGAGTAGGCGGCGTCGTGGACTATTATGAAGTCGTAGCGGTGAGAGTACTCGACAATCTCGTCGAAGAAGGAAAGGTCGGCGACGGCCGTGGTGGGATTATTGGGATAGTTGAGGAATATCATCTCGGTCTTGAGCCAGGTATCCTCTGGTATAGCGGACAGGTCGGGGAGAAATCCGTCCTCCTCCTTCAAGGGGAACCTCACCTGTGAGGCGTTGCAGAAATGCACCGCCCGACCGTAAACGGGATAGGCGGGATCGGGCACCAGTGCTGTATCGCCTTGATCCATAAAGGCGAGGGGGCAATGAAACAGGCCTTCTTTGGTGCCTAAGAGGGCTATGATCTCTCGCTCGGGATCGAAGTCCAGCCCGAAGCGCTCCCTCAGCCAGGATGACACGGCCTCCCGAAAGAGAGGCATGCCCTGGTAGGAGGGATAACGGTGGTTGTTCGGGTTTTCCGCCTCGCGTTGCAGCACCTTCACGATTTGGGAGGGGGTGGGAAGATCGGGATCGCCCACACCGAAGCTTATAACATCCACTCCCCGCTCTCTCTTTTCCTCGATCTTGCGATCGATTTCGGCGAAAAGATATGGCGGAATCTCCTTTAACCGCTTTGAAACCTTCAAATCGCTTGCCTCCCTTTTAAGTTACGTATGTGCATATCTCATTACTCCCCCCTCCAGAAAGGCCCAAGTTCCGCGACGAAGATCTCCACGACCTGTCCGGCCAGGAATACATGACCGTTTTCACCTTCCTTCAGTCTCAGCTCTCCGCCGGGTAATCGAACCCTCATAGGGCTTTCCCCTCGCGAGGTATGCACGGCCGCCACGAAGGCCGCGCAGGCTCCGGTACCGCAGGCCGCCGTCTCCCCTACCCCCCTTTCCCATACCCTCAAGAGCAAGTGATGCGGAGAAACTAGCTGGGCAAAGCCAACGTTAACCCGGTCGGGGAATTGATGGTGCCTCTCCACCTGGGGGCCGATTTCCACCACCGGGGCGTTTTTCGTGTCCTCCACGAATAGTACGCAATGTGGGTTACCCATGGAAAGGCATACGGCGGGAAGCTGCTCGCCGCTTTCAATAGTGAGTTTGAGAACCCCGGGTTGCGTTGGTTCGTTGATTGGGGGAAGGTTGTCGGCAGCGAACTCCGGTACGCCCATTTCAACCTCAACCTCCGTAACGCGTCCCCTCTCCACCTCGAGTCGCAGCTTGCGGGGTCCGGCGACGGTCTCTATTATCATGGTATCTTTTACCAGGCCTTTCCTTTCATAGAGGTATTTGGCAAGGCAGCGTATGCCGTTGCCGCACATCTCTGCCTCGCCGCCGTCGGCGTTGAAGATGCGCATGCCGGCATCAAAACCTTGGGAGGCGTGAGTGGCGAAAATCACTCCATCGGCACCTATCCCCGTATGGCGACGGCATAGATCGATAATATCCTCGGAGGGGCGTAGGGGCTCTCCGCCCTGGGCGTCGATTATTATAAAATCATTACCGGTACCATGATATTTATAGAAACGCATTCTACCTTCCTAGGATATCGCTTGCAGCTCCTCTGCCAGGTAGTCCCCCAGCTTCCCCAGCAATGCCCATGTATCGCCGTATAGTTCTTCCTCTTCGAGTTCGAACCACCTCAGCCCCGGTATGCGCCTTAACCAGGTCAGCTGCCGTTTGGCGTATCGGCGAGACCGCTTCTTGACATCATAGATAGTTTCGTCGAGGGTATAGCGGCTGTCAAGGTAGCCAAGGACTTCTTTGTAGCCGAGGGCTTGCCTTGCCGTTCTGGAAATCCCACCCAAGCTAACAAGTTCTTCCACTTCTCGTACCAGACCTCTCTCGAACATACGATCAACTCTATCATCGATGGCTTTATAGAGAAGATGTCGGGGCGCGCTCAACACCGCTCCCGCATATGGGTACACCTTTTCCTGGCATCCCCCCTTGCGTTGCCTTTTGGACATCGGCATACCGGTAAGCTCGTATACCTCCAACGCCCTGACTACCCTGCGAAGGTTGGCGAAATCATCCCTGGCCGCAAATCCCGGATCTACTTCTCTCAGCCGTTCTTTGATACCCTCGGGGTCTTCGCTCGCCCACTCCTCCAGCTCGCGGCGAAGCTTTTCGTCCGAACCACCAGGGGGGAAGACGAGATCGAAAACCACGGCTTCGAAATACAGTCCGGTCCCGCCGACCAGAAAGGGCAGCATGCCCGCAGCGGCGAGCCGTTCGATGGTCGTCCTTGCTTGTGTCTGAAACTCTGCCACCGAGTAGGTACTGGAGGGATCCAGGATGTCGATCATATGATGATGCACTCTTCCGCGCATACGTGCCGTAGGTTTATCGGTACCTATATCCATACCGATGTAGAGCTGCATGGAATCCACGGAGATGATCTCCGCGCCCAGGCGAGTAGCCAGGTCAACGGCTATACGGCTTTTTCCCACCGCCGTAGGGCCGAGAAGCGCGGCTACTTTGACCGTACTTGGACCGCTATTCATGGATGTCAGTGGTACCTCTCAACCGTAAACCTCAGCAACTGCACAGGTTCGTGGGATGCGATGCCCGCTTTTCGACGTGCTATCTCCAGCTGTTGATCTACGGTGTCAACTCCCTCCAGATCGGGAAGAAGCAGGCCAAGCCTGTTACCGCTTCTTACTATCACGCCGAATCTCCGGGGATCCAAGTAACCGGCATCAGGTATGGGCTCGGGTTCACCCAGGACGTCGACGCCTATATCCACATCCTCTAGTTCCTCTTCCCGCAGCGGGGGAAAACGCGGATCACGTGAAGCGGCGCTTATGGCGTTGCCTATTATCTCCTCTGCAAGGCTGTCACGCGTAGGTTGGAAGGTCCCTATACATCCTCGCAGGCTGCCTTTCTTTTTGATGCTGACGAAGGCTGCGGATTTTTCGGAAAGAAGCTTCTGCAGGTCGGGTTGGCTGGCACTCGATATCTTTTTTCCCTCTCTCACCCAAGCCTCGATGGCCTCCCTGGCAAGTCTTGCCTGGGGGCTGTGCTCCGGGGCGTCGTTCTTCGGCGACATCACTTTTCCACCTTCGCCCTCTTCAACTGCAGGGAAACCAGGTATCCTACGCCGAACGGCCCCTCGTAGGAGTACACCGAGCTATCCAGCTCACCGTTTTTCAGTGCTCCCCACATGGTGTGAATGGGACGGAAGCCACACTCTCCAGCCTCTTCGACCAGCTTCTCGTCGATATCGTAAAGGGAGTCGAAATCACCACTGGACGCGATATCGACGATCAGACGATCGAATTCCTCCCCCCGTGGATTGAACCCTGCCGGCGACACGGGCTTCAGACGATGAGAGAGATCGCCGCTGGCCACGAATACCGCCCGTCTCCGCAGGTTCTCGCAAGCCTCTTTAACCATTCTACCCAGTCGGAAGTGAGAACTGTAATCCAGGCCGGATATGGATATCGCTACTATGGGAGTCTCGAAATAACGGTCCAGGTAGTAGAGGGGCACCAGTAGGCCATGGTCGAGCTCCTGGCCCCTGGAGGAAAAACTGGAGCCGGCGGATTCCAGTTCCGCCAGAGGAAGACCCGCCTCGTCAGCCAGCTTTTTAATAACACGCAGGAGCTCCACATCGTTTTGCTTGGATATACGAACCTGAGGGCACCCGAAACCGGCGAAGCTTCCCTGCAGGTTATCCCCGGTCCTGACCGCGAAGGCGTCTCTATATGGTGGGCTATGTGGCGACATCATCACCAGCACCTCGGGCTGCAGTACGCCCAGCTCCTCCCCTAATCTCTCCATCGCTCCATAGGTGGAGTGCACATTCTTCAATTCCCTTCCTCCGATGTCGGGGATCAGTAGAGGAGGATGTGGAACGATGCATCCTCCCAGTATGCCGAGCCTGTCCATTCAGGGATCACCCCCCTCTATACCATCGGCCACTTCTGCGCAGGCATGTACCTGGAGGCCTATATATAGGATACCCGAGCCGGTCGAGGTGGGAAACCTTCATTCCAGCACATCCATCAGATCCCCCTGCAGGCTCCAGCTTCCGGCGGAGGTTATGACCACCCTGGCCAATCTGCCCGATATCTCACCAGCACCACGACGAAAGTGCACGAGTTTGTTGTTACGCGTCCTCGCCGACCACTTTTGGGGGTCTTTCCGGCTAATCCCCTCCACAAGTACATGTCTCTCGCGCCCTACCTCTCGCTTCAGGCTAGCGCGAGTAAGCTCGCGGGTAACCGCCGTCAATCTGCGCAGTCTCTCCCGTTTGACCTCCTCGGGAACCATATGTTTCATGGCTGCCGCACGCGTACCCTTCCTCGAATTGTATAGAAAGGTGAATGCGCCGTCGAAGCGGCATGCCTCCGTCATTTCCAGCGTCTTATTAAAATCATCATCGCTTTCACCGGGGAAGCCCACCATGATGTCGGTGGTGATGGAAACGTCATCCATCATGCCGCGGAGCTTCTTTACCTTTTCCAGGTACTCCGCGTTACCGTAACCCCTGTTCATAGCCTCGAGCACGGAATTCGAACCCGCCTGCAGGGGTAGATGGACGTGTTCGCAGACGTTATACGTTCCGGCCACGGCGAGCATTATCTCCCGGTCGAAATCCCTGGGGTGAGAGGAGGTGAAACGCACCCATATTTGAGGGAAACTCTCCCCCAGTTCGCGCAGGAGTGCGGCGAAGGCGCTTTCTCCGTCTTCCTTGCGGCGGTAGGAGTTTACGTTCTGCCCCAGCAACGTTACCTCCTTGACCCCCATATCTACGCAGCGCCGCACCTCGTGGATCACTTCCTTAAAGGGGCGGCTTTCCTCCGGACCACGCACGTATGGAACGATGCAGTAGCTGCAGAAGTTATCACATCCGTGTGTAATGGTCACCCAGGCCCTGAAATCCTCCTCGAGGCGGTAGGGCACCTCGGCCAGGATGACACCGTTCATACGAGTGGCGCATAGCGCGCTTTCCTCCGCTTCCTCCAGCAAATCGGCTATGTCGGTATACTGGCGAGTCCCGAAAACCAGGTCCACGTATGGGGCCCTTTCCAGTAGGCGGCAACCCTCTTTCTGGGCCAGGCATCCTCCAACGGCGATAACGGTGCCGCGCCTGGCCTTGAGCGGTTTCAGGGAGCCAAGACGACCGTAGAGCCTGTTTTCGGCGCTTTCCCTTACGCAGCATGTCAAGAGGATCAAGGCGTCCGCCTCCTTTTCATTGGCGGTCTTATCCCAGCCACGTGCGGTCAGTATGCCGGAGATACGATCCGCGTCGTGACGGTTCATCTGGCAGCCGAAGGTTATTATGCAGTATCTCTTATCCATATTGTTTATTGTAGTTGACGGATAAACGACGCCGCTATCCGTTTCTTCGTGAAGCGGTCAACCGTTACGGGGAAAAAGGGCCCGGTATGACTCGCGGTTTCTTTCAGGAGGGAGCGCTTCCGTAATGTTCGCGGCAGTAGCTGAGACTCCGGCTGAGGTTATCGGCTATCCTGTCGATACCGAGTCGAGCTTCCAGGGGCCCCGGTCCCAGTTCGAGAACAACCGATCCATGGTATCCATCTCGCCGCAGGTGGCCGAGAAATCGGTCCAGGGGAAGATGTCCCTCGAAGGGAAGGGCATGGTCATCGAAACCCTTGAGGTAATTGTTGGAAAGATGTATGTGGCTGACCTTGTCTTTCAGTTCGTCCCAGGCATGGATTATATCAACTCCGGCAATAGCGAAATGGCTGGTGTCGAAAACCAGGTGCTCGAAATGCCTCAGCTCCCTCAGGGAGTTGAAGAAGCTCAAGTTCATAGGACGCATCAATTTAACCTGCATGGCGTTTTCGATGGCCACGATTATATCGCTGTTGCGATTATAGGCGTTGAGGTTATGATGGGCCCATCGTGCGTAACTCAATTGCCAGAAATATGGTAGATGGACGACAACCAGGTCGGCACTCAGCGCCTTTGCCATGCTCACCGATTTTTCGATCTTATGTCGGAAGTCTCCCCATACTTTTCTGGCCGCCATCAGGAAAGGAGCGTGGATGCTCCTGACCGGGAGATCGTAGCGATCAATCAAAGGGGACAGGTGGTCGATGGATTGGGTATCCTCTTTATTGGTAACCATGAGCTCCAGGCCATCGAATCCGGTTTCGGAGGCCAGCGGAAAGACATCACTCAGCTCGAAGCTGTAAAGAGACGCGGTTGAAAGGGTGAATTCGACGATGCTATATCCTCCCCTGTTTTCTCGTATATCTGGCGCCACGGCGCAGTATTCCACGCACGAGCAGGGTTGAAGTAAGAAAAGCGACGGTAATGCCCGCGTAACGCGCCCAGGGCGAACGAAGGGCGTTCTCAACTCCCTGAAAACTGTTTTCCAGACGAAGGAGCATCTGCTGGGACTCGTCGGTGAGCTCCCCCACCTTCTCCAGTTCATCGTTGACGTCCTCCAGGGTTTGATTGAGGGAGGTAAGGATCATGTTGAGTTGAGGTCTGGCATCATCCAGGGTGCGGTTGATGTGATCGACGCCCTTGCCTATCTTGAGCGCCAGCCTTATAAGGAATACCGTCAGTACCGGAAAGGCGATTACGGCGAGCACCATGAGGATTATCTTAAGGGCGTACACGGTCCCTCCTTGAATGGATAGGGCGCGCCCGGGTGCATTTCGGCCGTTGCGGCCTGTTCTCAGGCGTTCTGAAAGGCATTATCTTGATTCCACAGACAGCTTTATCGCCGTTCTCTCTTCTCCGTCGATTATGATGTCTGTGAATGCAGGTATGCAAACCAGGTCGATACCGCTGGGGGCGACAAAGCCCCTGGCGATGGCGATGGCCTTTACCGCCTGGTTCAACGCTCCCGCGCCTATAACCTGGATCTCCGCTCTTCCCACCTCACGCAATACCCCCGCCAGCGCTCCTGCCACGGAATTGGGATTGGACTTCGAGGAAACCTTGAGTATTTCCATTTTTTCGGTGCTCCTCTCGATGCTTATTTACTGCCATAAAAAACCGACATCCCGAGTGCGTTAAAGCATAATAATATAATACTTCACACGGAACATAAAGTTTCCACCTTGAGCCCCATCCCATTGCCACCGGTATACGATCCAGACTGTGTGTCCGTACCTCACCACCCGTTCCCGGTTGACAGCCCTCAGTCATCTTCTTTCTCATTAAGTACCAACGATATTATCAGCCTGTTTTTTCTTCGTTTGATAGAAGGTGTTTCCGCGGTAAGGTAGTACTTGTCGCATACGTCTTTGAATATACCCCCAAGCCTTTCGGAGATCAACGACAGGTCATCCTGACTGATACGCCTCGCCAGGTGGTCACCCCAACTGGCCCTGGGCTGGTGGTGTAGATCGGCCCTGCGAGCCGGAAGGTGAAAACCCCCCTGTGTCAGCAACTGGTTGATGCTCATCAAGGGTTGGATCTCATATTCCAGTATGCGGAAGGCGTTGCGTTCGGAGACGGTCAGGCCCAGTTTGTCATGGGCGAATTGATAAAGAAGACGTCCTTCCTTGATGCGGCCGAGTTCAAACCAGAGGGGTTTGCCGACATCGTCGTCGCCCGATGCCCAGAGTTTTCTCAATTCTATGGAATGGTTATATAGCGTGGATAGTATCTCGGCGTTGGATCCCAGGAACACCTCGGGGACATCAGGCTGCAGCGAGAACTCCATTAGAATCCTGGGTACGTTGTGCGGGCCGCCGGTTATAACCACCTTCCCGTGGTCGTCTTTTTCCAGGCGTGGAAAGGTGGACTGATCCTTTTTCTCGGGGAGCTTTTCGATATCGATGCGCGCGGATATTATAGTACCGGCCTCCTCCATGGAGTCAACGAGCCTGACTTCTTCGGCCACCTGCTTGGTGGAATAGAGCGCCATGCCCCTGCCGTGAACGCCGAAGCAGTCCTCAACCACGTCCTTGACTTTTGAGGTAACCCTGGCCTCGAATATCTTGCGATGCAGCATCTCCGGGATCCCTCTGCCATCGTCAAGGATGGTTATATGGCGCCAGCGGCCTTTTTCCTTCTGAAAAGTTACATAGATGTGTCGGGCTCCTGCATCCTGGGCATTGCGAATCAGCTCCTTGACTACATCTTCTACGCAACGTATATCCTGCAGCGCCTGACGCCTCTCGGATTCGGTTACCTTCAGTCTTACGTAGCCTTTGCCCAGTTCCTCTTCGATCGTGAATGTACTCGAATCGGCGAAATCGCGCACGAATCTCAGCAAATCCTCTCCGCCGCTGCCCTTAAGTTCGCTCACTTTATAGGACCTCTGCCACGCATATGAATAAGGCCTTCCTTAATCAACATCTCGGCAGGACATCGTCATACCTGAATGCCTTGTTGCCAGTTGGAAATCGCGCTGTTTTGCCGTCAAGCGAGGTAAAAACCCGCCTGCTTATCGATATGTGATGATTTGCCTGTCGCTCAAACTCATCTTCTTCAGTCGCATTTTCATAATACCAGTTAGACGGGCTTTTTGGGCATGAAAAACCGGGCTTGGCACTACACTTGTGCCATCCTCGCCGATGGAGGCACGGCTACGCCCTCGAGGGGACTTCTCAAAAGCCAGGTCCTCCCGTCATCTTCGACCTCTATATCATATAAGGCCTCCAGGTCCTGTTTCAGCTGCCGCCACTCGTAAGGAAAGTCGATCCTTCTTCCGAGCTATTGCATGAGCAGAAGGGCCAGAAAAGAGCAGAAGACGTGGCCGCAGATAGTTGAATCGTACTTGTGGTAGATGGACCGGGTTCTGAGGGTGTCCTTGGCCTCCCGGAAGATCCTCTCCACCCGCCACAGCTCCCTGTACTTGAGCGCAACCTCCTCGGCGGAGGGATCGGCGGTGGTTGTGAGCACCCAGCGGCCGTCGTATCTCTCTTCCGGCTTCACCCCCTCCCAGCCTATCCCGGGCTTTTGCCCCATCTTCAAGTAGCGCCGGTAACCGGAGCTGCCGATTGAGGATGAGGTGCTCCGCTTCAGTTTGGCCTGAAGATCTTCTACGATGGCTTCCCTGTACCTGCGGTCATGTTCCGCTTCCTCGGGACTAACGCACACTCGTATCTCCTCCCCCCTTGCCTGACCTCTTTCACCCTGAGGTTCTCCGAAACAGTGCGGAGGCGACCAGCCCTGGAGAGCACCTCGGCCATGGCCCGCTTCTACAGGCGCATCTTTACCCCCAGGATGTAGGAGAAGCCCAGGGATATGAGATTCCTTACGTTTTGCGCCCCTATCATGCCGCGGTCGGCCACGACACAGATATCCACTACCCCGAAGCACTCCCTCAAGCGAGTGGCCATCGGTCCGATGGTGGCGGAATCGTTGGTGTTGCCCGGCCACATGGGGCAGGCGAGGGGCCTCCCTTACCCGTCAGTGATCACACCCACCACCATCAGCGCCTGATACGGTCGCCTGTCCTTGGAGTATGCCCCCCAAGCTTTTCCCACCTCTACTCTCGAAGTAGATGGAGGTGGTTTCGAAGAAAACCACCGAAAGGGAGGAGAATGGGTCGCGGTTTGAGAAGAAGAGCTCCTCCTCGAGTCTCTCCCGCTCGGACCCCAACCAAGCCATGGCGCGGTAGAGGTGGTTAAGGGAGATGTCTTCCACCCCGAAGATGCGGAAGTCCCTGGAGCACCTCTCAGACAAGCGGTCCGATCCAGGTAAGAAGAGGCGGACCAGAACAGCCGTGTAGACCGCTATCTATACGGAAAAGTAATACCTTCTTCCGGAAAGCAGCAACCCTATGGCTTGATCGCATCCAAGCTCGGACCACAGCCTGGAGCAGATGAGGGTCGGGGCTTATCTTAAGGACCTTTTTCGCCTCGAGCTTCCCCTTCCGGAGGTCCTCGGTCACCCCGATCTTTTCGGAGAAGCGGGAGAGAGATCTCAGCATCTCCTCTATCTAGCCACCCTCTTGCAGCTCTTCCTTTCTGCCTAGGGTGGCGATTACCCTCTGACGTACCTTTTTCCCCTCCCGGTAGTTCTCCATCACCTGCAGATAAGTGCGGACCTGGACTGTCTTCTCACGGATAAACATATCACTACTAAAATACCATGATATTATAATTATTCAATAATATATAGCCTAGACACTCGCTAATAACTTGACACTACATTTCAGCACGCTTCGGGGGCCGGAATCCATCTACACGAGCTTTTCCACATGAATTGGGTCAAAATCGGGGGTCAATTGTAGAAGATGAGTCAAAGCGGCATATTATCGCGCTGCTCGCGGAATTGGCTGCATCTCTATTACCACGTTACGGCGGGATAGAAAATTTATATAAGAGCAGGTCTCGCCGGGCTAGTTGGTGACATAACGCGGGTTCGCGCCCAGAAAGTGGAATGGGGCGGAGCCGTGCTCCGCCCCTTGAAGCATCGCGGTCTACTTGGCGTATTCCACGGTTCTCTTTTCTCTTACCACCGTGATCTTGATCTGACCGGGGTACTCCAGCTCGTCCTCGATCTGGTGGGCTATCTCCCTTGAGAGGGTGACACATCCCAAGTCATCGATCACGTCAGATTTAACCATGACCCTGATCTCTCTACCCGCCTGAAGGGCATACGAGCTGTCCACACCCTCGAATGAGTCGGCGATTGTCTCCAACTTTTCGAGCCTCTTTATGTAGCTTTCAAGTGTCTCGCGCCTGGCTCCGGGTCTTGCAGCGCTGATGGCATCAGCGGCCTGGACCAGAACCGCCTCTATGGAGTGTGCCTCCACCTCTCCATGATGTGCTTCGATAGCGTGTATAACGGCATCGTTTTCCTTGAGGCGTTTTGCCAGCTCGGCCCCGATAAGTGCGTGGGATCCCTCTACCTCGTGGTCTATGGCTTTTCCGATATCGTGGAGCAGGCCCGAGCGCTTGGCCATTTTTATATCCGTACCCAGCTCCGAGGCCATTATTCCCGCCAGGTGGGCGACCTCGACGGAATGCCTGAGAACGTTCTGACCGTAACTGGTGCGGTACTTGAGACGTCCCAGGACCCGCATAAGCTCAGGGTTCAGGCCGTGGAGGCCTACATCGAATACCGCCTGTTCGCCGACTTCTTTGATCTCCGCGTCCACCTCGGCTTTGGCTTTTTCGAACATCTCCTCTATACGGGCCGGTTGTATGCGGCCATCGGTAATCAGACGTTCCAGGGTTATGCGAGCGACCTCCCTTCTAACAGGATCAAAGCTGGAAAGTATCACCGCCTCCGGCGTGTCATCGATGATAAGGTTGATGCCGGTCAAGGTCTCAAAGGTGCGGATATTGCGGCCTTCCCTGCCTATGATCCTTCCCTTCATCTCGTCGTTTGGAAGGGGGACCACGGAAACCGTGGTTTCCGCTACGTGATCGGATGCACACCTCTGAATGGCATTGGCGATGATGTTCTTCGCCTTTTTTTCCGACTCATCTCGCGTTCGGTTCTCGATTTTCTTGATAACCTGAGCCGCTTCCCTCTTGGTTTCCTCTTCCACCTGCTCGAGAAGAAGTTCCTTGGCTTCGTCTTTGGAGAGGCCGGCTATTCTCTCCAGCCTCTCCTTCTCCGCCGCGACGGTTCTCTCGGCCTCCGTCTTCAACGCCTGTATCTCCTTTTCTCTAGACACCAGGCCTTTCTCCCTCTTCTCGAGATTGTTGGCGCGGTTATCCATCTGTTCCTCTCTCTGAAGGAGCCTACTCTCAAATCTCTGAAGTTCATTGCGGCGGTTTTTTGTTTCCTTCTCGGCCTCCTTGCGCATATTGAAGATCTCATCCTTAGCCTCAAGTAGAAGTTCACGTTTTTTTGCGTCCGATGTCTTCTCTGCATCACCGATTATGCGCCTGGCCTCTTCTTCGGCAGAGGATATCTTGGCTTCGGCCATATACTTCCTGATCAGAAAGCCTGTTATAAGACCAGCTACGAGCGCGGCCAATCCTATAATGATATTTATCAGCATCGTTTTCCTCCTTTCTTGTGTATATTAAATCAAGCCCCAAGGCCTGAAAAACAACTAAAAAAAGCCGAGCTGGCTCCCGGCATAAGCTTTTACTTAAAACTTCAGATTTACCGTAGGCGTTCTTCCTTGTACTGCTACATTACCTTTACGGTATATCTACATAGCGGTCAAACCGCCCTGTCATTAAACTAAATCCCTTGAGCCTGATTCAATTCTACGAGCGCCTTTATCCACTGTCAAGGAAATCACTCTGCTCACAATGTTCCATCTCTCTGCAAGCCAGGTGCATCGCGTTCATTATCGAGGAAGGAGGGAAGCCCATTCTCGAGATCTTTCTGATTATCGAGGCAAAGTCCACTTTACCCGGGGGCGCTGGCAGGTTCCCCATGCTCTCCCGTACTAGGTATTCAAGGGTTTCCTCCGCCTTGCGCTCATCATAGTGGGCGTTCAGGCTCTCCTCGGCCCGGTCCCTCTTTATACCTCTCTTACGCAGTTCCGTGTAGATCCTGGTCCAACCCTTGTTTGCCTCCTGGCAGCTCTCTATTAATTGCATGGCAAACCTGTCATCGTCGAGGTATCCTTCCCCATGCAGTTGTTCTATTACCTCCCCCACCAACTTGTGCTGAAAACCCTTTCTCTCAAGGTCGCTTACCACTTCTTTTTCGCTACGAGACCTGTAAGCCAACATGGCAAGAGCCCTTTTAAGAGCCAGTGAGCGTTGCCTATCGGTCTCGGGGCACATCATTTACCTCCCTTATCAGCCTCCTTTGCCTCTTTATCCGGGATATTCGAGTTATTCGATATGCCGAGTTTTTTCCTGAGCTCTCCCTCCAGCTCCTGTGATATCTCTGGATGTTCGCCGATATACTGCTTGGCATTCTCCCTGCCCTGGCCCAGTTGTTCCTCGCCATAGGTGTACCAGGAACCGCTCTTTTTCACCAGGTCGTTTTCCACGGCGAGATCGAGAACGTTGCCCTCGCTGGATATGCCCTTGCCATACATGATGTCGAATTCAGCTTTTCTGAACGGCGGAGCCATCTTGTTTTTTACTACCTTTACCCTGACGCGGTTTCCTATGATATCCATACCCTGCTTAATGGTTTCTATCTTGCGGATATCAAGTCTCACCGATGCGTAGAACTTGAGGGCTCTGCCGCCTGGAGTTGTCTCGGGGTTACCGAACATGACCCCTATCTTCTCCCTCAGCTGATTGATGAATATGGCCGTCGTATTCGATTTCTTAATGGTGCCCGCTAGCTTGCGCAGGGCCTGGGACATCAGCCTGGCCTGCAGGCCCACGTGTGAATCGCCCATCTCTCCCTCTATCTCTACCCGTGGTACGAGAGCCGCGACAGAATCGATAACCACCACATCAAGCGCCCCGCTTCTGACCAGCGTCTCGGCTATCTCCAGCGCCTGTTCTCCGGTATCCGGTTGGGATATAAGCAGCTCGTTGACGTCCACTCCCAGGGCTTTGGCATATCCGGGATCCAGGGCATGCTCGGCATCTATGAAGGCGGCTATACCCCCTTTCTTCTGTGCCTCGGCGATTATATGCAACGCTATCGTCGTCTTGCCCGAGGACTCCGGACCGAAGATCTCCACCACCCTGCCTCGCGGGACTCCACCGATACCCAAGGCCAGATCCAGGGAGAGGGCCCCGGTAGGTATAGCCTCGACCTGGAAGCGGTTGTTGTCCTGACCGAGTTTCATGATCGAGCCCTTTCCGTACTGTCTCTCAATCTGCACCAGGGCCATATCAAGAGCCTTTTGCTTTTCCACCTTCATCCTCCCTGTCTCGTATCGGGATATCTACACTTCGTTGAACCTAAAATGCTTTGCGCGGATGCTTTCGACGCTACCTATATAATTATATTCCTGCAAAGTGACATACTTACCCTCGAAATCGGATGGGGTTTATGACATGGATGATGTGGCTGCTCTTCTTAACGTATCTTGCCGAGGTGAGCGATGAACATCCCCTCCATACCGTGCAGGTGCGGCATTATCTGCAAGTATCCTTGGAAACCCTGCTCCTCCCCCGGCAGGTGTGAGAGATCCTCCAACACGAAGTCGCCGTGCTCACCGAGAAATCCGTCGATTACATCGATGGTCTCCTCGTGGGTAAAAGTGCAGACCGAGTAGACCAGCCTACCGCCCGGGCGCAGTACGCCGGCACAAGAATCCAGGAGCCGAGCCTGCACAACCGACAGGGACGCTACGTTCTCGGGCCGCATGCGCCATTTCAACTCGGGCCTGCGCCGCAGGGTGCCCAGTCCGCTGCACGGGGCATCCAACAGGACGGCATCCACCGGGTGATCGACCATCTCTTGTATGTGCCTGGAGTCACCCTCCAGGATACGTATGTTTCCCAGATCCAGCCGCTCGACGGCGCCCCTGACAGCTTCCAGCCTTCGGGGATTGATATCGGAGGCAAAGATGGTACAGCCCGCGCCGCCGAGCTGGGCCAGGTGGGTCGCCTTGCCGCCGGGAGCCGCGCAGGCGTCGATTACTATCTCCCCTGCCTGGGGGTCGACAACGTGGCTGACCAGCATAGAGCTTTCATCCTGTACCACACAGAGCCCGCCGTCCAGAAACTCCATCAGCATCTCGTGCGGGATGCTCACATCAACCAGAGCCTCCGGCAGAAAAGTGGGCGTACGAGCGCTCCCTCCACAGCCGGAAATGGCGGTAAGTATCTCCTCTCTACTCGTCCTGTCTATGTTGAGCCTCAGGGAAAGGGTGGGAACGAGGTTATCGGCCTCGCAGAGCGCCTCGGCTTCTCCATCTCCAAGGTATTCGAGCATGTATTCCACCAACCAACGTGGATGTGAGCGGACTGTCTCCAGGTAAGATGGTAGGTCGCTTACCTCCGGCCAGGTTATCCCGTCGAGATTTCTCGCCGCCTCACGCAATACAGCGTTGATATAGGACACGGCTTTGGGATGAAGGTGCCTCTTGGCAATCTCCACGGTTTCATTAACAGAAGCGTGAACCGGAATCCTCGTCTGCGACAGCTGGTATACACCCAACCTCAATAAATCGAGGACACCGGGTTGCAGCTTGGCGATAGGTCTAGCGGAAAAGGATGCGATGATGTAATCGAGCTTGTTGCGATGCCTCTGTATCCCGTAAGCGAGCTCCGCAGTAAGGGCACGTTCCCTGGCATCGAGGCCGCTGTCTTGAAGGCGGTGCCTCAGCAGAAGGTTGAGGTACCCCCCACCCGAATTCACCCGCCTTGTCAACTCGTAGGCTATTTCCCTGCCGTCCGGCATAATCGCCTCTTTTTCCGGACCCGTTCAGGCCCGGGTATCGTGCCCTGGGTCTTCCCCGCTATCGAACTCGAACCTCTCGCCCTCACACGGCCTGTAACCTCGCATGAAGTCCGAAGCGCTTATCTTTTTCCTTCCCTCCGGCTGAAGCGTCTCGATCCTCAGATATCCTGTGCCCGTGCCCGCCAGGAGTTCCCCCCCGCGTCCCAGGACCAGTTCACCCGGCAAGGCCCCTCCGGTGAGGGTTTGCGGTATGGTACGAAATATCTTGATTCTACGGCCACGCAGGTTTGTGTGGGCGCCGGGGACAGGGCTCAGAGCTCTAACCTGGTTATGGATATCCATGTTCCCCCTCGACCAGTCGATGCATAGTTCGCGTTTTCGCAAGGGAGGAGCGTAACTGGAACCCGCCTCATTCTGAGGACTAGGCTCCAGGAGGCCGGCCGCGAAATCGGGTATTGTATCGATGAACAGGTTTGCGGCCAATTCAGCCAGCCTGTCCTGAAGCGCGCCGGCATCCTCCCAGTCGTCCATCGCCATTTCCCTCTGGGATATGATGGGACCGGTATCCGTTCCTTCATCCATCAATATTATTGTGACCCCCGTGCAGCTCTCTCCCTTCATGATGGCCCTCCTGATCGGCGACGCTCCGCGGTAGGCGGGAAGCAACGAGGGGTGAACATTTATGCAGCCCTTGGGGGGCATACGCAGCAACCAGTCCGGAAGCATGTCTCCGTAGTCCGCCACCACGACCATATCGGGATCGAGTTTTCTCAGGGCTTGCTCGAGATTCTCCTTCTCCAGGCTGGCGGGTTGAAGAACCTCCAGCCCCACTTTCTCCGCCAGGGTCTTGAGGGGTGTAGGCCGGAGACGGCGCCCCCTCCCACCGTGCCTATCTGGGCGGGTTACGGTCGCGGCGATGTGTTGTTTACCCTGGAGAAGCCGCTGGAGAAAATCTCTGGAAAAATCACCGCTGCCAAAGTAGACAAGCCTCAAAAATTCCTCCTCTGGAAATGTCAGAGAATATGGCGTTCGTCTTGAGGTAGATACCGTGCCTGGTGGCTTTGCAGGGCCTTGATAGCCTCCACGCGGCTACCACGATCGGTTCTGTCCAGGATTAGCTTGCCATCGAGGTGATCAATTTCATGCTGGAAAACCCTGGCTATCCAGCCCTCCGTTTCGACGAGTTGCGTCTCGCCCTCCATGTCCAGGTAGCGAAGTTGCAGCGATTTATACCTGGGTACGGGTACTCCTATGCCGGGCAGGCTCAGACAACCCTCTAGTTCCTCCTCCGCATCCTGCGAATTCGAGATTATCTGAGGGTTAATGCAGGTTTCGATTACCCCGTCATCGTTTTCATATATGAAGACCCTCTTCACTACGCCTATCTGGTTCGCTGAAAGGCCCGCTCCTCCGGGTACCGGCAGGGTATCTACCATGTCGCGGACAAGTCGCTTCAGGTCATCGTCGACTCGTTCCACTTCAAGGCATCTCTCCTTGAGCACCGCGTCTCCGAAGGTTCTTATGGGCAGTACTGCCATGTTCTCACCCCTCCTGATGGGTAATCCCTCTCTATTTCGAATTATCCCCCAGAAACCACGTGTTGTTAATGATCTCCCTTAATGCACAACCGGCGCCTCCACGACCGTCCCGGTATAACGTTATCGCTACTGGCCCGCTTCCCGGCGCAAGGTATCTGCCAGGTCGGTGTGCTCCCAATGAAAATCCTTGTCCATGCGGCCGAAATGCCCGTATGCCGCCGTTTTCTTGTATATGGGGCGGCGCAACTTGAGGTCCCGTATAATAGCGGCGGGACGAAGATCGAAATGCCCCCTGATCAGTTGCTCTATAGTGTTAAGGCTCACTTTCTCGGTGCCGAAGGCCTCTATCATTATGGATACCGGTTTGGCGACCCCGATGGCGTAGGCCAATTCCAACTCGAAACGTTCGGCCAATCCTGCCGCCACGACATTTTTTGCCACGTAACGCGCCGCATAGGCCGCTGAGCGGTCGACTTTTGTGGGATCCTTGCCCGAGAAACAGCCTCCTCCGTGACGCGACAGCCCGCCGTAGGTATCAACTATGATCTTACGGCCGGTGAGACCGGTGTCGCCCATGGGACCACCGGTGGCGAATTTGCCGGTGGGGTTGACCAGTATGCGGAGTTCCCCGTCCCTCAGCTCCTCGGGGATCACGGGGTTTATGACATGCTCGATGATGTCCGGCTTCATCAACTCGTCGATGTCTATATTGGGTCTGTGTTGAGCCGATATCAGAACGGTGTTCACTCGCACCGGTTTGCCGTCCTCGTATTCCACCGACACCTGGGACTTGCCGTCCGGCCTCAGGTAGGGTAAGATTCCAGCTTTGCGCACCTCGGACAGGCGATGGGCCAGCTTATGGGCCAGAAGTATGGGCAGGGGCATGAGTTCCTCGGTTTCGTTGCAGGCGTACCCGAACATCATCCCCTGATCCCCGGCGCCTAGCGAATCCAATGCGTCTTCCTCCGCGTCCCCCATCCTTTCCTCGAGGGCATGATTGACTCCCTGGGCTATGTCCGAGGACTGCGGGTCTATGGAGACCATCACTCCGCAGGTTTCGTAGTCAAAGCCGTACTTGGCCCGTGTGTATCCGATATCGTGGATGGTTCTCCTGGCCACTCCCGGTATATCGACATAGGTGGCCGTGGTCATCTCACCCGCGACGACGACCAGTCCCGTGGTGACCAGGGTCTCTACGGCTACCCGGCCGAATGGATCATCGCTGTATACCGCGTCCAGGATGGCATCCGATATCTGGTCCGCTATCTTATCCGGATGTCCTTCAGTAACTGATTCCGATGTGAACAAGTAGCGCTTGGACACGTTCTCTCCTTTCCTCCCGGTGTTGCCGATCGGCGGAATAGCGGTCACGGCACCGATCCGTTACACAACACAACCTCTTGAGCCACCATCCCCGCGTCGTGTGCCGGACATATACGCCTGCATATCCAGCACCTCATCACGGCAACAGGCGGGATCAACACCGTCCTACCGATATCATTCCAAAGGAACCAGGCTGATCCCCTGGTGCATTATTATCCAGTAATAACTGAAGCTTTTCAAACCGTCCCGGGATATCCGCCCGCGATAGTCGAAAAGCCTTGTAGGCCTACTTGTAGATGAAGATAAGCACGATAGTCGTGATCACGAAGATGATCGAACTGGCTATGGTTATCCTGTCCAGGTTCTTTTGTACGATCTGGGTTCCCGAAGGCCCGCTCATGGACGATCCGCCAAAGGCTCCGGAGAGCCCTCCTCCCCTTCCGGAATGAAGAAGGACGAAAATCGTCATGGACATGGCGGAGATAAAGAACATCACCAGAATCGCGTACTTAAGGACGTCCACTATTAAACCTCCTGTATCCAGAGAAACATTCTACCATATGCATGTGGAGGTGGAGAAGCAAGGAAATGCACGGTATGGCAAAGCCGCCCGCGCCGGGATATTCCTCATACCGTGTCGCGATTGTGGTTGCTCATGTCAGATGTGGATCTCACGTACCGTAGAGCGCTATGCGGGAGAAGGATATGGCGTCGAGGCTGCCCCCCCCCACCAGCGCTCCGTCGATATCGTGCATAGCCATAAGCTCCACGATGTTATCCGGCTTCACGCTTCCGCCGTACAGGATACGTATCTCGTCCGCCGACTCATCGCCGTAATCCCCTGCTATCTTCTCGCGGATAAGAGACGTCATATCCTGGGCGTCACGTGGTGTCGCCGTCTTTCCTGTACCTATGGCCCAGATAGGCTCGTAGGCGATAACAAGGTTGGTTATCTCCTCTTTATCCAGGGATTTCAAATCATCCGACAGTTGCCTTCTCACTTTACTCTCCGCCTCGCCGCCCTCACGTTCCTGAAGGGTTTCGCCTACGCATAGGATCGGAAAAAGACGGTTATCCAGAACGGCGCGCAGCTTGTCGGATACCATCTCGTCGCTTTCACCGAATATCTCACGTCGTTCCGAGTGACCCACGATAACGTAGTGTACCTTCAGCGCCTTGAGCATCAAGGGGGATATCTCGCCGGTAAATGCGCCCTCCGCGGCGGGATAGACGTTCTGGGCACCCAGCCTGATGGAAGTACGCGATTTCTCGAGTACCCCTGATACGTCTGGCAGCGAGGTGAAGGGCGGACAGACGGCCACCTCCACCTCCAGCGGCTTTCCCAGCAGGGACACGAGCTCCTCGATCAGTTCCACAGCCTCGGCGTTGTCCTTATGCATCTTCCAGTTTCCGGCTATTAACGGAGTTCTCATTTTTCCTCCCGTCTTCTTCACGTCGCGATGTCGGTCAGCACCTCGATCCCGGGCAGGCTTATGCCCTCCAGGAATTCCATGGATGCGCCTCCCCCGGTGGATATATGGGTGAAGCCTTCCTCCAGCTCGTACTTCTCGATGGCCGCGACCGTATCGCCTCCGCCGGCGACGGTTACCGCATCGGCCTGGGCGACTGCCTTTCCTATCTCCATGGTCCCTCCCTGGAAGCGCCTCCATTCGAAAACGCCCATTGGACCGTTCCAGAATATTGTGGCGGCCTCGCCGATATCGGCTATATACTCACCTATGGTTAGAGGGCCGATATCCAATCCCATCCAGCCGGCGGGCACCCGGGAGGCCTCCACCACTTTGCTCTCGGCGTCCGGCTTGAACTCGCTTGCCACCACCAGATCACGGGGCAGACATATCCGCGCTCTCTTCTCTTTTCGAACGCTCATCATCGCCGCGACCTCCCCGAGCAGGTTTTCCTCGCAAAGAGAATCCCCTATCTCCAGCCCCTGGGATTTCATAATAGTGTAAGTCATTCCCCCTCCCAGCAGGATGACGTCCACAAGTTCCTGGAACCTGCTTATCACCTTCAGCTTATCGGCTATTTTGCTTCCCCCCAGAACGGTTACGAAAGGCCGCTTGGGATTTTCGACGAGACCTTTAAGCGCGACTATCTCGCTCTCCATGAGAAATCCCGCCACGGCTGGCAGAAGCTTTGCCACACCCACCACGGAAGCATGTTCACGATGGGCGGCGCCGAAAGCGTCATCCACGTAAATCTGTCCCAGACGGGCCAGTAAGGCGGCGAATTCGGGGGCGTTGGAGGTCTCTCCAGGATCAAAACGCAGGTTCTCCAGGAGCACTATTTCGCCGGGCTCCATGCCGAGGCATACTCTCTTCACCTCGGGTCCCACCACCTGGTCCAGCTTGCGAACTTCCCGACCGATAAGATCCCGCAGCACCGCTGCTACGGGAGTGAGACGTAGTTCTTCCACCACCTTTCCCTTGGGCCTGCCCAGATGGGACATTAGCACCAGCGAGGCACCGTGGTCGAGGAGGTAGTGCAAGGTGGGAAGCGATGCACTTATGCGCGTATCATCCGTTACCCGGCCATACTGGTCCAGGGGAACATTATAATCAACCCTTACCAGTACCCTCTTGCCGGTTACGTCTACGTCGCGGACCGTCTTCTTGCGCATCCTTACACCGATCAGGGTAGCAGAATACCTATCAGATCGATCAGTCGCTTGGAGAAACCCCATTCATTATCGTACCAGGAAACCACCTTGCACATATCGCCCATGCTGTAGGTGAGCCCGGAGTCGAAGACCGAGGAGGCGGGATTTCCTATTACATCCACGGATACCACGGGCTCGTCGCTGTAGGCAAGAATACCCTTCAGCTCTCCTTCAGCGGCTGTCTTCATAGCCCGGTTGATGTCATCGGCAGTGACCTTGCTGCTCAGAACCACGGTGAGATCCACCACGCTGCCATCCACCACCGGAACCCTCATGGCGATGCCGTCCATCTTTCCTTTAAGTTCAGGTATCACCAGCCCTATGGCCCGAGCGGCGCCGGTAGTGGTGGGGATGATATTAACAGCGGCCGCCCTGGCCCTGCGCAAATCGCCGTGGGGAAAATCGAGTAGTCGTTGATCGTTGGTATAGGCGTGCGTGGTGGTCATATAGCCCGCCTTCACCCCGAAATTATCCAAGAGGACTTTGACCACCGGGGCCAGGCAGTTGGTGGTGCATGAGGCGTTGCTCACGATGTAGTGCTTGTCTACGTCATACATATCGTCGTTGACTCCCATGACCACGGTCAAATCCGGATCTGTCGCAGGAGCGGTAATGATAACCTTGGACGCTCCCGCCTGCAGGTGCTTTGCGGCATCTTCCCTCGCGCGGAAATGGCCGGTGGCCTCCACCACCACGTCCACTCCCAGGTTCTTCCAGGGTAGACGGGTGGGGTCACGCTCCGACATGACCTCGATTTGTTTGCCGTCTATCACCAGGGCCTGGTCGGTAACCTCCACCGTGCCCTGGTATATGCCGTGAACGGTATCATATTTGAAAAGATAAGCAAGAGTGGCGGCGTCCGTGAGATCGTTTACGGCGATGACTTCCATGTCACTATCCTTCGCGGCGCGCAGGAATATGCGACCGATCCTGCCAAAGCCGTTTACGCCGACTTTTACGGCCATTTCCATTACCTCCTTTTGAGCATTAATCTTACTTGCATGGAGCGGCAGCCTTCCGGCTTCCCTCTGACATTATATGCGAAATATCGTCACGGTAAACCTCGTCCCGGATAATAGTATGCTTAAACAAGGCCTCTGGCCGCTCCCCATAAAACACCATACCCCTACAACGGAGGGTATGCGTAATCATTATAAAGTGGATGCAATCTTGTGAATACGCAGCATGCGGTGGTAGGCGGCGGATTTGCTGATGGGCGGCTTCAACTTCTGTCCGAGCTCTCTAAGACTGACCTCCGGGTTGAGCAAGCGTATATCGGCTATTTCACGCAACCCTTTAGGAAGATAATCCATACCAAGGAGATTCTGGATACTCCGTATATCACTTAACTGTTGCTGGGCGGCGTCCACGCTGCGCTCCAGGTTTGCCGTTTCGCTGTTGACTCTGCGGTTGACCCTCTCCCTGAGCTCGCGCACCACGGCGTCGCTCTCCAGCCTGAGAACCGTCTTGTGGGCTCCCAGCAGGGTAAGAAAATGCACTTGCTCGCCTCGGCTTTTGCTGTATACAACATGGAGTCCCTTGCGGCGGTTGATGTGCGTGTTCAGGTCGTAGCTTGCGCATAAATCGCACAGGCCCTCGGCCATTTCGGCATGCCGTACATTGATCTCGAGATGCGCGGGCTGGTCCGGGTGGTTTATGTAACCGCCACCGAGAAAAGCTCCCCGCAAGTAGGATATACCGCAGCAGTAAAGCTTGGTGAGGCGCGGCGGAATGCCCAACACCGGCCTCAGCGAGTTGTCCAGAAGGCCCAGCTCGTTCAATACCTGGACCGTCTTATCGCTCTCCACCAGGTAGAGTGAGTAGCAATTGTGGCCCCTCAGCCTGGGCACTTTCTCCACCCTGAGTTGCGGCGCCATGTCGAAGAGATTCTTGAGGTGCTGGAATATCTTTCTCGCAACGGCGGCGTTCTCGCTCTCGCTGTGCAAGTAGAGACGATGCCTGCCGGAGACGTGCAGCGATCCCTCGAGGTGAAGCAGTGCTGACAACTCGGCCAGTCTGCAGCAGCGCCTGGAAGGCATCAGGCGAGCCAGCTCGTTTTTAACCTCGGTGGTGAACGACATGTTTACCTGCGATGCGCGTCTCTGTGACGGGTGTTTACCGAACAACCCTGGGATTTAAGGCGGGAGGCGAGTTCCTCCACCATGACCACGGAGCGGTGTCGACCTCCGGTGCAACCCAGGGCCACGGTTATATACCTTCTTCCCTCCCTGATAAACCTGCTTTTCAGGAAGGTCAACAGGGAAAGGATACTCTCCAGAAATTCCTGGCTGTCTTCTTGGCTCAGCACGTAGTCCCTCACCTCCCTGTCCCTGCCGTCACGGTCGCGAAGATTGTCCACCCAGAAGGGGTTGGGCAGAAAACGGAGGTCGAGAACGATATCCGCGTCAAGGGGCAGCCCGTACTTGTACCCGAAGGAGGCCATATTTATCACCAGGGGAACGGGAAGGCCCTCAGCGCGGTAGGTGCTCATGAGTTGTTTTCTGAGCTGATGCACGTTGCTCTGTGAGGTATCGACGACGATATCCGCCCTACCTCGAAGCGATTCCAGCAACCTTCTCTCCCTGGAAATGCTGTCGGAGATACCGCCGTCGGACTGGATGGGGTGGGTACGCCTTGTTTCCTTGAAACGTCTCACCAGGGTCTCGTCGTCCGCCTCCAGGAATATTATGCGATAGGGAATATTGCCGCGATCCAGCTCGGACAGGGTCTCGTTCAGGTCCTCGAAGAAGTCCCCCCCACGCACATCTATAACCGCAGACAGATGGTCTATCTTGCTGCTGGTCTGGGAGCTCAATTCCACCATCTTGAGCAGCAGAGAAGGAGGAAGGTTATCGACGCAGAAATACCCGAGATCCTCCATGCTTTTTATGGCCACGGATTTACCCGCGCCCGAAAGACCCGTTATGATGGTGATCTCCAGCGGTAACGACCTCCCGTCAGCTATCATCAACCCTTATTATAATATTTAATCGGTAAAAGACGCCTGGAAGTGAATCACCCTGTACAGGATAAGGTAATCCATGGATACATAAAGCGGCGCCGCCTTTGAGTCAAAGACGATCTTTATCTTGTTCATACAACTTGGTGGTGTCCAGATCCTCCTGGAAATGCTCGCATGCACCTTCGACCGGGCCGATGCGGATCGCATGTATTCATTAACCGGCCCGGAGTTTCAAATCTAGCGCGCGCCTTCGAAGGTAAGGAGCCATATCTTGATGTCCTCGCGGCCCCCGTAGCCTCCAGGTTGGCCGTCGCTCTTGATAACTCGGTGACAGGGTATGACTATGGGGTAAGGATTGGCTCGCATTATCCCGCCCACGGCTCTTGCTGCGCCTGGTTTACCCGCTCTTTCGGCAACCTCGCCGTAGGAGAGGGTTTTTCCCATGAGTATAGAGGCGACTTCATAATAAACCTCTCTCGAGAAAGGGGAGATATCCAACCTGGAGATCAGCCTTCCGGCAAGATCATCCGGAATATCATGGCCCGCGAAGTACCTCCGCAGGGCCTCCAGAATGTCGATCACCTCACCCGAAGGGGGGCCGGAGGCGGCTTTCATATGCCGTTGGTCCCCGGTCAAGGATATTCCCACTGGTACGCCATCCATCACGATAACCCCTATCTCTCCCAGTGCGGTATCCAGGGCGTAATATCCCTCATTGTTCATGGCCATTGGCCCCTTCCTAATATCATCCGTCTTTTAGCCGCCTTCGGGGTGAAATCGTCGGTAGAGGTTATCGGCGGCTCTCCTATCCATAAAACTCAGCCCCTTGAGCTCCACCAGGGAAGCGTCGGCTATCCTGGTCAGACTGCCGTAATGCCTGAGCAGCGATTTCTTTCTTTTAGGGCCGATTCCCGATACATCGTCCAGAAGGGAACGCCTGATTCTCCGGGAACGCTGCATACGATGATAATCGAGGGCGTAGCGATGTGCCTCGTCTCTTATGCGCTGCAGAAGGTGAAGGGCCTCCGAATCCCTGGGCAGGACCACCGCCCCGTCGCGAGCCGGCAGGTATACTTTCTCCAATCGCTTGGCCAGCGAGGCGGCATCGATGTCGTTGAAGCCCCATCTATCAAGCGCCCTTATCGACGCGCCGAGCTGAGCTTCGCCGCCGTCGACCAGTATGAGGTCGGGTTTGGATTGGAAGGAATCGAGCTTCTTGCGGCCGGCTACACCAGCCTCTCCTTCCTTCTTTTCGCCGGCTTCCCGCCGTAGGCCCGACGCGAGCTTCGCCAGCCTGCGTTCCAGCACTTCCTCCATCATGGCCACATCGTTCTGACCCTCCACCTTCTTTATCTTGAAACGGCGGTAATCGCCGCGCTTGGGCAATCCTCCCTCGTAGACCACCATGGATCCCACGGCATCCTGAGATCCCAGGTTGGATATATCGTAGCACTCGATGCGGTAGGGCAAGTGTTCCAGCTCTAAGCCCCGGTATATGCCGTCGACGGCCCTCGATATCCATCCCAGGTCGCTGGACTGCTTGATCAGGTACACATCAAGGGCGGCTGCGGCGTTTTGCTCCACCTTCTCCACCAGGCATTTCTTTTCGCCCCTTAAGGGGGTTTTCACCTCCACCTTACGACCGCTTTTCTCGCTCAACCAACCCTCCAGCAAATCGGCATCCGCCCGGGGTATGGCATGTGAAAGCAGGATCTCGCGTGGGAAGTAGGTGGCCTGATGGTAGAATTGCGGTAGAAACGCAACCAGTATCTCGCCTTCCTCACGCCGGGTAGGCAGGAAGGTAAAGAAGTCCTTCTTTCCAAGGATTTTTCCTCCCCTTATATAGAATACCGTTACACATGCGTCCAGCTCGTCGTGGTGAACCGCGAAGACGTCCTGGTCGCCTTCCTTAAGTGAATGCGCCTGCTGACGCTCGAGCAGGCGGTTGAAAGCCGAAAGGCGATCGCGGGTACGGGCGGCTTTTTCGAATTCGAGCCGCGATGAATCCTCGTACATGCGCCTCTCCAGATCGTCCATTATCCTGTGGTGCTTACCCTCCATGAACTCCCGAACCCCTTCGATAATCTCGCGGTATTCATCGGGGGTAACGGCTCCCGTGCAGGGACCCGAGCACAGGCCTATATGGTAATCGAGGCATGGCCCCGCCTGTTTCTTCCCCGGCTCCCTCCCCCGGCAGGCGCGAAACGGGAACACCTTTCTCAGGGTTTCGATAGTCTCCCTTACCGCCCCGGCATGGGAGAAGGGCCCGTAATAAAGCGAGCCCTTGCTCCGCTGACCCCGCATGAACATAACCCTGGGATAGGTATCATTTACGCAGATGACCATATAGGGGTAGGACTTATCGTCCCTGAACTCTATGTTGTAATCGGGGTGATGACGCTTGATAAGGTTGGCCTCGAGTATCAGAGCCTCGACCTCACCGGAGGTGACGACGAAGTCGACGTCCTCTATCCTCGAGCGTAGAGACGCGATACGCGGGTTCTCGTTTTCGCGCGGCGAGAAGTAGGAGCCGACTCTCTTGCGCAGGGATGCCGCCTTACCGACGTAGATTATTCTCCCGTCCGCCGCCTTGAAGAGATAGACCCCCGGCTGGTTGGGAAGTGATCGGGCTTTCCTGGCGATTTCCTCCAAGACACACCACCTCGCTCAAGCCGGTTTGCGCCCTGCCGGTAGCAGGGGGCGGAGATACTCCCCAGTGTAGGAGCGGGGTGAATCCGCGATATCTTCGGGGGTACCCTCCGTCACGATATACCCCCCGTCATCCCCTCCCTCGGGGCCAAGATCGATAATCCAATCCGCGCACTTGATAACGTCGAGGTTGTGCTCGATTATGACCACGGTGTTTCCGGAGCTCACCAGTCCCTGCAGCATGGACATAAGTTTGTTGATGTCGTCGAAATGCAGGCCGGTTGTGGGCTCGTCCAGTATGTAGAGAGTTTTTCCCGTGGCTCTCTTGTTGAGCTCAGAGGCCAGCTTGACTCTCTGGGCCTCTCCTCCGGACAGGGTGGGGGCCGGCTGCCCCATCTTAATATAGCCCATTCCCACGTCGTGGAGAGTCCGCAATCGCCGACGTATCCTTGGTATGGCCTGGAAGTAGCCCAGGGCCTCCTCCACCGACATGTCCAGTACCTCGCTGATATTGCGGCCCTTATAGGTGACCTCGAGGGTCTCGTCGTTATACCTCTTCCCCTTGCACGCCTCGCAGGGGATATAGACATCGGGGAGAAAGTGCATCTCTATCTTAATGGTGCCGTCCCCGCGGCATGCCTCGCACCTGCCTCCCTTGACGTTGAAACTGAAGCGGCCCGGCTTGTATCCCCGCACACGGGCCTCCGGCGTTTCCGAAAATACCTTCCTTACGAAATCGAACACCCCGGTATAAGTTGCCGGGTTGGAGCGGGGCGTACGGCCGATGGGATTCTGGTCGATGTGAATAACCTTGTCTATGAACTCCAGGCCCTCGATGGCCACGTGTTTTCCAGGTGGTATCTTCGAGCGGTAGAGGCGCCGCGACAGCCCCCGGTATAGGACGTCGTGCAGCAGCGTGCTTTTACCCGAACCGGAAACTCCGGTAATACAAACCAGGAGGCCGAGGGGTATCTCCACGTCCAGGTTCTTCAGGTTATGCTCCGACGCTCCCCTCACCACCAGGCACCTTTTCTGCCTGGTGCGCCTGTCCTCGGGGATCTCGATGTTTTTGTCTCCTCTGAGGTACTGGGAGGTTATGGATATTTTACGCTTGAGAAGCCCCGGGAGAGGCCCGCTGTAGACGATCTCGCCCCCGTGCTCGCCCGCACCAGGCCCGATGTCGACGATGTAATCGGCGGACCTGATAGACGACTCGTCGTGTTCGACCACTATGAGTGTATTGCCCATGTCCCTGAGTTCCTCCAGGGTGGCGATAAGGCGCCTGTTGTCTCTTTGATGCAGCCCTATCGAGGGCTCGTCCAGAATATATAGCACCCCCACGAGTCCCGAACCTATCTGGGTAGCCAGGCGTATGCGCTGTGCTTCCCCGCCGGCCAGAGTCGCGGCGGCACGGTCGAGGGACAGATAGTCGAGGCCTACGTCGACCAGAAATCCCAGGCGCGAGTCCAATTCCTTGAGTATGCGCCTCGCGATGGATTGCTCCGTTTTGTTCAGGTTCAACTCCGAGATAAAGGAGCGGCATTTCTTAATCGACAACCCGGACAGCTCGTGAATGTTGAAGCCGTTGATTGTTACCGCTAGGCTGGTGGGCTTGAGGCGGGCGCCCCCACAGGCCTGGCAGGGGCGAATGCTCATGAAATTGGATGTGCGGGAGCGAGCGTACTCGGAATCAGTTTCCTCGTAACGCCGCTGAAGGCAGTTCACCACCCCCTCGAAGTGGGTGAAATAAGAGCGCTGGTTTCCATAGCTGTTGCGATACTTTACGTATACTTTCTCGTCGCCCGTTCCGTAGAGGATCTTTTCCTTGATCTTATCCGGCAGATCCTCGAAGGGCGTATTCAGGCTGAACTCGTATTTATCGGCCAGAGCCTCTATCAAGCGATAGGAGAAGGACCTGGACTTCGGCCAGGGCACTATTGCACCCTCGTCCAGGCTGAGCGTCGGGTCCGGTATAACCAGATCGGCATCGATCACCTGGTGAAACCCCAGTCCGCTGCATTCCGGGCAGGCACCGTAAGGGGTATTAAAAGAGAACATGCGCGGCTCCAGCTCGGGGAAATTGATCCCGCACTCCGGGCAGGAGAAATGCTCGCTGAAATAACGGTCGCCGTCATCCTCGACCGAAACGATGATTACACCCTCGCCTATCTCAAGGGCGGCCTCCAGTGAATCGGCCAACCTGCGGTCGATACCTTCCTTGATCACCAGGCGGTCGACCACTACCTCGATGTCGTGGCGGCAATACCTTCCCAGTTTTATATCCTCATCCAGATCCCTGATCTCTCCGTCCACGCGAGCGCGGGATAAACCCTTGCGCCTCACCTCGCCGAGAAGGCTGGAATGCTCTCCCTTACGGCCGCGCACCACGGGGGCCAGGATGGAAAATCGGGTGTTTTCAGGAAGTTCCCCCACCCTTTCGATTATCTGGTGCGAGGTCTGGCGCTCTATAGGTTTGCCGCAGGATGGACAATGGGCGCGGCCGACCCGTGCGAAAAGTAGTCGCAGGTAATCGTGAATCTCGGTTATGGTCCCCACCGTGGAGCGGGGATTGCGGGTAGTGCTCTTCTGGTCTATGGATATTGACGGGGAGAGCCCGTCGATATGATCCACGTCCGGTTTCTCCATCTGCCCCAGGAACTGACGGGCGTACGCGGAGAGCGATTCAACGTATCTTCGCTGACCTTCGGCGTAGATTGTGTCGAAAGCCAGTGATGACTTGCCGCTGCCGCTGATACCGGTCATCACTATTAATTTATCGCGGGGTAGCTTGAGGGTGATGTTCTTGAGATTGTGCTCGCGCGCACCCCTTATCACGATCCATTCCATGCTTCAACGACCCTCTCTAGATCTCATGCAGCGCAGTTTCTTTCTGATATCCTCCACCTCGTCGCGAAGTCTTGCCGCGTACTCGAAGCGCAGATCCTCGGCGGCCAGACGCATCTCGTCCTCCAGGCCTAGGATAAGCTGCTCCATGTCCTCCTCAGGCATCTCCTCATGCTGGCGGCGCCTCACTTTATAGGGAGCATGCTCATCCGGGAGAAGAACCATATCCATTATATCGCTGACCCTCTTGCGCACGGTTTGAGGATTGATATTGTGCCTGGTATTGAAATCAATCTGAAGGTTTCTCCTGCGCTCAGTCTCGTCTATGGCGTTTCGCATGGAATCGGTAACCTCGGATGCGTACATGATGACCTGGCCGTTCACGTTGCGTGAAGCCCTGCCGATGGTCTGTATCAGCGAGCGCTCGTTGCGCAGGAAGCCCTCTCGATCCGCGTCCAGTATGGCCACCAGGGAGACCTCGGGAAGATCGAGTCCCTCCCTCAAAAGGTTGATACCCACCAGCACGTCGAATTCCCCCAGCCGCAGGTTCCTGATGATCTCCACCCGGTCCAGGGTATCGATCTCCGAATGCAGATAGCGCACCTTCAGGCCCATCTCCAGCAGGTAGTCTGTGAGATTCTCCGCCGTGCGCTTGGTGAGCGTGATCACCAGGGTCCTCTCCCCCGCCTCGATACGAAGCCGTATTTCGTCTATGAGATCGTCTATCTGCCCCTGCACCGTGCGTACCACCAGTTTCGGATCCACAAGTCCGGTGGGCCTGATGATCTGCTCGACTACGCTATTGGAGGCTTCACGTTCCCAGTCACCGGGCGTGGCGCTCACCGTTACCAATTGATGGGTCCTCTCCAGAAACTCCTCGAATTTGAGGGGCCGGTTGTCCAGGGCTGAGGGCAGGCGGAAACCGAACTCGACCAGTGTGCGCTTGCGGGAGACATCGCCCTCATACATGCCATGCAACTGGGGGATGGTTATATGAGACTCGTCGATGATTACCAGGTAATCATCGGGGAAGAATTCCAGGAGGGTGTGGGGGGGCTGGCCGGGTTTCCTGCCGTCGAGGTGACGGGAATAGTTTTCAACTCCCTGACAGTAACCCATTTCCTCCAGCATCTCCAGATCGTAGGTCGTGCGGGATAGAAGCCTATGCGCCTCCAGAAGTTTGCCCTCTCCCTCCAGCTCGGCGACCCTCCTCTTCAACTCGGACCTTATGGATTGCAGAGCTCTCTCCATACGCTCCGGGCTGGTTAGATAATGGGTTGCGGGATAGATGGATACGGAATCGACTTTGGATCGGATCTCCCCCGTAAGGGGATCGATAATCTTGATGCCCTCCAGTTCATCGCCGAAGAATTCCGCCCTTATCACCAGCTCCTCGTAGCTTGGGTAGATCTCCAGCGTGTCCCCCTTCAGCCTGAATCTGCCCCTCGATATCTCGTAGTTGTTGCGTTCGTACTGCATGTCCACCAACCTTACGAGCAGGGATCTCAAATCGTATTCAAGGCCTCGCTGCAGCATGATTACGCGACGCAAGTACTCCTCCGGGCTGCCCAGGCCGTAGATGCACGATACCGAGGCCACGATTATCACATCGCGTCGCGACAGCACCGCGGAGGTTGCGCGGTGACGTAGTCGGTCGATGTCATCGTTTATTGAGGTATCCTTCTCGATATAGATATCGGAGCGCGGCACGTAGGCCTCGGGCTGGTAATAATCATAGTAACTGACGAAATACTCGACCGCGTTTTCCGGAAACAACTCCCGGAATTCGTTGCATAGCTGCGCCGCGAGGGTCTTATTGGGGGCTATCACCAGGGTTGGTTTGCTCAGGTTCTGGATCACGTGAGCCATGGTGAAGGTCTTCCCCGAGCCGGTTACCCCCAGCAAAGTCAGGATGTTGTCCCCTCTCGACAACCCCTCCGTGAGTTGGTCAATGGCATTGAGTTGATCGCCGCGGGGCCTCATGTCCGTGGTTATCTCGAACCGTTCCATTCTCCACCGACCCGGGTGTTCAGGAGGGGGGGTATCTCTCGCAGGTCCCTCACCCTCAAATCCTTTATATGGGGAAAACGCTCCCAGCGATCGAGAAGCAAGGCCTGCATGCCCACGTTTAGAGCTCCCTCCAGGTCCGAGATTGGGGAATCTCCCACGTGTAGGGCGAGATTGGAATCCACTCGGCCTCGTTCCAGCGCTATCTCGAATATCACGGGATGTGGCTTTTCGAACCCCTCACGCCCCGAGATGACCACCACTTCGAAATAGCTCTTGAGCCCCAGACGATCCAGGAGATCATCCAACCAATCCTCGAAGTTGGATATCAAACCCAACCTCATACCACGTCTCTTCAGCTCATCCAGTGTCTCCACCACATCGTGATAAGATTCGTAATTCGAGGGATCCGAGAAAGCCTCGTACAGAGCATAGGGTAGATCTCCATCCACTTTGTCGTAGCCCATCTCCCGTACAAGGCCGGAGTAAAAATCCAGCCAGAAATGGCGTGACGTTTCGGCATCGGAGGTAAATGTAAATCCATTTCTCTGCTTATCCTCAATGTGGGACATCAAACCGCGGGTGATCGCGGGCAGAAGGGACAAGTTCACCGCCAGCCCATGTTCTTTGCATACGGATGACAGCAATTCCGGAAAGGAGGGCGAGGGGTGTATGAGCGTCTCACCCGCGTCGAAAAATACCATTGCCGTGTCCTTATGAAACATACCCGTTGTCCCATCTCCTCCCAAGGATTATGATTAAGACAGCATAGGGCCCAAACGAGCCCTATATGCAATAATTATGATACCACGTACCAGAGGGGCCCTGAACATAGAGTAAGGGAAGACAGCCATGAACAACTGCTATCGTCTGAGGGGTTGCCCGGCCAGCCAGTACCTATTCTGCGAAGCGTACAAGAGGGGGTTGGAATGCTGGCAGATAGACGAACCGCGGTGCACTCTGGAGCTGCGTTTCTGTCTTCAGCACGGGTGCCCCGTATATGAAAGGTACTCGGCGGAGATAGAAGAGGCTCTCAGGGAAAAAGCCATGGAGGGTCGCAGGTAGCGGCTCGATCCCACCATATCAATCCCTTCCGCTTCTTTCGATTATTACCTCCCAGGCCTTATCGACCTCGCGGTAAAGCTCGTCCATGCTTCCCTTGTTTTCGATGACCAGATCGGCAACTTGCAGTCTTTCATCCCTGGGTACCTGGGAATTTATCCTGGCCAGGGCTTTCTCCTTGGTGCAATTGCGGTCCTCGCGCAGACGTTCCAACTGCACTCGCGGCGGGGCATCGACCACAATGGTCAGGTCGAACATCTTGCCAGCATTGGCCTCGACCAGCAGGGGTATATCGAGCACGACTATGCCCTTCCCGCCAGTCTCATCCTCCACCAGCTTCAGCCTCTCGGAAATCAGTTGAAAAATTCTGGGGTGGGTCACTTTGTTGAGAAAAGCTCTTTCCTCGGGTTGTTCAAATACCACATCGGCAAGAACGGGACGGTCTATCTCTCCGTCAACCGCCAGTATTTTCTCGCCGAAGTGATCTACTATATCCCGCCAGGCTGGATTCCCCTTGCTTACAACCTCTCGAGCCAGCTGGTCGCTGTCGATTATGTAGGCACCCTTCTGATGCAACAGCTCACATACCGTGCTCTTGCCGCTGGCAATACCACCGGTTAAAGCGACTAGAAACAGGATTTCCTATACCTTTTAAAAGGGGATGTTGCGAAATCCCGCTTTGCCCGCCATCTCCACAGAGGTCTTTTCAAACTCCCTCTCTTTTCATATCCCTTATTATCGATTCGAGGCTTCCCTCGGGGGGCTCCTCTTCCTCAGCTATCTCTTCTTCCACTGCCGCCTTTTCCTCTTCGACGGCCTCCACCAGCTCCTCCTTATCGGGGGCAACGATCTCCTCCTCAACCTCCGGTTCGGCCTCGACTACCTCAGGTTCATCCGTAGCGACCTCTTGCGCTTCCACGACCGCTACCTGCTCTTCCTCGCCTTCTAAGACGGCCTCTTCTTCCATGTCCAGGAAGGTCTCTTCCGCGCTCATATGCACAGCGGCTTCCTCTTCCACTACCTCCACATCGGCAACGGCCTCCGTCTCGGTCTCCGCTACCGTATCCGCTTCCGGTTCCGCTACGGCCTCCGTCTCGGTCTCCGCTACCGTATCCGCTTCCGGTTCCGCTACGGCCTCCGTCTCGGTCTCCGCTACCGTATCCGCTTCCGGTTCCGCTACGGCCTCCGTCTCCACGACGTTTTCCTCAGCCGCTGCGTATTCGATCTCCTCTTCCTCCGAAAGCGACACGGTCTCAGGCCCCTCTGGCTCTTCCATATCCGCCTCGAAATCGCTTTCTATCTGCTTGAGGCTCAGGCTTATACGCCTGCGGTCTATATCGATGTCGATGACCTTAACGCGGATATCCTGACCGATGGTTACTATCTCGTCGGGTTGCTCCACGTGCCGTCGCGAGAGCTCCGAGATATGTATCAATCCCTCGATACCGGGCCTCACCTGGACGAATGCCCCAAAGGGGACCAACTTGGTGACCTTACCAGGTATTATCTCTCCCACCTGAACTTCCCTGGAAAGCTGTTCCCAGGGATCCGCCTGGCAGGCCTTCAGACTGAGGGAAATCCTCTCCCTGTCCCTGTCCACCTCGAGGATCTCCACTTCCACCTCGTCCCCGACGGAGAGCACCTCGCTGGGCTTTTCGACGTGACACCAGGAGAGCTCTGAGATATGTATCAGGCCGTCTATACCGCCCAGGTTTACAAAGGCGCCGAATGATACGATACTGGACACCTTGCCGGTTACCCGCATACCCTTATGCAAGTTCTCAAGCAACACCTTGCGTCTTTCGCTAGCCGTCTCCTCCAGAAAGGCCCTCCTGGAGAGAACCACGTTGTTGCGATTTCTGTCCATCTCGATGATTTTGCAGGTAAGCTGGCTTCCCAGGAAAGAGTTGAGCTCCTTGACGCGGTGGATGTCCACCAGGGATGCGGGCAGGAAGCCGCGCAGGCCTATGTCCAGTATAAGGCCCCCTTTGACCACCTCGATGACCTCCCCGTCAACGGGGTCGCTCTCCATCATGCTATTTTCTAGTATGCCCCAGGAGCGCTCATACTGCGCCCTTTTCTTGGAGAGTATCAGGCGACCCTCCTTGTCCTCCTTTTGCATGACCAGGGCGTCGATCTCGTCCCCTACCTGGACTACTTCATCGACCTTCACCCCGTAGCGGATGGACAGTTCCCGGGCGGGTATAACTCCCTCGGATTTATACCCTATGTCCAGCAGTACCTCGTCCTTGTCGACCTTAACCACGGTTCCGGCGATGATATCGCCTTCGGAGAATATCTTGATGGTCTGATCGTAATTGGGGACTTCGTCCTCGGAGTAGTCGAAGTTGGTAAGGGGGGTGGTCAGTTCGGGGGTTTCCTCGGGGCTCTCTTGTACGTGCTTCTCTTCGGATTGATCCAGCATAGATTCCTTTCCTCCAATACAATTTTTTTATCCACGCCACCTCCTTATTTCGCGAAGGCACACGGACAACTAATTTTAGCATCAATCGAGCATTTTTTCACTATTAAAGCGCTGGGAATGCCGAATATTATTCGCTTTAACGTCGGATCCTATTTGGAATCATACCAGGTGGGACCGATGCCTAAGTCTACCTTGAGAGGTATGTCGAGATCGCAGGCACCCTCCATCTCCTCTCTTACCAGAGCCGTGACGGCACCCTCCTCTCCAGGTTCCACATCCAGAACAAGCTCGTCATGGACCTGTAGTATCATACCGGATTCAAGCCCTTCCTCCTCCAGCCGCCTATGAACGCGCACCATTGCCACCTTGATTATATCGGCGGCACTGCCCTGTATGGGGGTATTGAAGGCCAGCCTCTCTCCCAGGTGTCTTATCCTGATGTTTCCCGCTGCCAGCTCCGGTATCTCCCTTCTTCTGCCCATCAAGGTTGTTACATATCCGCTCTGCCTGCCCTCCTCTACCTGTGCGTCGAGGTATTCCCTTACACCGGGATATCTCTGGAAATAGTTCTTTATATAAAGCTCCGCCTCATCCTGTCCTATTCCCAGTTGATCGGAAAGCCCAAAGGGGCTTATGCCGTAGATGATCCCGAAATTGATGGCCTTGGCCTGGCGCCTCTGCTCCGGAGTCACCTTGTCGAAGGGCGACCCGAACACCTCGGCGGCGGTGGAGGTGTGTATATCGAGTTCCTCTTCAAATGCTTTAATCAGGCCGTCATCGCCGGATAGATGGGCCATGACCCTCAGCTCTATCTGCGAATAGTCGGCGGAGAGTATGGTGCCGGCGTCCGAGGTGGGAAGGAAGGCCTTTCTTATCTTTCTACCCTGAGGCGTCCGTATGGGTATATTCTGCAGATTGGGATTGCTGGATGAAAGCCGTCCGGTGGCGGTAACCGTCTGGTTGAAGCTGGCGTGAAGGCGACCGGTGCGGGGGTTGAGCAATCGCGGCAGCGCGTCCACGTATGTGTTCTTCAACTTGAATAGCTCGCGATAACGCAACAGCAGATCGGCAATGGGGTGAAGCTCCCGGAGGGCCTGCAGGACGCTTACGTCCGTTGCATAACCTGTCTTGATGCGTTTCTGCGGGGGAAGTTCCAGGATATCGAAAAGAACGTGGGATAGCTGCTGCGGGGAATTGAGATTGAAACTCTCCCCTGCCATCTCGTACGCACGTTCCTGCAGGTCCAAGAGTTCCCCTTCCATCTCTTTCCCCATGGACTTCAGGAGCTCGCCGTCAAGTCGCACCCCCTTGATTTCCATGTCCGCCAGTACGGTCTGGAGGGGTATCTCCACCTCCTCGTAGAGGGTCCTCAATTTCCTGCGGTTGATATCAGCCTCCATAGGCTCCACCAGTTGGTCCAGGGCAAGGGCCTTACGCATCTCTCCCGCGGCCCTGCCTTCCTCCACGGCCAGCATATCGAGCTGGCCCTCCGGAGCGGCCGAAGGCGGTTCCCCGAGGTAACGCATGGATACGGTATACAGGTCGTGGTCTACACCGGGGTTGAGTAGATAGGAGGCCAGTTGAATATCGAAGTCGAGGGCTGGATAGAGGCCAGAGAGCCTGGCACACTGGACCATTATTTCCTTTCCACGAAAACAGTTCACTCGCAGCCCATCCACCTTCTTTATGATGGAGAGAAATCCCTCGAGCAGGTGGGAGGCGTCATAGCCGCCAAGATCGAGGAAATAGGTTCTATCGCCAATCGCAGCGGACAGGGAGGTTATCCTGCCCCTGCTGTAACCCTCGCCATCGAAGTCTGCATAGAGGGATAGCTCGCCACGATCCACGAGGGCGTCCTGGAGACCGGCCAGTTGTTCCTCGCCCCTCACGATCGTCTCCTGCGAAGGCTCGAATTCCGCGCTTGCCCCGCTCGCCCCCTCCACACCGGGAAACAGCAGGGGTTTCAGGGCTTGAAGCCTCTCGTACAGGCTCTTGAATTCCAGTGTCGAGAAGAGCTCCCGTACGCCATCATCATTCCAGGGATCAAATATTGATGCTTCTCCTATCTCCCCGCCGAGAGGTACGTCCTTGCGCATGCGTGCCAGCTCGCGGCTTATCTCAGCGCTCTCCCTGTTATCCTCAAGGGCCTTTCTGAACCTGCTCTTGATCTTGCCCAGGTTGTCGTAAACTCCCTCCACGCTGCCGTACTCGTTTATCAGTGAGGAGGCGGTTTTCTCCCCTATGCCGGGAACGCCCGGGATATTATCCGAGGTGTCGCCCTTCAGAGCCAGGTAATCCAATATCTGACTCGGTTTTACCCCGTATCTCTCCTCTACTTTCGCAGAGTCGTAGATAATGATATCCGTCAACCCCTTGCGGTTGGCCACGACCCTTACCCGTTCATCGACAAGCTGCAGCGCGTCGCGGTCGCCTGTGACGATGAATATCTCCTCATCGTCGGGCAATATCTCCTTCAGAGTGGCCAGGATATCATCGGCCTCGAATCCCTCCTCCTCGATACAGGGAATACCCAGGACCTCCAGGACGGCGTGGATGATTCCCATCTGTTCACGCAGCTCATCGGGCATGGGTTTGCGGTGCGCCTTGTACTCCTCGTATCTCTTCAGCCTGAACTCCGGCTTGCCTTTGTCGAAGGCTACCATTATGGCCTGAGGTTTCAGATCCTCGAGGATCTTTATCAGCATGGAGGTGAAACCGTATACCGCATTGGTTACCTGGCCCGAGGAAGTGGAAAGATCGGTGGGCAGGGCATAGAAGGCCCGATAGGCCAGGCTGTGTCCGTCGATTATCACGCATCTCTCGAGTTCATCCAAAGCGTTATCAGCCCCATGGATACCGGATATACCGGTGATTTTGAGGCAGGGGAACGGGACTCATTTGCCCCGCCCCCCACCTAAGGAGAACGTAACTAAATATTAAACCATGGCGATGACATAAATCGGATCCAGTATCCCAACGGGAACCGGGTCCGATTTGGAAACTGGTGCCGAAGGCCGGAGTCGAACCGGCACGGGGTTTCCCCCACTGGTTTTTGAGACCAGCGCGTCTACCTCTTCCGCCACTTCGGCCTATACGCAGACTATTTTAGCATCAGCTCGAGCGGCCGTGAATCTCATTGCCAGCTACGGGTACTTACTCGATCTCCGTGGTGGTTTTTATGGGATCAGTATGGTGGTGTATGGATCGACGTACCATTTACCACCGTGGTTTTGCAGGGTTATAACAAGGTTGTTTCCACTGTCGATCTCCCATGACCTACCGCCCGAGCCGAAATCGATACTGCCCCCGACCAGCTTGGAACGAGCCGAGTAGGCGTCGCCCTCCGTAACCTCGAGCTTGATGTCGAGGTATTTGCCGCTACTGCCGAGATATATAATCGCTTTATCGTATAGGTCTTCCGCCATACCTGCCATCTCCGGCGGGGACAGCTCCACGAAAGACTCTCGATTCCTACTGTTAAGGGTTTCGAGGAGCTTCACGCTATTATCCCCCGCCGACGGATTTCCCCATAAGGTGAAGCTCAATATCAACCAGGTGACGATAATGACGATGATGATGATGTAGATGGCCATCTTCAAGCGAAAGCGTTGCACCTTCTTTTTCACTTCCTGGCTGGTAACCGCGGTAAGCGGGGTGCTACCCCCTCTCCATTCACCTGGGGCGACGTAGGTCTCAGGGGTAGCCCGTACATCAGTCGAATCGGACGCCCCCGCGGGAGATGGCGGTTGAAGCCTCTTCAGGCAAAGCGAACAGTATTCGGCTCCATCCAGATTTTCGGCATTGCAATTGGGACATTTCATCGGATAATATCACCCTTATAATATCTTCAACCACCAGTGCCCATATACCTTCTCTCTGCCAGCCACCCCCCAAAGGCTCCCATGGGAACGTAGAGAAAAACTCCCACCAGGAGAACCATCGGACTGAAGATATTAAGGGTGAAATAAATGTTGAAGGCCAGGGTCAGGATGAGCTGAAGCAGCATCTGCCAGATAAAAAAGATAGCGGCCACACAGGCAGCGCCGTACATCCACCCCCTGCCGCGCTCCATGGCCTCTTCAGAGGTGCGGTAACCTGCACATATTATAACCGCCAGCTCGGTGCCCATCATTAGAAAGGTACCTATCCATAGCCCCGCCTCGCTACCCGACATCAGGCTTCGATCTGCTATGGCGGCTGCCAGCAGTCCGACGAATAAATTCAACACTATAAGGACGAAAAACATGATTAGGGAGTTCTTGAGAACCAGTATTATAATGTCTGTGGCTTCACGCTTGCGCATCCACGCGGGTGCCGCGACGGTTCGCATGGCATCGGGATGCTGCATCGCGGCCTGGTAATACGACGTTTCCCGGTAGGACGACGGGGCGCCCTGTTGACACGATTCGTCGCGAAGGGCGTTGTAGTCCGCGGGGGATACGTAACCGTAATCCGGCTGCTGCTGTTCTCTCATCAAGGCTTGGTAATCTCCGGGGGAAACGTACTGGGAATCGGGCTGCTGCTGATGACTGTCGGGGGGTGCGTGAGCGCCCGGGTATACCTGGCTTTCACCGGCCGCTTGCGCTTGCGGGGGTGTCGCAGGCGCTTGCGGTGGCGTAACGGGTACCGTTCCCTCCGCTGTATATTGAAAACGTGCCAGGCAAAGGGAACAGAACGTTGAATTATCGGCGTTCTCGGCGCCACAGTAAGGGCATATCAGCAAATCCCAAACCTCCATTTCACCCTTTTTCCTTTGACTTCGGCACCTGTTTCGATTATCTGAATGCCCATGAGCTAGAAAATCCCGGTTCAATTGCCCCGTAAATTCACGTAGCGATCCCCGCGTGCGTCTCGAGGATGCGCTAAACACCTGCGATTCGATCCTTCCAGCTAGTTGAGGCCTACGCGCAACCCTTGTTTACTCACGACCGGGCTCGAGGTCGGTGCGAGCCCCCTCGAATGAGCGGAAGAAACAGGATCTTTCACCGGTGTGGCAGGCCGGACCTACCTGATATACCTTGACGAGAATGGTATCGCCATCGCAGTCATAACGGATATCCCTAACGTATTGGCGATGGCCGGAAGTCTCCCCCTTGCACCAGTATTGCTGCCTGCTCCTGCTCCAGAACCAGGTTCTCCCGGTCTGCAACGTCCTGTGCAGAGACTCATCGTTCATGTAGGCCAACATCAGCACCTCACCGTTCTCCGCGTCCTGGACTATGGCCGGTATCAGCCCTTGATCGTCGAATTTCATATCCATGCTAACCTCCATCCGGTGGTCGCTCCTCTCCCTGCGCCTGTTCCTCACCAAGATAGATTGTCTTTATCTCGTCGCTTGCGAGTAGCTCTCCCGCCTCTCCTTCCAAACGCACTTTTCCAGCCCTCATGACGTATCCGATGTCGGAAACGCTCAAGGCGATCTGGGCATCCTGCTCCACTAGCAAGATAGTCAGGCCTTCCTCGTGCAGCCGCTTCAGGCATGTGAAGATATCCCTGATCACTAGAGGAGCCAGCCCCATCGAGGGCTCATCCAGCAGCAGCAACCTGGGGCGTGACATTAGACCCCTGGCGATGGCCAGCATCTGCTGCTCCCCCCCGGACAAGGTGCCGGCGGCCTGGTTCTTCCTCTCCTCGAGCACCGGGAAGATACTGTTTACAAAATCGAGATCCTTTTTGATCTCCTTACGGCGCCCGTGGGTGGAGCGCAGATATGCCCCCAGTTCCAGGTTTTCCAGAACGCTCATGGAGGAGAAAACCTGGCGCCCCTCCGGTACGTGAGATATCCCCAGCTTGACTATGCTGTGAGCCTCAATGTTGGCGATATCCTTGCCGAAATATTGTATCTCACCGTAACGGGTTGGTATCAGCCCGGATATGGCGCGTAGAAGGGTGGTCTTTCCGGCGCCGTTGGCCCCGATTATTGTGGTGATCTTACCGGTGCGCACCCAGAGGTCCACGGCCCTGAGGGCCTCGATATTGCCGTAAAAGGCGGAGAGGTTCTTTATCACCAGCATTCTACGGCCTCATCTCCCTTGTCCTGCTATCTCCTCGACCGATGAGCAAGTCCGTCCATCTCCAGTATTTCCAGGGTCAATCAAGCTCCGTCCCCAGATAGGCCTCTATAACCTTGGGATCGTTGCGTACCTCGGCGGGAGTACCCTCGGCCAGTATCTCACCGTAATCCAGCACCAGCACTTCATCGGAGATGCGCATCACCAGGCCCATATCGTGCTCCACCAGTATCACCGTAACACCCATGTCGCGAATACGGTATATTATCTCCCCCAATTCCCGGGTCTCGTACACGTTAAGGCCCGATGCCGGTTCATCCAGAAGAATAATCGTCGGGTTGGTCGCAAGAGCCCGGGCCACCTCCAGCATGCGCTGCTGGCCGAAAGGCAAGGCACCGGCCAGGCTCTTCGACTGCATCTCCAGACCCACGATATCAAGGTAACGCGAGGCCTCCCGCATTATCCACGTCTCCTCCCTGCGCTCGCCGGGAAGCTTAAAAGCGGCCTTTAACATGCCCGACCCGGTACGGTGATGCAGGCCTACCATGACGTTCTCGATGACCGTCATATTGGGAAAGAGCTGTATGGTCTGGAAGGTACGCGCGATCCCCAGGGAGGTTATCTCGTGGGGCGAAAGACCGATGATGTCCTTTTCACTGAATATAACGCTTCCCGCATCGGGCTCATATATCCCCGTCAGCAGGTCATACAGGGTGGTCTTACCGGCGCCGTTGGGGCCGATGATAGCCTTTATAACCCCCTGGCCCAGGTCGAAGGATACATCTTTCACCGCCGCCAACCCTCCGAATTTCTTGGTCAGGTCCCTGGCCGACAGAAGCGTCGTTTTCATTTCTTCCGTCGTTGCCGGCGGGGCCGTCATTTACTCCACCCCCTTCTTGCGAAAGGGATTCACGAAGGGGCTTCTTCGGAACCTGGTCATGTCAGAGAGTCCCTTGGTTATGCCCGAGGGCATGAAGATCATGGTCAATATCAATATAAGCCCGAAGAGTATGCCCTCATATAGGCTGTATCTCTCCACCCACCTGGGCACATCGCCCAGCCACTTGGGTAGTGCCTCGATAATCTCCGGTATAAACAAGATAACACCAGCGCCCGCAACCGCCCCCCAGATACTCTCCATGCCCCCTACCACCACCATGGTCACCAGCTCGATTGACAGCATTATACTGAAGGAGCCAGGGTCTATATAGCCCTGCAGGTGAGCGAATACGCCTCCGGCCAGTCCTCCCAGAGCGGCCGAGAACATGAATATCTTTATCTTGTGCCAGGATACGTTTATGCCCATGGCCTCCGCCGCCACCTCGGAGTGGTGGAGGGCCTTTATCGCCCTCCCCTGCCGTGAGCGTACGATATTGCCACATAGTATCAGTACAAGCAGCGCCAGTATCCAGACGAAGAAATATTCCCCCTTCCGGGTGGTTATGTTCAACCCGGGAAGGGCCAATTCGGGTATGCCCCGCACACCGTCATTGCCGTTGGTCAGCCACACCAGCTCCCTGAAGAAAACGAAGGCTATTATTCCCAGGCCCAGGGTGGCCATAGCCAGGTAATGGCCCTTGAGGCGTAGGATGGGAGCGACGAGCAATCCCACTATGGCCGCGACGACTATGGACAGTATGAGGGCGAACCACACCGGAAAGCCGGCCTTCACGGTAAGGAGTGCACTGGTATATGCGCCTACCCCGAAGAAGGCGCCGTGACCCAGCGAAATCTGACCGGCATAGCCCATAAGGAGGTTCAATCCCACCGCGACTATGGTAAATACTCCCACCAGCCGCATGACGTAAACGAGGTCGATCCCCAGGGGCTTGGATATCGGATCTGCCCACACCGGCATAATGGCTATAAAGAACGCCAGTATCAGGAGTATCTTGTTGCGCACGACAAGAGCGAGGAATCGGCTACCCAAGCCCTCTTCTTTTCGCGTCTCTGCCTTCGATTTCTCCGCCATTTTCATACCTTCTCAACGACGCCCTTCCCTAGAATGCCCTGGGGCCGCCACAGCAACACCAGTATAAGTACAATGGCGGCTATAGCCTCTTTGAAACCCGATGAAACACCGAGCACCACGGTAAGGAATCCGGGTATGAGTTCCTCGAGCAATCCCAGGACCAGGCCTCCCGCGACAGCCCCGAAGGTATTTCCAAGGCCGCCGACGACCGAGGCGGTAAATCCCTTTATGCCGAGGAAAAGCCCTATGGAATACTTGGCGTAGGGTGCGTTTATAAATCCCGCCAATCCGCCCAGAGCGCCGGCGATTACAAAGGCGTAAAGCGACATATGAGAGACGTTTATGCCCACCAGGCTGGCAGCCTGACGATTGACCGAGCAGGCCCGCATGGCCTTACCAGTCCTGGTACGGTTGAAGAAGAGCCAGGCCAGGAAAACGCTCAAAGCGGTCAGACCGATGGCCCACAGGAACTGGCTGCTGACCGTCGCCCCCGGCATGGGTAGGTTGCCGGCGGTGAAATCGGGCACCTTGTAGGCCTCCTTTGGCCAGAAAAGGCGCCCTAGCGACTTGTACAGGATGGATGCTCCGATAGTGGCGATAATGGCCGCCAGAACGCCAGCGCGGCGCAGTGGATAGATCACCAGCCTTTCCGTTACCCCCCCGATAACCGCGCATGTCAGCAAAGTAAGTATGATCACCAGGGGCAGGGGTACGCCTAGGCTGACGGCGAAGGTGAAGGCCAGCAGGCCTCCGAACATGGAGAACTCGCCCTGGGCGAAGTTTATGATACCGGTGGAGTTATAAATTATATTGAAACCCATGGCCACAAGAACATAAACGCACCCGTTGGCCAATCCGTTTGCTATGTACTGTGGACAATTCGCGAAGAAATCCAGTATCGAACTCAGCGGCCTCCACCTCGTATCAGGGGGAGGAGGAGGCCGCTATTAGATCGGCCGCCTCCTCCACGCCTTTATTGTTTATTACTGTCCGGGAGCTATGCTCCAGGCCCCGTCGATGATCTCCACCATCACAAGGTCATCCGGTGTGAGACCGTTGTGGTTGGTGGGCGTGTAGTTGAAAACGCCCGCGGTTCCCACCAGGTTCTTGGTTTCCTGGATGGCATCGCGCAACTCGGCCGGCGTAGCATCGGTGCCGGCGCGCTTCAAGGCCTCTGTGATTATAAGTATGGCGTCCCAGCCGTGCCCGGCGAAGGTATTTATGCTTTCGCCATACTCCGCCTCGTAGGCATCGGAGAAATCCTTGATGAAATCGTATTCCTCCGAGCCCTCCTCCAGCGCCTGCTGCCATATGAGCATCTTCCCGGCCGGGAAGAGCACGCCGTCGGCGCCGTCTTCAGCCAGCTCTATAAAGGTCTGGTTGGCTATACCGTGGCTGCCCATATAGGGCTGGGTCATCCCCTTCTCCTTCATCCTTTTTGCGATAATGGCTGGGCCGGGGTTGGTACCCCACACCACGATTATCTCCGGATTGGAGGCCTGTATATTGGTGAGGTGGGTGTCCATTCCCTCCTCGGTTTCGTCAGTCTGATAACCTTCGGTGCCTATTACCTCCAGGTCGTATTCGGGAGCCATCTCCTCGATGGTATCCTTGCCGTCGGTTCCGAAGGCATTGGTGTCATAGAGAATCCCGATGAGGGTTAAGCCCAAGACATCCTTTATATAGCCCAAGGCGTTACCCACCGCCTCCGCCGATGTGGGAGGGGTACGGAAGATCCAGGTGATGGGCTCGTCCATTATCTCTACTCCCGCCGCCATACATACCTGGGGAATTTCCTGGTCCGTCGTCTCCTGCTTCATGGATACCGTGGCGCCCGTGGAACTGGAGCCTATGACGGCTACTACGTCCTCCTGCTCGATCAGCTCCACAGTGGCATCCAGTGCCACATTGGGATCGCTCTGGTCGTCCTTGAAGATCACCTCGACCTCGCGGCCGTCGATTCCGCCCTCCTCGTTCAGCCTGTCTACGAACAAGCTGATGGCGTTGAGCTCGGGTTGTCCCAGAGGTTCCGCGGCACCGCTCTCCGACAACACTACTCCGATCTTGACCGGCTCACCGGTTTCCCCTCCCGTATCCGTGGATTCCCCACAACCGGGAAGAAAGGCTACCACAGAGACCACGAACGCGGCAACGATCAACAGGACCATTGCTCTTTTCATTAACAATTGCATCGACCCCCCTCGTTTCTCCTTCGATTACTCTAACCGTAGTTATCCGACTTTCCTCTTTGGCGGACCGTTTCTTACAAACTCGCTTGTAGCAACTATTTCTACCATATGCCCAGTTTTATGTCCACCTCCGTTAAACATGTCGTTGCATGCTTCGAGGTGTGGGCCTTAAGCAATACAAGCACTATATGCTTTCTTTGTTGCAAGACGCCCCGCCGCGCTTATCCCCTTACCGGTACCCCTCTGCCGGCCAGGAATTCCTTTGCCTGCTTTATACTGAACTCGCCGTAGTGGAAGATGGAGGCGGCAAGAACCGCGTCTGCGCCGGCTAGCGTGATAACCTCCAGAAGATGCTCGAGGGTCCCAGCCCCACCCGACGCTATCACCGGAATATTCACGGCATCGGCAATGGAACGCGTAAGCGCGATATCATAGCCTTCCTTGGTGCCATCCCTGTCCATGCTTGTCAGCAGAACCTCTCCAGCGCCCAGTAATTCGACCCTGCGGGCCCACTCAACGGCATCCATTCCAGTAGCTTTCCTTCCCCCGTTTATGTATACCTCCCATTCGTTCTCGCCCGTCCTCTTGGCGTCTATGGCCACCACTACACATTGCGAGCCAAACCGGCCTGAGGCGGCCGATATCAATTCCGGGTCCTTGACGGCTGCGGTGTTAAGAGAAACCTTGTCCGCTCCCGTAGCCAGCATATGTCTGATATCCTCTTCGATACGTAAGCCTCCTCCCACGGTAAAGGGGATGAAAACCTGCTCGGCCACCTTTGAGGCCATGTCGAATACCAGGTCACGTTCCTCATGAGAGGCGGTGATATCCAGGAAAATGAGTTCGTCGGCACCCTCTTTGTCGTATACGGAAGCCAGTTCCACGGGATCTCCGGCGTCCCTCAACGATACGAAATTGATGCCCTTTACCACCCGACCATTATCTACGTCGAGGCAGGGGATTATGCGCTTGGTATGCATAATAGTAGCACCTCCTTTTCTATTACAAGGGTCCTTCTTCATCATATGGAGGGATACCATGCAATGACACCCCGAGGGGACCATTTACTGCTTTGAAGGATTGCCCGCCCTCCGTCTCGGGTTTATTTCTCCTGCATCGGCAGGATATTCGTCAATTCCAGCCCTCCGCTGTAAAGCGCCCGGCCGATTATGGCTCCCTCCAGCCCCCGGGGCATCAGGGCCTTGAGGCCGGCCACGTCTTCTACCGAGGTTATGCCTCCCGCCGCGATGATCCCGATCCCCCTGTCCAGGAGGGGTTCGAGCACCCCTTGATCGCGTCCCCTGAGAGTGCCGTCCCTGGCTATATCCGTATGAATTGCTCGTTCCGCGCCGTGTTCCACGAGCTGGCTCACCACTTCTTTCAAGGTACGGTGAACTTTCTCACCCCATCCTTTGGCCGCAAGCTCCACTCCCCTGGTGTCCAGGCTAACTATCACCCTACCGCCGTAGCTTCGTATCATCCGCGAGAGGAAGTCCGGTTCCAAAAGGGCCTTTGTCCCTAAGATAACCCTGCTAACCCCCAGGCGCAGAAGCCTTTCTACATCGTCAATGCTTCTTACCCCACCTCCGACTTGCACGGGTATGCTGACTTTGCGCATTATGTCTTCCAGCGACCTAATATTCACCAGTAAGCCCCTGGAAGCTCCATCAAGGTCCACAACATGCAGGAAAGACGCACCGTTATCCTCCCAATGACGTGCCATCTCCCAGGGTCTGTCGGAGAAGACGGTTTCTGAGTCGGGATCTCCCTGGCAGAGGCGAACGCATTTTCCGTCCTTAATATCTACGGCTGGATATATTTGGAACATGACTTACCCCTTTACCTTCGGCAATGCTCGGCGAAGTTGCCGAGCAACTTCAGGCCGATATCCGAACTCTTTTCCGGATGGAATTGAAAAGCCACCAGGTTATCCCTGGCGACGGCCGAGGCGAAATCCACCCCGTAATCCGTCACCATAAGCACATGTTCCCCGACTGCGGGCATTACGTAATATGAGTGTACGAAATAGAAGAAAGAACTATCCTCTACTCCCTCCAGTATGGAGTGGTGGATGTTGAATTCGGCGTTGTTCCATCCCATGTGGGGTACCTTTAGATCAGCCGGAAACCTCACCACCTCGCCGGGAAGCACGCCAAGGCCATCGACGCCTGGGCTCTCCTGGCTTCGCTGGAACAGGAGCTGGCAACCCAGGCATATGCCCAGAAATGGCCCGCCGTGTTCTACATAGTCTATCAGGGGATCCTTCAAGCCCCTGGTTTCCAGCTCGCTCATTGCGTCTCCGAATGATCCCACACCCGGAAGTACTAAACCTTCAGCAGCGGAGACGATATCCGGATTATCGGTGATCACCACCTTGTGACCCAGGAAGGCGAAGGCCTTCTCGACGCTGCGCAGATTCCCCACGCCGTAATCGATAATAGCGATCAATGGTCTCTCCTGAACTCTTTCTAAAGGGTTCCCTTGGTGGAGGGTATATCCCGGCTGGTGGGCTCAATGCTTATGGACATGTGCAAGGCTCTTCCCAGCCCCTTGAAAACCGCTTCCAGGATATGATGAGGGTTTTCACCGCTCAACGATTTTATATGAAGGGTTATCCCGCCCTCGTTCACCATTGCCTGCAGGAATTCCCTGGTACAGGTAGGATCGTAATCCGATATGAGCTTTACGGGCAGGTTCACGTCATATCCCAGGTGCGGCCGTCCACTCATATCCAAGGATACGCGGCAAAGGGCCTCGTCCATGGGAAGCAGCGACCAGCCATAGCGCTGTATTCCCTGCTTGTCACCCACAGCGTTCCTGATAGCTTGCCCCAGGCAAAGCCCCACGTCCTCCACCGTGTGATGCTGGTCGACATCGAGGTCGCCATGAGCCTCCAACCTCATATCAAATGAGGCGTGGTAAGCCATGAGGGTGAGCATGTGATCGAAAAAACCCACTCCGGTATCAACCTCGACCGTTCCCGTACCGTCGAGGTTCAAGGCCAGGTTTATATCGGTTTCCTTTGTCTTTCTTTCAACGCTCGTTTTTCTCATGAACATAAGATTAGCATATCCGAGGCATTGATGGAGTCAGCGCAGGCGTCTGCGCATACTCTCGGCATGGTTAAGTAGCCCCTCGACCTCGGCCAGGGTTTCAACGATTTTACACAGGGCTCTATTGGCCTTGTAATTCGAGAACACCACGTTGCTTCTCTTGATAAAATCGTAAACTCCCAGAGGCGAAGAATAACGGGCCGCTCCAGCGGTGGGAAGCACATGATTGACTCCTACGGCATAATCTCCGATGGAAACAGGAGAATCTCCGCCCAGGAATATGGCGCCGGCGTTGTGAATGCATGACAAAACACCGGTTATGTCCTCGCAGGTGATAAGCAGATGCTCGGGGGCCATGACATCCACCAATCTGGCACCTTTCTCCAGGTCCTCGACCAGCACCGCCACGGCGTCTCGTATTCCGGGGACACTGTTCTCAGCATCAACGGCCGCGATTTTATCGTCCACTTTTCTCACGATATCCGGGTCTTCCGTTATGAGGCATACCCTTGATCCCGACCCATGTTCGAGCTGAGCCAGCATATCGTAGGCCAGGTAATCGGCGTCGGCCCCCTTATCGGCCAGGATTACCAGTTCGGTTGGGCCGGCCAGCATGTCTATCCCCACTCTTCCGAAGACCTCCTTTTTGGCCAGTGTTACGTATATATTTCCCGGTCCCACCACTTTGTCCACGGGCGGTATGGTCTCCGTACCCAGGGCCATGGCCGCCACGGCCTGGGCTCCCCCGAGACGATATACCTCCTCTATCCCCAACTCGTGCAGGGCGAAGAGGGTTTGGGTGGCGATCTCCCCCCCGGAGCCCGGCGGCACGCACACTGCTATCTCGGAAACACCGGCTACCTTCGCCGGTATTGCGGTCATCATGGCGGTCGAGGGGTAGGCAGCTCCTCCTCCCGGTACATAGATTCCCACCCGCCTCAAAGGACGGACCATCTGCCCGATCCTGGCGCCTTCCTCGGAATCCCTGAACTGCGACTCCCAGCTCTGACTGCGGTGAAAGGAGGTTACCGATCTTATGGCGGCCCTGGCGGCTGCGGCGAAATCCCCGCTCACCTTGCGTGAAGAGCCTTCGAGATCAAGGGCGGATACGGCAAAACCTTTTTTTCTCAGGTCGATTCCGTCGAAGCGCATGGCGAGCTCGTACAATGCCTCGTCACCTTGTTGCTCCACCTCGTTTATAATCTTTCTTACCTCTTCCAAGGGTCCTTTCTCGCTCCAAAAAACCCATCCTATTGCGGATCTCAACTCCTCGAGATCCGCGTAATCCTCGCTCTTGAATATCTTCATAATCATCTCGTGCATCCTTCTTAGTGATCTCAACCGCCATTCGTATTCCCGAAAGCGGGACGGTTTGCCTCATTCCAACGCTATACAGTCCTCGCCCAGAAGCGATAGCACCTCTGCGTACAGGGACCCATCCGGACTTACCCGGTATTCTTGCGGCAGCTTGAATACCTTGATCATGTCGTTGGTTCTCAGTTTGAGTTTAACAGGTGTCGGGCCAGGATGCCTCTGCAGTATATCCTTGAGGTTACCTATGGTCTCTTTCTCGGCTTGAAGGGTATTCATGCTTATGTAAAGGTCGCATTCCTCGATTTTTTTCAGGCGCGGCTGCAGAATCTCCAGGGCAACCACCCTGACCGCCGCCGTTTCCTCATCCCTGTCTCCAGCCTCCAACCTCGCCTTCACACATACAATATTGTCCTCCTCCAGCAGCTCTTTCTGCTGTAGGTACAGGGAGGGAAAAACAGTAACCTCGACCCTGCTCGAAAGGTCCTCCAGCGTGAGGTTTGCCATCAGATCACCCTTCCTGGTAAGGCGTTGCACCTTCTTGGTTATTATTCCCCCTATCCATTTTACGGAGCCGTCTGAAAGCTCGGCCAAGTCTGCTATCTCGCTTTCCACATAGCGCTTCAAGTTCTCCTTTACCTGCATAAGGGGGTGATCGGAGACGTAAATGCCCAGCATCTCCTTCTCGTAGGCCAGAAGCTTGTCCTTAGCAAGTTCCTCTTGGATGGGGTCGGAATCCAGAGGATCCTCGTCGTCCTCGTCCCCGAACAGGGAGTGCTGACCCGCCTCCAGTAGCCGCTGTTTTTCGGCAGCTAGGTCAGCTGCCCTTTCGAAAACCTTCAAGAGATGATTCCTGGTGTAACCCAGGAAATCGAAAGCGCCGCTTTTTATCAGGCTCTCCAGCGCCCTCTTGTTGATGGTTCCGGAGCCCATACGCCGACAGAAATCCATCAACGACTTATAAGACCCTCCCTCGACTCGCAGGGAAATCACTTTGTTGGCCGCACCATCCCCGAGATTCCTCACCGCCGACAGCCCGAAGCGGATACCGTTTTCCACCGGCGTGAATTCCTTGAAGCTCTCGTTAATATCCGGTGGGAGAATCCTTATACCCATCTTGCGGCATTCGTTGACGAGTATGGGGATCTTGTCCTTGTTACCGGTAACGCTGGTTAGATTGGCGGCCATGAACTCGGGCGCGTAATACGCCTTCAGGTAGGCGGTCTGATAGGAGATAACCGCATAGGCGGTGGAATGGGATTTGTTGAAACCGTAGAATCCGAAGTTCTCCACCAGCTCGAATATGTTATCTGCCAGGCGGCGTTCGTAACCCTTTTCCACCATTCCCTGGATGAATTTCTGTCTTTCCTCTTTCAGCTCCTGGGCCTTGCTCTTGGCTATGGCCTTGCGCAGTATATCCGCTTCGGCCATGGTGTATCCTGCCATCTCAACCGCCAGGCGCATCACCTGTTCCTGGTATACCATTATGCCGTAGGTCTGATCGAGTACCGGCTCGAGATCCGGATGAAGGTACTTTATGGGCATGCGCTTGTGCTTGCGGTTGACGAAGTCCTTGACCATGCCGCTTCTCAAGGGGCCCGGTCGATACAGCGCCAGGACGGCCACAAGGTCCTCGAAACAGTCAGGGTGGAGCTCCTGAAGCAGCGAGCGCATGCCCGGGCTCTCCAGTTGGAAAACGCCCACGGTATCACCGCGTTGAAGCAGTTCGAACGCGGCGGCATCGTCTATGGGTATGCGTTCGATGTCCACGCTTATCCCTTGGCTGCGCTGGATGTTCTGTAGGGTGTCGCTTATAACGGTAAGGGTCCGGAGCCCGAGAAAGTCCATCTTGAGCAGGCCGATCTTTTGAATGGCGTCCATGTCGTACTGCGTTACTATCTCCTCTTCCGGCCCTCTTCTTTGCAGCGGCGTATAGCTGCTGAGATCGTCATCCGCTATCACTACCCCGGCCGCGTGAATGGAGTCCTGCCGGGTGATACCCTCCAGTTTCAAGGCGGTTTCGATGATCTTTCTGGCCATCTCATCCGTATCGTAAGCCTGTTTGAAATCGGGGGAGGTTTCCAAGGCCTTTTCCAGGGTGATGTTCAGTACCTCCGGCACCATCTTGGCCAGGCGATCCACCTTTCCGTACTCGAGGTTATACACACGTCCGGCATCCCTTATGGCCGCACGGGCCGCCATTGTCGAGAAGGTCACTATCTGGGCCACCCGGTCCTCGCCATATTTGCGGCTGACGTAGTCTATTACCTCAGGGCGACGCTTGTAGCAGAAGTCGATATCGATGTCGGGCATGGTGCGCCGCGACGGATTCAGGAAGCGTTCGAAGAGAAGCCCGTACTTGATGGGATCCACCATGGTTATCCCCAGGGTATACGCCACCAGAGATCCCGCGGCCGACCCCCTTCCCGGTCCTACCACGATACCCTTTTCCTTGGAGTATTTGATGAAATCCCAGACTATCAGAAAGTAACCGGAGAAACCCATCTCCTTGATAACCGACAGCTCATAGCGCAGCCTTTCCTCCAGTTCCTTGGTAACCTCCGGATATAGCGAACTCAGCCCCTTCCAGGCCAGATTTTCTAGGTAAGCGTCGAGATCGTAGCCCTCAGGCACCTGGTAGTTTGGAAGCAGGTATCTTCCGAACTCGATATCCACCTCGCATCTCTCGGCTATATGCACCGTGTTGGATAGAGCCTCCGGAATGTCCCCGAAGGTGTCCTTCATCTCCTGGTAGTCCTTCAAGTAGAACTGGTCGCTCGAAAAGCGCAGGCGGTCCTCCTGGTCCAGCGTAGAATTGGTCTGAATACAGAGCAGCACATCATGATGGAGGTGATCTCCCTTGTCGACGTAATGGGTGTCGTTTGTGGCGACCAGTCCTATCCCCAGCTCGCGGGCTATCTGTATAATCCCCGGATTCACCTTTTTCTGTTCCGGAAGCGATTGATCCTGCAGCTCTAGGTAGAAATTATCTTCTCCGAATATGGATGCGTATTCCCTGGCCAGATCCGCTGCTCCCTTATAGTCGTCATGCAGCAGCAGGGAGGGTATCTCCCCTTTGATGCAGGCTGAAAGCGCTATAATCCCTCGGTTGTATTCATGCAGCAGTTCCTTGTCGATCCTCGGTTTGTAGTAGTATCCATCGATAAAGCTGAGGGTTACAAGCTTCATCAGGTTGCGATATCCGTTTTGGTTCTCGGCTAGAAGAAGCATGTGATAGGCTCCGTCTCCCCTAGCTGGTTTCCTGTCGAATCTCGAACCGGAGGTCAGGTAGAGCTCGGCGCCTATAATCGGCTTTATGCCCTCCTTCCTGGCCTGGCTGAAGAAGGGGATAACGCCGTACATGCCACCATGATCGGTAATGGCTAGTGCCTCGTACCCCTTTTCACCGGCCGATCTCACCAGGTCGGGAATCCTCGCGGCCCCATCCAGCATAGAATATTCCGTGTGGTTGTGCAGGTGAACGAAGGGAACGCTCAAAGCATCATCCTCCAAGAGATATTCGAAATTCCTCGCAACACCGCAGTCTCCTTACAACATGACGTCCAAAGGTTGAACGACCCCGATATCCGACACCCATTCTCGGGAAATATCCCGTAAGCTTATGATATTATAACTTTCTCCGAAGACAGATGAATTCCCTATGGGGATTGTGCGTAAAAGGACGGGATGGAACCCCGCGTAACAGGAGGTTTCGACGGTTTGAGTATCAGGATAAGCTACTCCGCGGCCAGTGCCTTCGAAAGGTGCCCGCTCTCCTATCGCTATCAATACGTTGAGAGAATCGATATCGAGCCCACACCCGCCCTGTCGTTCGGTCGCAGCATCCATTCGGCCCTGGAATGGCTGTACGACCGCGAGGTGCCCCGCCCTCCATCTTTGCAGGAACTTCTGGAGTACCTGGAATCATGCTGGGATTGCCAGGGTTATGGCGATGCCGAAGAGGAGGAGTCCTATCTCGAGCATGGCAGGGAGATACTCACCAGGTTTTACGAATCAAATATCGATGATTTTCGTCTCCCCGTAGCCGTGGAGCATCGCTTTGAGCTGGATATGGACGGCTATCTCCTCACCGGGGTTATCGATCGTGTGGATCGCAACGCCGACGGAGGATACGAGATAATCGATTATAAGACCAACCGCCGACTCCCCGATTTGAACAGGTTGCGCGAGGATCTTCAACTGCCAATCTATCAAATGGCCTGCCTGGAGACCTGGGGGGTCAATCCCGGCAAGCTGACCTATTATTACCTGCTGCCGAACCAGAGATATGCCACCAGAGCCTATGACTCGAATGGGTTGGCCCGGGTAAGAAAAAGACTGGACTCGGTAATCGAGGCGATCGAAAAAGGTGAATTCGAATCACGGCCCAACCGCCTCTGCCCGTGGTGTTCGTACCGCGATATCTGCCCGGACCGGGCTGAGGGAAACAGTGAGCGTGAAAAGCTGCGGCGGCGACACTCCTCACTTCTCAAGCGCAGGGATGGCCTTGAAAGGGTTATCCGTGAGTTGGAGGAGGAGATGCGCGACAGAGGCATATCGGACAATGGATCAAGCGATACGTGAGCGTAGCGGGCTTCCAGGTGATCGCCTCCGTGGTGGGGTAGCTCGAAATACACTTCCGGTCTTTGCACGGGCCGGCCCCAAACGATTTCCGCATTGACGGTCTCCGTACTCCCCCATTGATATAGACGATTGTCTTCCTTCACCTTATGCTTTTCATACCGGACATGGATATGGAAAAAGGCGGTATATGCACGTAGTGGATTTCGCCCCCTACTTTCTTTTCCTCGAGGATGCACAGTTGAACGAGCTTCTCCATCTGCCGTTCCACATGGGCGGATTCGGGTCCGATAATATCGGCCAACTGGCCCGGGGTTCCCTCGATTCCTGGATTCCTATAGAAACGGGTTATAAGTTCTATGCGTACGCTGTCAGGCACCTTCTTGTCGTACAAATCGTAGCTCCCTGATATGTTGTTCTTAACTTATATACGATTATCCCCCCCCACGCTTCTATTGGTAGAAAAATAATAGGGAGGGCGCCTCTTACAGCTTTAACGGCATTATAAGAACATTAATTATAGCTTCGTATTCGTACAATATCCGCGCTCGCCACGCATCACGACGACGCGAGAGAGGAAATCCCGTGCTATACCCGGCAGTGGAAGCTCGCCCCGTTGGCCGTGTATGCTGATCGGCGAGGATCCTCAAGCATTCCGTAGTCTTTCCAGGGCGGTCTCCAGGTCCAGTGGCAGCGGCACCTCGAAATCCATCTCCTTACCGGTCCTGGGATGCGGAAAGGCAAGCCTTTTGGCGTGAAGGAATTGGCGCTCGAGGCCGAGCCTCCTCTCGATCTTAACCTTGTGACCATACTCGGAGTCCCCGACCACAGGGTGACCGATATAGGAGAGGTGAACCCTTATCTGGTGGGTTCTGCCCGTTATCAGTTCAACCTCCAGCAATGCCGCCTCGGGAAAAGCATGCAGTACCTTGAAAAGGGTGCGGGACGGACGTCCCCTCTCGGTTGTGACCGCCATCTTCTTACGATCCTCGGCATCCCGTCCCACCGGGGCATCCACCGTTCCCAGCCTGGTTTTTGGGATACCATGCACCAGGGCCAGATAGTAGCGTTTCAAGACGCGATCTTGCACCATTTCCTGCAACTTTACATGTGCTTCGTCATTCTTGGCCACCACCAGCAAGCCTGATGTCAGACGGTCGAGGCGGTGCACGATGCCCGGTCTCAGGACTCCACCAACGCCTGAGAGGTCCTTTATTCTGAAGAGCAGGGCGTTTACAAGAGTGCCATCTACGTGTCCGGCGGCGGGATGTACGACCAATCCGGCCGGTTTGTTGACCACGGCAAGGTCTCCATCCTGATAGACGATGTCTATGGGGATATCCTGGGGTTCTGGCTCAGGCTCCCGTGGCTCGGGGAGTTCCGCCTCCACCACAAGGCCGGTGTGAAGCCGATGATTCTTGCTTTTAACCTCGCCCTCAACCCGGATCAACCTCTCCGAGATCAGCCGTTGAGCCTGGGTCCTGGATATGGGGATCCTACCGCTTAGGAACCGGTCGAGCCTGATACCGTCATCGTCCTCTCCCACGATCAGCCGGTATTTTTCCAAACTAGCGTTCCTCCAGCAACAGCCTTCGCCTGAAGATAAAGACCAGTATCACCAGCGCGAAAGCTAGCAGGCTCAAGAACTGAAAGAAGAGGTTCGCGTTTGCAGCGGTATGATAGCGGAAGAACTCGTTTATAAACCGCGCCACGGCGTATAAAATGACGAAAGCCAGCATTACCTCTCCACGATACTTGAAACGCTTATATATGGCGATGAGGATGAAGAGAATCACCAGGTCCATTAATATCTCGTATATCTGCGTGGGATGTACGGGATTCGCAGGCTGGCCCATGGCTATCTGGGTTTCCAGGGGAAAGGTAACCGCCCAGGGCAAGGTCGAGCTCTTTCCGTAGCAACATCCGTTCAGAAAGCATCCGACTCTGGCCACTGCCATGGCCGCGGGAACGGCCAGCCCCCCCGAATCGAGGACCACTCCTATCGACATCCCCCTGGCTTTGATAACGACTATCGCGGCCAGTATGCCGAAGAAAAGCCCGCCGTAGAAGACAAGCCCCTGAACGTTCCAGAACTTGAAGGCCTCCCACCAGTTTGATGAGAATTCCTTCCAATGACCCACTACATAGAAGATCCTCGCCCCGACTATCCCCCCAACCGCCGCCGCTAGGACCAACTCGAACACGGCATAAGCATCCACGAATTTCTTGCGCAGATACCAGTAGCTTACCAGCATGCCGACGATAAAAGCCAGGGCTAGAAAAAACCCGTAGGAATGCACCGTCAAGGGGCCTAGAGAAAACAGTTCCCTCCTCAAGTCAGGCATCCTCCCAGTTAAGGTCGCGTCTGTACGCGGACGGGATAAGCATCAAGGATACCGCAGCGACCGAGCCATGCTTTCCCACGTTAGATACACCCTCAAGTCTCCCGGTCCGCCTCATTTTCCCCCTTCCAAGTCTGCTTGGCTACTATAACCAAAACGATGCCCACTCCCGCGACGATGGCGATGTCGGCTATGTTGAACACGGGCCAGAAACCGACGTCTATGAAATCGACTACCTCGCCCAAAGTCAACCTGTCGATGATGTTACCTAGGGCTCCACCGATAATCAAGCCCAGTCCCATCTGGAAAACCCGGCTTCCCGGACCTCCCCATTTCCATAGGACAAGGATAAGAACGAAAAAAAGCACTATACTAACAACGAAAAGAGGCCATGCCTTGCTGGTTATCAAGCCGAACGCCGTTCCGGGATTCCGTACCTGGCGGAATTCCAGAAAGCCCAGCGACACGGTTTCCCCCAAGGGTAGATGAATTCTTACTATCGCCTTGCTCAGCTGGTCCATAACCAGGGTTATAAGCGCCGTGGCGAAAAGTGTCAGCGGAGGGACTCTTCTTTCTTTTTGCACTTTATGCATAAATTGGCGTATGGGAGCGCTTTCAGCCTTTCCTCGGCTATAGGTTTCTCGCACATCTCACAGATGCCGTAGGTACCGTTCTCGATACGATCCAATGCCTCGTTCACGCGGTTGAGGAGGTCCTTGACGTTCTCGGAGAGAGACAGATCCCTCTCCCTTTCGAAGGTGGTGGTCCCACTGGCCGCGTATTCCTCCTCGAAAGGCATCTCGCCGGAGAAATCGGATTGTGACGATAGCAGGTTGCCTTCCTCCAGGTCATGGTACTGTTTCTCCAGTACCGCCTTTTCCTCTATCAACTTCTTCTTGAACGAGGCTAATTTCCTTTTGTTCATAACGCTCCTGACATGACCCGCCTTTTTTATAGCGATATTTTAACCACTATTATGCACTATTCTCTCCATTTCTCAACCCTACCGTTGTGGCTGGCGTTATCCGGCACGATATCGAATAACGCCGCTGACTACGTCACATCATACGCCAGGCGACAGACCGTCTAGGGATAATCACGGGTATATGAAAGGGTTTTTCGCTTGGATACAGGAGGTTTTAGCCCTATCTTTCACGGATAGCTGCCAGGCAACGTTCGCAGATATCGGGGTTTTCCGGGCTCGAGCCCACCGAAGTGCTGTAATTCCAGCACCTGGAGCATTTTTCACCGCGGGCGTGCTCCACCTCCACGCGTATCGGTTCCTCCCCCTTTATCTTCATCGTCTCCACCTGTGATACGATAAGCCACGTTGGCAGAAAGTGCTCCCTTTCCGCTATAATCCCGGCAATCGAGGTTGGGATGAAAAGCTTTACCGCCGCCTCCAGGGATGTACCCAGATCCTTTTCTTCTCTCTTTACCTCCAAAGCCTTGGCGACCTTGTCGCGGATAAGCAACAGGGTCTCGAATACTTCTTCAAGTGAGTTATCCTCCCAGGTTTCATCGGGAAGAGGCCACTCCTGGACCTGTACGCTTTCACCCTCCACTCCGTCCTTCACGTTTCTCCAGGCCTCCTCGGCGGTGTGGGTGATTATGGGAGTCATCATTCTGACAAGGGTTGAGAGAAGATGGTAAAGGGCCGTCTGCGCGGATCGTCTCTGTGGGGACCGCGGCGCGAAAGTGTACAGGCAGTCCTTCCTTATATCCAGGTAAAGAGAGCTTAGATCTACGGCGCAGAAGTTGTGAAGAGCATGGTATACGATGTGCAGTTGATATTCCTCCAAAGCACGGGTGCAGCGACGAACCGTCCCCTGCAACCTGGACATTATCCAGAGGTCCAGTTCCTCCATCTCGTCTCGCTCTACCATATCGCTCTTCGCATCGAAGTCATATAGATTGCCCAGGAGAAATCTCAGGGTGTTGCGTATCCTGCGATATGCCTCAACCAGGCGATCGAATATCTCCTGGGAGGCGGGTATATCCACGGTGTAATCGGCGGCGGTCACCCAGAGCCTCAAAATATCAGCGCCCAGCTCACCGCAGATATCCATGGGGCTTATGACGTTTCCGAGCAGCTTAGACATCTTTCTTCCCTCACCATCCACAACGAAACCGTGGGTGAGAACCGAGCGATAGGGAGGCCTTCCCCTACTTCCAACCGCTGTCAGCATGGAGGTCTGGAACCAGCCGCGGTGCTGGTCGCTACCCTCGAGGTACATATCGCTTGGCCAGGTCAATCCCTCCCAGGTATTCAAAACCGCTTCATGGCTTATTCCAGACTCGAACCACACATCGAGTATGTCGTTCTCTTTTAAGAAATCCGTGCAACCGCAAGCATGGCAGGAAAAATTATCGCCCAGTATGTCTTCGACGGAGGTCATGAACCAGGCATCGGATCCTTTCCCGTCTATAAGCTCCTCCACATTGTGCAGTGATGCGTCGTCGAGCAATACCTCTCCGCATCGCGAACAGTAGAAAGCTGGTATGGGTACTCCCCAGGCTCTCTGTCTCGATATGCACCAATCCGGCCTGGATTCCAGCATTCCCATCATGCGACGGTTGCTCCATCCCGGCACCCATTCCACTTCGTCGACGGCCGCGATACAACGTTCGCGTAGGGAACCTCCTCCGAAGTCACGGTCCACCGCGATGAACCACTGGGGAGTAGCCCTAAAGATAACCGGGCCCTTGCATCGCCAGCAATGCGGATAGGGATGTTCGACCTCAGATGATGCCAGCAGTAACCCACGCTCCTTGAGATCATTTATGATGCGGGGGTTGGCATCATCCACGAATAACCCCTCGAACCAGGGCGCCTCGGAGGTAAATCGCCCCAGGTCATCAACGGGCATCTTCATGGGCAGATGGTATTCGAGGCCTACCTGATAGTCCTCCTGCCCATGCCCAGGGGCGGTATGCACAGCCCCGGTTCCCTGCTCTACGGTTACGAAATCGGAGGTGATCACCCGTGAGGTCCAGTCTCCCCATGGATGCTCTGCCTCCAATCCCTCGAGATCCTTGCCCCTGAATCTGCCCTTTTTCACGTATTCCTCTATACCCATACCGCTGAGGGCTTTCTCCAACAGGGGCTCGCCTATTACGAGATACTCCTCTCCCGCTTCCAGGAGAATGTATTCCATGTCCGGATGCAGGGTTATAGCCACGTTGGCCGGAAGAGTCCAGGGCGTTGTGGTCCATATGACGAGCGATACCCCACTTGCACCCTCTACTCCCCCAACCGGACCGATTAATGGAAACCTTACATATATAGACGGGGAGGTTTTATCCTTGTATTCCAGCTCTGCCTCGGCCAGTGCGGTAACACACCGCGGGCACCAATGTATGGGTTTGCGGCTGCGGTAAACCAGCTCCTTATCCACGAAATCCCTGAACACCCTTATATCAAACGCCTCGTAAGATGGCTTGAGGGTGAGGTACGGATCGTCGAAATCCCCCCTGACTCCCAGTCTCTGAAACTGGCGGGATTGGCGCTCCACGTACTGCATGGCGTAATCGTGACAGCGCTTGCGTACCTCCATAATATCCAGCTGACTCCCGTCTTTTTCCTGGCTCAGTATCTTCTCCACGTTGAACTCGATGGGCTGACCATGGCAGTCCCATCCCGGAACGTAGGGGCAGAAGTAGCCATTCATGCTCTTATACTTGATGATGATATCCTTGAGGATCTTATTGAAGGCGGTGCCCAGGTGAAGGTCCCCGTTGGCGTAGGGCGGTCCATCGTGGAGCACGAATGGTTCCCCGCCTCTCGTTCTCTCCAGCACCTTTCCGTAGATGTCCGTTTCCCTCCACCAATCCTGGATCTCCGGCTCGCGTTGCGGCAGCCGCGCACGCATCGGAAAGTCCGTCTTGGGGAGGTTGAGGGTCTCCCGATAATCCACCTTGCACAACTCCATCGTTTCTTGGGATTTTGCTCCATTATTAGCATGAGCACATTGAGGTGTCAACGAAACCGCCACATATCGGCTACATTTTTGCCGATTCTTAGCATAAACGGTAAGGATCGACCTCCTGGCGGTCGAGTTTCGCTGGCGGCTCTTAGGGGCTGCCAGCGTCGCAGCGGTGTGTATACAATATTACATTGACGGCGAGAACAGTCCGGTTTTCCGAGCGTGGAGGTAAGCGATCATATCCAACAAAGCTCCGTTAAGGAAGCGCGACGGCGACGTGTGTCTGTACGTAAGAGTCAAGCCGCGCTCGTCCAAAAGCGCCGTCGAGGGTCTTCACGGCGATCGCATCTCGGTATCCCTGCATTCACCGCCCGAGAAAGGCAAAGCCAACAAAGAACTCCTCAGGCTTATATCGAAGGCCCTCGGCGTTCCAACATCAAGCCTGGAAATCCTGAGCGGCGTGGGTTCACGTCACAAGACCGTGCTGGCGAAAGGGATAACTTTACATGAGGCCGCGGAACGCCTGGGCCTTGGCGACACTTCATGATATTAAAAACTACGCCCTCTTACCCCTTAAACCATGTTGCATACGCATATTTTGCCGCTACCCTTCGCATGTTGCACGTTCACCCTGGGAACTATTGTGTTCGCACAGCCTTCCGCGTCACCAGTGTTCGGATTTTTAAGCTGGGTTGCTCACGCGAAGGCGAGCTGGACATCAAGGCCCCAGGAGTTACATGTACAACGTGGACGCAAAATCGAAGGAGACGGACACCAAGCCTCCAGGAGTTTCAAGAACCGTATATATGCAAGTACCCGCCTACTCCCAGAAAAAGTGCTTCTCCTGATCATCGCCGGGCTTCTCCTCGGTGGCGGGCTGAGGCGCCTCAGGTTTCTCCTCATCCATCGATTCGCGCATCATCTCCATCTCCATTTCAATACCGGTTTTTGGAGCAGGCTCGGGGGGCTCTCCAGGCGGAACCGACTCCGTCACCGGTGCCTTGGGAGCTTCCTCGACGTCCGCCTTCTCCTTTATCGGCTCGGGGGGAGGTGGTGGTGGCGAGGGGGCTTCCGGCTGAGGGGCGGGCTTGAACTGGGGCGGCTCGATGACCGGTCTATCCGTTGTCTGCTGAGAGGGCTGTGACGCGGCGGGCGCCTCCTGACGCAGCGGAGGCTGGGCTTGACGTGGTGGTGGCGGGGCTTGCCCCGTCTCGGTAGATAAATCCTCTTTAACCGGCCGATCTCTATTCTGCGTCTCACGTGGGACGGCAGGCTCAACCGGTTTTGTAGCTGGTGGAGGAAGCTGTATATCCTTCAATTCCGCAGAGGAAAGACGCGCCTCGTAATCGCGAAGCATAGATTGGTTTTTATCCATCAGTTCACGGATGGTCGCGATGTACTTGAAAACCTGGTCGCGGATACCGGAGAAAGCCTGAGAAATACGTGTCTCCTCCGCCTTGGCTTCCTCCATTAGCTTGGCGCCCTGGTCTCGTGCCTCCTTGACATGGGCCTCCGCCTGCTTCTGGGCCTCCCGAACTATGTTGTCGGCGCTTTTCTGCGCGTTTATCAGGGCATTCTGAAGCGTCTGCTGCATGTTGTCGAACTGGGTGGACTTCTGTCTCATGGACTCAACCAGCTCCGCTTGTTCCTGACTGCGGTGGAGAAGTCTGTCCAATTCATCGGCTACCATGTCCAGAAAAGCATCGACCTCTTCCTTGTTGTAGCCTCCCATACGTACCGTATTGAACTCCTTGTGGTGGATATCCATAGGGCTAATCGCCAACTCCATCGCCTCCTTCTAGCAGAGCCACACCGCCTCGTATGGCACCATCTTCCCTCATATACAGTATAGATTCTCTATTCTGTTTCCGCTAACGGAAAATAGATGTTACGAGCCATTGCAGGAACAGGATTATCACTATTACCACTAGAGGCGACAGATCCAATCCCACCCCTCCGCTTATGGGTATCATGGGGATAATCCTGCGCAGCGGTGACAGGACAGGCTCTGTAAGATCGTAGATCAGAACCACTATCGATCTCACCCCCCTGGGCCACCTTACCGGCAGCCATCCTATTATCACCCTCGCGAAAACTAATATTAGATAGGCGAGCAATATCCAATATAGAATATCGCTCACCAGCTTCAAATCAGACCTCCTTCGCCCTGTCCCTGGCGGCCTTCAAGGCTCTATATACAGCTCCACGCAGCCCGCCCTCCTCCAGGGCCTCGAGGGCCGCTATGGTGGATCCACCGGGCGACGTTACCATATCCTTGAGCTCGCAGGGATGCATTCCGCTGTCGCGGAGCATCATACCCGATCCTATCATGGTTCCCGTCGCAAGTTTGAGGGCCAGCGGTCTGTTCAGTCCCAACCTCACGCCGGCGTCCGTTAGAGCTTCGGTCAAGACGTAGAAATAGGCCGGGCCGCATCCGGATAAAGACATGGCCTCGTCCTGCAGCTTTTCTTCAAGCTCGTATACCTCCCCCAGGCAGGAGAATATCGCCACGGCCTTCTCGTGCTCCTCGTCCCCCGCCGATTTACCGTAGCTCAAAACGGATACCGCAGCGCCCACCATGGCCGGGTTATTGGGCATGACCCTGACCACCGCCATACCCTCCGGCAGAAGCCCTTCGATGAAGGAGGTGGTCTTTCCCATGGCAATGGAGATCACCAGTTGCTGGAGATCGATCGATCTCGATATCTCGCGCAATACTTCCTCCAACTTCTGAGGTTTCACCGCCAGCAAGATTATCCGCGCCTGCTCTACCGCTTCCTTGTTCGATCGCGCTGTAGCCGTGCCGTATTCGGCCTCCATCCCGTGCAGCCTTTCCTTGTCGACATCGGAGAGGATAATGTCGCCGCACCCGTAGACCTCCTTACGGAGTAGCTGCTTGAGTATGGCCTCTGCCATCTTTCCAGCGCCGATAAACGCTATCTCCTTCATAATCACCCCTTGCTATGACGGTTTCCCCGACACACTCAAACGTCTCCCGATAACATCAAGGTATCCTTCTTGCTCCCACCATGCACGGCCTTAGCCAAGAACTCCAACCGCTTGTAGATCGAGTACATTGCGGCACGGAGATCAAAACTGGTTGAAAAAGCCCTTTTCGCGCAGCCAGCGCTTGTCTTCGGCGGATACCTCGACGTTATGAGGCGAGAGAAGAAAAACCCTTTCGGCTACACGCTGTATTCCCCCGTCCAGACCGTAGGTAAGGCCGCTGGAGAAGTCTATGAGCCTCTTGGACAGCTCGGGATCAGCCTGCTGCAGGTTGATGATCACCGGTATATCGGCCTTGAACTTCTGCCCTATCTGTTCGGCGTCGTTGAAGGATTTCGGTTCCACCATGTGCATGCGCACCTGCTTCGATGGTACGGCCTGAATGGTGGCGACTCTCTCCGCCTCCTCGCGCATAGCCCGTCTTGACAGAGGCCTCTCCACAGCCTCGGGCGGTCCTTCTTCGTACTCTCGCAGCTCCTCGAACTCGTCGTCTTCGACCAGACCCAGGTATATAAGAGCCCTCCTGAAAACCCCTGCCATGGCTATCCCTCCTTATATGGTTATTCGGAAAATATGGCTGTTCCTATACGGACCAGGTTCGCTCCCTCCTCTATGGCTATCTCGAAGTCCTGTGTCATGCCCATGCTGAGCGTTGCCAGGTCCTCCTGGGGATATCGCAGCGACATCGCGTCGCGTATTTCTCTCAGGCGCTTGAAAAACGGCCTGGTCTCCTCCGCCGGGAGAAGGGGGGCTATAGTCATCATCCCGCGTAACTTCAATGACGATAATGAGAGAACGCGATCGATGAGCAGCCCAACCCGATCCTCTTCAACGCCGTATTTGCTTTCCTCGCCGGAGACGTTTACCTGTATAAGGACATCCTGCTCCACCCCTAGAAACGAAGCCCTTCTGTGTATGGCTTCGGCCAGGCTCTCGCTGTCCAGGGAATGGATAGCCGCCACGTTCCCTACAACCATATTAACCTTATTGCGTTGCAGATGGCCAATAAAATGCCATTCCAGCTCCCGGTCTATCGCCTCGAGTTTATCCCGCAGCTCCTGTGCTTTGTTCTCGCCGAAAACCGACTGACCCGCTTGTGCGGCCTCAATTATCATCTTCAACGGCCTTCCCTTGCTGACCGCCACCAGTTTTATCCCTGAAGGATCCCTGCCCGACCTCGTGGCGGATGCGGCAATACGCTCATGCACCTCCCTGAGATTCCCGGCTATGGAATACAACAGCCCTCACTCCCTAGTCCTCGAAATCCACGGTTGTAACTCCCTGTATTGCGAACAGGTTATCCAGCACCTCCAGAAGGTCTACCTTACCTGGCATAGTAGACCTTACCAGCAGGGAGATCTCTCCGCCGTTCTCTCCGCATACGTAATATCTCAGGAGCATGAAGCCGGACCCGTATCGTCCCAAGACCTCCTCGACCTCCTGGAGTATATCGGTGCGCCTACACCCTCGCACCGTAAAATACAGCCTGCGTTTGCGAAATTTTCCTATCAGGCCTTCTTCCATCCAGGGAATGGCAACCAGCACGGCCAGCATTATCGCGGTGCTGTAGGCACAGGTAAGATAATATCCCAACCCCGCCGCCATACCCAGCGCGGCGGTAGCCCAGAGCGTCGCCGCGGTGGTAATACCGATCACGCGAGTACCGCCGTAGATGACTATAACTCCCGCGCCAAGAAAACCTATGCCCACCACCACTTGTGCCGCCACCCTCGCCTGATCATCGGGGAAGGCTATGATAGACAATATTGTGAACAGACAAGCGCCCATGGTTACGAGTATGTAGGTCTTGAATCCAGCCGGTCGGTCCCCTCTCTCCCTCTCCACGCCCAGGACACCCCCGCAGGCCGCCGCCATCAGCAATCTCAACAGGATATCAAGCTCTTCCATTCCATCACCTTAGAAGCGGTATCCATACGTCACCGCAAAATCGTCGAACTCCCCTTTGTACTCCTGCCATTCCAGATCCACGCTATCCACTGCGGCTACGGGAGGACCCTTGCGGCACCACTCCACTATTTCTATAACGCCCGTTTCTTCACCTTCGAAAACCGCTTCCACGCTTCCGTCGCGGTTGTTACGCACCCAGCCATTGATCCCCAGATTTCTCGCGGCATTCCGGGTATAGGAACGGAAATACACACCCTGCACCCTTCCATAGACGAAGATGTGCGCCCTTACCTTCATAATCTCAAGCGCCCTTTCCCTTGTCCCATTCCAAATATACGAAAGACCCCTGTCTGCCGGTATCACCTTCCCTGCGATAGGAATAATACCTTTTATCGCAATATGTACAGCCGCCTACCCGGAAGATATTCTCGCTCCTGACTCCCGCCTCGAGCAGATTCAGCCGGTTGGCGCGGTAAAGGTCTAGCCTCAAGCCTCCCTTCTTCAGAACGACTCCGCTTTCCTCACCATATCTTTCGACAAAAACTCCAGCTCTGCCTTCATCCACCCTGTAGCAACACGACCCTATACCTGGACCGATCACGGCGCGCACATCCTCGGTCATAATCCTCAAATCCCTCTTCATCATGCCCAGGGCACGGCCCGCGATATCACCTACCGTTCCCCTCCAACCGGCGTGCAGCATTGCCACGGTTCCTCCCCTGCCATCGCTAAGGGCTATAGGTAGGCAGTCGGCTGTCAAAACCACGAGAGGCACGCCCGCCATGACGGTGAAGGTCCCGTCCGTTTCCCGAAAAGTATCGTAACGACAACTCCCCGACGGCGGAATATCCGCCTCGGAAACCATTCTTACCCTGGTGCCATGAACCTGTTTCAGGTAGACGAACCGGTGGTTTTCAATCCCTAATATCCGAGCCGCCGTCTCCCTGTTGCGTCGCACGTTAGCGGCCCTGTCTCCGGTTCTATAGGATAGGTTCATGGTGTCGTAGGGTGGAGGGCTGCAGCCTCCGGTCCGGTTTGATAAGACCAGTCTTACGCCCTCCCCCAAGAGGTGACCGGCCTCTATCCAGTCAACACACAAAGCGCCGTACGTCTCATTCCGACTCACGTTCCTCCTGCTCGAAAACCTCCAGAAAGACCTTGTCTATGCGTCTTCCTACGACTTTCTGCGCCGTGAGACAAAGGCCCTCGAATTCCACAGATTCTCCCTGCTTGGGTATCTTGCCCATGAGGTTATACATCAATCCCCCCAGCGTATCCCATTCGTGGGCCGGGAGATCGCTGCCCATGAGCTCGTTGAGATCGTCCACCGAGATACGGGCGTCGAATGTATACTTGCCCTCACCCAGACTCTCGTAGAGAAAGGTCTCGCTGTCGTATTCGTCGAAGATATCGCCCACTATCTCCTCGAGAAGATCCTCGATGGTGGCCAAACCGGCCGTTCCACCATATTCGTCGAGCACTATGGCCATATGTATCATACCGGTGCGCAGTTCGTTCAACAGCTCGATTACCCGTTTTGTCTCGGGCACGAAATATGCTTCGCGCAGACAATCCCGCGGCTGCATGTCGCTCTCCCCGCGTTTAAGGTAAGACAGGAGATCCTTAGCGTAGAGAATACCGACGATGTGGTCGAAGTCATTGTGGTAAACAGGTATGCGTGAGAAACCCGTACGCAGTATTATATCCAGCGCCTCCTCCAGATCGGCATCTTCTTCCAGCATGATCATGTCCGTTCTGGGTATCATCACCTCTCTTACCAGGGTGTCCCCGAATTCGAAGATGGAGTGGATGAGTTTTTTCTCCTCCTCCTCTATCACGTCCTGTTCCTCAGCCGCCGAAACCAGTGCTTTTATATCTCCCTCCGTGACGAAGGGCCCTTCCTTGATAGTCTTGCCACCCAGGAGGCGTATGACACCGTTACTGATCCAGATAAGCACCCGGACCAGGGGATAGAAAAACCTGGAGAGCAGGTTTACCAGTGGTGCCACGGCGATTGCGACTTTCTCCGGGTTGTTACTGGCGTATGTTTTGGGCGCCATCTCCGAGAATATGAATATAAGAAAGGCCATTGCCCCGGTGGCCACGGCCGCCGCTATTGGAAGTCCCAGGCTGTAAGCAAGGCTGGTGGCTATGGACGAGGCGCCTACCTGCACCAGTAGGGTAAGCATGAGAATGGTGGAAAGGAACCTATTGGGATGTTCCAGCAGTTCGATCAGTCTATCGACTTTGCGATTCCCCTCCTCGCGTATGGATCTTATGCGGAAGCGGCTCACGCTGATCAGTGATATCTCCGCAGCCGCAAGGAAGGCGGCCACCACCAGCAAAGCGAGTAGCACGGCCATACGCCAGATAGCCCCGGAGGCCGTCAGGGTTACCTCCGCCAGGACGGCCATTATTCTCTCTCCCCCTCAATATGCAATATCTTTCGCTGCCTTAGGTCCATACTCGCGGAAGCAACGGCGTCGCCGTCCTCGTAACCTAGTAGATGCAGTACACCGTGGGCGGCGACGTATTCCAGTTCACGTCCCTCATCCACCCGGTATTCGTCTCTATGCCTCATGATGACCTCCGGGCAGATTATCACGTCTCCCAGCAGGTATCCTTCCTCGCTCTCCTCGCCCATTGGGAAAGCTATTACATCCGTGGACCCCTCCCGTTTCATAAACCTGCGGTTGAGATCCCTCATCTCATCCTCGTCCACCGCCGTAACCGACAGCAGTATATCGCGCCTCGCCTCCTCGTACCTCAAGACCTCCACGCAGACCTTCTCAAGGGCTCCGGTATCGATCTCACCGCCACAAAAAGGGTTTACGGCCACCTTCATGAAGGCCTCTCCTCCTTGACCAGGGCGGGATACTCAACCCTGCCATGATACATACCCGAGAGGATGCGGCTGAAGGCCCTGGCGATCTTGTCGAGATCACCCAGGGTGAGATTGGAGTCGCTCAGCTGCCCATCGTCCAGCCTCTCCTTTATAAGGTTGCGTGTAAGCTGCTCCAGTTTGACCGGCGTGGGCTTGACCATGGCCTTGGCTGCCGCCTCTATGGCGTCGGCGAGCATCACCACGGCCGCCTCCTTGCTCTGCGGTTTCTTTCCGGGGTAGCGGAACCTACTCTCGGATATGGAGCCGGTTTCACCGCCCTCCTCGAGAGCTCTGGCATAAAAATATCTTATAAGGGAGGTGCCGTGATGCTGCTGGATTATGTCGATTATCTCCTCGGGAAGGTGATACTCCCTGGCCATGTCCACGCCTTCCTTGACGTGGGCGGTGATCACCAACGCGCTCAGATTTGGCTTGAGCTTTTCGTGACCGTTATAGCCCTCGGGCTGGTTTTCGACGAAAAATGTGGATCTCTTGATCTTTCCGATATCGTGATAGTAGGAGCCTACCCTGGCCAGAAGTGCGTCCGCGCCTATATCCCTGGTGGCGGCGTCGGCCATATTGCCCACTATTACGCTATGGCTGTAAGTTCCCGGCGCCTTGGTGATGAGCTCCTTCATGAGGGGATGATCGGGAGAGGCGAGCTCCAGGAGATGCATAGGGGTGGTGATATTCGAGATCCTTTCCAGAACCGGCATTGAGCCCAGGGTCAGCAGGGTCGAGAGAACACCGTTGCCGAAACCGAGGGCACCGGCGGCTAGTATGAACTGTATGTCTTTGAAAATCCCCGCGGTTATCATGGAAACCGCCGCTATTGTCAGCGACAGCTCGGTTCCCGCCCGTACCAGTTTCTCCCTGCTCTTGATGCGTTTTATAAGAAGGACACCCAGCAGGCCGCCCAGCAGGACCGTAATTGTTAGGTAGAAGTTACCTTTCACCACCATGCCCGTCATCACTCCGCCGATAAATACCATGAATAGAGCTATCATGTGATCTAACAGCACGGACAGGGTCATGCCCAGAAGCGCGAGGGGGATCAAGTATCCCCATAACAGGTTCTCGTCCGCGAGCACGGAGAAGAGGCGGCACAGGAGACAGAATACCAGGAATACCAGGCAGATCATCGCCACCACTCTCCAATTCCCGGCTAACTCCGGTTTAAAGCGCCAGAAAAAGAATACGGCCGAGGCGTATAAGGCCAGGAGCAGGAGGCTGATCGCGATGACCTGCTGGTAGGTTCCTGCCGGTGACAGGGCGCCGGCTTCCTCCAGGATGCTCAAGGTCAGGGGAGTTATGAGATCGCCCTTTTCCACGATCTTCTGTCCCACTTCCACCGTTACATAGACTGGAGGCACTGCACTTGCCGCCGCCTCCATATCGTGGTCTATGGTGCTGGCCGAGTAGGTGGTGTTAACGGTTAAAAACTCCGCGGCCAGCTCGCCAGCAGCCTCCGAGACCTGCTCATCGAGACCCAGTTCCCCGGCCTGATCCAGTATGGCATCTCTTAATTCCTCGATATTATCGCTGGAAACCGGATTGTACATGGCGGAATTCAAGAGATCGACGGCCGCGGCGTAGATCTCCCTGGACTGTCCCTCCTGGGATTCCAGTAAGTTCTTCAGCGTCGACCTCTTTATCTCAGAACCGCCCGACTGCTTCAACTGCGCGATTTTATCGTCCAGGGAGCCTTCCTCGCCGGCGAGCATCCTGGCCTGGTTGATGAACTCCCCCATCTCGGACACCGCCGCGGTATGAGCGTTGGGATCCAGGAAGAGGTCCTTTATCCTCTGACGCTCATCCTCTCGCGCTTCCTCCGTCCGATCCTCGTCCACCACGCTGAATTCTCTGGATGATATCACCGTTTCCGGCGATGGTTTTCCCTCCTCGAAACTGGCCCCCCTGGGAACGTACTCGAGAACGAGCATCAGGAGCAGGATTAAGAGCAGAACAAGTGAAATAAAAAGAGCTTTTCCCTCCCCGCTGCGGGGACCCAGGGATCTCCAACGGAATCTCTTTTGTTTTAAGCCTTCCTTATCGTCCATTTTGACATGTCCTATTATACAACACGGGCATTCAATGTTTATATCATCCTAATGAGCCGTATCGACGGATAACGCGATGCGTAAAAGCTACCGGCGCTTGCCCCTTCCCTCCCTGTCGTCCCGGGAGTCGTCGTATCTCTGGTAGGCGCGAACGATCTCCTGTACTATCTTGTGGCGAACGACATCGTTCTCATCCAGATATATGAAATCAATGCCATCGATACCTGTCAGTATCTTGCGTACCAGTTCCATACCCGATGCCTGTGTATCGGGCAGATCTATCTGGGTAACATCCCCCGTTACTACCGCCTTGGAGCCGAAACCGAGCCGGGTCAAGAACATCTTCATCTGTTCGGGAGACGTGTTTTGAGCCTCGTCTAGAACGATAAACGAATCGTTGAGCGTCCTGCCCCTCATAAACGCCAGGGGGGCCACCTCGATTATTCCCTGATCCATGTATCTCGAGAATCTCTCCACCTCTATCATTTCATAGAGGCAATCGTATAGGGGCCTTAGATAGGGATCCACCTTCTGGTAGAGATCCCCGGGAAGAAAGCCCAGCTTCTCACCCGCCTCCACCGCAGGCCTGGTCAAAATGATCCTGCCCACTTCCTTGCTCATAAGGGCTTTGACCGCCATGGCCATGGCCAGGTAGGTCTTGCCGGTGCCCGCGGGTCCAATTGAGAAGACGATGGTGTTGGATCGCATAGCCTCTACATAGCGTTTCTGGTTGGGAGTCTTGGCCCGTATAGCCTTGCCCCTGCGGGATATTATTATGTCCGTAAAGACCTCGGTGGGCTTCATCTCGCCCTCCTGCTGGATCATTTCGATAGCCCTCTCGACGCTGTCCCCGGTCAGGATCAATCCGGAACCGAGAAGGTCCAGCAGCTCCTCGAATAGCTTGCCGATAATCTCGAGCTCTTTCTCCTCTCCCCGTATGGTAATCTCGTTCCCTCTAACCAGTATGGAGCTTCCAAACGCTTTCTCTATGATCTTCAACAACTCGTCCTTTTTACCCAAGAGGTCGACCATGGATTGGTTGCCCGGTACAAGTATCTTGATTTCCTTGTGCGTTGTCTTTTCCGTTTTAAACCCTCCCCGCCGGTATTCTGCTTACGCCCCCACGCTACCCGGGAGGCCAGTTCATGTTTCTTCCTCCCAGCACATGGAAGTGTAGGTGAAAAACGCTCTGCCCCGCTCTCCTCTCCACGTTTGTAAGGATCCTCACTCCGTTACCCGTGATACCCTCCTTATCGGCGATCTCCCGGATGACATGAAATATGTTGTAGAGAAGATCCGCGTCCTCCTCAGCCAGGTCCATGCTGGATCGAATATGACGCCTGGGAATGACCAGTATATGCACGGGCGCCTGGGGGTTTATGTCTCTGAAAGCCAGCACCTCGTCATCTTCGTAAACGATGTCCGCGTCCATATCTCCCGTGACGATCCTGCAGAAAATACAATCCTCCACGTTTCATCCTCCCTTCGTATCCCCATGCCTTCCGTATAATCCCGCTCCCATCCGTTACCCCTATTACATCCATCCATGACGTTAGCGGCCGAGACTGGGCGTCTCTCACGCCGGACGCACCAATAACGCTCTGCCGTCCCGCAGCCCGTCTATCCTGGCCTCGAGGATGCATCCCGGTATGGCATGGGCCGGAGGGTTTTCATAAACGGCTTTTATATAATCTTCTGTAACGCCCGAGGCTGTCTTGCAGCCCTCTTTTTCCTCGATCTTCTCCGCAACCATATGACATATATCGCCCACCCGTTCCTCAGCGTAACTCCTTCGCCAGCCATCCGCCATTTTTCTCGCAAGCGTCGATCGCTTCGCCGTCACCTTTGCCGCCGTGAGATCCTTTCTCTCCCAGGCCCTCGTCCCAGGCCTTGGCGAGAATCGAAAAACATGTACCCTGGCCGGACGTACCTCCTCCAGCACCCTCAAGGTCTCCCGGAACGCATCTTCACTCTCCCCCGGATATCCCACTATCAACTCGGTAGTCAAGGCTGCTCCAGGCCAGCGTTGCCGTATAAACCTCGAGATCGAGATGAAATTTTCCGGACTGTAACTCCTTCCCATGTCCTTCAGTATGCCGGCGTCACCGCTCTGCAGTGGCAAGTGCAAATGCGGACAGACCTTTTGCATGTCCGACCATTCCTCCAGCCATTCCAACCTGAAATCCTCCAGCTCTATGGAACTCAACCTGATCCTGAAATCTCCGTCAAGCGCCGCTATGTCCTTTACCAGGTCTCGCAGGTCGTAATCCCTGCCCCATGAGTATCTTCCCAGGTTAACGCCGCATAGAACCAGCTCTCCACTGCCTCTTTCTATCCATTCGCTAGCCGCTTTCAGTACCCGTGACGGAGACCGGGAGCGCTCACGGCCCCTGGCCAGGGGAACGATGCAATATGAGCAGAACCGTTCGCATCCATCTTGCACCTTTATAAATCCCCGGGTGCGGAGGGGAATCGAAACACTTTGCATCTGCTCCGGCTGAGGTAGAAGCGATATGATGGTCTTACACCAGGACTCCTTGAGGGAATTCGGTACTAGCGCGACTAAACCCGGCAGATAGGATAGCGCGTCGGGATCTATCTGCGCATAACATCCCGACGCCACGATTCTCTCCGCGCCTCGTCTTCCCAGATAACGTATCAGCTTACGGCTTTTTCTGGAACTTTCCGCGGTAACCGTACAGGTATTGACCACGCACAGATCAGCCTCGGCCGGATCGCCGCAGATGGTATGGCCGAACCGGGCCAGGTCCATTTTCAACTCCTCGCTCTCCGCCTGGTTGACCTTGCAGCCTATGGTATAAACCGCTACCTTCGCCATAAACGCCTTCCTAGAGCGATCCGAAGTGGCATTTTACCGCCGCCGTAAGCGCCAAGGCTGCGGTCTCCGTTCTCAGGATAAGATCACCCAACGTAATTGCGGTTGCTCCCATATCGCGGAGCTCGAACCTTTCGTCCCGCGTAAATCCCCCCTCCGGTCCCACCACCATGCCCAGATCCCCGGGCAAACGGCCTTCCAGCGCTTCGGTGGGCCGGTATCCTCCGGCCTCGTCGGCCATCAAAGTAAGATCAAGCGATTTCAGGTTGTCCAGTATCTCTTCCCACCGCAGCGGCGATCCAACCTCGGGAAGGTAGGCTCGCCCGGCAACCCGCGATGCCTCGACGGCTATCCTTCGCCATCTCTCCAACCTGGCGCCCTCTCCCTTTCCCGGCATAACGGATCTGCCGCTGTGGAAAGGCGTGATCGAACTGACATCCATCTCAACCGCCGACTGCACGACCCTGTCCATCTTCTTTCCTTTAGGGATCGCCTGGTAGAGATGGAGGCGAGGCCTTTTTCCTTCTACCACCGAGATGCCCTCGACCTCTATCATGGTACGGTCACGTGATATTTCCGTAACGGAGGCTTTTCCCACTCTACCGGCGCCGTCCATAACGCCTACATCATCGCCCGGCTTGATGCGTAGGACCCTACTCAGGTGGTGATGGGTCTTGCCGATGATGACGAGCTTACCCTCCTTGAGCCGCTCGGGGGGGATGTAGAATTTCGGCACAGTCAAGGTCAGACCCTCATCGCCTTTTTAAGGCGTTCCACAAAACCGGGTACCTTCTCCTTTTCCTCCTCAATCCTCAGATAGTCCTCCAACAACCCCCTCTGCTCGGAGGTCATCCTAGTGGGTACGGTGATGTTGAGGGCCAGAAAAAGGTCTCCCTTGCCCCTGTGATGGAGCCGCGGCATCCCTTTTCCAGGCAGCCTGAAGACCTTTCCAGGTTGGCTTCCGGGAGGGACCTGGAGTTTCTCCTCTCCATCCAATGTGGGTATCTTTAGCTCCGTACCCAGTGCCGCCTCTATCATGCTGACCTCCACTGCCGCCGTCAGATCGTTGCCCTCCCTGCTGAAGATATCGTGCTCTCTTACAATGATTTCCACGTACAGATCGCCGGTTGGAGCGCCCATGGATCCCGCCTCCCCCTTGGCCTGGACGCGCATGCGATCGCCGGTTCCTATCCCCGGGGGGATGGTGATCTTTATCCTCTCTTCACCGTGCTTGTAACCCCTGCCGCCACAAGAAGGGCAGGGATGAGTGTTTATCTCCCCGGTTCCTCCACATCGGCGGCAGTTGGTGGTGGAGCTGAAAGTTCCAAAGGAGCTTCTACGCGTTCTGGTCATCTTTCCCTCCCCACCGCAATCGGGGCAGAGATCGTAGTTGAATCCAGCCTCGATTCCTTTTCCGTCGCAGTCCTCGCAAGGCGCGTTTCGCGGTATCTCTATCTCCTTTTCCGCGCCCTCGAAGGCCTCCTCCAGGTCAATCTGCAGACTGTAGAGCAGGTCGCTGCCACGCCTGGGTGCGCTCCAGCCGCGTGACTGCCCCCGGCCGAAGAACATCTCGAAGACATCCCCAAAGGGCGTATCAAATCCACCGAAGCCCCTATCGAAGACGGAGGACGATACACCCTCCTCCCCGAACATGTCGTACCTTTTGCGCTTCTCCGCGTTTCCCAGTACCTCATAGGCCTCGCTGATCTCCTTGAATCTTCCTTCCGCCGATTCATCGGTGCTGTTGACGTCCGGGTGATAGCGTCGGGCAAGCTTGCGATAGGCACGCTTTATATCTTCTTGATCGGCGTTCCTATCGACACCCAGCATCTGATAATAATCCTTCATTTAACCTCCATAACGCCCTGGTCATCCCTTGAGCATATCCAGCGTCCGGCTCAGGGTTTTGGCAATGAAGTCAACAGTGGGTATGACGCGCGCGTAGTCCATGCGCGTCGGCCCCACCACGCTGATTGTGCCGACGGTCTCATCGCCTATGGCGTAGGGCGTAGCCACCAGGCTGAAGGCCTGCAAATCCTCGTAGAGGTTTTCGTAGCCAATGCGCACCACGAGCTCGTTAGAGCGCAGGACTTCCTTGAGCATATTAAGCAGAAAGTATTGCTCCTCGAAGTGATCTAGAAGATTCTCTATGCGCGCCATCCCGTCTTCCTCGAGATAGCGCAGAAGATTCACCGTACCGCCGACAAAGACCTTCTCGTATTTCTCCTGCGACAGGATATCCCCGATAGCGAATATCGCTTTTGTGGCGAGACCGGCCGCCTTAAAAGCGCCTAGCTCGCTTTCCTCCACGGCATCCTCGAGTTCGTCCAGGCCCTTTCCTTGCAGGCGCATGTTGAGGAAGGCCTGGGCCTCCTCGATATCGCCTGCATTCACCTTACCCTCCAACCTGATGGGCTTTTTCTCCACCCTGCCCGTGTCGGTTATAATGACCATCAAGACGAATTCCTCGCTTAACTCGACTAAGTCCAGATGCTTGATGGTGTTACGGCGCAGCCTTGGTGCAATAACCAGCGCGGCCGTGCTGGTGAGACGGGAGAGCAGTGTGCTGGTCTCCTGCAGTAGATTCTCCAACTCCCTAGTCTTGTTGGAGAAAAGGGTCAGTATGGCCCTCTTCTCCTCCTCCCTCAAACGCGTCCTTCCGGAAAGGCTGTCCACGTAATAGCGGTATCCAAGGTCCGTGGGCACCCTTCCTGCTGATACATGTGGCTGGTACAGGTAACCCATCCCCTCAAGTTTGCTGAGCTCGTTCCTTATGGTCGCCGGGCTTATGCCCAGATTCAAGCTTTCCGCCAACGACTTCGACCCGATGGGTACTCCGTTGGTAATGAAGTTGTGTACTACCGCCTTGAGTATCTTCTGTTTTCTGTTGTCCAGCATTATTTAGCACTCTCCTCCTTTGAGTGCTAGCCCAATATTACCTTACCCAAAGCGGATGTGGCAGTCAAGCACACAACAGCTCCGAGATCACCGCGTTGGATACAAGCATGCCAAGCGGTGTTAGGGCCACGCGACCCCTCTCCCTGGTCACGAGTCCCGCTTCCTGCAATGGAGCCAGTCTCACGGAGGCCTCCCTCAGCAAGGATTCCCTGATTCCTCCCGACATCCTGAGCCCCAGCATTATCTCCTCTTCCAGCTCGCCCTCACGGCTCAAGGTCTCCACCACGCTCGCGGCGATGAAGTTCTCCTCCACGCGCCGTATGTACATAAGCAACGAATCGGGGTTTGATAGGCGCAGCCTGCCCAGCAGTGAATGGGCGCTCGCTCCCACACCAAGATACTCCTCCCGTCTCCAGTATCCAAGGTTGTGGAGGCACTCGTGGCCGGGCATGGCGAAGTTTGATATCTCGTACTGTCGATAGCCCGATGCGCGCAGCTTCTTGATGGCTAGGAGGTACTGATCGGCCGCCACGTCCTCCTCCGGCAGTATAATCTCCCCGCTACGCACTTTGCCGTACATGGGGACGCCCCTCTCGAGGGTCAGGGCATATAAGCTTATATGATGAGGTTGCAGCTCCAGAATGTCCCCGAGAGTCCTCTCAAACACTCCCCCGTCGTCTCCGGGCAGGGCGTACATCAGGTCGACGGATATGGAAGCATCGCGTAACCGACGCGCCTCGTATACGGCGCTCCGGGCCTCGGAGGCGTTATGTGCCCTCCCGAGCAGATCGAGAGTGCGATCGTCCAGGGACTGCACTCCTATGCTGAAACGGTTGACGCCCGCCTCGGCGGCATCCTCGAAATCCCGTCGTGTCCAGGTCGCGGGGTTGACCTCCACGGTGACCTCAAGACCTGATAGCATTGCAAATGCCCCGTCGACCTCAACCAGAAGAGACGCTATTTCATCACCCTTCAAAATGGAAGGGGTACCGCCGCCCAGATATATGGATCGTAGAACCTTCCTCTCCGCAAGCAGCAGGGCGGACCATTTCACGAGCTCCCTCGAGACAGCCTCGAGATATCTTCGCATCACCCCCGCGGAGGTCACCTGTGAGGTGAAATCACAGTAAAAACATCGGGAGAGGCAGAAGGGCCAGTGGATGTACAGCCTCACTCTCCTTTTTCCTCCCCATCTATCCTGAGGGCCGAGATAAAAGCCTCCTGCGGTATCTCCACCCTTCCCACCATCTTCATGCGTTTCTTACCTTCCTTCTGCTTCTGTATCAGCTTTTTCTTCCTTGTTACGTCCCCACCGTAGCATTTCGCCAGCACGTCTTTGCGTCTGGCCTTAATGGTCTCCCTGGCCACTATACGCCCCCCTACGGCGGCCTGTACGGGTACGTCGAAAAGCTGGCGAGGAATAAGGGAACGCAGCTTCCGCACCATGGCTTTTCCGTACTTGTGGGCGCGCTTCCTTTCCACGATCACGGAGAAGGCGTCTACGGGTTCGTTATTTATCAGGATATCCATTTTAACCAGGTCTCCCGCAATGAAACCGATATGCTCATAGTCGAGGGAGGCATAACCCCTGCTGCGGGATTTCAACTGATCGTAAAAATCCATGACTATTTCCGCCAGGGGAAGTCGGCAGCGCAACTCGACCCTGCGCCCCGAGAGGTATGCCATGTCCTGGAAAACACCCCGCCTCTCCTTGATCAATTCCATTATTCCGCCCACGTAGGATGGCGACAATAGTATGGTGGCCCGAACGTATGGCTCTCTGATCTCCTTTACCGCTCCGGCATCGGGCATCTCGGAGGGATTACGAATGTACGCCGAGGACCCATTGTTCATCTCCACCTCGTACACCACGTTCGGGGAGGTTATCACCATCTCCAGGCCATATTCCCTTTCCAGGCGCTCCTGTACGATCTCCAGGTGGAGCAGTCCCAGGAAACCGCACCGGAAACCGAATCCCAGGGCCCTCGAGTTCTCCTGCATGTAGGTAAGGGAGGCGTCGTTCAAACTCAGCCTCTCCAGGGCATCACGCAGGCTGGTGAAATTGTCAGAATCGACGGGGTAAACACCTGCGAAGACCATGGGTTTGGGGTCGCGGTATCCCGGCAGGGGCGCGGATGCGGGATTGATCTTGCCGGTTACCGTATCTCCAACCTTGACCCTGGAGACGTCCTTGATGCCCGTGATAACGTACCCGACATCGCCGCAGTTCAGTTCATCGCACGCGGTCATATCTGGGGAGAAGAACCCCGCCTCCTCCACCTCGCTGGACGCCCCTGTTGCCATCATGCGTACCTTCATGCCCTTGCGTATACCGCCTTCAACGACCCTTATGAAGGCGACCACGCCGCGGTACATGTCGTATACGGAATCGAATACCAGGGCCGTAAGGGGCTTCTGTGGATCTCCAATGGGAGGAGGGGTAGCGGATATCACCGCCCGCAGAAGCTCCTCCACCCCCTCGCCGGTTTTGGCAGAGACCCCGTGTACCTCCCCCGGATCGATGCCCAGGAGATCAGCCACCTCTACGGCCGTCTCATCAAAATCGGCGGCCGGTAGGTCTATCTTGTTCACCACTGGTATTATGCTCAACCCGGCCTCGACCGCCAGGTATGCGTTGCCCAGCGTCTGCGCCTCCACCCCCTGGGAGGCATCCACCAGCAATATGGCCCCCTCGCAGGCTACCAGGCTCCTGGACACCTCGTATGAGAAGTCAACGTGTCCCGGCGTATCGATGAGATTCAGCCGGTAGCCTTCGTCTCCTTCCGGCTGATAAAGCATGCGAACCGCCTGAGCCTTGATAGTGATTCCCCGTTCTCTTTCCAGTTCCATACGGTCCAGGTACTGGTCGGCCATCTTCTGCTCGGGTACGGTTCGGGTTATCTCCAGGAATCTGTCGGCGAGGGTGGATTTGCCGTGGTCTATATGGGCGATTATGCAAAAATTGCGTATCCTATTCCTATCCATATAAAAGCTCCTATGCCATTATAGCAGGAGCAGGCCCGGATAGAGATATATCGGGGGGTCGATCTCCCACTTCACATCGGATGTTCATTGACGCCGCGATGCCAGCTATCGCCAGCCGAAAAGAAAGTAGAGCAATGCGATTAACCAGGCCGGTTTATCGCGGCTCTCTCTCACTGTTATTTCACAGCTATCGCTGCCCGTTCCCCCTCTGTCGTCGACCACCGTCAGAATTACCTGGTACGAGCCGGGTGATTCGTAAGCATGGGCCGCCTGCGCCGTCGATGCCTGGCAACCGTCTCTGAAATCCCATATATAAGAGGTTATACGGCCGTCTGGATCGCTGGAGCCCCGGGCGTCGAATTCTACGGGGGTCCACATGTCCACCTCCCTGTCGGCCCCCGATACCGCGCTGGGCGGAAGATTGGAGAGCGGGGCCGTCGAAAGTATCTCCTCCAGGTCGACGTGCACCCATGAATGATCGTAGTATCCATGCAGAGACCACATCTCGAGCCGGCAGTCGTCCATGAGCACATGATGGCCCTTGATGGACTGGGTGGTATCCGGGCCATAATAATCACAGCGTGCGGGGTTGAGGAAATCTATGAGCCACATGGCCCTCGAGCGGTCGATCTCGCCGTGGCTCTCGTCGAGCAGCCCCATCAGGGTGTCGTATCTCCAGATGGAATTGTCGTTCCCCCCCGAGAGTGCCGGGCATGTGATGGCCATCAGGGGGATAATATAATGGTTGGTCATGGCTACCAGATCAGGGTAAACCTCCCCTTGCGGCGGGAAGAGCGACCAATCCGCGACATCGTCCTGGTAAGACGAGGACCACTCCTCCAGCCATTCCGGGAAGAGGTAATCGGCCGCCCTCACCAGCACTCCCCTCTCCGGCAACGCGCCGGGATCCCCCGATGATGAATCCTTCATCTCTTTACGCAGCCCTTCCGTGCCCTGTGGCAATTCGCCTTCGGCCGCGGCTGTTTGCTCCGGCCCTGCGCCTCCTTCCATCAGGCCGGGGAAGATGATGCTCAGGAGCCCCGAGAACAACCTGATCAGGTAATTGTACATGTTTTCGTCCGGCGGAAGGATACTGCTGGCCATAGTCTCCAGAACCGCTGCATCGGGCTCCTGTCCGTCGGCTATAAGGTAGAGCCAGGGCACCGCCCGGTCGGCCTCGTGTATCATGGAGATGCCTTCCTGCAGGGAGCCTGCGAACTGCGCCACCTTTCTGCAAAGGAGTAGGCACCCCTCGCCTGCTATCAGGGGTCTTGTAAATATGGAGAATACGACATCCATGCCGCAGCTTATACCATTCGTGTTCATGCCCGTAGGTATGCCCACAAAGCCCGGTGCAGCTGTGGCAACGAAGGGGTAACCCTGTTCGGGATTGTGAACCATCACCAGCGACTGGTCCGAGAATACATCGCCGCCGGTTGGAAACATGAAATCGCGTCCATGATAAAGCCTGCCATCCGTAGTGGCGCCGTCGAAGACGGCGAATTCGTTACACAGCAGGGCCGCGAACCCCGCATAGATGCTCTCCAGGGTGTCGAATCCCGCGTTGAGCGTGATCAAATCCCTGTAGGTTACGTCCAGACCCTGGTCGAGACATGCATCGGCGATCCCCATCATCTCCTGGCGGAACTCCTCCTGTATGGAATCCTGGTTAGCCTCTACCAGCACCTGTAGGAGGCTCCATATAAGGTTCCAGATAAAGGGGTTATCCCTCAGATCCAAATCCAGCCCGAAATCGGCGACCAGCTCAAAAAATACGTTCTCCAGATAATCATGGGTCATCATCCAAACCCCCTGCGGGCAGAGTTGACCCTCGGCGTAGCCTCTCTCGTAGGCGTTACCCTCCAGGTATAGGAGTTTCTTTCCACTGCTGTTAAGGGCAAGATAGGAACCGCCGTAGAAGGCCACGGGCTCGAAATCATCGGGAGATATGGGGTTGGAGAGCTCGTAGGACACTAAGGCCTGGGGGGAGCCTTCTGTTTCCGACGCCTCCCCGGACGATATCTCTTCGTCCGGCGGAACCGTCTGAGTGTCTTCCGAGATGACCTCGCTTTCACCCCGGTGATTGCCTCCGTGCTCAGCTTCCGCCCTCAAAGCGCCAGCGGACACTAGCATTACAATGAGCGTCAAGGCCAGGAAGACGCCTAGAACGGCCGAAAACCCGGCCCAACTGAAAATTATGGTTACGGTACTTAACCGAATCAAAAAGACCACCCCCCGTATGGTCTCGGAACCCGCTGAATTGCGGCGCTCCCTGGGAATGACAGTCCATCGGCGATCATCGGTCATCACTAAGATTAGCACAAAGGCGGGCCTGGTTTGAATCACTCTTTTCGCGTATAACCCGGGGCATGGGATTTACCCCGATTCCAGGGTGTGTTAAAATTTCCTCTGTTTCATCGAAAGGAGGAGAAGAGTACTTGGCAAACACAAAACAGCAGGAAAAACGCATAAGGCAGGCAGAGAAGCGGCGTATGAGAAATAAATCCCGCAAATCGGAGATCAGGACTTATATCAAGGGATTTCATGCCGCACTCCAGCGCGGTGATCGCGAGGAGAGCGAGACCTTTCTCAGAGAGGCCGTAAAGGCCCTGGATAAGGCGGCCAGTGCGGGCATTATCCATAAGAACAACGCAGCAAACAAGAAGTCGCGGTTGACCAACGAGTTTAACCAGGCCTTCTGATCGATCGTCCCCCAGGTTTGAGGATCGATTCCCTTATCCGAACCGTATCGCATACCTGATAACGTGGGAAAGCACCAATCCATCGAGGGTTGTTGTTGAGAGTACAGATCCTCTATCAGCTGCGGATACGGGCTCCTAACGTCCCGGAAAGTTTCTCCACGATGTTATCGTATGATGCCTTGGCCTCCTCATCTTTCAATGTACGATCCAAGGCGTAGAAGGTCAGTGAATAGGCCAGACTCTTTTCGCCCTCCCCTACCTGCTCGCCCCGGTAAAGGTCGAAGAGGCGCGCTTCCCGTAGCAGATCTCCTCCCGCATCCTTTATCAAGCACAGCACTTCGCCCTCGTCCACTTCCTCACGCACCACCACGGCTATGTCCATCACCGCAGCGGGAAAACGCGGTATCTCCTCATACGCCAACAGCTCCGGAGCGGCATTAAGAAGGGACTCCAATCCTATCTCCATCAACGCCGTTTCCGGTGGCAGTTCAACCGCTTCCGCCACCCTGGGGTGTATGAGGCCCAGGTAACCGCAATCTTCGCCGCCTGCTTCGAGCCGGCACGACCACGCCGGGTGTAGGAAGGGGAACCTTTCTCTGCTCAGCGAAAATTCTGAAGCATGCAGCGAGGAAAACAGCCCTTCCAGCACTCCCTTCATGGTAAAGAAATCGACTTTCTCGGATTCTTCGCTCCATTGCTTCGGCGACCACAGGCCCATCATTGCGGCCGCCAAACTTATAGACTCATGGGGCAGCTTATCGTCCCGCAGCGGCTCGAAGACCCTGCCCATCTCGAATACGAATACGTCCAGGTTACGACGGTTGAGGTTGAATCTCAGAACCTCCAGCAGTCCGGGCAGCAAGGTCAGGCGCATGGCCGACATCTCCTCACTGATGGGATTGCGGAGTTTATATATATCGCGGGGGAAAACCTCCCCGTCGGGGTCTAGTACGTCCAGCCAGCGTGGCGAGATAAACGAATATGTAACCGCTTCGTAGAGCCCCAACCCGTTCATTACCCGCTTGATGCTCCTGCGTATACTCTGCTCCCGCGTCAACCCGCCCATGTTGTGGGAAGTCTTGGGCAGCGTCGGCGGTATATTGCGGTAACCGTACAGGCGGGCTATCTCCTCCACCAGATCTATCTCCCTCTCAAGGTCCGGCCTAAAGGTAGGCACCCTCACATTTAATATCTCCTCCGCTTTCTCCTCACGCACGCCCTGGACATCGAGCTGGATGGAACCAAGAAGATCGCCGGCCTTACCGGAATCGAGTGCTACGCCTATCAATCTACCGGCGCGATGTACCCTGAACTCCAGAGCGACGGGCTCTACGGCGCGCCCCACCACGTCCATCGCTCTCCCCAGTACTTTTCCCGCCGCCAATTTTTGTATCAGGAATGAGGCGCGGTCGGCCGCGTATACGCAGCCGTTGGGATCCACGCCCCTCTCGAACCTGTATGAGGCCTCCGAGGACAGCTCGTGACTCCGGGATGTGCGCATGATGTTCGCCGCGTCGAAGTGGGCCGACTCCAGGAGCACCTTTCTGGTACCGTCACCGACCTCGGTGCGCTCCCCTCCCATGACCCCGGCCAGAGCGATGGGACCGGATGTGTCACAGATAAGAAGGTTTTCCGGTCCGAGATCCCTCTTCACACCGTCGAGGGTGGTGAGGGTATCCCCTTCATCAGCCCTCCTGACGATAATATGATGATCGCTTACCATGTCGTAGTCGAAGGCGTGCAGTGGTTGACCCAGCTCGAGCATCACGTAATTGGTGATGTCCACAACGTTGCTTATGGGACGTACTCCGCACGCCTGCAGCCGTCTGCGTATCCACCAGGGTGATCCTTTGATCTCCAGCGCGTCTATTATCCTGGCGGTATAGCGTGAGCAAAGGTCAGTATCCCATATCTCTATCTCGACGACCCCGGAGGCGTCCTCCCGTGATTCGCGTAGCTCGACGGGTGGCATCCTGAGCTCACAACCGGTTAGCGCGGCGATTTCCCGCGCCATACCAATCACGCTTAGGCAGTCGGGCCGATTGGGGGTTATCTCTAGCACTAGTACGGTATCCGGAAGCCCCAGGGCTTCTTCCAGGTCCGCGTTCTCCCGTTCCGGCAAGTCGAGCAGCAGCAGGCCCTCGGTGTCACCGGTTATCCCCAGTTCTATGCCCGAAAGAAGCATGCCTTGAGAGGTGACCCCACGGATATCGACCTCTTTTATGTGTGTGCCGTCGGGTAGAAAAGAGCCGGGGGGAGCGAAAGGCGCTGCTATTCCCGCCTCCAGGTTGGGGGCCCCGCAAACCACCTCGAATAAGCTGCCTCCCACATCCACCTCGCACAGGGAAAGCCGATCCGCATTGGGGTGTGGGCGCACCTTTGCCACCCATCCGACGGACAATCCTTCCGAATTCAGTCCCATCCGCTCGATGCCTTCGACCTCCGTGCCGGAATCGGTAAGCAATTCGGCCAGCTCATCCACATCGACCTCGAGGTTAATGTAATCGCTGAGCCATTCCAGTGAAACGCGCAAAACAACCTCCCTTAGAATTGTCTCAGGAGCCGTATGTCGTTATCGAACAGGAACCTTATATCCGGTATGCCGTACTTGAGCATGGCTATACGCTCCACGCCCATTCCGAATGCGAAACCGCTGACCTTTTCGGGATCGTAACCAACGTATCCGAAAACATTGGGGTCCACGATACCAGACCCAAGTATTTCCAGCCAGCCCGTTCCCTTGCACACGCGGCAGCCGCTTCCACTACACATATGGCACGATACATCAACCTCCGCACTCGGTTCCGTGAAGGGGAAGAAATGAGGACGGAATCGAACCTCCCGTTCTTCGCCGAACATGCGGCGAGCGAAATACTCCAGGGTGCCTTTGAGATCTCCCAGGGTTATATCATCGTCGACCGCCAATCCTTCGACCTGATGCATCATAACGGAATGAGTTGCGTCGGGTACGTCGCGCCTGAAAGCTTTTCCGGGTGCTATGACATAGAGCGGTGGAGACGTAATCTCCATGGCCCTTACCTGTACCGGAGAGGTATGGGTACGCAGAAGCACATCCTGGTACGTACCGTATGGATTATCCACGTAAAAGGTATCCTGAAGTGTTTTCGAGGGATGCCATTCCGGGGTATTCAGAGCCTCGAAATTATAGTAATCGAGCTCCACCTCGGGCCCCTCAACTACCCGATACCCCATACCTATGAATATATCCTCGATTTCCTCGACAACCTGGGATACGATGTGCAATGAACCCCGCCTCATGTCCTTCCCCGGCAAGGTAATATCCACTGCTTGACCTCTTAGGGTATCCTCCATATCCCTGTATCTGATACGATCGATTTTCTCGTCAATAGCGGCTTCTAGATGTGCCTTCAGTTGGTTCCACAGGCGGCCGACCCGCCGTCTTTCCTCGGGGGGCAGTTTCCCGATTCCTTGCAGAAGGGTTGAAAGTCTGCCTTTACGTCCAAGGATGGCGATCCGTAAATCCTTCAGAGCCTCAACGCTATTCACTTCCGCCAGTTGTCTGCGCGCCAGCCTGTAAACGGGCCCCAGATCGTGATCGCTCTCTATCTCTTTCAGAATATCCTCTCCGGTCATCTACACGAGTCCTCCTCTACCGTGTCGGCCACAGCCGTCTCTTTATATCGAACAGTATAACCGCGGCGGCGGCTGCTACGTTGAGCGATTCCGCCCTCCCGAAGATGGGGATATGCACTATCTCGTCCGCCATCGCTTCATCTTCGCGGGGTATTCCCCAGGCTTCGTTCCCCATCACCAGGGCCACTTTCTCAGGCCATTTCACATCCCATATCGCCGATCCATCATGAGCGTCGGCTGCGAAGATCCTGTGTCCCTTGTCTTTCAAGGCGGAAATAACCGCGGCGATATCCACGTCGGTTACCAGTGGCAGGTGAAAAATGGATCCTGCCGTGCTCCTCACCGTCTTGGGATTATAGATATCGGCGCTTTCCCTGCAGATGATCATGCCCTCCGTTCCGGACGCATCGGCGGCCCTGACCATGTTGCCAAGGTTCCCGGGATCCCTTACCCGATCAGCCACCAGTATCGTGGATGGCGCCTCATCCAGAAATGCCTTCAGGCCGCGGTGGACAAATGGCGATACGGCGATTACGCCCTGGGGGGTTACCGTTGTGGCCAGGTGAGATATCACATCTTCGTTTACGGAGTAGCACGGAATGTCGCGTTTCACGATAACGCCGGCGTGAGCCTCCAGGTCGCCGATCCCGTCCTCTAGAAACAGCAGGCATTCCGGTTTGAATGGGGAATATAATGCCTCGACCACGGCTTTCATGCCTTCCACCAGGAAGGCCTTTTCCCGGTAACGATAATTCCTTTTACGCAAACGGCGATAATTCCTGATGAGTTCGTTCTTGGGGCTGTTAATTATTCCCTGCGGGCGAACCCCATTATACCCTCGCCTCCTTTGCCTCCGGTTCCTTTTCCAGGCAATCCTTGGCCTTCTGGACCAGTTCCGCGAAGGAGGCGGGATCCGAAACGGCCATTTCCGCCAGCATCTTGCGGTTGATCTCGACTTTGGCCAGCTTCAAGCCACGAACGAACCTGCTGTAGGAGAGCCCGTTCATCCTGGCGGCGGCGTTTATTCGCGATATCCACAAGCGTCGGAAATCCCTCTTCTTGTTACGCCTGTCCCTGTAAGCATATTGCAGTGAGTGTATGACCTGCTCGTTGGCGCTGCGGTAAGACCTGCTTCGCGCCCCGCGATAACCCTTGGCCATGTTCAGCACTTTTTTCTTTCTTTTTCTCCTGCTTACGGAGTGTCTCGTCCTGGACATCTTGTCTCAATCCTTTCTGGTCCCATTAATTGCCGCGATAATGCTGCCTCCGGTGCCGGTTCTCTCAGCCTTCCCGTAGAAGTTTCTTGACCTTGGCCGCATCGGAGGGCGATACCTCGTGTTTCACACGGTACGTACGTTTGCGATGCGATGACTTCTTGGAGAAAAGGTGGTTCCCGTATGCCTTGCGACGCCTTACCTTTCCTTTTCTGGTTATCTCGAAGCGTTTCGCCGCACCGCGATGGCTCTTCATCTTAGGCATCATAACCTCCGTCTATTTCTTCACTACGTTCAGCGGTGCCATCACCATCTGCATATTTCTGCCATCGAGCTTCGGCTTCGATTCCACTGTTCCCAGCTCGCTCAGCTCCTCCGCTACCTTTTCCAGAAGATGCTTTCCAAGCTCGGTATGGCTCATCTCTCTTCCTCGGAACATGATTGTTACCTTTACCTTATAACCCGACTTGAGAAATCTCTCGATGTGTTTTCTCTTTATCTCGTAGTCGTGCTGATCGATCTTTGGGCGCAGCTTCATTTCCTTGAAGACTACGACGCTTTGTTTCTTGCGCGCCTCTTTCATTTTCACCGTTTGTTCATAGCGGTACTTGCCGTAATCCATTATCTTGCAGACCGGGGGTTGAGCTTGAGGCGCCACCTCTACCAGATCCAGATCCATCTCTTCGGCTATATCCAGCGCTTCATCGATAGGTTTGACGCCCAATTGCCTACCGTCGGGATCCACGACCCTGACCTCTTTGGCCCTAATCCCCTCATTGATGCGCGCGTTTTTTTCTATGTGCCATCCCTCCTTAGCTCAAACGAAAAGGATAGCGGTTCATCTCCCGCTATCCACGGGTCTATCATCTCCTTAACCCTGAAGGCAAGTAAACCACAAGGTGAGAAGCAAAACCGCCTCTACTTAGTCTATATTTTCTTTTATTGATGAAGTATAAGCGATTGACCCCCTGCTGTCCAGAAAGCTGATCGAGTTACAAAGAAGCATCCCAAATGAATCAGCCATATTGAAATCGGGGGTACCGCGAGTGGTCCTCTAAATAACCTTTCGCCCTCTCCATGTAGATAAGGCGAGGGAAGCTTGCCTGAGACGTATCAACCCTAGTTGTCGCTGCAATCCCCCTTTCGCCAGGAGCGTTCCCGTTCGGATATGGCTTTTCGGCACACGCAGCTTCCCATGCCTAGCGTGAGGCAGCTTCCCTCAGCCTCCTCGCCTTTTCATTCGAGACCTCAGCGCTTGCGTGGAAATGAAGGGTGAAGCTGAAAGTAGTGCCCTTGCCCTCGGTGCTGGTCACCCACATCTCACCGCCGTGGGCGTTTATAAGCTGTTTGGTTATGGACAAGCCAAGACCGGTTCCGCTCTGCTGCCGCGTGGACGAGGAATCCACCTGGTAGAATCTATTGAATATCTTCGGCAGGTCATGAGCGGAAATTCCTATACCGTTATCGCTTACCTTGACCATGCACTCCCCATCCATGGGAGCGGCCCTGACCGTTACCTTGCCCCCCGGAGGCGTGAACTTTATAGCGTTGTGGATGAGGTTCATGAAAACCTGCGCCAATCTCTCCCTGTCCCCCTCCACCTCGTACATGTCGGGCGGCACGTTTATCTCGAGGGTCACTTCTTTTTCGCAAGCCATATTGTTGAGCCGCTGTGTCACTTCCTCTACGACATCCTTCAAATCCACGGCCTCCGTGCTCACCTGGATCACACCCTGCTCTATCTTTGAAAGGTCCAGAAGATCGTTGATGAGCTTGGTCAGGCTGTCGGCCTGTTTCTGCACTATGTCCAGGTAATGGCGCTGCTTGTCGGTTATGGGGCCCACCCTTTCCGCGTCGAGCAGGCGCACGAATCCCCTGATAGATGTCAGGGGGGTCTTGAGCTCGTGGGATACGATGGAGATGAATTCGGATTTCATGCGGTCCAGCTCAATGAAATAGGTGATATCGTGCAGCAGGATTACCGCCCCGCTTATATCGCCCACGCTGTCTTTGAGCGGAACCCAGAATACCTGGTAAATAGACGGCGGCTCCGTTCCAAGCACCATCTCGTTCCTCAAGGAATCGCCCTTGATAAGCACCCCTTGCAGCGCTTCTTCGTAGCTGGGGCCCTTGAACTCGATAAAGTCTTTATATCGCTGCAACAGATCGGGAAGCGTGGCGTTGAAATCCTCTTTTTCTATACCCATGATGTTCATAACGTAGGGGTTGGCCATCAACAGACTGGCCTTGCGATCTATGACTATCAGGCCATCCTTCAGGCTGTTGATAATGGCCTCGATCTTGCTCTTGTCCTCCAGCGTGGTACGATACAGGCTCGCCTTCTCCAGTGCGAGGGCCGCTTCGCTGGCGAGGGTAAGCAGCAGGCGGGCGTCTTCGTCATCGAACGCGTTAGCGCTCTTCGACATGCTGGATATAACCCCGATAACGCTTGAGCTCGCGTACAGCGGCACGGTAAGCATCGAGCGAAATCCCATTTCCTCAAGGTAAACCTGAAAACGTTTATCCTCTTCCGTATCCCTCAGGATCACCGGCAGCACGGCGGAGGCCGATACGTAGATGGGGTTGCCTGCGTCTTCCCGGTCGAGCCTGTTCAACTGCTCGCGGTCGAATCCCTTGCTCACCTTGGCACATAAATGGTTGGGGCGCTCGAGCAAAGAGACTGCCAGAGCATCGTTGGGCACCAACTCGCAGGCGCTGTCCAGCAGGATAGCCATCATCTCCTCGGAATCGAGGGTGGAGGCGAGTTTCAAGGATACAGCGTAAAGAGTGGAGAGCTCCCTTCTTTTCGTATCCGCCTTGTCGTAGAGATCCGTCAAGGCCTGTTTCTCTCTCTCCTGCTCCCTGGCCTTGTTGATGACGAAATAGCCGCCGAGCGCGATTATAAAAAATATGGGCACGGATACAGCCATATCCTTCAAAGCCTCGAAGGAGACGGATTCGTATACTACGGGCGCGAAATAGATTGCACAGGTTACCGCGGTTATAAGCATGGTTTCGAGAAGCTCGAAGTAGACCGACGAGAAAATGATAACCACAAGGAAGAGCAAGTACAAGCTGCTGGAACTTCCGCCTGTCATATACACCATGAGGGCTACTTGAGCGTTCATGGCCAGTAGAAGCAGGAAAAAGGCTACTGGATGGTATCCCTCATACGGAAAATAGCGGTTTGCCAGGAAGATGCCTATGGACATCATCACGAAGGCGTAGAAGGCGGGTGATTGCGTCCTCTCCGAATATGGCAGTATGAATACCATGGTGGCCACGGCTATGGTCAACCAGAAAAGGGAAGCGATGAAACGGGTGGAGCTGAGCAGGATTCTCACACTTCCCCGCTGTTTCTGTTGCAGTGCGGACTCGACCACACGCATGGGTTCGATACGTTTTCCCATTCTACTCACGTCAATCCACCGCCGCTGTCAATCACGGCGTCGCCGGTCGAAAACGTAGTTGCTTCCCTCCAGGGACTTGGCATATTTCTTGAGTTCAGCCGCTATCTGGGCCACTTTGCCCGGATGTTCGATCTTACGGTAGGTGTTGTGCACTATGGCAACGGATATGGTCATTATGGGGAACTTATTAATGTTCCCCCTGCGGTCCTTGCTTACTATATACCCCAGGTCACGGTCCTTTTTATCGTAATGGTTGGGTATACGTGCCTCGAAGAGGCGTATTACCTCTTGGGATATAAGTGGCGCTCGCTCCATCTCTGTCACCACGATGAAATCATCGCCGCCGACATGGCCGATGAAGTCCTCTTCCGAGCCGTATTTATCTACCGCCTCCACCATTACCTGAGCGCTCAGCTTTATCACTTCGCTCCCCGCGAAAAACCCGTAGCGATCATTATAGGCCTTGAAGTCATCCAGGTCTATATAGCATACGGCGAATTTCAATCCAGCGTGTATACGTGAGTCAATCACTTCCTCGATGGTCCTGTTGCCGGGAAGCCCGGTCAACGGACTGGCCTCCCCGTCGCGTACGGACCTGCGAAGATGCATGTTGATACGGGCTTCGAGCTCGAGGGGGTCGAAGGGTTTTGTGAGGTAATCGTCAGCTCCCGTCTCCATACCTTTTATCTTGTCCTCGAGCATTCCCTTGGCCGTTAGGAGAATTATGGGTATATGGCTGGCTAGGGTATCGCCCCTCAATCGCAGGCATACCTCTAATCCGTCCAGGTCGGGCATCATGACGTCCAGCACTATGATATCCGGCTTTTCCATCTCGCAGATATCAAGCGCCTCTTTCCCGTCCTTGGCCTCCACGGGGGTGAACTTCTCCTCGCTCAGGGTCTCGGTGATCAGCTCCCTGATATTAGGATCGTCATCCACCACCAGTATTTTGTATTTCCTTTTTGCACCCTCCCTTTCAGACGAGTCACCCCGCAGGACATCGCCGAACAAAATCACACCTCCAAGGCCGTACTTCATCTATAAAGATGAAGTTCATTATAGATATCGTCCTTCTCCAACACCCTCTTAACAAACCCCGTATTCCCTTCTTATATTGGTGGTATTCCGGCTGTGAAGATCCAGAATCTCTAAAAATATCCGTACCACCTCGGGGTCAAATTGGGTCCCTGAGTTGCTCAAGAGCTCCTCCTTGGCCTCCTGCAATGGAAGTGCCTTGCGGTAAGGTCGATCCGAACACATAGCCTCAAAGGCGTCAGCCACGGATAGTATTCTCGCACTCAGGGGTATATCCTCCCCTTTGAGGCCGTCGGGATATCCCTTACCGTCGAACCGCTCGTGGTGGTGAAGGATTATGGGCCTGGGACCCTGAAGAAATTCCACCGGTTCTATTATCGTATCTCCGAGCAGGGGGTGGGTTTTAACGTGGGTGTATTCCTCTTCGGTAAGAGCCCCTGCTTTGTTCAGAACCCGTCCCGCTATCCCTATCTTGCCTATATCATGCAGGGTAGCGGCATACTTCAGCTTCTGCTTCTCCCTCTCTTCCAAATCCATGGCCTCGGCTATCATCAGGGCGTAACCCGTCACTCTCTCCGAGTGCCCGTGAGTGTAGGGATCCTTAACCTCTATGGCTTTGGCCAGGGCTTTCACGGTGGAAAAATAGCTTTTCTCGATATCTTCGTAAAGCGCGGCGTTTTCGATAGCCATTGAAGCCTGCGCCGCTATAGTCGCCACCGTCTCCATCTCCTCCCTCTCCAAGTCCTCGGCCCGCGTGGTGTAGAAGAGAGCAAATATCCCTGTCCACCTGTCTTTCGAGGTAAGAGGGAAAAGGAAAACCGAGTCCACGCCGTGCTCCTCCAAAGCGTAGGGGGGAAACATGAAATGGGCCTCATCCGCGGGAATGATCACCGCCTCCCCGGCGAAAAGCCTGCTGCAGGCCTTACCGCCGACGTGGGTTACCGTAAAGCCGTTGGCTCTTTCATCGATCCAGTAGGAATCTTCGATAAACCCGTTGAAAGCTCCCGGTAAAAAGTGGCCCTCGTCATCGTCTAAGAGATAGACCACGCACATTACCACTCCGCAGAGATCGACGGTCATTCCCACCACCCTATCCAATATCTCCTGTAGATCGAGGGTTGAGTTGATGACGCGCGCTATCTCCAGCAGTGCCACCGCCTCCTTGATCTTATGCTGGGCCCTGTAGTGAAGATATGCGTTCTCCAATGCCGCGGCTATGCGATTGGAGAATCGTTGAACCGTCTCAATTTCCTCGGGAGAGAAACGGCGCGGTTCGGGGCCATCCGACAAAAGTATTATGCCCGTAGTCCGTCCCCTGGTCCGCATTGGCGCCAATAGAACCGAGCCCAGGTCGTATCCGGAACGTAGTTCTTCCATCCCCGAGCCCCGGCGTGGTATCGTCTCGATATAAATCTCCCCCTTCTCCAGCAGGCTTTTCGCCACCTCTCCCTCGATCGAAAGTGCGACGTTACTACTGGATATGATATCCAGATCGCCGTATCTCATAATCAGGCGGTTTTGCGAACCCATATCGAATATGGCGTAATTCCTCGCCTTCACGAATTCACGCAATTTCTCCAATCCCATTTTCAATAGAGTGGACGGGTCCAGGGTGGCGGCTATAGTCTCGGGGAACCCGTCTATCTCCCGTTGCCTGCCCCTCATCATGTTGCGTTTTTCCTTTTCCCTGGCCATGCAGGTCTTGAACATAAGACATTGCACCTTTATCAAATGGGCGTACAAGGACTCCATATCCGATTCCTCGTCGCTGTCCGCAAGGTAATCGCAAGTGCTCCTGGCCATTACGCTTACCATATCCGCAAGCACCGTCCAAGGCATCTCCACGTTTGACCATGAGTTCGCTGCCCTTTTTACATAAATCCGAAGCTGTTCTTCGCTATCCTCGCAAGAAAGCAATTTTAAAAGTGAGAGCAATATCTCATCCGTCTTTACGCCCCGGTCGACCAGTTCATCAACACATGCCTTCGGCAGCATCTCCTTCGCTGACCTCATTATCTTCTCGCTGCCGTCAAGCAGAATGTCTCTTACCGCATTCAACATGGCCATCTCAATAATCCTTTTTCTTCACGGCTCCTATCCACCGTACACATCACTACGATTATCGGCATATTTTCCTAAAGTCTTTGCGTGATGCGAACGTTTTGGACATTGAGGAATGTACCGAGACACCGGCCGGTCCCACCGATTCCGGCAGCTTGGACCGGTGACCTCCACCTCCAATCCCTTGAAGATACCCGAAAAGAAATAACCGGCCCTGAGGGCCGGCTTTTTTCGTGCGACATTTTTTCTTTATAAGGATCTCAGCAGGTTGGCCATCTCCACGGCTGTCAGCGCCGCCTGCCAGCCCTTATTTCCCTGTTTGGCGCCCGCTCTCTCCACGGCCTGCTCGATAGTATCCGCGGTTATTACACCAAAGGACGCGGGTACACCCCTCTCTAGAGTTACCCTGGCGATACCCTTGGAAACCTCTGATGCAACGTAATCGAAGTGCGGTGTGGATCCCCGGATAACGGCTCCCAGGCATATAACGGCGTCGTATTTACCGCTCTCCACCATTTTCGCTGCGGTCAGCGGAATCTCGAAAGACCCCGGAACCCAGGCAATATCAACACTCTCCATATCGGCGTCGTGACGTTTCAGGGCGTCCAGCGCTCCATCGAGAAGGCGGTTGCTTATGAATTCGTTAAAGCGGCTGATAACGATGGCGAACTTCAAATCTTTCGCTATCAGGTGGCCCTCGAAGGTAGACATGCTTATCTCCTTTCCTAGAAATCAAGCAGGTGATTGAGCTTGTCCTGTTTAGTCTTCAGGTAAACGTAATTATCCTGGCATGGCTCCGTTATAAGGGGTATTCGCTCCACCACCTTGAGGCCATACCCCTCCAACCCGACTCTCTTGGCGGGATTGTTGGTGAGAAGCCGCATAGTGGTGAGGCCGAGATCGGAGAGAATCTGTGCTCCTATACCGTAGTCCCTGGCATCAGCCGGAAAACCGAGCTCCAGGTTTGCCTCCACGGTATCCTTCCCCTCTTCCTGTAACTCGTATGCCCTGAGCTTATGGGGAAGCCCTATACCTCGCCCCTCGTGACCCAGGATATATAGAAAAACCCCCTCGCCCTCCTCGTCTATCATTCTCAATGCCAATTTGAGCTGGTTGCCGCAATCGCAGCGTAGTGATCCGAAAACATCCCCGGTAAGACATTCCGAATGCACTCTTACCAATACGTTTTCCTTGCCGTAAACGTCGCCTTTCACTAGGGCGAGATGGCAACGCCCGTCGGTCAAAGACTCGTAGCCTATGCCCTTGAACTCCCCGTATATGGTGGGAAGCCTGACTTCGGCCACACGCCTTACCAGTTTCTCGGTGCGGTTGCGATATCTTATCAGGTCCTCTATGGTAACCATCTTTAGGCCGAATCTCTTTTTTGTCTCGGCCAGATGGGGAACCCTGGCCATGGTTCCATCCTCGTTCATGATCTCGCAAATGACACCGGCGGGGAACAACCCGGCCAGTCGCGCCAGATCCACAGCGGCCTCGGTATGTCCGGCCCTGCGTAGTACGCCGCCCTCACGAGCCCGCAGGGGAAAGACATGTCCAGGCCTGGATATGTCCTCGGGCCTGATGTCCGGATCGAGCACGGCCAGTATGGTGACGGCCCTGTCGTGGGCGGATATGCCGGTTGTTATCTTTCCCTTGGCGCCTATGGAGACGGTAAAAGCGGTCTCGTGGGTTGAGGTGTTGTCCGAGACCATGGGATGTATATTCAATTCGTCCAGCCTTTCGGCCACACAGGGCATGCAGATCAATCCTCTGCCATGCTTGGCCATGAAGTTGACGGCGTCCGGTGTTACCTTCTCTGCCGCCATCAGAAAATCGCCTTCGTTCTCGCGGTCTTCGTCATCGACCACGATCACCATGCGTCCCTCCCTTATATCTTTGATCGCACCCTCGATGCTATCAAAGGGGCTCTCCCGCGGATCATTTAACTCTTCCATTACACGAAACCTCCTTCGATAAGTTTTTCATATAATGACCCCGTGTCCCCCCCGGTATTACCCGGCCACGGCAGCCCTCTACTCATAAACCTCATCACATATTTGGCGATGATGTCCGTTTCCAGGTTAACCTCATCACCTTGCCTGAGCGATTTCAGATTCGTCCCCTCCAGGGTATGAGGTATCACCGCCACGCTGAATTCCCCCTCCTCCAACGCGCTTATGGTGAGGCTTATGCCGTCAACGGCTATGGAGCCCTTTTCCACTAGATAAACGTCCAGCTCCTGTGGGCTGGAGAAAACGTACACTCGTGCGTTTCCAGCCTCCTCTATCCTAGTCGTTCTCCCCACCCCATCGACATGGCCCTGTACGATGTGCCCGCCGAGGCGCGTGCCCAGGCTCAGCGCTCTCTCCAGGTTAACTGGAGATCCCCTGCGTTTTCGGCCCAGGGTCGACCGATCCAGGCTTTCCCGGGAGATATCCGCCGTGAAGCCGCCTCTTTCAGCCTCCACCGCCGTGAGGCATACGCCGTTAACGCATATCGATTCGCCCGTCCGCAGACCCTCCACAACGAGCCGGCAGGATACTTCGATACGCGCTCCGTCGGCCTCCGCCCTCAAGGCCTCAACCCTTCCTACTTCCTCTATGATCCCCGTAAACATCATCCCTCACCACCCAGGATATCGGCCTCCAGTAGCAGGTCGTCTCCCACTCGGCTCGCCTTCCTCCAGAGCAGAGATACTCCCAGCTCCGGGTCCTCCACCGTTCGTCCCTCCACCCATGATCTCGCTTCGCTATCTCCAAAAACCCTGGGGGCGATGAACATCGACAGCCTGTCTGCAAGGCCAAGCTCGAGGAAGGATGTCACTAGTGTCGGTCCTCCTTCGACCAACAGATGCGCCACACCTTTTCCAGCCAGCAGCTCCAGTAATGACTCCAGGTCCACGCGTCCATCCGCCTCCGCCACCTGTACTATTTCCACGCCCCTTCGACGCAGTAGCTCAGCTTTTTCGCAATCGTGATCCGCTGTGGATGCCACTATCACCCGAGGTTCCCCTCCTCCAGCCAGGCGGCTCTTGGCGCTTATCGAAAGTCGTGAATCAACCACCACCCTCAAGGGCGGCTTCGCCCCCCGTAAACGCACCATACGCACGGTAAGCTCGGGGTCGTCCACGTCCACGGTGCCCCTGCCAACCATAATCGCATCGCTTTCCCTTCTCATGGCATGAGCCATCTTCCTTGCTTCCTCTCCGGTTATCCACCGCGATGCGCCGCCGCGTGCCGCCACCTTGGCATCCGCGGTCGCCGCCACCTTTATGTGTACCAGGGGTCTTTTTTTGATTACCAGCATCCTGTAGGCGGCATTCAAGTCTCGGGCCCGATTGCGCATGATCCCGCACTCCACCTCGATACCACATCTCTCGAGCCTCTCCATCCCACCCCCCTTAACCGAGGGGTTGGGATCACCATCGGCTATCACCACCCGGGCTATGCCCGCCCTCAATATGGCGTCACAGCAGGGTGGCGTATTACCATGATGGTTGCATGGCTCAAGGTTCACGTACAGTTCTGCGCCCTTTGCGCCCTTACCCGCTTCCCGCAAGGCGACTACTTCCGCGTGTGGCGTACCAGGGCCCTTGTGATAGCCTTTTCCCAGGACCTTGCCATTCTTCACTACCACCGCCCCAACCATGGGATTGGGGTGAGTCCTTCCTCTTCCCCTGGCCGCGAGTTCCAGTGCATTCCTCATATACTTCATATCATTCTGAGCGATATCCATCATCTCCAAATATCAACAAAGGACACCGGGATTAAGCCCGGCGCCCTTATAACGCCTCCCTGGCCTTCTCCCATCCGGACTTTAACCGTCGGTACCGGGATTTCACCGGTTCTGCCCTATCGGGCTCGCGGACTATAACCGCCGGTCGAGGATTTCACCCTGCCCCGAAGACCTATGTATTTTTATTAATTATATGGCCTGAAAAGCCCTTTGTCCAGGCAATACGTCATGCTGTGCGGTGGTATTCGTCGGGTTGGACGCGAGGCACATCAACCATGTCATAATCGCGGTCCGGACAAGGCCTTGCTTTCACTCAGTACCGGGAGGGGAGGGGCCGTCTTAGCCCGTATCGTGACGATTATCCCCCAAAACCATACGCTCGAGTACCGTATAGGTGGAACCTTCGGAACCCAGGGTGCTGCGGTAGAGCACTATCTCATCCACCCGGAAAGGCATATGGGACAGGTCGCGTAGCCCGTCCGCCATATCCTCCAACAGGGAGGAACAATTACTTGGCCTCTTGAGTCTGGCCAAGGTAAGGTGACCCCGGAACTGGCGCTTTTCGTGCTCCACTCCGGCCTTCGCGAGCCTGGAATCCAGCTTTCCGGCTACATTGCGAGCCTCCTCGATACCGCTCTCCATACCCACCCAGATCACCCTGGCTTTATAGGGCGATGGGAAAGCCCCGCATCCTCCCAGCAACACCGTGAACGCGCGGCTGCGTTCTGCCGCTGTTCGCACCTCACTTCTCAATCTCTCCAGTCTGTTCTCATCCTGATTCCCGATGAATTTCAGCGTCAGGTGAAGGTTTTCGGGTCTTACCCATCGCGCCCCTTCGGCGGTCTTTTTGTTATCCTCGATCAGATCCCCCAACACATCACGTATCTCCCCGGGTATATCCACGGCCACGAAAAGCCTTATCTTATTCACGTATGTTCACCTTTCCATCACCCCGTATGTAGAAATATGTTATGGCCAGAAGAATCGAAGTCGCTACCTCCCTTACCATATCCCTGTCTCCTGGAAGCCTGTACTTCCAGCTCAGGGTGTCCTCACGGGATGACAGTCCCAAGGCTACGCTACCTAACGGCTTCCTCTCTCCACCGCTTCCCGGCCCGGCGACTCCGATGACCGATATGCCGAGGCAGGAAGAGAGACGGGATCTCACCCCCCTGGCCATGGCTTCGGCCACCTCCGGGCAAACCGCTCCTTTTTCCCGTAACAGCAGCCCGTCCACTCCAAGCAGATTCTCCTTGATACTGTAGGAATAGGATATGACTCCCCCGAGGAAATAATCAGAGCTGCCCGGAACGCGTGTTATGCGCTCACCAACCATCCCTCCCGTACAGGACTCCGCCACCGCCAGCGTCAGGCCCCTGCGACGAAGCTCTTTTCCCAGGTTTCCCTCCAGGCTTTCATCGCCCTCCGCCACCAGCCAGGGGTACAAGACCTCCCTGACTCGTTCCTCCGCCTTCCGTAGCCGACCTTTTTCGCCCTCCCACGCCTCCAGGCGCACCTCTATCAGTCCCGGTTGGGCACGGTAAGACACCTCTACACCATCGCTTCCGGAGAGAGTATCGTCGACCAGCTCGCCCACCTCCGACTCGGGCTTGCCCGCGATCTTGAAAGAAACGGAAGCGAAGCTCTCTTTGGTTTTAAACCTGCTTCTTATCATGGGTATTACGTCGGAGTCCATCATATCCCTCATCTCTCGGGGTACCCCGGGGAGCAAGATGATTAATCCGCCTTCGTGTTCGATTACCTGCCCCGGCGCGGTTCCCAACCTAGCCTGAAGAGCAGAAGCCCCCTCGATTATATCCGCCTGCTTAAGATTGGAAGGAGGCATATCCCTGCCCATTTTCTCGAAAATGGATTTCAGCTTCCTTACTATCTTGGGATCCCGCCGCAATGAAAGGCGTAGTGATTCCGCCATAGCCTCGCGTGTGATATCGTCACTGGTGGGCCCGAGACCACCCGTTACGATCAGCAGATCCGATCCCTTCGCCGCCCAGTTCAGGGTCTCGCGCAACCCCTGCGTCTCGTCCCCCACTATCAGCCGCATTGCGACCTTTATCCCCAGCGCTGCCAGTCTATCGGCTATGAAATCGGAATTGGTGTCCTTTGCCCTGCCATCCAGGAGCTCGTTTCCTACCGCCACCAGGAAGCAGGTGCGCACGCCCTTAATCACCTTCCGAGGCTTGTATGTATCTGCCCGCCTTCAACAGGTAGTCCAGCCCCGAGTACAAGGTCAGGGCGACTGCTAGGGTTACTACGGTGGTCTCCATGCGCGATGATAACGCTCTTTCGCGATCCAGGATAACCAGGAGAAGTGCCAACAGCTGCGAATTCGTCTTCAGCTTACCCCACATGCTGGCCGGCACGGAGGAGCCTCGGGAACCGGCGTAGAGGCGGAAGGCGGTTATCAGGAGCTCCCTGCCTATGATAACCCCCGGTATCCAGGCAGGTATCCTGCCCCGCTTGGATAGTATCGCGAAGGAAGAGGATATATATATCTTGTCGGCGAGGGGGTCCAGGAACTGTCCCAGTTTCGTTTCCTTGCCCTGCTTGCGGGCCAGGAATCCATCGAGGAAATCGGTCAGTGCCGCGCCGCAAACGGCCCCGGCAGCGAGAGTATCCTTAAAGCGGTCCTCGTCCAGTAGTAAAAGTGCGATAACCGGCGACAATACTATGCGCAGTACGGTAAGGGCGTTTGGAACGTTCATTATATCCTGTTCCCTCCAGTCCCTTATCCGTTTCACCCCATTCCTTGAGCCTGCCAATCAAATCGACCCCTTCGCTTGCGACTATCTCCGCTTCACTGAGCACGCCAGGCCGCAGCCCCTGTCTGCCGGGAAGGAATACAACTCCGTCCACCTCGGGAGCCTCTCTGCATGACCGCGCCTCCCAGAAACCCGGCGCCTCCAAGCTCGTGCCTTCTATCAGTAACTGGTATTCCTTTCCTATTAATCCTTCAGCCCTCTCCCGCATGATCTCCTCCTGGAGTAACCTCAACTCCTCCAGGCGGTCTTTTCTTGTACGTTGAGAAACCCCTTCTCCGAGGCAGTATGCAGGAGTTCCTTCCTCCTGAGAATATCCGAAAAGACCCAGCCAGTCAAAACGAGCTTCGGCCACGAAATCGACCAAATCTTTGAACCCCTCCCTGTCCTCTCCCGGGAAGCCAACTATAAACGAAGAGCGCAATGTCACATCCCCGAGTTTTTCCCTCACTCCGTCCAGCAATCCCAGGAATCTCCCGCCGCTTCCTTTTCTTCCCATGGTTCTCAGCAGTCGTGAATTCGCGTGCTGGAAGGGTATGTCAAGGTACCGGCATACCCTTGGATTGGCCATGCTCTTCAGGATCTCATCGTTGAGGCCATCCGGATGCATATACATCACCCTGATACGATAATCGCCCTCCATATCCGACAGCTTCTCCAGGAGTAGATGAAGACACGGTCGATGGTAGATATCGAGGCCGTATGAGGTTGTATCCTGGGCTATGAGGACCAGCTCACGGGCTCCCAGCTCCACCAGCCTGCGTCCCTCCTCGATTATATGTTTCATGGGACGCGAACGTAGCGGACCCCTTATCGAGGGAATGGTGCAAAAGCTGCATTTCCTCCTGCATCCCTCTGATACCTTGATGTATGCGTATCCCTTTTCCATGGTGGAACAGAAATCCCTGTACTCCTCTGGAACTCCTTTTTCAACCACCGGTTCCGAGTTGCCGGCAAGAAACCCGCACAAATCCACATAATCACCGAAATCGAGGAACATATCGACCTCTGGCAACAGCTTCGCGAGCTCGCTTTTTCCATAACGCGCCACCAGGCAGCCCGCCACCACAAGTTTCCTGCTTGAGTTATTCCTCAGTTCGGCAAGCTCCAGGATAAGCTCTATGGCGTCTTCGACGGCATTTGCTATAAAGGAACAGGTATTCACAACCATCAATTCCGCCATCATGGGGTCGTCAACCTTAATCCACCCTTTTCTCAGCAAACGCGAGGCGATAAGGTCCGAATCGACTTCGTTCTTGGGGCACCCCAAAGTGATCAGGCAGAATGCATTTATAATCATGGAATAATTATAATACCCTTCGGGGATTACAGGCGGAATTGCGCCAGATCCTGCTCGAAGATGTCCGCGGTCTGGGCCAGTTCCTGTATGGAGGCCGCCATCTCCTCGATAGACGCCGTCTGCTCCTGCGCGACCGCGGATACCTCCTGGGTTGAAGCCGCTGTCTCCTCTGCAATGGACGCGATATCCTGGGTGGATTTTACAGCGCTATCCGCCCCTTCCTTCTGGCGATCAGCGGCCTCGGATATCATATCTATAATCTGGGTCAGCTGACCTACTACACCGGCGATATCCTTGAAAGCGCCGGCCGTATTGTTGATCACCTCTATGCTGGAGGCTACCTTGTCCCTCGATGCCTCCATTACCTTTACCACTCGCCCGGTTTCGCTCTCCGTATCCCTTATCATTTTCGCTATCTGGTCGGCGGCTTGACGAGAACTCTCCGCCAGACCTCTGACCTCCTCGGCCACTACCGAGAATCCCCTCCCGTGCTCCCCGGCCCTGGATGCCTCTATGGCGGCGTTCAATGCCAGCATGTTGGTCTGATCGGATATGGAGGTGATGACATCCACCACCAGGCCTATCTGCATGGATCTCTCCCCCAACCCCTTTATTATCTGCGAGGTTTCCTCGACCGACTCCCTTATTTCCGCCATCCTCTTGGCTATCACTTCGGCGGACTGGCCCCCTTCCCGCGTGATGTCGCTGGCCCGGTGTGACGTCTCCACGCCGTCCCTCGCCTTTTCGGCCACCTCTGTCGCCATCACCGCTATCTGATCGATATCCTGGGTGGTTACCTCCACGTTACGAGCTTGATTCTGAGCTCCACTGGATATCTGCTGGATGGTATCCGATACCTCCTGGGTCGAGGATGTTACCTGCTGGGATGTAACCGCCAACTGCTGTGCCGTGCCTGCTAAGTGCAATGACGCTGTATGCATCCTCTCCACCAGAGCGCTCAATCCCTCCACCATCCCGTTCAAGGCCGTGGACACCTCACCCACCAGTTCTTTTTCCTGCACTGTGAGCCGATAACGAATATCACCCTGGGAAACCCGGTGGCAGAAATCAGCGACATCACGCAGGCTCCTGGATAGAAGTCGGCTATAAAGAACGGCCACCGATGCGGCTACAAGCACTATGACCATGAAGGATATAATGAGGATGAACGCCAGATCGCCCCCGGAGAGATCCACTACCAGCAGCACCAATAGGAGGATTATTAAGAATGCGGCCAATCCAAGTGCCGCCGTGTATGATGTTAACCTTGCCGTCATTCCAAAGCGAGCCCGCAAAAAACCTCCCCTGCCGTTATCTCAAGTCCCGGACAGCGACGGCATATCAGATCTTGATGGATTTGATCTTTTCGGCCACTCCGCTCCCTACGTCTTTTCCCGAGAAAAACGAGACGGATTTCTCGATTTTTTCCGCCAGCGCGGGTAGATCCTCGGCCTTGAGATCATCAGGTGTGGTTCCGATTAATTCGCAGTTCTTCTTGGCGGTAGCCTTGGCAATAAAATCACCCACAGACGCGGAAAGGATCTTTTCCACCTCCTGGGCAAGTCTATTGGCCACCACACCCTCCTTGCTTACCTTTATTTCCCTTTAAAGATTATATCAAAAACCCGTCTCATGGGCGCGCCATTCTTATCACTACCATCGGAAAAGCTGCTTCTCTCCTTTAATATAGCCAAATCCCCACACGACCCAGCTATACATTGCTGCCGACCGGTCCAACGGTCCGCTTTATATCTTATTTTTCAATAACGGCTCCACCCATTGCCTACCGACCGCGGTCTCGCCGTGTATCCTCATACACCAAGTCTTGAATGCCGTTACCCTTCATCCGCGGCCTTGTCGATCCGGCGTTTTCGCTCCTCCAATTCCTCAGGCTCCATCAAGACCGCTCGGGGCTTGCTTCCCTCGTAACCTCCCACTATTCCCCTTTCCTCCAGGAGGTCCACCAGGCGCGCCGCCCGCGCATAACCGACGTGCAATTTCCTCTGTAGAAGCGACGCGGAGGCCACACCCATTCTGACGACCGTTTCCATCGCCTCCTCCAGGAGATCGTCGTCCCTGCTCTTATTCTGTGCGTTCTTGGGCACCTCCTGCATGATCTCTTTCGTGTAGCTGGCATTCTTCTGCCTCTTTATAAAGGCGTTTACCGCCGCTATCTCTCTCTCTGAGATGTACGCACCCTGAACCCTCAACGGCCTGGACATTCTCGCCGGTAGAAAAAGCATGTCGCCGTGTCCCACCAGTTTTTCCGCACCCCCGATATCCAGAATCACCCTGGAATCCGCCTGACTGGCAACCGTGAAAGCGATACGCGACGGCATGTTGGCCTTGATAATGCCGGTTACGACATCGACCGAGGGCCGCTGCGTGGCTACCACCAGGTGGATACCTACCGCCCTGGCCATCTGAGCTATGCGGGCAATGGACTCCTCGACCTCCGCGGGGGCCACCATCATCAGGTCCGCCAGTTCATCTATAAAAACCAAAATATACGGAAGAGGCCCGAAGGCGTCCTCACCCTTATCGTCTTTCTCCTTGTCCAATCCCTCCTTCAAGGCGGCGTGATAGGCGATTATGTTCTTCACTCCCGCGCTGGAGAGGATGTGGTAGCGCTGTTCCATTTCCCTTACCACCCACGCTAAAGCCCCCGATGCCTGTTTGGGATCGGTTATCACGGGTGCCAGAAGATGGGGAATGCCGTTGAAGTGGGTAAGCTCAACGTACTTGGGGTCCACCATGAGCATGCGTACCTCCTGTGGCCACGCCGAATAGAGGATGGATACGATCATGGAATTTATGCAGCAGCTCTTGCCCGTACCGGTGGCGCCGGCAAGCAGCAGGTGAGGCATTTCCCTGAGATCCACGATCATCGATTTCCCCGATACGTCCTTTCCCAGACCTACCTTCAAGGGAGACTGTATTTCACCGTTCTGCGGGGTCCGAAGGATGTCGCCCAGGGCAACCAGGTCTCTTTCCCGGTTGGGTATCTCGATTCCTATAGCCGATTTGCCCGGTATCGGTGTTATTATCCTTATATCGGGGGATGCCAGTGCATAGGCGATATCATCGCTCAAGCTCAACAAGCGGTTCACTTTTACCCCCGAGGCCAATTCCACCTCGAACCTGGTTACGGTTGGACCCCTGGTTACACGTGTTACCGCTGCGTCCACTCCGAAGTCGCTTAACGTCTTCTCCAGGATTGATATGCTCTTGTTAACGCTCTTGCGCGGTATCGATTCCCTCTCGCCGGCACGCTGCAGCAACTCCGCGGGGGGCAGCCTGTATGCCTCCTTGCCCTTGTCCTCTCTCACCTCGATAGCCAGCTGGCCGCTGCCCTCGACAACCACAGCCACACCTTCTTGCTCCGGGGTCATAGGAGGTTTCGGCACTCTCTCTATCTCTCCAACGTCCATGAACGCCTTAGCCGCTGCATCCTTGCCAGACCTCTTCGGAGACCTTGAGGGCTCCTTTTTGGTAGCAGCCGGTTTCCCGGCATCTCCGCTCAACGCCGGCTCCCCTCCCTTCTCGGACCTCTTCTCCCGGCGTTCTCGGCGCCTCTTCTCCACCCTATCCTGAAGATAATGGGAGATAGTCAAGCCCGTCATGAGCAGAAAGCCCACCACCGCCATACCGCTGACCAATATGTATGCCCCGGGCTTGCTGAGCAGCTTTACCAGAGGCCACGCAATTACCGCCCCTATGAAACCCCCTCCATGGAACAGGTTATCCCGGACGAACATCACCTCGTGATCCCCCACGTTCAAATGCAGGAGGGCGCATACGGACAGCAGCAAAACGGCGATTCCCGCCAGCTCCACCCAGCTGAGACGCCAAGCGGACTTGTCCTTAACCGCCATATCGCCAAGTCTACCCACGAGAAGCGCGAATCCCAGAAGCACCAGCACAATGGGCAGCGCGTAGCGCACGTACCCCAGGAGATAGGAAAAAAGCCAGTCCAGCCCCTTTCCCACAGGTCCCAGAGCCTCAATATAAAAGGCCAGAAACAGGAGCAAGGCCACGGTTATTATGGATACGCTTAGAATATCCCTTATATTACGAGGGAGGCCTCTCTTCTTACCTCCCCTCCTGGCGGGCTTTCCGGTACCGCTTTGCGGTTTCTTTTTAGCTTTTGAGGTCCTGGCCATAACCACCTCTTACGATATTTATCCATGGGAATGCTCCAGAATACCGCCGGGGTGGGACCCGTGTCCCCGTTCACCCAGCCCTCAACTTGTTTTTCAACACTTTACTTTATTTTACCTTTGCAGAAGGGCTCAACGACCAGAGTCGTGGCTGTTATACTCTTGTTCATTGACGTTATTTTCCTGGAATCCGAGCGTAAAAAGACCTGTTCTCGCCGGTCATGCGCTCTCAGATGCCCATTGCGCGATCCAGGCCCACCAATAATCCCTCTATCTCCGCCACCTTCCTTAAGCCAATTATCACACCCGTCATAAAGGATTCCCTGTCCGTGGAATCATGTCTGATGGTCAGGGTCTGGCCCAGGCCTCCGAAAATAACCTCCTGGTGGGCGACCATTCCGGGCAAGCGTACGGAGTGTATGAGTATCCCCCCAACATCGAAACCCCTGGCATTCTCTTCCGTCACCTCCCCGTCCCCCTTCCCCTGAGCCTCCAGTATCATATGCGCCGTTCTGCGCGCCGTTCCGGAAGGCGCATCGATCTTGGCGGGGTGATGGAGCTCGATTATCTCACAAGAGGGCATGAACCTTGCAGCCCTGCGCGCGAAATCCATCATCAGCACCGCGCCGATGGCGAAGTTCGGAGCCACCAGGCAGCCAACCCCCCCGGAGCGGGCCGCCGTGTCGAAACCGTCTAGGTCGTCCGTCGTGAGGCCGGTTGTTCCCACCACGCAGTGTATGTTGTTTTGCAGCGCGTATAACACGTTCTCACGCGCCGAGGAGGCCACCGTGAAGTCGACCATCGCTTCCGCGTCCTTCTTCACGATCATCTCTCTTGATCCTTGAACAACCAATTTCCTGGAGAGCCCGGGTATGATCTCGTCCAGCGTCGATCCCGCGAACGCCGGGTCTATCACACACGCCAGGTCTATATCGCTTTCACCCGATATCGCCTTGCATACTTCCCGGCCCATGCGGCCCCCGGCCCCGAACACACCTACTCGCATCTCTTCTCTCCTTAAATAGCCAGACTTAGAACATCCTGCAATCCATCGGCGCGAAAACTCCATGTGCGCCGATCCAGTCTATTATCACCACAACCGTTCTGGCGTCATCCGAGCTTTTGTCGCATCCGCCAATAACATAATCTTTCGCCTTGGAGCGCGGTTTTGCGGGCAACATGTGATGTTCCGGGTATCCTCCCCACCTCGCATGTTGACAACACTTCTTACGGGTATCGTATCACCCGTATATATCCTCCCACACCGCACGGACAAGAAACCCGTAGATATCGTGTCCACTGCCAGCTCGATAAAATGGATCCGGGGCGTTAGGTCATGAACACACCTGGCTCATATGCCGAGAGTCTCGACGTACTTAGGTCACGATGAACCGCAATAGCGGTGCCCCCGCATCCTACCTAAAAAAGATGCCCCTGGATATCGCGATCCCCGAAGGGACCGATAACCGTTACCACCAACTTGCGAGGTCCAAATATCTTCCTGGCCAGTTCCTGGACGTCCTCACACGATACGTTGTCGACCCTTCTCAATAACTGATCGATACTGAGTATCTCGCTCTTGCATATCTCCGATTTTCCCAGCCTGGTCATGCGGCTTCCGCTCTCCTCCAGGCTGAGAACCAGGTTCCCCTTTATATGTCCCTTGGCCCTGTCCAGTTCCTGGGCGGTGATTCCCCTCGTCATAAACGTATCGATCTCCTCTTTTATCAACTGCAGCACGGAGGATATGTTCTCGGGGTTGGTTCCCGCGTAGACGGCAACGAGTCCCGTTTCAACGTACATGGAATGATAGGAGAATATGGAGTAGGCGAGCGACCGTTCCTCCCTTATCTTCTGAAAGAGCCTCGAGCTCATGCCGCCGCCCAGTATGTTATCCAGTATCGCCAGCGTGAACCTGGAGGGATGATTTCTCGGCAGTCCCTGCGTCCCAATGACTATATGCGCCTGCTCGGTGGGGCGATCGTAAACCGCGGTATGTGGACGGATCTCGGGCAAGACACAATGTCTCTCGTTCCTCCCGTTACCGCCCTCTGTATCGAGATGATCATCCACCAATTTGACTATACTATCGTGATCCACGTTGCCGGCGGCCGCTACCACGATATTCTCGGGGCGGTAATACCGTTTGAAAAAGCGGGATATATCCTCGCTCTCCAGGGTGCGTACAACGTTCTGCTGACCCAATACGCCCTGCCCCAGAGGATGCGACTCCCAGAGAGCGGACACGAAGAGGTCGTGTATTATGTCATCCGGGGAATCCTCATGCATGGAGATCTCCTCCAGAATGACTTTCCTCTCCGCGTCGATATCCTTTGGACGCAGGAGCGACCGCAGCAACATGTCCGAAATGATATCGAAGGCGTTTTCTACTCTCTCGTCAAGCACCTTGGCGTAATAGCATGTATATTCCTTTGCGGAGAAAGCGTTGAGCTCGCCCCCCATGGCGTCGAATTCCTCCGCAATTCGCCTTGCTGAGCGCCTGCTCGTCCCCTTGAACAACAGGTGCTCTATAAAATGGCTTATTCCGGACAGTTCCTGTGGTTCGTCCCTTGACCCCAAGCTTACCCAGAAACCTGATGTCACACTGCGCAGATTGGGCATCCTCTCGCTCAATACGCGGATGCCGCTTTCTCTCTCCGTTCTGCTGTAGTGTCGTTCCTTCATATAAGCAACGTTTGGGCTAATGGTCTTTTCTATCGTGCCTCTGGCGGCTGTCGGTCCTGCCCTCTCTGCCTTCACCCTCGTGCCTGCCCTGTGAGCCAGTCTGATTACGCTGCTGGCGCTTGGGATTCCTGCTCGGATCTTGCCTCCTGTCGCCTCTTTCCTGTCTCGGCGTGGAGCTTGTCTCCGGTACCTCGAGACCGATCGCCCTCAAGTTCACTCGTCCGAGCTTGTCGATTTCCAATATCTCGACCTTTACTTCGTCTCCAAGGTTGAGCACATCTTCAACCTTGTCCACGTGGTGGTCGGACAGCTTGGATATGTGTATAAGGCCTTCCTTGCCGGGCAGGTATTCAACGAAGGCACCGAAATTGGTAACTCTGGTCACCGTGGCCTCGAATTGCTCTCCCGGCCTTGCCTCACGTATTATCTGCTCAACCATCTTCTGTGCCGCCTGCGCGCTCTGCTTGTCTTTAGCCGTGATGAAAACGCGGCCGTCGTCCTCTATATCCAACTCCACATCGTGCTCGGCCGTTATACGGTGAATGACCTTGCCTCCGGGACCTATAACCTCTCGTATCTTGTCAACGGGTACCTCGAAGGTCACCACGCGGGGGGCATAGGGCGAAAGCTCGTGACGCGGCTCTGGAATAACCTCCGCGATTTTGCGCAGGATATACAGCCTGGCCTCCCTGGCTTGCTCAAGAGCGCGCTGTATTGTTTCAACAGTGATGCCGTGTATCTTCATGTCCATCTGAAGGGCGGTTACCCCTTCCTCAGTACCGGCAACCTTGAAATCCATATCGCCGAACTTGTCCTCGACGCCCTGGATATCGGTGAGGATCGCCACCTTGTCGTCCTCCTTGACCAGTCCCATGGCGATACCGGCCACCGCCTTATTGCCCTTGAGGGGCACGCCAGCGTCCATCAGGGCCAGGCTCGAGGCGCATACCGAGGCCATGGAGGTGGAGCCGTTGGAGGTGAGAACCTCGGACACGAGCCTGATGGTATAGGGAAAACGCTCCTCGTCCGGGATGAGGTTGCGTAGTGCCCTTTCCGCCAGGGAGCCATGACCTATCTCCCTTCTTTTCGGGCCTCTCAGCATACGTGTTTCTCCTACGGAGAAGGGCGGGAAATTATAATGATGCAGGTAGCGCTTGGTTTCATCCGGTGAGAGGTCGTCAATGGTCTGCATGTCGCTTATCGGTCCCAAGGTAAGCAAGGTCAGAACCTGCGTCAGCCCCCTGGCGAACAAGCCCGAGCCATGAGTACGTGATATCAAGCCGACCTCGCACGAGATAGGGCGTATCTCCTCCGGACGTCTGCCGTCGACCCTGAGCTCCTCTTCCACCACCATCCTTCTCATTACCTGTCCAACCAGGTAGTCGAAATGTTCCTTGATGGCTCCGAACAGCTCTTCCTCCCCCTCCGTACCTACCGACGAGAGCATGAACTCATCCAGGAGAAGATCCATCCTGCGTTCCCTCTCATTTTTATCCAGTTGATTGCGGGCTATTTCCCTTACCGCCTGTTCCACGCGGGATTGCATCTCCGGGAGGCGAGACCTTACCATATCGGGATCATATCCCCTGAGGTTTACCTCTCGTTTCTCCCTCCCTAGCTCCTGCATCATATTATGCTGCAGCCGTATCATTTCCCGGATGCCCTGTCTAGATAGCTCGAGGGCGTCCAGTATGTCTTGTTCCGGTACCTGGTCGGCATCGGCCTCCACCATGATGATTTCAACTTCTTTGGTATCGGGGTTGAGAACTCCCGCGACCACCAGGTTGAGTTCGCTATTATCCAGCTCTTGTATGGTGGGATTGATCACCGGCCCGCCGGGAAGCAGGCCTACTCTCACCGCTCCAACCGGCCCGTTGAAAGGTATATCGGAAATGCATAACGCCGCGGAAGCGCCGTTTATGGCGAGAACATCCGAGAGGTTCACGTGATCCACGGAAAGAATGGTGACTATCACCTGAACCTCGATGCGCATGCCCTCGGGGAAACTGGGCCTAAGAGGCCTGTCTATGAGCCTGGCTGTAAGAATAGACTTCTCGGAGGGTCGTCCCTCCCGGCGGAAAAACCCTCCCGGAATCTTTCCCGCCGCGTACATCCTCTCCTCCACGTCCACCACTAGTGGAAAGTAATCCCTATCCGACTCCTGCTTGGAGGCCATGGCAGTTACGAGGATGTCGGTTTCTCCGCATCGTATGAGAACGGACCCATCCGCGAGTGTCGCAAGTTTGCCCGCCTCGCAGTATATCTCTTTTCCGAAGAGATCGACTGAGAATCTCTTCACTTCCGTTTCGGTCATTTCTTCTTTCATCTCCCGTCTTCTAATCCAAGGCGATCCTGCAGTTTTCGCCTCATCTTCTCAGGCCCAACCTCTCGATCAAGTCGCGATAACGCTCTACATTCTTATCTTTGAGATAATCCAACAGCCTTCTTCTCCTGCCAACCATCTTGAGCAGGCCTCTCCTGGAATGATGGTCCTTTTTGTGTACCTTGAGGTGTTCGGTCAGTTCATCTATACGCTTGGAGAGGATGGCTATCTGCACTTCCGCTGATCCGGTATCTTTATCATGAGAGCGAAACTCCTCGATGATCGGAAGTTTCTCCTCGCTGCTGAGGGGCATGCCATTTCACCTCCTTCATCCCCTTAGACCCAAGAATAGAGCCGGCCACCTCTAATCCTAGGCCTAGGTTCAGGCAGGTCTACCGCCTACCTTATCGTGCTCAGTGTAAAGATACTCCAAGAGATGATACCACAGCTGCGTTAAGAGTAAAACTCACCGCCTCAGGGTTTGTAGTTCTTCAAGGTCTGTTTCACGTCCTCCTTGATCTGCCGCCGCAAGGCCTGGGCATCGGAAAAAGTCGTTTCACCTCTCAGCCGGGTTTGAAAGGACACGCCTATGAAACGTTGGTAGAGATCCTTGTCCCACCCGGGGATATGAACCTCGATACGGCGTCCTCCCGTGCCCTCATCGATGAAAGTTGGTACATCCCCCACATAGGTCACCGCCGGTATGTTTTTGTGTTCCATGTGCACTTCCCCCGCATATACTCCCTTGGCGGGTATGCACCTGTTATCGTGTACCTCTACGTTAGCAGTGGGAAATCCCAGTTCCCTGCCCCTGGAATCGCCCTTTACCACAACACCTTCTATCATGTAATCCCAGCCCAGTCTCTCGCCGGCCTCCTCCACCTCTCCCTTCTCTATCATCCCTCTGATAAGCGTGCTGGATATCACCTCTCCGTTATCACGCAGCAACGGTACCGACACGACCTTGATGGAGATAGACGATCCGGCATCGGCCATGGAGCCTACATCACCCTCTCCACCTCTTCCAAAACGGAAATTTTCACCCAGCACAACCTCCTGTGCCCGCAGCCTGATATGCAATAGATCGCTCAGGAAATCCTCGGCCCGTATCCTCGAAAACCCCTCGTCGAAATGGGCCATGAGCACCATGTCCACGTCCAGTTCCTCCAGAAGCCTGAGTTTCTGAGCGCTGGAGGTAAGCAGCTTGGGGTGCTGTCCGGGTTTAAGCACCTCAAGGGGATGCCGATCAAATGTGAACACCACGCATCTCAACCCGAGCTCCCTGGCTTTCTCGTGAGCGATGTGTATTATCTTCTGGTGCCCGCGATGAACACCGTCGAACATCCCTATGGTGATAACCGTTTTACCGATATCACTCGGGATAGTCGTTATTCCCGGTATTATCTCCATATGCTCTATCGATTCCCTTTCCTAGAACTCTCGCCGACACGCCAGAGAGCCTATCGCCGCACTCTTGTATGCCATCTCATATCTTCTTGCCGCATTGCATACCACTATTCTATCCATATATTCTACATACTCCGTTACACATTCAACAGGCTTTATCAATGCCTTCCCGCCTCACTCCTGATTAGTTTGTAAGCCTCGATCTTATATTATACGCCGTGCCCGGGAGGAAAAAGGTTTATCGCGAACAACGGTGTGAAAACCTAGCAATTGCAGGTCAGGTGACATTACGGCTACCGTATCTCCTTTTCTCACGCAATTATCCACGCTTTCCACCATCTCCTCGCTCAAAGGAGCGCCGTTTGAGACCGCTCTGACCGCATCCCGTAAAACGACCGCCTTTTCAAGGCCGTATACGGCCTCGGACATTCCTATGAGCTCCAGGGAGTCTCTGTCCACATGCTCGGACAACCCGTCAATGCTCATCGCATACCTGACATCATACGGTCCCGATGACACCCTGCGCAGCTCGCGAAGAGTGGCACCGCACCCTAGCGTATATCCCACCCTGTACGCCAACTCTCTCACGTAGGTTCCCGGTGAGCAAGATACGGTGAAATCCACAGCCATCCCCTCTGCCTCATGTCGCAAACCCTCCATTGAGATATCGTATATTCGTACCTTCCTGCTTCTGCGAGGAACCGTTTCCCCCATACGCGCATATTTGTAAAGGGGTTTGCCTTTATACTTGACCGCGGAATACATGGGGGGAACCTGCTCCAGCTCTCCGTGCAGGGACTGAAAAACCTCCTCCACCCTGTCCTTACCGCCATCATAACTGCTTCGCGAGACTATATTTCCCTCCATATCCATGCTGTCGGTCTCGATACCCAGTAACACGCTGCCTCTGTACACCTTGGGGTCTCCGGGAATGTATGGTTCGAGTTTCGTTGCCCTCCCCGCTAATATCACCAGCAGTCCGGAAGCCATGGGATCCAGCGTACCACAGTGGCCTACCCTCCTGGTTTCCAACAGTCCCCTCACCGCGTCCACCATATCGTGGGAAGTCGGTCCGATCGGTTTGTCCAGGAGAAGGAGACCGTCTCTCCTAATCCCCACTCCACTCACCCTGCAGTATGTCCACCAAGTCCCGTATGCTTTCCTTGATATCGCGCTCCGATGTATATCCGGCGGCCATGGCGTGACCACCTCCGCCCATGCTCCTCGCAATGGGTCCTACCTCGTTACCATCGCGTGAGCGCAGGCTGACACGTGTTTTTCCCTCCTTCATCTCCTTAAACAGGGCCACTACACTAGTGCCCTTTATACCACGCAGGAAATCGATAAGGTCTTCCGTCTCGGGCAGAATGGCTCCGGTACGCTTCAAGTCCTCCATTGTGATGTAGCTATACACCAGGCCGCAGTCCTCCACCACCTCCGTTCTCTGAAGCGCGACCCCTATCAGCCTCGTGTATGACAGAGATTGATTGTGGTATATCTCCATGACTACCCGGTGAATATCCGCCCCTTCCCCGGCCAACTCGGACGCGGTCATAAAAGTCCGGGGGGCCGTATTGCGATGTTGAAAACGCCCGGTATCCGTGACCAGTCCCGTGTAGAGACATGTGGCTACATCGGGGGTTATACTCCAGCCCGCCCTTTTCAGGAGTCGATGAATAAGCTCCGCAGTGGAAGATGCCCCGTCATCAACAAGGTTTATGCTACCGAAGAGCTGGTTGTCCTCGTGATGATCGATGTTTATGAGTGTTTCAGCTGCCTCAGCCGTCTCGCACAGTTCCCCCAGCCTGTCCAGGTTGCTGCAATCCAGGGCCATAAAAACCTCCAGGCCGCCCGGGATCTCTTGCGGAGTATTCAACAGATCCCTGCCCGGAAGAAAGCGATACTGCGGGGGATAATGCTCGGGAAGCGGCAGGGAGGCGAAAACCCGTTTTCCAGCATCATTCAAGGTAATGGCAAGGCCTAACAACGAGCCTATGCTGTCACCGTCGGGGTTTATATGCGAGACCAAACCGATATCTCGGGCATCCGCGATAACGGCCACTACCTCATCCAGGGTTTTCATTCTATTCTTCCTCCAATTCGTGCATAAGTTCCTGTAATCTCTCGCTTATCTCCGCGCTGCGGTCTATCTGAATTATCAACTCTGGTGTATAGCGTATGCGTATACGCCTCCCCAGCCCCTTGCGCATGAATCCCTTCGCCTTTTCCAGCCCCTCTCTGGTCCTCTCTATCTCCTCCTCGTTTCCCAGGATGCTTATCCATACCTTGGCCTGCCTTAGATCGGGGCTTACCTCCACGCGGGTAACGGTAGCGAAGCCTATGCGAGGGTCCTTGAGGTCCTCCTGAATTATCTCGCTCAAAGCCTCTTTGCAAGCTTCGTTGACTCTTTTCATTCTCTCCGGAATCATTGCCATCACCAGTGTTGCTTACGTGAGGTGGTTCAAGAGGTTTGGATGTCCAGGGGGGATTCCAGTATCTCGGCCTTTCCCGTGGCCATTATGCTTCTGTTTACCTGGCCCAGCGTCCTGCGCACGGATAATTCGCTGTTTCCAACACAGGCAACGCCCAGACTGCTCACCTGCCAGAGATCGTTTTTACCTACCTCGGCTATGGCTACGTTGAAACGACTATGCGTTCTATCGATAATACTCTTTATCACCTGACGTTTTTCCTTCAGGCTTCCGCACTGCGGCATATAGAGCTCCAGGCGGAGGGTACCGATAAACATGTCTTGACCTCACTCAGGAGTCCGCCGCCTCCCCGCCTCGAGGCACCTCACGCATCTCGATTACCTCTATCAAATCCCCTTCCTTTATGTCCTGATAGTTCTCCAGGCCCACCCCACACTCGTATCCTGCCGATACGGAACGCACGTCGTCCTTGAATCTCTTCAACGATGCCACCACGCCCTCGTGAACTACGGTTCCATCGCGTACCAGCCTGACCTTCGAATTCCTGTTAATCTCTCCTTCTTTAACCAGCGAACCCGCTATCGCTCCCTGACGTGGCACGCGAAAAACAGCCCTTACCTCCAACAGCCCCGACTGGACCTCCTCGTATTCCGGTTTCAACATGCCCACAAGCGCGGACTCGAGGTCCTCCAGGAGTTGATAGATAACCCTGTATGTTCGTACATCCACCTTTTCCTTGGCCGCTAATTCGTTTGCCTTGGGCTCCGGCCGCACGTTAAAGCCTATCACAACGGCGCTGGAGGCCTTTGCCAGCATGATATCGTTTTCCGTTATAGCCCCCACGCCGGTACGAATAACGTTTATTGTTATATCACCAACCTCCATATCGTCCACCGAATCCTTTATAGCCTCCACGGAGCCCCTTGTATCCCCCTTTACGATAAGGTTGAATTCCTGCACCTCTCCTGCCTGTATCTGCTGGAAAAGGTCCTCGAGAGAGAAGCTGCGCACCGCCTTCTTATCCCCTTCCACCCTCTCCTTGTTTATCCTGTTCTCGGCTATCGCCCTAGCCTTTTTGTCGTCCTCTACGGCCACGAACTCGTCACCGGCCTGCGGCACGCCGTTCAGGCCCAGTATCTCGACCGGAGTTGCCGGCCCCGCCTGTTCGACCACTTTTCCAGTATCGTCCATCAAGGCTCGCACCCTCCCGTAGGTCTTTCCAGCCACAACGGCATCCCCGCGTTTGAGGGTTCCGCGCTTGATCAGCAGCGTAGCGACCGGACCCCTTCCCCTGTCCAGGCGGGCCTCGATTATATTGCCGCTTGCCGGTGCATCGGGATTCGCCCTATAGTCCTGCATCTCCGTCAGCAGCAGAATCATCTCCAGGAGGTGATCAAGGTTAGTGCCTTCCTTGGCTGATACGTCGACGTACACCGTCTCGCCACCCCATTCCTCCGGGAGCAAGTTGAATTCGGTTAATTGCTGGCGTACCTTATCGGGATTGGCATCAGGCCTATCGATCTTGTTTACTACCACCATGACGGGAACACCTGCCGCCCGGGCATGGTCTATTGCCTCGATGGTTTGCGGCATAACCCCGTCATCCGCCGCGACTACGAGAACCGCGAGGTCCGTTACCTGGGCACCTCTTGCCCTCAGCGCCGTGAAAGATTCGTGTCCGGGAGTATCAATAAAGGTTACCCTCTTGCCCTCGAACTCAACCACGGAAGCCCCTATATGCTGGGTAATGCCTCCTCTTTCCTCCTCGGTTACGGCGGTGTTCCTTATGGCGTCCAGCAGGGACGTCTTTCCATGGTCCACGTGCCCCATCACCGTGACTACCGGCGGACGCGTCTTCAGTGTCTCCGGCTCGTCTTTGGCGATAACGGCCTCCTGCAATGCCTTCGTCTTGACCTCCACTTCAATGCCCAACTCTTCCGCTACCAGGAGCAGTGCGTCATCGGATATGGATTGGTTGATGGTGATCATCTCGCCCATGGACATGAGAATGGAGATTATTTCGGAGGGAGTTCTCCCGACTCTCTGCGCGAATTCCCTAACGGTTATGCCTGCGGGAACCCTCAGTTTCTTCTTCATGGGCTTGGTTCCAGGCTCCTTCGGTGCCTTTTCATTATCAATGCGCGGACGCCCCTTTCCCGCCGCCACGCCTTTGTCGGATTCCCTGCGTCTGGGCCTCGGCCTTTGAGGATAAGCCTTCTTCTCAGGCTTGCGGAGAGCTGGCTTCTGTCCCGGTGGTCTCGAGCCGGCCTGCCCGCTATCGCGCACCTCATCCTTTTTCACCGTCTCGCGCCTCGGTCGCTGTGCTTTCTCGTCCGGCGCCTTGGCGGTCTTGGGGGGTTGTTTTACCGCGCTCGCACCTGTTGCCGCCTGCCTCCCCTTTTTCACACCCTCCTTTTCCTCGGTCTTTGCCTTTGGTTGCTGGGCCTTCTTCTCATCTTTGGTTTTGGTTTTCTTTTTCTCCTTGGCGGACTTTTTAAATCCTATCTTCTTTACGAGTGCCTTCTCTGTGTCCTCGCTCATGGAGGAAAGGGGGTTGGTTATATTCTCGCCCATGGACTGCAGAATCTCCAGCAATTCCTTGCTGGTGACACCCAGCTCTTTTGCCAGTTGATGAACTCTCTTGGCTGCCATTAACACTCCCCCGTCGCGCTCTACAGATATATATTTACAGCAAATGAAGCATCTTTTAAAGGGTCTTGCATATCAGGGCTCAGCATCCTCCCCGGCTTCGCTCTCCTCATCGATTTCCTTCACTATCGAGTGCGAGGCCTCTTCATCCACTTCTTCTACGGCCGCCTCCACTTCCGATTCCTCTACAGCCCCCTCATCATCAGAGGCCTTCCAGACCTCCCCCCCATCCTGCTTGGGGACGGTATATCCCTCCCTCTCATCCCTGGCTTGGCTCTCGCTCTTTATATCGATCCTCCAGCCGGTAAGCTTCGCGGCCAGTCGCGCATTCTGTCCTTCCTTGCCTATAGCCAGGGAAAGCTGGCTGTCTGGCACGATCACCTCGGAAAGCTCTTCCTCCGGGTGTATGATAACCTCTTTAACTTTGGAGGGGCTCAACGCGTTGGACACCAATTCCTCGGGATCATCGCTCCATGGAATTATGTCCACTTTCTCTCCTTTTAACTCGTTTACCACCATGCGCACTCTTGACCCCCTGGCTCCCACGCATGCGCCTACGGGATCTATGTTTCGATCCTGTGATACCACGGCTATCTTGGAACGATACCCCGGCTCCCTGGCCACTGCCATTATCTCAACGTAGCCTTCGGCTATCTCCGGTACCTCCAGCTCGAATAGTCTCTTTAGAAGCCCGGGGTGAGTACGTGAAACCAGAATCTGTGGGCCCTTGCTGGTTTTACGCACCTCGACGATATACACTTTTATGCGCATACCATGCTTATATCTCTCCGTATGCATCTGTTCCGACAGCGGCAGCAGCGCCTCCACCTTGCCTAGATCGACCAGGGTATAGCGTTGATCCGATTGCTGCACGATGCCGGTTATTATATCCCCGACTTTCTCGTGGTATTCGTCGAACATGAGGTCGCGCTCCGCCTCCCGAATACGCTGCAGAATCACCTGTTTGGCTGTTTGAGCGGCTATCCTACCGAAGTTGCCGGGAGTAACTTCCACCTCAGACGCCTCACCGCTTTTCTCGTCGATCCTATGGGCATAAACGTGTATGGAGCCACTCTCCCTGTTAACCTCAACCCGGGCTTCCTCCGCTGTGTTGTAATTCTTTTTATATGCGGATAGAAGGGCGGCCTCCATGGCCTGGATAATGGTCTCGGCGTCTATTCCTTTTTCCCTCTCTATCTGCCTAAGGGCTTCAAGCCATTCGAAATTCAAGAGTTATCTCCCTTTTAACTTAGCGTGGTACTTTAAAGCTCTCCTACCAGGGAGGCTTGTAGTAAAGCTTCGTCCTCTTGAGCGCATCGTAGGGGAATACAATTTCCTCTTCCTCGACGAGTATGGTCATACCGTCCTCGTCCGCTTCCAGCAACCTGCCTACCATCTTCTGACGTCCCTCGAAAGCCTGCCTGAGAACCACTTCCACCTCCCTGCCCACGAAGGCCCTGTATTCCCTGGGCTTGCGAAGCGATCTCTGCAGTCCCGGCGAAGTGACCTCGAGGTTGTAGCTGTCCTCCACGATGTCCTCGACGTCCATATGCCTGCTTATCTCCTCGCTCATCTCGGCACACGTATCGACGTCTATCCCGCCCTTGCGGTCCAGGCATACCGTTATCACCATCTTCTTCCCCCGTCGCCCGACATCCACGCATATAAGGCGCAGACCCTCCGCCTCTACAAGGGGCTCTATAAACTCCTCCAGGCGATCCTCCATCTCCTTGACAACTTCCGGTTGCACTATAATCACCCCAGTACCAAACAAAAAGTGGGCTCTGGCCCACTTGGCTTCCTAAGAATGCTTTTTCCAACAGAAGTATATCACAGCGTTATCCGGGCTAGCAACGACCTGAGGAGCCCCCTTAAAGCCCGCTATGAAGCGATTAAAGCCCTCGCGAATATACCCTGAAAGTACTCGGATATAACGCATTTTCTCAACCGTCGAAACCATCCTGGAAACACTCTGGCACTATCCGTACGTACCGAAAAAGAGTGCTTTCTTCACTGCTGGCCTATAGACCACCGCGCTAATATAATAGTTATCGTTATCTGCAAATCAGGAAAGGAGTTCGGATCCATATGAAGAAATACGAGATGGACTCGATACGCAACATAGCCCTCTTCGGCCACGGTGATTCCGGAAAAACATCCCTGGCCGAGGCCATGTTGTTTAACGCGGATTTGATAAAACGCATGGGGAAGGTGGATGAGGGAAACACCGTCAGTGATTTCGACCCCGACGAGCAGAAGAAAGGCATCTCGGTAAACGCCACTCTACTGACCTTCGAATGGATGGAAAACAAAATAAACCTGTTGGACACCCCCGGTTTCGCGGACTTCATGGGCGAGATAACCGCCACGTTGAGGGTGGTAGACAGCGCTGTTTTTGTCCTTTCCGCGGTGTCGGGCATGGAGGTACAGGCCGAGTTGATCTGGAAGATGGCCGATGACGATGGATATCCCAGGCTGGTATTCGTTAACAAGATGGATCGGGAAAACGCCAACTTCCAGCGCTGTCTCGATCAGTTGGAATCCCTGTACGGATCACGCATAGTACCCTTTCAGCTGCCCATCGGCCAGGAGCATGAATTCAGGGGAGTGGTTGACCTCACCTCTAATAAGGCCTATATATACGACGGCGACGGCAAGTCCGAGGAGACCTATATACCCGAGGATATGCTAGAAGCTGTGGAGGCGGCAAGGGAGAAAGTCATCGAGGGAGCCGCCGAGGTAAGCGATGATCTGATGGAGAGATACCTGGAGGAAGAGGAGATAGGAGAGGACGAAGTACTGGCCGCGCTTCTGAAAGGGGTATCCGAAGGCAAGATCGTACCCGTCCTCTGCGGCAGCGCCACTCACAACATTGCCGTCGACCGTCTGGCCAACGCCTTCGTCAACTCCCTACCTTCTCCGGCGATCCGCGAGGAGATACGGGGCCTGAAGAAGGGAACGGACGAGGAGCTATCCTTCAGGGCCCGGGAGGACGCATCCCTGTCCGCTCTGGTTTTCAGTACCATCTCGGACCCCTATGTAGGAAGGCTTACCTATTTCCGTGTTTTCTCGGGGGTGTTGTCCTCGGACAGCACTGTTTACAATCCCATCCACGACAAGGAAGAACGAGTAGGACAAGTCTTTATAATTCGGGGAAAGAACCAGATCCCGGTCCAGGAGATACCGGCGGGGGATATAGGGGGCGTGGCTAAGCTCACCGAAACCGCCACCGGTGAAACCCTATGCGACAAGGAAAACCCCATAGTGCTGCCATCGATAGAGTTCCCTGAGCCTATCATGTCGCTGGCCGTTGAGCCCAAGACCAAGGGAGACGAGGACAAGCTCTCCGTCGCCTTGACGCGCTTGAGCGAGGAAGATCCCACCTTTAACGTCCGCCGAGATACCGAGGTAAAGCAGACCATTATATCCGGTATGGGCGAGGCTCACCTGGATATCATGATGGAACGCATGTCACGCAAATTCGGCGTGAACGTGGATTCTCAACTACCGAAGGTTCCCTACAAGGAAACCATACGCAAGTCCTCCAAGGCCGAGGGCAAACACAAAAAACAGACCGGAGGGCACGGCCAGTTCGGCATCGCCTGGGTAGAGGTCAAGCCCCTCGAGAGAGGAAGCGGCTTCGAGTTCGAGGACAAAGTGGTGGGCGGTTCCATACCAAGGCAATTCATCCCCTCTGTGGAGAAAGGCGTCCGCAAGGCGACCGACGAGGGCTTCCTTGGCGGCTTCCCGATCGTCGACATCAGGGCAACGGTATATGATGGCAAGTACCATCCCGTGGACTCATCCGATATCTCCTTTCAGCTTGCTGGAGCAATGGCCCTGAGAAACGCCATGAACGACGCTGATCCCTATATCCTGGAGCCTATAATGAACGCTGAGATACTGGTTCCAGAGGCAAACATGGGAGATGTTATCGGCGACCTCAACTCCAAGCGAGGTCGCATACTGGGAATGGAGCAAGAAGGGGGTCTGCAGCTTATCAGGGCGCAGGTGCCCATGGCGGAGATGCTTCGCTATTCAATCGACTTGAGATCCATAACCGGGGGGCGCGGTACCTTCAGGATGGAGATGTCCAATTACGAGGAGGTGCCCCCTCACCTAACACAAAAGATAATCGACGAGGCCAAGAAAGAGAAGGAAAGCGATTGATCCATACGCCGCATACGCATATCTGGCCTAGGAGCCTTCGTCTTCTAGAATACACCCTATCCGGTCGAGAAGCCTCTTGTAATTCCCCTCCAGGGATTCCGGCATGACTTTCGCCTTGGCGACCACGGGCATAAAATTGGTGTCTCCCAGCCAGCGAGGCACGACATGCATGTGCAGGTGCTCGTGAAAACCGGCGCCCGCGACTTTGCCGATATTCATACCCAGGTTGAAAGCCTGTGGCTGCATTTCCTCTTTGATAGCCCTCACTGCCAGGTTGGATAGCTCCATGAGCTCCGCTCTCTCCCGATCGTCCAGGTCCTCCAACTGCCCCAGGTGCCGATATGGGCTCACCATAACGTGACCCGTGTTGTATGGAAACAGGTTCATCATCATGTAAACCGTCTCTCCTCGGTATAGGATGAGTGCCTTTTCGTCGTCGCCGCTCTTCGGCTTGGTGCAGAAGATGCATCCTTCATCCCTAACATTCTCTATATTGCGTATGTAATTGATCCTCCAGGGTCTCCAGAGTCTCTCCATTACCCCTCCCAATCACTGGCCAAGTTGCGCTCCCTGTTCATCTTCGCCGCCCCGGATATGAAATCCTCCAGAGGAACCCCCCTGACATCCCTGCCGCCTCGATCCCTGACCGATACCGTGCCGTCCTCTATTTCTCTGTCGCCCACGATGAGGCAGAAGGGTATTTTCTGCATCTGCGCCCTGCGTATCTTCATGTTCACTGTCTGCCGGTCATCATCCGCCTCAGCCCTCAACCCCTCTCGCAGCAAGGCTTCTACCACCTTGTTGGCATAGGGCAGATGCCGATCCGCGATGGGTATTACAACCGCCTGTACGGGCGCAAGCCACAGGGGTAACTCTCCGCTGTAATGTTCTATAAGAACGCCGTAGAACCTCTCGATACCTGCCAGAACCACTCTGTGTATCATTACCGGCCGGTGGGGCCGGTTGTCCTCGCCGGTGTAGGTGAGATCGAAGCGTTCCGGCAGGTTGAAATCCGCCTGTATGGTGGGGCCCTGCCAATACCTACCAATAGCATCTCGCAGCTTGACGTCGATCTTGGGGCCGTAAAACACCCCCTCCCCGGGATCGACCTCGTATTCCAGACCGAAATGATCAAGCGAATCGCGCAATACCTCCGTTGCCTTATCCCAGAGCTCGTCGTCGCCAACAGATTTCTCGGGCCTGGTGCTCAGGAATATCTTGAACTCCTCGAAACCGAATGTCCTAAGCGAGTACAGGGCGAAATCGAGGCAATCCCTCACCTGCTCCTCCAGTTGCCTCTCGGTGCAGAAGATATGCGCATCATCCTGGGTAAAGCCGCGTACGCGCATCATGCCGTGCAATACCCCCGATCTCTCGTAGCGGTACACGGTCCCCAACTCGAAATATTTGAGGGGCAGATCACGGTAGCTTCTGGGCCGGGTCTTATATATCAGCACATGTCCCGGGCAATTCATCGGTTTTACCACGTACTCGGTGCCGTCCTTCTCGAATGCATACATGTTATCGCTGTAGTAGTCCATATGCCCGGACATGTGCCACAGCTTGCCGCGATACAGGTGAGGTGTGATCACCAACTGATACCCCCTGCGGCGGTGCTCCTCCTTGAGGAAATCCTCTATCAGCTCACGAAGCACGGCCCCCTTAGGATGATAAAATACCACGCCGGGTCCCGCCTCGTTGTGAAAACTGAAGAGGTCCATTTCCTTTCCCAGCCTGCGATGGTCCCTCTTCTCCGCTTCTTCCAGAAGATGAAGGTAATCGCTCAGCTCTTCCTCGCTATCGAAGGCGGTACCGTATATGCGCTGCAGCATGGGCCGGCTCTCGTCACCGCGCCAGTAGGCACCGGCCAGGCTGAGCAACTTGAAGGAATGTAGCCTACCCGTAGAGACAAGGTGGGGGCCCCTGCATAGATCGACGAAATCTCCCTGACGGTAGACGGTTACCTCCCCCTCCTCCAACTCCTCGAGAATCTCCACCTTGTAAGGCTGGCCAGATTCCCGGAAAAGTGTGATGGCCTCCTCCCTGCTTAACTCCCGACGCTCCTCGGGCAAGTCTTCATCAACAATCTCCCGCATGCGTTTTTCGACAGCCGGAAGGTCCTCTGGGGAAAGTTTCTTCGGGATATCCATATCGTAATAGAATCCGTCCTCTATGGCGGGTCCAATAGCAAGCTTGGTTCCGGGATAAAGCTCCATAACCGCCTGAGCCATGATGTGTGAGGCGGTGTGGCGGTAAATCTCTTTGCCCTCACAGTCCTCGAAGGTTACTACCTCGACCATGCCCTCCTCGACCGGCGCCGTGAGGTCGACCAATTTCCTGTTGAGCCTCGCGGCCAGGGCACTCTCGGCCGTTCCTCCGTTCAGCGACCGCAAGACCTCCCAAATCGTGGATCCGTCCTCAACATCGATCTCCTCGCCGCCGTCTATATTTATCCTTATCATTCCCGCTCAACCTGCCAATATGATTATCTCCAGCTCCACGTCATCGAGGTGCGTGATCGCACCTTCCGTGATCAGCTTGATCTCCATCAATATCCGCCTGTCCTGCTTCCGGTGTTCCTCGCTTACCAGGGCAATGATCTTCATAGCGTAAGTCGTGGCGTTCCTGCCCCGGGCCTGTAGGCGAGCGCACTGGTTCCTGGACAGAATATCCTCGATACCACGCATGATAGCAGCTCCATCGCTTTCGGGGGTTACGTTTACGGGCTCCGATAACACCTGCTCCGCAACCTCACCTTCCGTGCCGCCCTTTTTTCTCTGCTCCAGCCGGGCCACTTCTTCCTCTCCCACCAGGAGCGTCTCTATATCTTCGAAGGCATACCCGCACTTTAAACAGAGGTGTGACTTCACGGGACTTAGTTCCCCGCAGTTCGGGCACCGTATCCTGGAACCAGGTTCCTTTTCGAGGATTCCCCTGGCGATCTCGTCTCGACCGGAGGTTTCATCCTTAACACCGAAGCGCGCGTAACATAGATAACAGTATTCGGCTCCATCGGGATTCTCCGCCTGGCATTCAGGGCATTTCATCTTTTCCTCCCTAAGCACCCGCTCGACTTTCCATTACGGCCTTTTATTATCTCGACCAAATCGACGGGGGCCTAAAAGGCTCTGCGCGGCCTCGCGGAGAAGGCAGCCACCTCCTCACGGCGCCGCGCCTTTTAACGCTGCTTATCTGTTCAGTATCGCATGGCCCGCATGGCCTTGACCGCTGGTGGGCGCGGAGGGGATTGAACCCACGACCTCTTCCGCGTCAAGGAAGCACTCTCCCACTGAGCTACGCGCCCTCATCGCTAATATTCTGGTCGATTTCCATCCGTTTGGCAACCTGGTTCCTCGCCCTGTATACACCGCATCCGGGGGCGTTCCTTCTCGGAGAGACGCCATTAGCCTTAAATTGATACGCCTATATGTCGGGAACCAACACATGAACTCAGATGACGGCCTCGATATATATCAGCGCCTATGATGTAATCGAATGCGCCTGGCGGCTGCCTTCTCCATATTCGGCCTGACGGTGATAATCCTATTGGGATTTGGCCTCTACTTCCTATATTCGGCCTTGGACTATGGGTATAACCACTGGAGGATCCTGCTCCTGTTCTGGCTCGGATACATCCCCTATGCCGTCCTGCGCTATGCTCTGAGCTACCACTGGGTGTTCAAATAGCTGGAAATCCTACTTCCGTGGCAAACCGGCCACAAGCTCGAGGGCGCTCTACATGACGCGATACTGGCCTTCGGTATGCAGCCCAGGGTCCGGCTTTTTGTGCTTCCCAATCCGGATATCAACTCGTTTTCACTCTCCCTTCCCAACGGCTCTTTCTCCCTGTTCACGACGGAGGGCATCGCCGATAAGATCGACTCCTCTCAGCGCGAGGCTATCATGGCTTACGAGATAGCCCACATGCTGAGCGGGGATAATTTTTTCAAACCATGATCATCCGCCTGGTGGGTCCCAAAACCTTTAAGCAAATGGATAAAGGGTGGAAGATCAAAAAATGGTACCAAACACCACGGAGATCGAGCTGTCTCCGGTTTTCGCCATACTGTTCCTGGCGATCCTGGGATATATGATCATGGGAACCGGAGACAGTCCCTTCATTATCCTGTTGCTGACATCTATCTTTTCTTCTTTATAGCCCTCTGCACCGCCATGTCCCCGTTCATACAAGAACTGCTTCAGCTGAGGATGGACAGGCAGCGCTAGCATTATACCGATATGCTGGCCGTCTATTTCATTTGCGATCCTTCAGCCGTATACAGATCCATCGAGTCCGCCTGTGAGGATATCCGTAACCTACTCTTCCTGTCACCCTGTCTGGACTCCTTGCTCTTCCAACCCGTGGTAGACTACACATCCTACAAGCCATTCCGCACCCAACTTACCATGATGAACAGTCTCAAGCGCCTGAGGTAGGCCTTCCCCGGCACCGATATTTAGGATATCACGGCATGAATCCGGCCTATGGCGACCTCAAGAGCCCTTTATTGGGCTCTTGAATACGTGGAGGCGGCGACCGGATTCGAACCGGTGATCAAGGTTTTGCAGACCCTTGCCTTACCACTTGGCTACGCCGCCTTACTATGTCCAATTGTAGCGCCCTTTCAGAAAAAAGGTAGGCAATCGACTCGCCTACCTATTTTCTGGAGCGGAAGACGGGATTCGAACCCGCGACCCTCACCTTGGCAAGGTGATGCTCTACCAACTGAGCCACTTCCGCCCTGCTTCAATGCTTAGATTTTAGCACTGCACCGTGTCATTCACAAGAAAACAGCCGCTTGTTTCATGGGGGTCGGCTTAATCCATTTCTCGCGGGTTCTTGTCATTTGCCATCGAAATGTTGCGCGAGGGCGGCTGTCAGCGGCGGGCTTCTTTCTGCAGTACCTTACTGACGATTATCAGGCGGCTTGCCCGGTCTCTCAAAGCCCTTTTGAATTCCATGACCATCTTCTCGAAATCGGGTTCGGGTTTGTATGCGTAGATAGTCTCCGCGGTACCGCCCGGCCTGAACTCGTAGGAGAGCACTTCTTTCTCGGCCAGCTTCTCGAGATAAGGCTCTATATCCGAGCCCAATCTCCCTATACTCATGGCGATGCTGCTGGACGAGCCCACGGTGTAAGGATTGTCATGAAAAAACAATATGAGGTCCCAGGTGATGAAGGAATCAATATATTCCTCCACGAAACTGCTCACCTGCGGATCGAGATTTTCAAAATCCAACATCGGTATATTTCCCCCATATAACCCTTACTTGAAGAACTCCTCCGCTTTCTGAATGCGACGTGTTATGTGGGGATTCCCGGTCAGGATGCCCTCTCTGCCCTCGAAAGTCGTTTTTACCTCCAGCCCCGAGGAGGTTATGACCAGCCTCCGTATACGCTTGTCATGATCGGAGGCACGGTGCTTCAAGACAAACAGCGCCCGGTCCATACTCGAGCTTATCTCCACATAACGCAGCTGTACTATGGTATCCACTATATACGAGAGGCCAGCTTCAGCTACAGACATGTTCCCGGTTATGAAGGCATCCTCCTGGGTAACAAGAGCAGTTATATCGTATCTCAGCAATCCGTTCAGGAAAGTGTACATTATCTCGCGGAGCTGTACGGGGTCCTGGGTTATACGCTCCAGTTGGGTCATGGAGTCCACGAAAACCCTCTTGGCGTTTATCTCCTCGATAGTACGATCGAAGACTCCACCCGGCTGTTGGATCTCGCGGAGAAAAACGGATGGGGTCGTGAATACGGTGCGTAGCTTGTTCTCTCTCTCGAACGCCCTCAGGTCGAAGCCTATCGATACGGCATCACGATAAAGCTGGCGTGGAAATTCCTCGAAGGTGATAATCAACCCCGGCTCGGAGTAATCGTCTATGCCTCTGGCTATAAACTCCATGCCTATACAGCTTTTGCCCGTACCCGGAGCTCCTTTGACCACAGCCACGGAATTTCGCAACAGGCCTCCATCCAGCATTTCATCCAGCCCGGATATGCCGGTTGGGGCCCTTTGTGCATCAACTCCAGGCTTATCGGATTTTTCCATAAACCTTACTTTCTTCCCTTCTACGGTGTTTTCTGTGTACCTAGTATTCTACAACATTATGATCATCGAGTCCGGGGTTCGCCGCACAATCCATCCTCCTCACGTTCCGCGCTTCGGCCCTTACCGCCTTCGCGTCGGCGTTGGGATTATATGGTACGGAAACGGGCTTTTATCCGAAAAAGTGTCGGGGGGGGGGCCAGCCCCCCCCCCCGGGTT
>JAXHVT010000015.1:0-21893 GCA_034188985.1 Actinomycetota bacterium | reverse complement strand
ATCCACGAAATCGACGGGATGAAGTTCTTCCTCCATATCTCAATCCTTTTATCGGCATGGAGCCCGGGGAAGCAAGTCGGCGGTTACCGCGTTCCCGTATACGCCGGCTTAGACCACCATGTGGCAATCCGTTCCACCTATCAGACGGCGGCGGAAATATGTCACCTCCTGCGAGGCGATATCTCGCGCGGGATTCTCGAATTACTTCCCTCCACACACACATTTATATATATCATATCTATTCATTGCATTGGTGCCGGAGTATATGCTTGATGTTTCTGTCATAATAGCGGCAGCGTATGTGAGAGATAGCGTAAGTGTGGATTTTAGCGCCCACAGAGTGATGAATGGATGAAGAAGCCGCTGGCCCTGGTATGCCTGGTGATATTCGTGGACAGCCTGGGATACGGTGTAATCGTCCCGGTGATGCCGGATTATTCCCGCAACCTGGGTGTCGGTGATCTGGGCCTGGGCATGCTGTTCGCCTCATATGCCCTGGGAAACATAGTGGCCGCCCTGCCCTTCGGCCTGCTCTCGGACCGGGTGGGCAGGCGTCCCTTCCTGGTGTTCGGGATGCTGGCCATGGCCGGGGCCTTCGTCCTCTACGCTTATTCCACCAGCTACGCTTCTTTATTCCTGTCACGCTTCCTGGACGGGGTTACGGCGGCGGCCAACTGGTCGGTGGGGCTGGCCATCATCCCCGACATATATCCGGAGGGGGAGAGAGGGCAGGCCATGGGGACCGTAATGGCGGCCATGGGCGCTGGCTCCATCGCCGGTCCTGCACTGGGGGGAGTGCTCTACGACTGGTTGGGAATCAAGGCGCCTTTCCTGCTGGTGGCCGGGGTATGCGTGGTGGGTGGGATACTGGCCATCGTGAGCCGTGACCTGAAGCGGCTCCCACTACCCGAGAGCAAGGAGAGCTATGTCAAGATGGCCGGGACGGTGCTGGCGCACCCGAGAATAATGCTTACCCTCATCGTGGTGATGATGGGCTCGGTTAGCCTGGGAGTTCTGGAACCCCTGTTTCCGGTTCACCTGGAGAAGGTGATGGGTATAGGAAGCACCGCCATCGGGCTGCTTTTCGCGCTTACCGTGCTGGCCTACACCGTATCCAGCCCGTATGCCGGCAGGCTCTCCGACCGCAGGGGCAAGAGAAATCCCATGGTGTTGGGGCTTCTGGCCACTGCCGTCGTGGCCCCCGCCCTGACTTTCAGCCCCAGCCTGGCCGTAGTCATCGCTCTTTTCACTCTTCTGGGGGTGACCATCGCGCTGTTCGAGACACCCACCCTCCCCCTTATCGCCGATCTTATGAGCGGCGACGCGGAGGGAGAGATCTACGGAACCGCCTTCGGGCTGTTCAACATCGCCTGGGCCCTGGGATACCTGGCGGGGCCGGCACTGGGTGGTTTTCTGGCCCAGAAGCACGGTCTGCCCACCGCCATGGCCATATTATCCGTGCCGCTGGTTATACTGGCATGGAAGGTGTGGGAAAAAATTTAAACGTGGATCGATGTCATTGGAGATCGAGGAGATGGTGAGAAAACACAAAGCACTGGTGCTTTTCTCTGGTGGGCTGGATTCCATGCTGGCCGTCGAGCTGCTAAGGCGCTTCGGCGTGGAGGTCGCCGGCATCGTCTTTCACACCCCGTTTTTCACGGCGGGAAGCGCCGAGAGGGCCTCCCGCGAACTGGGCTTGGAGATCCGGGTGGTCGATATCACCGCGCGACATCTGGAGGTGGTTAAGCAACCCCGCTTCGGTTACGGGAAAAACCTCAACCCGTGCATCGACTGCCATGCCCTCATGGCCCGTGTGGCCATGGAACATATGCGGGATATGGGGGCGGAATTTCTGGCTTCGGGAGAGGTGCTGGGGGAGAGACCCATGTCCCAGAACCGCCAGGCACTGGAGCATGTCTCACGGCTGTCCGGGGCCGGCGATCTGTTGCTGAGACCCCTGTCTGCCCGGCTCCTCCCGCTCACGCGGCCCGAGAGAGAAGGCTGGATCGAAAGGGATTGCCTACTTGACCTGCGGGGGCGCTCGCGACGGCGCCAGATCGAGCTGGCGCTTACATGGGGTATAGGGGAGTATGAGAGCCCGGCCGGGGGATGCCTACTCACCGACCCCGCTTTCAGCGAGCGCCTGGGGGAGTTGATGAAAAGAGTGGAGGATTTCGACGGCACGGACATCGAACTGCTCAAGGTGGGACGGCATTTCTGGGTAGGGGATACCTTGCTGGTGTTGGGGCGGCGTCATGCCGAGAACGAACGCCTGCTGGAGTTGGCTCTTCCCGCCGATAAACTGATCAAGGAGAGGGAGAGACCAGGACCCACAGCCCTGCTGCGGTCCTATCCAAGGGCAGGCAGGCCGGCGCGGGGGTCAGTCGAGGAGGCGGCCCGTCTGCTGGGGAAGTATGGCAAGGGAAAGGAGCCCCTGGGGATGGACGACATAGTCGAGGTTGAAGCCCCCTCGGGGGAAGAGGGATAGTCGGGCTCTTTGCCAACTTGTTTAAGTTATATAAATATAATATAATTTATGAGGTGCCGGAATTTACGGCGGCGATCGTGATTCGCCGACTTGCGCCGGGGCGGCTCATAATTTACCTTTAGTCCTGAAGGTTGGTGTCGATAAAGAGGCCTGGATATGATCGCGCGTGGAAGCGGGTAAGGAAACATGGAGGAAAGGTACGATTTCAAGGTCATAGAGCGAAAATGGAGGTTGCGATGGGACGAAGCCGACATCTATGCCTCCCGGGGGGAGGAGGGAGCCACCGAGAGGTATATCCTGGTAATGTTTCCCTATCCCTCGGGCCCGGCTCACATAGGTCACGTGGCGAACTACAACCTAGGGGATGTGCTGGCCCGTTACATGCGGCGCAAGGGAGTGAACGTGCTGCATCCCATGGGGTGGGACGGATTCGGGTTGCCGGCCGAGAACGCGGCCATCAGGTCCGGGGTGCACCCGGCTGAGTATACCTGGAAGAACATAGCCCTGCTCAAGGAAGGGCTCAAGAGGCTGGGCTATTCCTATGATTGGAGCAGGGAGTTGGCCACCTGTTCGCCCGACTACTATCGGTGGACGCAATGGCTGTTTCTCAAGTTCTATGAGAAAGGTTTGGCCTACAAGACCAGGGCCTGGGCGAACTGGTGTCCTTCCTGCCGCACCGTGCTGGCCAACGAGCAGGTGATAGACGGACTGTGCGAGCGTTGCGATTCCGTTGTGGAACAGAAAGCCTTGAACCAGTGGTTCTTCCGTATAACGGATTACGCCGAACGCCTCCTGGAGGATATGGGAAAGCTCTCGGGATGGCCGGAGAGCGTTCTCACCATGCAGCGCAACTGGATAGGCCGCTCCGAGGGCTGCGAGGTGGCGTTTCGCATCAAGGAGACGGGCCGGGAGATACCTGTCTTCACCACACGCCCGGATACCCTGTGGGGAGTGACATTTTTCCTGTTGGCGCCGGAGCATCCCCTGGTGGACGAGATAATCGCCGGTACCCCTTACGAGGAAGACGTCAAGGAGTTCAGGGAAAGGCTCAGCGGCGTCTCCGATATGGAGCGAACGGCCATGGAGGCGGAGAAGGACGGCGCGTTCCTGGGTACCCACGCCGTCAACCCGGTCAACGGGGAAGAGGTGCCTGTCTGGACGGCGAATTTCGTTCTCATGGAATATGGAACGGGAGCGGTGATGGCCGTCCCCGCCCACGACCAGAGGGATTTCGAATTCGCGCGCAAATACGATCTACCCGTCAGGGTAGTTATCCAGCCACCCGACACCGCCCTGGAGCCGGAAAGCATGACCGAGGCTTACGTCGAACCTGGCAGCATGATCAACTCGGGCGAATTCAACGGCCTGGACAGCGAGAGGGGCCGGCTCGAGGATATACCGGACCTGTTAGGGGAAAGAGGATGGGGAGAGCGCACCGTGAACTACAGGCTGCGGGATTGGCTTATATCCAGGCAGCGTTACTGGGGCGCGCCCATACCCGTGGTATATTGCCCCAAATGCGGGACGGTCCCGGTTCCCGAGGAGGACCTTCCCGTGCTGCTGCCTGAGGACGTCGAGTTCGAGTTCGAGGGCCCCTCACCGCTGGAGAGGTCGGATGGTTTTCGCAGGACCGGCTGTCCCCGCTGCGGTGGCGAGGCGGAGAGGGAGACGGACACCATGGATACCTTCGTAGATTCCTCGTGGTATTATATGCGCTTCGCCTGCCCCGGGGATGACGAGGCAGCGCTTGACGAAGAAGAAGTGAGTTACTGGCTCCCCGTCGATCAATACATAGGGGGGATAGAACACGCCATCCTGCACCTGCTCTACTCGCGTTTCTTTACAAAGGTGCTGAAGGACCTGGACCTGGTGGACTTCGACGAGCCCTTCACCAACCTGCTATGCCAGGGCATGGTGGTTATGGGAGGGGCCAAAATGAGCAAATCAAAGGGCAACGTCATAACCCCGGACCAGTTCATCGAAAGCTACGGCGCCGACACCCTCAGGTTGTTCATCCTCTTCCTGGGACCCCCCGAGGCGGACAAGGAATGGAGCGAGTCGGGAATAGACGGCGCCCATCGTTTCCTGCATCGCGTCTGGCGCCTGGTCGACCGCTACCTCGGTGTATTGACCTTCAAGACCCAGCCCGTGCCCGAGGAATCCGAGTCGCTCAAGATCCTTTCCCACCTGACCCATAAGACCGTAAAAAAGGTGACGGAGGACATAGAGCGCTTCGCTTTCAACACCGCCATAGCCGCAATCATGGAGTTCACCAACGGTCTCTACAGGGTGATGGAAGAGACACGCGGCGCTTTCAACACCCTGGAGGGTCACGAGGCCATACGCAGCCTGGTGCTGCTGCTGGCGCCCTTCGCCCCCTTCATAGCCGAGGAGCTCTGGGACGAGCTGGGAGGCGATTTCAGCGTGCACCAGCGGCCTTGGCCCGAATATGATCCCCTGCTGGCCCGTGCCGAGCGTATAACCATGGTGGCACAGGTGAATGGAAAGGTCAGGGACCGTATCGAGGTAGGCGCGGATATCCCCGAGGAAGAGATGGAGAGGCTGGCTCTCGCGTCGCCCCGTATCCGGAAAAACCTCGAGGGCAAGGCGGTGTCAAAGGTCATCGTGGTACCTGGCAAGCTGGTCAACATCGTGGCCCGTTGACCCATTTCCCGTTTCCCGACCATCGCGTTCGAGATCCATACTGAGAATATGCTGGACAGATTCTCCGCATTCTTGGACAGGCTTATAAAGCTCCCGTACTGGCAGTTGGCCCTCCTGGCCCTGCTGCTGGCTGCGGGAGCGATACTGGGCTACATCCTGCTGAGACCGCCTTTACGCCCAGATAGCCAGTTCCACGCGGTGGAAGAGGCCACGCTCGAGGAACCGCGGGAACTCACTGTGCACGTTGCCGGGGCGGTATCCCAGCCCGGTGTCTATCGACTGGAGGAAGGAGACAGGGTGGTGGACGCGGTGGAGGAGGCGGGAGGTCCCTTGCCGGAGGCGGACCTGGACGGCCTCAACCTGGCCCAGGAGGTACAGGATGGCCAGAAGGTGGTGATTCCCCAACGGGGCGAGCCGGACGGGGAGGCGACGAAGGATGAGAGCAGCGATAGGGTTTGCCTGAACGGCGCCAGCCAGGACGAATTGGAGGAGCTGCCGGGAATCGGACCCAAGCTTGCCGGCCGCATCATAGCTTACAGGGAGAAAAACGGCGGATTCCGCAACGTGGAGGAGTTGAAGCAGGTGGCGGGCATAGGGGACAAGAAATTAGCCGAGCTGCGGGACCTGGTGCAGATATAGCGAACGGGAAAATGGGGTACGATCTGCTCCTCCGCGGCCGGCTGCTCCTTTGTGCGTTCGCGGCTACCGTGGGCGGCTGGCTGGGCGCGGGCGAGGGAACGTTTATACTCTGGCTGGTGATGGCTTGCACGGCCTCGATCCCCCTGGCGCTGATGCTGCGCAAGAAGGGTGTGATGGTGGCGTGGATTCCCCTATGCATGCTTTTTCTGGCCGCCGGATGCCTTATGGGGCAGGCGGGTGAATCGGCGTGGGGTGACAGGGGTGGACCGGCAGGGGAGGTCCACCTGGTGGGAAGTGTGGATGTGGGATGCCGGGGGGAGCCGGGAAACGAGGCTTGCCTCCTGAAGGTGAGCTTGGTATTGGAGGGAGATAAGGCCAGGGAAGGCGACAGGTACCTGCTGCGGTATAGGGAGGGTGAGAGACCACGCTGGGGGGACGAGGTCGAGGTGGAGGGCTCTCTCTATATCTTCGAGGATGTAAACGGGGGAGTGGGCGGCTCACTCCGCGTCACCTCGATGGTGTGCCTGGGCCACACCCGGAACCCCTTTTTGAGAGCCGCCTTGGCCTTCCGGGATTCCCTGCGGGAGGCGACCATCAATCACCTCGAGCCGGACCAGGCCGGCTTGGTCGAGGGCATGCTTCTTGGCGATTACCGCAGGTTGGAGGCGCAGGATCTAGAAGCGTTGCGCTCGTCAGGGCTTATTCATCTCTGCGCGGCTTCGGGGCTTCACCTGGGCCTGGTGGTGGTATTCGTGCTCTGGCTGGGAAGGCGCATGCGACTGTCGAGGCGGGTGGCGGTTATCCTGCAAGTCCCTTTCCTCCTCACCTATTCACTGGCTGTCGGGCTGACCGTGCCCGTACAAAGGGCCGTGGCGGTAGCCCTGGTGGCGGCGTCCGCCCTATTGCTGGGTAGGGATTTCGATTTTCTGCCCGCGCTGGGAGTCGCCGTGCTCTACCTGGTGGTAAGGGACCCCGGGGCCGCTGCGGGCACGAGCTTCCAACTGTCGGTAGCCGCCGCCCTGGGGATAGCCATGCTTCAGGCTCCCCTGGCGAGCTTTCTGCGCCTGGGAGAATCAATGCCATCGCGCCTGCTGGCGGCAACCCTGGCTGCACAGCTGGCTACGGGACCGTTGCTTCTTTATCATTTCGGGGGGCTCTCATTGCTTGCAACTCCGGGCAACATCCTAGTGCTTCCGCTGGTTCCCCTGGTTATGGCCTTGGCTATGACAAGCTCGCTTCTGGGGGTAATAGGCCTGCCCATGGCCTGGCTGCCGTTGAAGGCGGCGTCTCCCATCGTTTCCCTGTTACTCGGCGTGGCGCGCATCATGGCGGCTCACGGGTGGGCCGAGATAAGGATATTCCCTCTCTCTGCCACCTGGCTTCTGGTCTATTATCCCGCCCTGGCGGTCGCCTTTCTCACTGGGGGTCGCTGGAGGCGACTGGGTAGGGTGGCCCTGGTCCTGATGCTGACGGCCGCCATGCTTGCCGGATGCACGGTTCCGTCGGTCGTTTTCGGAGGTGGAGGGGGTACGCGTCTGAGCTTCATAGACGTGGGGCAGGGAGACGCGACGCTGTTGCAGACGGGCTCGGGGGTGACGGTCCTGGTCGACGGCGGGGATGATCCGGGAAGGCTTGCCGATGAGCTGCGTATGCGCGGCGTGAGATACCTGGACGCAGTGGTGGTGAGTCACCCTGAGAAGGACCACATAGGGGGGCTCGAGGGGGCGTTGGATGTATGCGGTGTCGGCGTGCTTCTGCACCCCGGGACGGAAAACAAAGGGGCGGCCGCGAAGTTGCTGGGCGCGGCCGGGGAGATGGGCGTATACACCAGGGTAATGCGAGAGGGAGATGTATTGAGCCTGGGGGAGATAACCCTGCGGGCGCTGGGTCCCGCGCCCGATGCGCCGGAGGAGTTATCCACCAACGATAACTCGCTGGTTCTTCGCGTGGATGGACCGGAGTTCTCCATTCTCTTGACTGGGGACGTGGAGGAAGCGGGCGAGTCGGCTCTGATGAAATACGCTGAAAAGCTGAACTGTGACTTGCTGAAAGTCCCCCATCACGGAGGATTCTGCGATACGAACGGCGAATTCTTTGACGTCGTACGTCCCATGGTGGCCGTGATCTGTGTGGGAGAGGACAATTCCTACGGGCATCCCTCCGGAGATACTCTCGAATGTCTGGATCGCATGGGTTGCTCCGCCTATCGCACCGACCTGCACGGTGATATAGTAATCCATGTGGTGGAGGGCGGATACAGGGTAGAATGTGAAAGGCAAGAGGTTCCAGAGCCCCTATTCTCCTGGGAGATGTTACCCATGAGCCCGATAGGCGGCAGCCCCGTTCTTCTTGTGAACAGCAGGCATCGCCTCCTGGTGGAGGAGGAGTTCAAGGTGGTCAAGGAGAAGATCGCGGAGAAGGTTGACCCCTATTTTCCTGGGAGATGTTACCCATGAGCCCGATAGGCGGCAGCCCCGTTCTTCTTGTGAACAGCAGGCATCGCCTCCTGGTGGAGGAGGAGTTCAAGGTGGTCAAGGAGAAGATCGCGGAGAAGGTTGACCTCGATTTCAACCTGGATATCTTCGAGGCCGGAGAGGATCCCATCGATGATATACTACAATCGGCTGAGACCATTCCCATGGCCTCGGATAAGCGCTACGTGATCGTGAAGGAAGCCCAGAAGCTGTCGTCCTCCGATATCAAAAAGCTGGGACGCTACCTCGAGGATCCATCGGAAAGCTCCCTTATGATAATCTTCGCGATCGGATTGAAGAAGAACTCCTCCCTGATGCGAAAGGTGGGGGAGATGGGCAGGATCAAGGGGTTGGAAAAAAGAGGGGACCAGATTCCGGGATGGTTGCGAAGCCGCTTCAAAGAGCATGGTCTGGAAGTTACCGGGAAAGCCATTGCATATATACATGAAGCGCTGGGGGACGATCTCATGGCCCTGGAGAACGCGGTTGAGAAGATAAGCCTCTATCACGATGGGGATGAGCCCGTCGACCTGGACGAGGTGCTATCGCTGGTGACTCCCTCGGCCGAGCGGCCTATCTTCGAGCTGGTGGACAGGGTAGCCCTGGGGGACGTGGACCAGTCCGTAAAGCTCTTGCGGCGGCTTCTGCGGCAGGGCGAAAAACCTACCTACATTCTGTACACGCTGACGCGGAGGTTTCGCAGGCTGGTTCTTTACAAGGCGCTGAAGGAGGAGGGCCATCACGAAAGCGAGATTCTGCGTTCATTGCATATCCAGGGCTGGATGCTGGACAAGAAGCTGAAGCCGCAGGCTTTGAAGCTGGACGAGGATAAACTAAGGAAGGCTTTATCTCTCCTGGTCAGGGTGGAATGGGGCATCAAGTCCGGCCAGATGGACGAGATCTTCGCGGTAGAGGCGGCCGTCTCGGGGCTCGCGGTGCTGGCCGCGGAGAGGCAGCCACATTAGGGTGTACGCCGACCGTGGATAAACGGCGGGGTGAACGCGCCGGTCATCGCCTCACGAACCCCATCCCATAGAACAACAGCGGCGTTCCGGAGATGATGCAGGCCGCGTCCGGTTGCGCGTAAGGCGGGGAAAAGGGTTGTCATGATAGAATAATTATGCAATAATATGCATAATTATTCTTAAAGAAAGATAGGAGTGTTCATGAAAGTGGGTATTATAGGGGCCTCCGGTTATGCGGGGGCGGAGCTTCTGAGGATTCTATATTCACATCCGGGGGTGTCGGTGGCCTATGTAGCGGCCCATACATACGCCGGGTGGAAGGTTGCCGACTTGTACCCACATCTGCATGTCTTCGAGGGGATAAGCTTCGAGGAGTTCCGGGCTGAGGAGGCGCTCTCCAGGGCGGATTTCCACTTCGTGGCGCTTCCACATGGCAAGTCCATGGAGGTGGTGCCCGCGCTTATCGAAGGGGGGGCGAAGGTCGTGGACCTGTCGGCTGACTACCGTATTTCTGACGCGGTCGAATACAGTCGCTGGTATGGCCTGGAACACACCTCGCAACACCTCCTAGAGGAGGCGGTATACGGGCTGCCCGAGATAAACGCCGAGAAGATAGCCGGGGCGTGCCTGGTCGCCAACCCCGGTTGTTATCCCACGGCTGTTATACTAGCCTTGGCCCCGCTGGCGGAGCGTGGTCCCGCCGCGATACGCAACGTGATCGCCGATGCCAAGAGCGGGGTGAGCGGGGCGGGAAGAGGGCTTTCCTTGACGGCCCATTTCGCCCAGGCCGAGGGAAGCGTAAAGCCCTACGCCGTCGGCTCTCACCGCCATATCCCGGAGATGGAGGAGGTTCTCTCCGCTATCGCGGGCTCGGGGATCGAGTTGACGTTCGCCCCCCATCTGGTGCCTATGAGCAGGGGCATATTAGCTACGTGCTATGTAGGCCTCGATCCGCAAGAGGGCCTGTCGGAGGAGGAGATACGGGACATCTATCTCGATTATTACCGCGACAAACCCTTCGTGGTGCTCCTCGAACTAGGGCTCTTTCCGGAGACCAAGGCGGTGTGCGGTAGTAATTACTGCCACGTGGGCTTGGGACTGGATAAGCGTGTCTCCATGGTAATAGCTGCGGCGGCAGTGGACAACCTGGTAAAGGGGGCATCAGGCCAGGCGGTGCAGTGCATGAATATAATGCAGGGCTGGAAAGAAGAAACGGGCCTGGAGGCCCTGGGGATTTTTCCCTGAGGAGGAGATCATGAACGCGAAGGAGATCCCGGGCGGAATCTGCGCGCCACTGGGTTTCACGGCGGCCGGAACGGCTTGTGGCATCAAGCCCGGTGGGCTCGACATATCCATACTGGCGGCGGATGAGAGGTGCTCAGCGGCGGGGACCTTCACCACCAATGCTTTTAAGGCCGCCCCAGTGAGGCTCACAGAGGAGCATCTGAAAAAAGACGGATTCCTGCAGGCCGTCGTGGCCAATAGTGGAAACGCCAATGCCTGGACGGGGGAACAGGGTATGGAGGATGCCCGTGCTATGGCGGTGATGGCGGCGGAGTTCATAGGAGCGCATCCCTGGGACGTCGCAGTGGCATCGACGGGGGAGATAGGGGTCTATCTCCCCATGCAACGCGTGAGCAAGGGCATATCCGATGCCGCCTCACGGCTGAACAGGGAGGGAGGGGGCGATGCGGCCCTGGCCATAATGACCACCGATACGCGCTCCAAGGAACTAGCCTGGGATCTCGGGGGATTCGCGATGGGGGGTATGGCCAAGGGTTCGGGAATGATACGCCCGGATATGGCAACCATGCTCGCCTTTATAACCACTGATGCCGAGGTGGAACCGGCGCAACTCGGCCAGGCCCTGCGCTCGGCTGTGGATGCCAGCTTCAACCTCATCACCATCGATGGCTGCACCAGCACCAATGACATGGTGCTGGTTCTGGCCAGCGGGGCTTCGGGAGTCAGTCTGGAGGGAAAGGAGATCGAGAAGCACCTCTTTCGTGCCTGCTCCCATCTGTCACGCCTGGTGGTGGAGGATGGCGAGGGGGCCACGCGTTTCATCGTCGTGCGCGTTCACCAGGCGGCGGACGGGGAGGAGGCCAGGCGGGCAGCCCTGGCGGTGGCCGAATCATCGCTGGTAAAGACGGCCGTTTTCGGCGGGGATCCCAACTGGGGCAGGGTGATCCAAGCCCTGGGGGCGTCCCTGGAAGACGCCGACTCCATGGGCGTCAGCGTGGATATAGCGGGCCTCCGGGTCGCCGAAAATGGCAAGCCGGCTGAGGTGGACGGCAAGAAGTTGAATAAGGCCATGGCCGGGAAAGAGGTGGAGCTGGATATCAACCTGGGCAGGGGGGAATCCGAGGTGGAGGTCTGGACATGCGATCTCAGCTACGGCTACGTCAAAATAAACACGGAGTATCATACCTGATCGGCACGGGGGAGTTCTTAGATGGAAAAGGCGAGGGAAAAAGCAAGGGTGCTGATGGAAGCGCTGCCTTATATCAAGGAATATTACGGCAAGACGACGGTGGTGAAGTTCAGCGGAAACGCCATGGAGGAGCAGGAGCTGAAGGAGAAGTTCGCCTCTGACATCGTACTCATGCGCTATGTGGGCATGAACCCGGTTATCGTACACGGGGGGGGGCCGCAGGTGACGGATTACATGGGGCGGCTGTCCATGGAGGTGCGTTTCGTTGACGGCCACAGGGTCACCGACGCCGGTGCCATGGAGGTGGTCAAGATGGTGCTGGTGGGAAAGGTGAACAAGGAGATTGTCTCGCTCATCAATGGACACGGCAACCTGGCCGTGGGTCTCTCGGGGGAGGACGGAAGACTTCTCGTGGCCAGAAAACGCCTGCATAAAGGTGTCGAGGGCGACGTGGATCTCGGTTATGTTGGAGAGGTCGGGAAGGTTAACCCTGAGATCCTCCTGAACCTGTTACGCGACGAATTCATACCGGTGGTGGCCAGCGTGGGTGCGGACTTCTCCGGGCAGAGCTACAATATAAACGCCGACCTGGTGGCGGGCGCGCTGGCTCGAGCCCTACGGGCCGACAAGCTTGTCTATCTCACGAATGTGGACGGTATCTATCGGGACATAGATGATCCATCCAGCCTGATATCGGTACTGCGAGAGGAGGAGGCGCAGAGCCTTATAAGCAACGGCGATCTTACCAGTGGAATGATACCCAAGGTACAGAGCTGTATAGAGGCGGTGGAATCCGGGGTACGCAGGGCGCATATAATCAACGGCACGATGGAGCATGCCCTCCTACTGGAGATCTTCACAGACGCCGGCATAGGCACCATGGTCACCGTCTGAGTGGATGACGGCGTTTGCGATTATGGGAAGGAAAGACTCGCAAGGTAAAGAGGAGGCTGAAATGAACTACGATCTGGCCAAAGCCCAGGCACAGGAGGCTGAGTATCTCATGGCTAATTACGATCGCCTGCCGGTGCTCTTCGTGCGGGGATACGGTACCAGGTTATGGGACGATACCGGAAAGGAGTACGTGGATTTCATCTCTGGTATTGGCGCCTGCGTGGCCGGCCATTGCCACGCGGAGATCATTGTCGCGGTGGTAAGACAGGCGGCGCAACTCATTCACGTATCCAACCTCTTCTACAGCAGGCCGCAGGGGGAGCTGGCGGAGATGCTGGTCAAATGCACTTTCGCCGATAGGGTTTTCTTTTGCAACAGCGGAACCGAGGCCAACGAAGCGGCTATAAAGCTGGCGCGCAAGTACATGAGAGAGGTGAGAGGGGAGAACCGTTACGTGGTGGTATCGGCATTCAAATCCTTTCACGGCCGTACCATGGGCTCGCTGGCGGCCACCGGCCAGCCGGAGAAAGCACAGCCCTTTTCGCCCCTGCCGCCCGGCTTCGCCCACGTTCCCTTCAACGACCTGACCGCCCTGGAGAGAGCGGTGGATTCGAAAACAGCGGCGGTTATACTCGAGCCTATACAGGGTGAGTCGGGGATCTACGTGGCCGATACCTCTTACATGCGGGGGGTTGAGAAGATATGCCGCGACAAAGGCGCCTTGCTCATCCTGGACGAGGTCCAGACTGGTATGGGAAGAACGGGGGCGCTATTCGCCTACGAGCATTACGGCGTAACCCCGGATATCATGACTGTCGCCAAGGGTCTCGCGGGCGGCTTGCCCATAGGTGCGGTGCTTTCAACCGGGGAGGTGTCCGCCGGCTTTACACCGGGGGATCATGGCAGCACTTTCGGCGGCAATCCCGTGGTGTGTTCCGCGGCCCTGGCCACGCTTTTCGTGCTCAGGGATGAGAAGCTGGTGGAAAACGCGGCCCAAGTTGGGCGGTATTTCCGCGATAAGCTGCTCGAGATGCAGCGGAAAGACACCGGCATACGCGAGGTGAGGGGAATGGGTATCATGCTGGCTGTGGAGCTGGAGGAGGAAAAAGCCAGGGAGATAAACTGGTCCTGCCTGGAGAGAGGCTATGTCATAAACAGCATCGGCTCGAATATCTTGAGGTTTCTGCCACCCCTGAGCGTATCCACCCGGGAGGTGGACGGGCTTGTGGGGGTTTTGGAGGAATTGCTTCATGGTGAGGAAGGGATAGAATCGTAGATTCGGGATGGACGTGGACTGCCGGGCGGCGGGAAGGGGATCTTCATGGAGAAAGGCATATCCCCGAGCCGGGAAGGCGAGTACGGCGGGTGCCGCTCCGGGGGCAATGCCGGGCGTCGTGAGTAAGGGCGGGTTGGAAAGAGACGGATATGGATAAGCGACGACGCAGGGGAATGATAAGGGAGTTGGTCGAGAAAGACCCCCCCAGGAGTCAGGAAGAGCTGGTCGAAAGGCTGGCGGATATGGGGATCGATACCAACCAGTCCACCGTGTCACGGGATCTCAGGGATATGGGAGTAGTAAGGCTTCCCAACGGGGAGGAGGGGTCGTTTTACGGGTTTCCGGGCGAGCAGGCTGGTCCGCTTGGGGAGAGCGATCTGGGCAGAGGGCTGCGGTCGTTTCTGGTGGCCGCCGAGGCCGGTGGAAACCTGGTGGTGGTGAGGACCGAGCCCGGCAACGCTCATGCCCTGGCCGTGATCCTGGACCGCTCCGACCTCGCGGAGGTCGCCGGTACCGTCGCCGGTGACGATACCATACTGGTCGTGGTGCGAGAGGGCTTCGATGCCAGGGGGCTGGCGAATCGCCTGGAGGAGATGTGAGAGGATGGAAGCCGGCCTGGCGGCGGTATCGCGGGAGCTTCATATCATTGAGCCCGCGAACCGTGAGTTTTATCATGGATAAACGGCACGATAGGGGTAAAGCGAGATGCTCCGGCGCATTATATAAGAGGTGAGAAAGTGAGAGAAAAAGTGGTTCTGGCCTATTCCGGGGGCCTGGATACATCGGTGGCCATCAAGTGGTTGCAGGAGAGATACGATATGGACGTGGTGGCCCTGGCAGCTGACTTGGGACAGCCGGGAGATCTCAAGGCCATAAAACGGAAGGCTCTAGGAACGGGAGCATGCGACGCCGTAACCATGGACCTCAAGGAGGTCTTCACCGAGGAGTACGTGCTACCGGCCCTTAAAGCCAACGCGCTCTATGAGGGTAAATACCCTCTCGCCACCTCCCTGGCCCGCCCTCTAATAGCGACGGCTATGGTCGAGGAGGCTGCACGGCGGGGCGCTTCAGTAGTGGCCCATGGCTGCACCGGCAAGGGAAACGATCAGGTTCGCTTTGACCTTACCACCATGGCCCTGGGGCCGGATCTCAAGATAATAGCTCCACTGAGGGAGTGGGGTATGTCCCGGGAGGAGGAGATGGAATATGCCGAGAAACACGGAATACCAGTCCCGGTGACGGTGGAGAGCCCATATTCGGTGGACGAGAACCTGTGGGGAAGAAGCTGCGAGGCGGGGATACTGGAGGATCCCATGCGGGAACCGCCCGAGGACGCCTACGATTGGACGGCGTCTCCGCTGGAGGCTCCGGACGAACCGGAATACCTGGAGATAGATTTCGACGCCGGCCGTCCCGTTTCCGTAAGCGGTGAGGCATTGCCGCTGGTCGAACTCATCCAGCGCCTCAACGGCAAGGGAGGAGAACATGGCGTGGGCCGTATTGATATGATCGAAAACCGGCTGGTGGGAATCAAGTCCAGGGAGATATACGAGGCGCCGGCGGCCACCATCCTCATCATGGCCCACCAGGCCCTGGAGTCGCTCACCCTGACCAGGGAAACCCTCCATTTCAAACCGCTGATGGAGACGAAGTTATCGGAGCTTATCTACTACGGGCTGTGGTACGAGCCCCTGCGCGAGGCCCTGACGGCCGCGGTGGAGGCCACGCAGGATAAAGTCAGCGGGACGGTTCGGGTGAAGCTGTTCAAAGGGGGTTGCACGGTGGTGGGGAGGGAGTCGCCTCACTCCCTCTACGATTACTCGCTGGCGACCTACGACTGTACCGATGCTTTCAGCCATGATTCAAGCGAGGGATTCATAGAGCTGTGGGGGCTTCCGCTCAAGGTATGGGGCATCAAACAGAGAGAAAAAGAGTGAGCCGATACAGCGAGGAAGGAGAAGGCGATGAAGCTCTGGGGAGGCAGGTTCGCGAAGGAAACCGAGGAGGCGGTACATGCCTACGGCTCCTCGCTGTCCTTCGACCGACGTTTGGCCCCCTACGATATCCGGGTAAGCAGGGCACATGCCCTGGCCCTGGAGGACTGCGGTATCCTTTCCGGGGATGAAAGGGCGAAGATCGCGGTGGCTTTGGGCGAGATGGAGGAGGAGCTGGAGCGGGGGACCTTCCCCTTCGGAAACGACGAGGATATCCATAGCGCTATCGAGAGGGTGCTGGTGGAGAGGCTGGGTGATGCCGGCGCCAAGTTGAGGGCGGGCAGAAGCAGGAACGACCAGGTGGTGGCGGATCTCCGCCTCTATCTCATGGACGCGACCGTCCGGCTGATGAAAGGGCTGGTGGCCCTGATGGAGGCGTTGCTGGAACAGGCCGAGGGCAACATGGGTGTGATAATGCCCGGGTTCACCCATCTGCAGCCGGCCCAGCCGGTACTGCTATCGCATCACCTCCTGGCTTACTTCGAGATGTTCAAGCGGGACGTAGAGAGGCTGCGGGAGGCAAGGAAACGTATGGATCGATGTCCCCTGGGGAGCGGCGCACTGGCTGGAGTTACCTTGCCGCTCGATCGGGACATGCTGGCCCGGGAATCGGGTTTCAGCCAGGTGACGGCCAACTCCATGGACGCGGTATCGGACCGTGATTTCGTGGCCGACGTGCTCTTCGGCTACTCGCTGGCCGCGGTGCACCTCAGCCGCCTGGCCGAGGAGATGATAATATGGGCGAACCCGGCTTTCGGGTACCTGGAGATGGACGAGGCCTACACCACCGGATCCTCCATCATGCCGCAGAAGGCCAATCCCGACGTGGCAGAATTGGCAAGGGGCAAATCCGGCAGGATAACGGGCCACCTTGTTTCCCTGCTCACCATGCTCAAGGGCCTACCCCTTGCCTACAACCGCGATCTGCAGGAGGACAAGGAGGGTCTATTCGACGGCATAGACCAGCTGGATATCACGCTCGAGGTGATGGCGGGAGCGCTAGCCACCGCTGGTTTCGATGCCGGTAGCATGAGGAAGGCCGCCGGGGAGGGTTTCACCAACGCAACCGACCTGGCGGACTACCTGGTGAGCAAAGGGGTACCCTTTCTGCGGGCGCATGAGACGGCGGGAAAGCTGGTGCGGCTGTGCCTGGAGGGGGAGCGGAGACTGGAGGAACTGACCCTGAAGGAACTGCGTGCGGCAGATAAGAGCATAGACGAGGACATATACGATCATCTCGGCGTGGAGGAATGCGTCAAGGCCAGGGACCTTCACGGCGGTACGGCGCCCGCGAGGGTGGAGGAGGCGCTGTGGGAAGCGCGACGCTGGTTGGAGACGCAACGGGTGTGAGATTAGCCTTACGCCGGGGGATCATGGAGGAGCCGTTTTGGGCGAGGTGGAGAAACTCAGCGAGGCCTTCGAGAAGATGGCCGAACTCTCGGAGATAAAAGGGGAGGTCCGCTTCAAAGTCAAAGCGTACAACCGCGCCGCCGAACTGGTCAGATCCCTGGGAGAGGAAATCCTGAAGAAGGACAGCGTAAAGGAGTTGAGGCAATACCCAGGGATAGGGGAGGGCGTCGCCAAGAAGATACTCCAGTTCAAGGAGACGGGAACCATAACCAGGCTGGAGGAACTCCAGGAGGAGGTGCCGTTGGAGCTGCTTTCCCTGCTCAAGGTGCCCAACCTGGGTCCCAAGCGGGCCAAGCTGGTATACGACGAGCTCGGGGTACGCACCATCCAGGATCTGCAGGAGGCCGCGGAGAGCAACCAGCTGGCTCAGTTGAAGGGATTGGGTCCTAAGGCGGAAAGTAACATACTCGAGGGCATCCGGCATCTCCAGTCCACCTCCGGACGTATACTCATCTCACAGGCGTATTCGCTGGAGAAAGAGATAACCTCCCTTCTAAGGGAAAGGATTCACGGACTGATAGTAAATCCCGCCGGCAGCCTGCGTCGCATGAAGGAGACGGTGGGTGACCTGGACCTGTTGGTGGAGACGGAGAAGAGCGGCGACGTAATGGAGGCCTTCTGCTCTCTCCCAATGGTGGAAAAGGTATTGCTGACGGGTGACACCAAGAGTTCGGTACGCACAGATGACGGCCTGCAGGTGGACCTGAGGGTGGTGCAGCCGGGCGAGTACGGCGCCGCCCTGCAGTATTTCACCGGCTCCAAGTCCCATAACGTACGGGTAAGGGAAATAGCCAAGAGAAAAGGTTTGAAGATAAACGAGTACGGGGTCTTCGAGGTGGAGGGAAACCGCAGGATAGCGGGTTCCACCGAGGAGGAGGTCTACGAGGCCATGGGCATGGCGCTCCCCCCTCCCGAGCTGCGGGAGAACCGGGGGGAGGTGGAGGCGGCTCTGGAGGACAGGCTCCCTGACCTCGTCGAGCCGGGCGATATCCAGGGCGACCTGCACGCCCATACCAACGCCAGCGACGGTATCTGCAGCTTGGAGGAGATGCGCGAGGCGGCGGAGGCCCTGGGATACGGTTACCTGGCCATCACCGACCACGCGCGCGGGCTGAAGGTGGCGGGAGGTCTGGACGTCGATGCTCTGAGACGTCAGGTGGAGAGGATTCGTGAGCTCAACGACCGTGGCGACTCCGGGGTGGTCCTAATGACCGGGAGTGAATTGAATATCGATAACCAGGGAGGCCTGGACTTCGACGACGATATACTGGGCCTTCTCGATATAAACATCGCCTCCATTCACGGGGGATTTCGACAGAGCAGGGAGCGGATAACCGAACGCATCATGAAGGCTATCGACAACCCCCACGTCAAGGTGCTGGCGCATCCCACGGGAAGATTGATAGGCCAGAGGCCCGCCTACGAGGTGGACCTTCGCGCTGTGATGAAGGAGGCGGCCGGGACGGGAACCGCGCTGGAGCTGAACGCATTCCCCGATAGGCTGGACTTGAACGACGAGCACCTCATAGAGGCCCGTCAATTGGGGGCGAGAATCGCCATAGGCACCGATGCCCATCGCCGGGAGCACCTGGGCTTCATGTTCTACGGCGTTGCTACAGCGAGGAGGGGATGGCTGGAGGGGAAGAACGTGCTCAATGTCATGGAGGCCGAGGAGCTACTCGGCTGGCTTTGGGAGGGAAGATAGCAACGGTGAAAAGAAACGCGGCTGGCGCCAGCGTTTCTCACCGTCCTCACCTTGTAGTAATATGGTCGCAAACCGTAAGGGTTTATCAAGGGTAGTTTTCCACTTCCCTGGGGATGGGGCCGAGTGGTGATAGGCATGGAGGGTGTGGAGTATGGAGATAAAGCGTAACGAGATAGTACCCCTCGGATACGGAAAATATTATCGCTCGGACAAGATAGTGGGAATCGAGCCTATAGGCGAGAATAACGACAGAGGACCAGCGAGGCGCACCTACGTCTATATCGATGGAATGACAGAGCCCGTCGTGGCCTCCAGGGCCGAGAACAGCATCCTCAACGACCTGGTCATCTCCAGGCGTGAGGTAGATGCCACGGTGGCCCTGGACCTCATGGAACGTATGCTGCACGAGATGGAGAAGGTAGGCCCCATACTCAGGCGCAGCATAAGGGAGGAGACCGGCCTGGACATGGATGAGATTATCCTGCGCATCAGGTATCTGCTGTCACGTGAGGAAGAGGAGGGCTACGACCAGGGCTCGCTTTTCACCTCGTAGGGAATCACGGCGGCCGGAAGGCCGCGCGCTTTCACGGTCGTGAGCAAGGAGGTTGGATTTGAAACTCGGAGAGATATACAAGCTGGCCGTCAAGATGGGCATCGATAAGGATCCCCGGGGCAAGGAAGAGATAAAGCGTATCCTTGCCAGGAACAGGGAGACCTATGAAAGACTTACCAAGAAGGAGAGGGAATACTTCGACGTCGACAGCCTCGAGAACCCCTTTCCCGACTCCAGGATTCTGGTGGGAGACCCGGACACCGAGGTCAAATCGGCCGTGGTGGGTATCGATATGGAGGTGGGGGAGGTGCTCCTGGCCGATCGCCTCAGGGGAAAAGGGCAGGGGATCGACGCCATCATCAGCCATCATCCCGAGGGGCGGGCCCAGGTGAACCTCAACCAGGTGATGGCCCTGCAGGCGGACGAGTGGCACCGGCATGGTGTTCCTATAAACATCGGGGAGGCCCTCATAGACAAGCGCATGAAGGAGATCTACCGGGCCTTCCTGCCCCGCAACCACGAGAGGGCGCTGGATGCGGCCCGTATCCTCGACATCCCCTTCATGTGCATGCACACGGTGGCCGATAACCAGGTGTATTCGTATCTCGACGACTACTTCCGGCGCAAGAAGCCGGTGACCGTAGGCGATGTCGTGGATCTGCTGCTGGAGATCCCCGAGTACCAGGCTTCGGCAAGATCCCAAGCCGGACCGGTGGTCATCGTGGGCGGCAAGGACAAGAGAGCCGGCAAGGTGATGGTGGATATGACGGGAGGTACCGAGGGCCCCAAGGAAATACTGGAGAAACTTGCGGACGCCGGTGTGGGCACTATAGTGGCCATGCATTACTCGGAGAAACACCGCGAAGAGGCTGAGAAACAGAGGATAAATGTGATCATCGCGGGGCATATAGTCTCCGATTCCCTGGGGATGAACCTGATCCTCGACTGCCTGGAGGAAAGGGGGGTCGAGATCATCCCCGTATCCGGGCTGGTAAGGGTATCGAGGGCGAAGAAGAAGGCCGGGCGAAAGAAGGCCTGAACAACGCCTTTCGCGCGTGGAAAGACTTGCTTGAAAATATGGACGGAATGGATTATTGGTATAGCTGAGAAAATAGACCGATTGTGATCTGCGAAACCCGGAGGAGCAGATGAACGAGGGATATCGCCTTTTAGAGCAGGGAGAGCGCCTGATGGCCGAGAACCGTCTGGACGAGGCCATAGAGCGCTTTCGCCGTTTTCTGGATGACTTTCCCGAGGACGCCGACGGGCAGTACCAATTGGGCATAGCGCTTTACGAGAAAGGCGAGCTTGATGAGGCCTTACTCAGGTTCTACAGGGCCAGGAACCTGGACCCTACGGATGCCAAACCCTATGACGGTATAGCTCTCGTACTCATGGAGAAGGGGGATTTTGCGGGCGCGGTGGAGTACTATCATCAGGCGCTCAGCAGGGATCCGGAGAACGTGGACCTGATGAACGAGATGGGTATCGCCTACCAGGAGATGGGGGAGGAGGACAAGGCCCTGGAGATCTACAGTATGGCCATCGAGCTGGAGCCGAACTTCGGATACCCGTATTATAACCGGGCGCGCCTGCTGGTCAGCATAGGCCGCTTCGACGAGGCTATCAAGGACCTCGAGAGGTCTATAAGCCTCTACAAGGGGGAGAGAGAAAAGCTGAAGGACGTTCTCTTCGAGCTTGCCGGAGTCTACGAGGATATCATGGATGACACCAAGGCATTGGAGGTCTACGGCGAGATCCTGATGCTTGACCTAGAGTGCGTTGAGGCGCTGGTCAATATAGGTTCCATCCACCTGGATAATTGCGATTACGAGAAGGCGGCGGCCTATTTCGAGCGGTTGATCCGCATCGATCCGGAGAACGACAACGCCTATCTGGAGAAGGGCTACGCCCTGGGTTGCATGGGCGATACGGACAAGGAACTGGAATACCTTGAGAAGTGCCTGTCCATAAACCCCGCCAACAAGTACGCCCTGAGCAACAAGGGCGCCGCCTTGCTGGAGAAGGGACATTTCGAGGAGGCGGAGCGCTGCTTCAGACACGCCATAGAGGTGGACAGGGATTATTCCTGGCCTTATTACAACCTGGCCTGCCTCTTTTCCCTCCGTGGCGAGAAGGCCCTCTGTCTATCCTATCTGAGGAAGGCCATGGAGATGGATCCCGCCCTCAAGGAGGATGCCAGGAGGGACTCGTGTCTGGAGAGAATGCACGGCTACGAGGCCTTTCGCAAGCTGATCGAATAACCCCCACCCAAAAACGTCGGAATCCGGGGTCTACCATCGGATTTATCGGCGGAATGATATCTCTTAAAAGGATAACATGGTGTGGTGGCGGAGATGTGGCTCTTGGGGTCCGCGGCTCCTTCACGGGAAACCG
>JAXHVT010000014.1:0-54684 GCA_034188985.1 Actinomycetota bacterium | reverse complement strand
CGACCTGCAGAAGCAGGTCTTGGGCCTTCTCGGCGTGCCGCTTTCTGCCTACAGCCGGGGCTGATGAGAGCCCGAGATAATTCGGAGAAATCATCGCCGAGATGTGCGGAATGAGAGACTGATATCGAATACGCCCTTCGTATCACAGTCCTTGACGAGATAAGGAAGGGGAACCCGCTCTCCTTTGAGCTCTCTCTCGATCATGGTCGCGACGTTTACGGCATCGAATACACAAAGGCTGCGGCCCTTTCTATATGCGTTTACCTCGGGGAATTCCTTCACGGTGGACGCCAGGCATTTAATCAGCCAGCCGGTGAAGGATATAACAGTGCCTCTGCTCTTGGCCTCGTTGATAATGCGCCTGGCTTCTGTGACATCGACCTCCAGGAACCCGCTGACGTAGTGGGCCTTTACGCCCATCTTCATCGTTTCGATCGCCAGTAAACGAGTCGCAGGGAGCCTGGTCTTCCTATAACCTCTGGCCAAGTCGCCCTCCCGCACCTACATAATGCATAATCCCCGACCTTCGACGCCATAATTCTAGCATCTCTCAATTGGTTTGAGGTGAAAGAAAGCGGCTGGATCGCAGATAATCGAAGAGGGCTTGTGCTATCTTCCGTCCGCGCTTATGTAGTTTCCCACTTGATTTGGACAAGTACCCCCATCTGCCGCTTCGCCCGTGGCGGTGGTGCTGCAGGACCTTACCTCGCCGGTGAGGACATCCTTACGTAGCATGTCGGTTGAATAGCCCCCCGGGGAAAGGTTTGTGGCATGGGTTTCGAAAGCAACGTATCTACCGTCAGCGCTTATAGCACAAGATAAGGAGCCATCGTTTGCCTGCTCCCCCGTGGAGGAGGTGGAGCAGCGCACGACCTCCCCGGTAAGAATGTCTTTGCGGAAGACGTCGATTGCTCCGTTGGTGTCATCGGGGACAAGGTTGGTGGAACTAGAATTGAAGACAACAAATCTTCCGTCCACATTTATACCACCGACAGTTCCTCCACCATCCCCTGGCTCGCCGGTCGAGGTTGTTTCGCAAAATACTATGTCGCCGGGATCGGCATTGGCTGCATTAATGCCCAGTAAGGGTAAGAGCATCAGCATCATAATAAGGACACAACAAATAGCGGCAATCTTTCTGGAAGCCCCCATATCAATCTCCCCCTTCAGCCACCGGCCTTTCGTCGCCCTACAGACATTACAATCAACTATGAATGTCTTAGATGTATGTCTTATTAATTTATGACATTTTGAGAATACCCCAGCAAATCCAGTAGTTGTGATGCATCGTGGACCCACGTGTGCAAAATCCTCCCTCACGGCATCGCTCCTCCCCAGTCTTTCCCTGTCAGTTAATGCTCTCACGGTCATGTCTCACGGTGCTGTACCTATTCGGCTAGAGCTGGCCGGGAAAACCGAACATGCGTTTAAATGGTGAACCGCTCCCATAGACAGAAAGTAGCAGTAAGAATGACGTGTATGGTGTTGGAGAGCGATTCTTATGCGTGCGCTAGGGCGAATTCACGTGACGAGCGTTAAAGATGAACAACATATCCTGTTTCTAATTTCGTCCACGATGTGGAGCCAGCAAAGCAAGCGAGAGCCTACAATGCCGCCTTCTTTCCTATATAGCTTTTTATCAGTATGCTCCTTAATGAATAGGCATCATCCGTTGTTTGCGGCGTTGCTTCCGTAAACGGATTGAATGACCTCTTCCATACGGGTTATTTCCTCATCCGATAAGGCAGCAAAGTAACTTGCTCGTTTCCGTGAGGAAAGGCGCCCGTTGTTCTGGAGACAGAAACGAATGAAGAGGTCGATCCGCCGGTCAGGCATATCCACGATCTCCTGGATGCCTTTCTTGGCAGTGTCGTAATTAACCAGAAACGCTAATTCGCCAGCGAGTTCCGTCTCAATGGTTTGGTCTATAAAGCGGAAAAGCGCCTCTGTCTGGATCGTCATATCGATATAGCGATACCAGATGGCCGTATCGTTATATACAGTCATAAGGCCATCTTCGTCGAGTGAGTATTCAACAAGGGTCCTTATATGGCGGGAGAACGCTTCCAAAGAAGCGTTGTATTCAGCGGCGTTTTTTTGCATGGACGCCGAGACGGGAAACATAAGGTCTTCAGGCGTAAAGCCTTTCCGGGCAAGTATGTTGTGGATCAGGAAGCGGTGTATGCGGCCATTGCCATCCTCAAATGGGTGTAGAAAAACGAATCCATAGGAGACAGCAGCAGCATGAACCACAGCGTAAACACCCCCCGTATCCATGCGCGCATGGGAGGCCAGCAAGCCATCCATGAGGTCAGCCAGGTCTTCGGGCTTCGGGCAAACGAAATGGATTTTCTCTTCTTGCCAGGCAACCGTTTCGCCGACGTAGTTCTGGCTTGGCCGGTATTCCGAGTCGCGAAACCGTGCGTCAACAATGCGGTTATGAGCCTCTACCAACCGCGGTTTTTGACAGAAATCTTCTTGCTCCGCCATTTGAAGCAGCGCCACGAAGCGCTCGGTACGCGTAGAAGTGGGTTTTATACGTTCGATTTCAAAGGAGGACCTCGTCTCTTTGGTGTAAAGATATCCAAGCGCCCGATTCAATAATTCAGGGGAATGGCCGGACATCACTTCCCGGCATCGCCCGGGAAGGTCGATCGCTTCGAAGTCGCGAAGAGCATCCGTTCGCCGTACAATCGGGCAGAATCGACTATCACCCAGCAGATTATCGTTAACCCGTTGTCGTCGGACCCGGCGTACCGGAGCGATTGTATAATACTTATCCGGCTCTAATAGATAGACATAATTACCCCGTTCAAGGTCGGCCAGGGGGAGGGCAGCCCCAGTTAGGAACTCATATAGAAACCATACCCGACGGGCATACTTGCCGGTCGGCTTTGAACGGATATACCCAAGGAGGTCCTTCGAAGCTGCTTTCTGAAACAAACAGGCGAGGATTTCAAGATTCGTACCGTCATACTTGAGCGCGAACTCAAGATGGTCTCCCAACGTGTCCCCTGGCCAGTATTTATTCGGGTAAACCTCCTCGATGACGCCTTCTCTTAAACTAATACGGTGAACCCCCCTGGTTGCTACAAGAGACCTGTGCCAGTTCGGTATAACATCGAGGTCGTAACGCTCGATGAGAAATGCATACCCTGCGAGTCTGTCATTCGATGTATGTTGCTCTCTTTCAACCATAGCTCTCCCCAGAAAAACTATTACAATACAAGAAATATAGTTATATTATAGCATTGACAAAGAAATTCAATTATTATTCATCGGTGTTTTTGCTCACAACAACCAGAAGAACAATTACAATTACCGATTTACATTTACATATAGCCTTTTCCCGTGAAATTTCATTACCATATGCAGATCAAGTGCTTACCAGCCATTACAATTATAAGAATTCCTGTCTGATCAGGGGATATTATGCAATAAATCCCTGCCTGGGATCGCGCCTTCCCTTCCAACGCCATATGTTCTGGTTCTAACTTCGTCTACCAGGGGGAGCCAAGCAAATCAAGCTGGGCCGGAAGGCATCGCTTCGCCAGCACGCATGCGGCTTCAAGCCCGATGCCGCTGCTCCCACTGGCTATATGGAGACGGTTGCCGTATAAATATTCCTTTTTATTCCCCTCATGATTGACCAGATATATAGAGTTCAATTATCAACCTTCGCGATACGCAGGACCCATTTAAACATTATCTTGAAAATCCTGCGCACGAGTTCGGGGCTGAAACGCTGCAGTCTCCAGAAGATTTTTATTATTGGGGATATTAGAATAATTGCTTTTTATCGTCCTCGATATTGTCGTTGATAGTAATAATGATATCGACCATGAAGTATGTGATTATCGCCAGGACCAACAATAGTGTTATCAATGTAATGGCGAAAATAAGCTTCCTCATTTCCTTACCTGTCTTGCGTTGCATTTTATCCTCCTCGATCGATTGGGCCTGAGTGAGACTTGCACCAGGCTCCTATCGAATTGTTTTTTTCTTGCTTTCTTGTCCTTTCTACCTTGTCGAGCCACCCGTTCGTCCCCCGATCCATTCCCTCTACCATCATGGCAACCCCCTCCGCTCGGGTTACCTTAAAGGCAAAGTCTCATTAAGCATCCATTTCCCGGCAAGAGATCACTGCAAGGCATGTCTCCAGGCTTCACCGCGCGGTCTCCTTCTCAAAAAAATAAGGGGCCCGCCGCCTATTCCACGATTCTTCTTATGCGGTGGCCACCGTTTACGCGAAGCACCTGGCCCGTAATCCATCCGGCCCGTTCGGACGCGAAGAAAAGTATGGCGTTCGCGATATCCTCCGGCTTACCGATCCTGTGCGTGGAAATGTCCTCGACAAGCTCCCTCTCCAGCTCTATGGGGATATAACCCGTCTGGACCGGGCCGGGAGAGACGACGTTCACCATTATGCCAAAAGCTCCCAGCTCCGCGGCGGCGCTGCGGCTGTACGATTCGAGGGCGTGTTAGCTCGCCGTATAAGAGATCTCACTTTAAACATCTTACATAATCGATAGAAATCACCATTTCATAATTATCCCCAACATCCAACGCTAATGCTCTCTGAACGTTTGCGCCAATTTCACAAATCGGCGGCTGAAGGCCGGGATGGGCTGCACGATGTTGTCGGGATGGGTTCTCCAATAGATATACAAAACTCACCAGTTTTCATCAATACCAAGCCCGACCGTATCAGCGCAAATTCAAAAACATCAAAACTTAACAGTAGAGATATCGGGTAAAATATTATTCGTTTAACACTTCCTTTCCATTCCCCCAATAACGAGCAGCCGTTCTTTTTTGCAACAACTGATGCCTGATCTCTTTTCAGGAGAACAGGCGTAAATCCGTTTTCTACAGGCTTTTTATGATCCGAAAAGGATAGATGATAATCAATAGCATATCCTTTTGTGTGCAATACTGGGGTTAGGGGTTCACCGATGCAGGTGCTCAAAGAAGACGTAAGGAAAAAAATCTACTCCTCAACCGTAGAGGAATTTTTAGCCAATGGTTTCATACGGTCAACGTTGACCGGAAGACCGAGGTTTGTGGTAAGATGTCACCATCTCACAATAAGCATATTGGGAAATCCAGGGTCAACAGCGCCAGTTGAACGGATAAAAGCGGTGAACGTCTTCAGACATCGTGCCGGCGGCCCGCTTGCTCACTGCAAAATACCGCGGACCTGGAAGGGAAGACGATGGAAGTAACCGACAGCGATACGATAATCACCATCGCTCTTATTGCCGTGGGCGTAATCCTCTACATATACACGGCGTTCTGCTTCCAGAGAATCGCAAAGAACCTGGGGGTGAGGCCCTCATGGTTCGCCTGGATACCGATACTTGACATCTACCTGTGGTGCAGGATCTGTGGCAAGGGTGTTCTCTGGACCATCCTCTTCTTCATCCCCATCGTGAACATAGTGATCTATGTCATGCTCTGCCTGAAGCTTGCCCACGCCTGCGACAGGAGCGGACTGCTGGGCGTGCTCTTGATACTGCCGATCGTGAACCTCATCGTATTGTGGGTGCTCGCGAAGGGCAGCCGGAGCCGTGGGGTGGAACGCAGGGGCTGATAAAAAGATCGGGCCTCGATAATCCAGCATCCTGCCATATTGGAAAATAGTGTTCAAAGCGCCTTCCCATTGCGGAAGCTCATTGATTTCTTTAGCGTAAACGGCCAACACCAACACAGGATATATGATCGTAGTATTCCGGGTGGATTCCGATGTGAAAACCTTCCTCATCGCCGCAGTCATCCGCGCATTCGAAATACGCACATTCCAAATCGGTACCGACATGCAATATGATTACGATAGCATAAGGTACCAACCAAGGAGTGCCACCTCTGAATAGTAAAGAAAGCAAACACAACAATAGCGGTGAGGTAGCTCCTCCGGGAGAGGTATTCCATATGGGGATCCTCTCGGTGCTTCGCAATCGGAGTTACACGGTATTCGTAGCCGGCGCCTCGGTAGGCACCATCGGCAACTGGATCCAGACGGGCGCACTCACCTGGTATGTCAGCGAGAACACCGGCTCCAACGCGATGGTGGGAGCGACGAACCTGATGGCCTGCCTCCCCGCGATTCTGTTGATCCTCTTTGCCGGCGCGCTGGCCGATCGTATGAACCGCAAGAAGCTCATTATCATCAACCAGGTATGCATGATGCTTGGCGCCCTTGCCCTCGCCGTATCCACCAGCTTCGGATGGCCCACCATCGGCGTCATATTCGCGATTGTGCTGATAACCGGGATCTCCACGGCGTTGAACACTCCCGCCTGGCAGGCGGTTATCCCGGACCTTCTATCCAAGGAGGACGTGCTGCACGGGGTGACCCTGAATAATCTCCTGAAGCGCGTTGCCCGCTTCATAGGCCTTTTCCTGGGAGGACTGGTTCTCAGCACCTGGTCCGCGTCCACCGCGTTCTATTTCAATGCCGCGAGTTACCTGTTCGTAGTCGTGGCTGTCGCGTCGATCGGAAGGGAGGCGGCTCCCGCGCCCCAGCCCTCGTGGAAAACGCTGGCCCCCCTCGCCGATCAGGTCGCCGAAGGCTGGAGGTATATACGTCGCTTCGAATGGGCGAAAGTTACAATCTCGATCCTGGGTGCCATATGCCTGTTCGGCGCCTCGACCACCGTGCTGCTCCCCTCGCTTACCACCGATGTCCTCGGGAGATCCGCTAGCGCATACAGCTGGCTGTGGAGCTCCGCGGCGCTGGGATCGTTCATTGGAGTTGTGGCATTGACGATCCTCGCACGCCGTTACCACGGGAAAGCATTATTGAAGATATCGAGCATGCTCTTCGGGCCCCTCCTCTTAGGGGTCTGTTTCTCGAGGTCGTACCCCGTGACGATAGCCTTGATGGCGGGTCTGGGTGGAAGCTTCCTGATGCTGAATTCAACCGTCGTCGCCGTGCTCGACACTCACACGGACCCCGACATGAGGGGGATAGTGCTGGCTTTTTATTCCCTCGCGCAGACGGCGGGGTTCTCGGTAGGCGGTCAGCTGGTCGGGTTGTTGGCTGATGCCATATCCACGCCGTGGGCCTTCTTTGTCTGCGGTTCAATCTGCACCATGCTTGCACTGGTATTCATCCTGTTCCCCCGGCACATTGTGGATTCCCTGTCTATCCGTGCCGCCAAGACCTGAAACGATTCTCCACGTGGCGCGAACTCGTAACCTTTAGAGGGTGAAAGCGTGCGCCAGGGTCTTGATCCCCATTTCATGCGCAAAAGATGGCAACCAAGCGGGTGAAGCGGAAGGCGGGCTCGTGCGTTTGAACCTGCCCGCGGGATGGTAGGATACAGACATCGGGATATGTACATGGGAAGATCACTTAAGGAGGTTGCATGGATTTTCAAACACTCTTATATGAGGTCAAAGACGATTACTCCATCATCACCCTGAACCGGCCCCAGAGAAAGAACGCGATCTCCCTCGAGCTTATCACGGAGCTGGGCCAGGCCATCGACAACGCGGTCGCCGATAGGGATCTCCGCTTTATCGTTCTGACCGGCGGGGGCGGTATCTTTTCCTCGGGGGCGGATTTCGGAGACCCGGAAAAGGCGATCACCATGATCAGGCAGGAACTGGACGCCGCTTCGGGCGCATCCGTTGCCATAAAGCTTATCGAATGCCCAAAACCGGTAATCGCCGCGGTAAACGGCTACGCCCTGGGCCATGGAGCCGAACTTGCCCTGATGTGCGACATGATCATCGCCGCCGAAGAGGCCGAGTTCGGCTTTATCGGCCCCATCAGGGGGGCTACATGCCCCTACGCCATGATCCGTCTGGCGGACGAACTGGGGCGGGCCAAGGCCAAGGAGCTCGTCATGACCTGCGAGCGCATATCCGCCCGCGAAGCCCTGCGCATCGGCCTGGTCAACCAGGTGGTGCCGTTGAAGGACCTGATGTCCGCGGTGGACATCATGGTGGATAGGATCCGTAAGGCGGCCCCCCTGGCGGTCAAGTTCACCAAGGAGGCCATTAACCGCGGGTTGGGCGGCTATGAGTTCAGTGCCGGTAAGTTCGAGGAGATCATCACCAGCAAGGATGCTATCGAAGGCGCCATGGCATTTCTGGAAAAGCGCGATCCGAAGTGGAGCGGCGAATGATAAAGGGGAGGCAAGGTCTCTTAAATCGGGTCTACTACCATATTCTGTTAAATACTTCGCCGTTCGAGACCCGATTCCTATCTACTCGTGAAGCCACTGTCCGCCGGATTGGAGGGAGGAGATATGAAAGTAGCAAGATGGCTTACTATCATCGCGCTGCAGGCACTTTTGGTCGGACTCCTGCTGGTTTCCGCCGGCTGCGGCAACCAGACCGCTTACGAGACGGCCACTCCCGAAGACGGAATGGTGGAGCGATATGAAAAGGGCTACCGCTTCGACTGCAACGGCTGGGTATACGTGCATATAGAGGGCGACCCCTACGAGAGGGGATTCCAGTACGGCAGGCTGGTGGCACCGGAACTCGCGGATGCTATCACGAGGATGGAGGCCATCACCCTCGATAAAACCGGCAAGGACTGGCAGCTCTTCGTGGACGCGGCGGAGAGGCTCTACGCGTATAACTGCATAGAGGAATTCCTCCAGGAGAGAGGCTATCGCCGAAGGCGCGAGCAGCGCGGGATTCGATGTCACATGGCAGGAGGTCCTCGCCTGGAACGCGCAAATGGAGATGATGAATGACTGGTATCCCACGGTTAAGGGTGAAATCGAGAACGACCAGGACGAAGACGAGAGCTGTAGCGCCTTTATAGCCACCGGTTCCTATACCAAGGACGGAAAGGTGGTGATGGCACACAACAACTGGGACCGTTTCGTGACCGGCCAGTTCGTTAACATCATCCTCGACGTGGAGCCGGACAACGGGCACCGCATACTGATAAACACGTTCCCCGGTGACATCTCCAGCATGACCGACTACTTCGTAACCGACGCCGGTATAATGGGAACCGAGACCACGATCGGAAACTACAGCGGTTACGACCCGGAGAAGATGACGGAGTTCTACAGGATGCGAAACGCCACCCAGTAAGCCAACGACATGGATGTGTGGGTATCCATGATGCTCGACGACAACAAAGGCGGCTACGCCAACAGCTGGCTGCTCGCGGACACCGATACTAACGAGATAATGCGCTTCGAGTTCGGCCTCAAGAATCACAGCATTGAACGGACCGACGACGGTTACTTCGTGGGCTTCAACAGCGCCACCGATCCGAAGATCAGGAACTTCGAGTGCGGAGGAGATCACGGCTACTACGACGTAAAGAGCCCCTGCGGCGCCAGGAGGGTGAGGCTGACTCAGCTCGTGGAGGAGTACCGGGGAGAGATAGATACGGAGATCGCGGAGACGATCCTTGCCGATCATTACGACGTATACCTGCAGGAGGATAACCCTTGTTCGCGGACGATCGACGGCCACTACGAACTGGATCCTTTCGAGTACCGGTCCACCATCGCCTACCTGCCACATGGCGCCCTGGACGGTAAGGTCACCGACACCACGTTGGCCGCAGACATGTCATTCATTGCCAGGTGGGGTAACTCCAGTGGATTGCCGTTCGACGCGAGCGAGTATCTCGAGGAACATCCGCAGTTTGACAACCTGGAGGGCCTCCTCGAGGACAGGCCCGAGGAGCCGTGGACGCTTCTTAAGTCCGGCCAGGAATAGAAGGCTTCTTCTAAAAGGGGTCCGGGTAGGATGACCGCTGCTACAATATAACCGATGGTAAAGGCTCTCGGCCCCATGTGTGAGTATCGTGTTTATCATGAGCAGGAGGTCAGCGTCTGGATGAAGACCACCAGGATATTCTATTTTATGACCGTGACGTCCCTGCTTGCCGGGGTCGTAGTCATGTTCGCATACGACATGGCCACAGGCGCCATTTGCACACTTGTCATTCTGGTTATCCTGGGACTCCTTTACCTCTTCGTCTTCAAGACCCTGATGAAAAGCGAACGGCTCATGCAAACTGGGGTGCCTGCCCGTGCCAGGGTGGTCACCGCCAGGTATACAGGTGCCATCATCAACGATGTGTACAAAGAGTACGATTTCACTCTCGAGGTCTTTCCCGAGAAAGGCGAGCCTTACGAGACCAGGACCAGGGGCCTGGTACCTATAGAGGAGGTTTCCCACTTCAAGCCTTGAGCGATGATCCCCGTGATGGTAAATCCGGCCAACCCGGCGATGTGGCGATTGGTGGTAGCGAGGGCGGGAAATTAGGAAATCTTGCCACCACGACTTCCAAAGAAGAACAGGGAAGGCAGATCAAGGAGGTGCTTGAGCGCAACAAGAAGCAGCTGGACGAGATACTGGAGAAGGGCACGGAAGCGCAAGCGGTCATCCTCAAGGCGTTTGAGCTCGGCATGAACGTTAACGGGGCCAACCCAGCAATGCAGTTTTTGTTGGAGGTGAGCCCGAGGGGAGGAACGCCTTCCAGGCCTTGACCATGGGGGTGATCACGGAGGCCTCGGCTCCCAAGTACCAGGCCGGCAAGACCATCATGGTGATATATGATCCCGAAGACATCTCTCGAGTATCAATCTTTCATTCCTGATAAAAGAAGGTTGTGTTAAACCGAAACAGGTATGGGATGAAGCGGAAAAGAACCAACATGAAACCCGGTGTCCCCAGCGGATTGCGGGGTCCGGATCTCAATCGAGGCCTGGAAGCGGTGGAGAATGCCCGCCACCGCGTGCGAGGGCCTTTCCGTTACGAATGGTGGTATTTCGACGCCGTCTTCGACAACGGCTATTCCGCGGTGTGCATATCATGGCCGATGAACTACTTCCGCCCGGCCCGCCGCTAGTGCGCCCTGATGCTCTCCATCTATACTCCGGAGGGAGAGCATTGCAAACATTACGTCTTCCCTCCCCGGCGCCTCTTAGAAGCTTTCTATTTCCATTGCGACGTACGGATAGGGGACAGCTACACACGAGGCGCCTATCCCCGCTACGAGGTATGCCTCGAGGCCGAGGGCGATGCCGCGGACCTGGTCTTCGAGGCCGAGACGCCGGGCTGGAAACCGGGGGCGGCGGGGTACTTAGCCCCTTCCCCCGCTACAACACCATGGGCTGGCTGGTCCCACTCCCCCGGGCCTGGGTGCACGGCAAGCTCAAGGTCGCGGGCCGGGAGGTCATTTTGGAGGGACACGGCTACCACGACCACAACTGGGGCGAGGCGCCCTTCCCCATTCGTGACGGACGGGGCAATCCTACCGTCATAAGAGGGGGTCAATCCCTGATATATGACGTTTTTCTTTTGCCGCTCCGACCCAGGCACATTTTGAGGCCTGACCCCTATGCCTTCTTCTTGCTTTCCTGTCGGGCGGGTTTTTGCTAACCTGAAATGAGTAGCCTGTGAAGGATTTACTCTGGAGGTGGCACGTTGAGCTTAGATCTTTCCTCGCTATCGATATTCAAGCCCAGGTTTAAAAAAGACGGTTCAAAGCCCGCCGACATGGTGGTTCTTAGCGCCAACATTATAACCTGTGACGGCGATAATCGAAGGGCGAAAGCGCTGGCCGTGGAGGGCGAAAGGATCGTGTACGTCGGCGACAACAAGGGTGCCGGGGATTTCATCGGCCCGGACACCAATGTTATCAACGCCAGGGGGAAGATGCTGGTTCCGGGCTTCATCGATAATCACTGCCATGTACTGTGGATCGGCGGATTGGTCGGATTGATGACCACCAAGCTGTTTGACTGCAACAGCCTCGATGAGGTGAAATCGGTCGTGCTGGATCACGCGCGGAGCAACCCCGATCTACCCTTTGTGATGGGAGTAGGCTGGAGGTACGATTACATCCCCGGGGGGCTTCCGGATAAGGCGCTCATGGACACGATCCTGGACGACCGTCCCGTCCTCCTCATGTCCTACGGAGGCCAGTCCGGATGGTTGAACTCCATAGCCGTGGAGTTGCTGCAGGAGAGAAACCCCACCGCCCTCGAGAGACTGGTACCGGAGGTCGACGAGGAGACCGGCGAGCTGACCGGCTTGCTCCTTCACTTCCATTCCTTCGATCCCTTCGATTTCTTCCCGGACGAGATCGGTCCGGAGGAGCGGAGAAGAATGACGGACAGCATCGAGGAGGTCCTGGACGAGGCGGTATCGGTCGGCGTTACCACTATGCATGATGTCCAGACCTACAAGCCTTTCGTTCCCACCATCCTCGAGTTCAGAGAGCGAGGGGGGCTCGACAAGACGAGGGTCAGGTGCTCCTTCTACGTGGGCCCCCACGTGCTCGACGACGAAGAGGCCTTTATACGGGACCTGGAGTGGTGGAAAGAGCTGGGAAAGAAGGAGTCCGGGCCACATCTGGTTCTGGGGGATTCCCTCAAGTTTTACATCGACGGTGTATCCGGCAATTATACCGCTTTGATGTTCGAGCCCTATCCCGAAAAGCCCGGGAATTACGGCGATCCTGACTGGACCCAGGAGGAATTCGATCGCATCATCGAGATAATCGACAGGATGGGATTCCAGGCTTGCACCCACAGTTGCGGAGACGCAGGGATCAACCGGGTCATCAACTCCTACGAACGAGCCGAGAGGGTGAACGGGAAGAGGGATTCGCGCCACCGCCTGGAGCACTGCCCGATCCCCATACCGGAAGATCAGAGGAGAATGGGGCAAGTGGGGTTGCATGCCGCGATGCAACCTGCCCATTTCTACGCCGTAGACGAGGCGGAGGAAAAGCTACTCGGTCCCGAAAGGATAAACCAGGAAATGCCCTGGAGGAGCCTGGAGAAGGAGGGGGTAGTCGTATCGTTCGGAAGCGACTGGTGCAACAGTCCCTTAAACCCTGTGTACGGGCTAATCCTCGCCGCGACCAGGATGAACTTCAGGGGTGAGACCGACTGGGGACCCGATCAGAAGATCGATCTCGAGGACGGTATCAGGCATTGGACCATAGACTCAGCCAGGACACTTATGATGGATGACAAGGTAGGATCCATAGAGGTGGGTAAGTACGCGGACTTCGCCATCTTCCGCCAGAACCTGTTGAAGCTCGACTCATGGTGGTTTCTGCTTACCCACAAGCTTGAACTCGGAGCGCTGGACGACTTCGTGGACATGACGGTTGTCGGGGGCGATGTAGTCTATCAAAGGAAATAAGCAGGTATGGACTATCGACATCTCCGCTTGCCCGAGGCTGGTGGAAAGCCATACGCATGCGGGATGTGCAATAGATATCACAGCCGGTTGAGGTCCAGGCGGTCCATCACGAATACGAGGTGCGTCCGGCATTGAAATGGCAAGATCTCAAGAGCCGCATGAAAGCAGCCTGGGGGCGTTGCAGCAAGGCCGCGAACTCGCTCGCCGACCGGCATCCCCTGCTGGGCACCATGCGCTCGGTGGTCTCGGAGTTCAGGAAAAAGGACCTTTCCCACAGGTCGATATATTTCGCCTTCCACGCATTCATAGCCATCTTTCCCCTCGTGCTCGTTCTTACCGGCATCATGGGTTTCGTCTTCTCCGCGAGCCCCGCCGTCAGGAGCAATATAAACGAAACCATCTACGAGATGTTCCCCGATTTCGACGTCGCCTTCGAGGGGATGCTCGATATAATGGAGTCCTGGCGCGTTTTCGCCCTTATCATCGGCATAATCCTCTTTCTGTGGACCGGCATCAAGGCCGCCGAGGTCCTGGAGGACGGGTTCTGCTTCATATTCGGCACGGAGAAGAGGCCCTATTCCAAGAGAAAGGGTACAGCGCTCAGCGTGCTGTTCATCTTCGGAACCCTGACGGTCTTCGAGGCCATCATGAACTTCGCCACCCCCAGACTCATGCCTTGGGTGAAACGCCAGGTGGGCGGCGGCTTTTCGGTGGGGGTCTTTTTCCTGGAACTGGCGGTGGCTTTCCTTTTCAGCTTCCTCATGTTTCTGTTCGTTTACCGTCTCATACCGACCAAGAAACTTCCCACCGCCGCAGTGGTCAAAACCGCGGTCCTGACTTCCGTGATATTGATATTCGTCGAATACGTATTCGGTTTTTACTTCAACCTGATGTACGACGCCAAGTTGCTGTACGGGACGATCGGCGTGATGCTGGGAATACTCCTGTGGTTATACGCGATCGCCGTGGTGACCTTCACGGGGGCGCTGGTGGCAAGGCGTCTGTCGGACTACAACGGGGTCCCGGAAACCGGTAATGATGCTTGATTGCGTAGGTTCACTCGATACCCCTCAACCGGTGCCTATACCGCAAAGCGGATCATGTAGTTGTAGCCGAGGTCGGTCAGGTTCATCTTCTTAAAACCATGCCCCTCGCCTTCTCCTCGAGTTCTCCAAGATCTCAATTACGGGATCTACTGGTACGGCCTGAAGCGGTGTAGCCGCGGATGATCTCCGCCGCCTTATCCGCCGAGTCGGCCTCCGGGCGGTAGAGCACCTCCACCCGGTTCGAGTCCAGGACATAGAAGGCGTCCCTGCCGCGCAGTTCTTCCCGGCTGAGCAGCACGTCCGCGCCCCTCCTGGCCACGAAGACCGCCAGGCGTACCCCTCGTCCGTGGGGCGCCTTCAGCCCGGGATTGGCCTCCCTCCGGCGGGATACCTCCTTCCACCCGGGCCCCGCCATCTCGATGAAGAGAACCAGGGGGGGCATCCTCGAAACACGACGCCACCGTATCGCCATCCTCCTGCAGGGGCACCGCGCCCAGGACGCGCGTTCTCTCCTCCTGCGTGAATTCCACGCCGACCTGGTCCACGTTCTCTACCTCGTGGCGGATCTTGTCGCCGAGCTCGCCGGCCGTACTCTCCGCCTCCCTCAGATCGTAAGATGCCGGTACCAGGGTAAGGCTCAGGAAGCGGTAGCCGCCGGAGTTGCGTCCCGTCACATCGATCACGTCCCTGACGCGGGGGTCCTCCTCAGCCAGCCGCCGCACTCCATCCAGCACGTCTTTCTCGATGGAGGCGTCCAGGAGCACCTTGAGGCTCTCCAGCGTCACCCCTATGCCGGTCTTGATCAGGAACGCCACCACCACCAGGGCGGCAACCGAGTCCATGTCCGGGATGCCCAGCATCTCCAGACCCACCCCCACGACGATTGCCAGGCAGGCTACGGCATCGGTCCAGGCATGGTGGGCATCCGCCGACAGACTGGGAGAATGTTCCTCCCGGCCCACCTTCCCCTTGTACCAAGCGATAGCGGCGGTGATGGCCAGCACTACCGCCATGGTCCCCATGACCAGCAGAGGCTGCTCTACCTTGTCTCCGCCCCTTACGATGCCGCGGATTGATTCGGCGGCCAGCTCGTATGAGCAGACAAGTATCAGTATTCCTATACCGGTGCTGATCAGGTTTTCGAGCTTATACAGGCCGGTTGGGAAATTACGAGTATGTAGCCGCGAGAGACGAAGGCCGGCCAGAACGGCGAGGGAGGCCACGATATCCACCACCGTATCGATGCCCTCGGCGAGGATGGCGATGCTTCCGGTGGTGACAGCCACCGCGATCATCCCGCCGGCCATGAACACTGAGGTCGCTACCGAGATGACCTCGGCCTTCTCGGTTCTGGATATCTTTATCATCTATCCCCGCCCCCGATCAGGCTCGAGGAGCGCTCGGCCATGAGGCTCTCCGATTCCTCCAGATTCGATACGTCCGGCTCCACCACTACACGCACCTCGTAGGCGTCGAGGGTATCGGAAACGCCATCCGTGGTCGGGGGTTCCCGCACCAGCAGCACAACCACGCCGAGCAGCGCCAGAAAGACCGCCACCCGCACCCCCCTTTCCTCTTCCCCGCCCGGGAAGGGATTGTCGACCACCCGGCTCAAGGCCACGTTTCTCCCGCCCGCCTCGATCTCCAACAGGCCGAAACGGGGGGCGTCCTCGAAAGACGACGACACCGCGTAATCATCCTCTCCAAGAGGGACGGCGCAGATGGCCTTCCGCCCGGACCCGACCGAGAAATCCACGCTTATGCGATCGACGTTCTCTATCCCCGCACGCAGCCGTTCCTTGATATCCGCCGCTATCGCCTCGGCCTCGCGCAGATCGCAGGTGTACAGCTCCAGCATCAGGTTTATAAATCGGTAGCTACCGGAATTTCTCCCCTCCACTTCAAGCACCTCGCGGACTCCGCGTTCCCGGCCGGCGATGGCCCTCGCCCTCTCCAGAACATCCTTCTCCAGAGACGCATCGAGCAGGACCCGGAGCCCGTCCAGGACCACCTTGCCTCCCATCCATATCACTATCAACACAAGCAACAGCGCGGCCGCGGCGTCGGCGCGCGGTACCCCCGCGTACTCCAGGCTCACCCCCACCATGATCAGAGCGAGGCCCACGGCGTCCAGCAGCGAGTGTCTGGCGTCGGCCTTCAAGCCCGGGGAGTTCTCCTGCCCGGCCACCCTGTACTTGCGCCTGGCGTTGTAGAGGGCGACGACCATGCACAGACCCATGGTAAGAAGGGCATAGCCCAGGTGTGCCATATCGAAGAGGCTGTCTCCGCTAGCCAACTGGCGTATGGCCAGCTTCGCGAGCAGGTAGGCGCCCACGAGTATAAGCGCGCCTATGATAACGGAAACCAGGTTCTCCAGCTTATACAGGCCGGTGGGGAAATCGTCCGGGTGGCGGCGGGAGAGGCGCAAGCCAAAAAAGAGCATCATCCCGGTGACGCCTCGGACCAGGGTGAGGATGCCACCTACGAACAGGGCCATGCTTCTTACGGCTATGCCGTAGGCGATCAGTGCGGCGGCCAGCGTCCCGCATAGAATAGCGGAAAAGAGGGCCGCCTTTTCCACCTTGGTCAATGGAACCCCTGTCGTGCGCGGCTTGTCCCGCGTGGCAGATCCCCTCCCACCGAGTCTTTTGGGTGCTATCAGTCATTCTCACGCATTGCTCCTGATGCCATCATCTTACCATTCCTCCAGATGATACCAGGGGCGAAAACCGCCTTCCTCAACGCCTTTCCCCGTTCTTACCAGGAGGTTCATATAACCGTTAACGGCTTCGGCCAAGGCAAGCGACGTTGAGCGGATATCGAAGTGCGGCTGCGCCTCAGGGGAGAGGGCGCGATCAAGAAATCAAAGAAGAGTTAAACGCCGGAGTCAACCGCTGGGATTTCGGTCATAAAAGGGTATAATATCGTCAGCAACCGAAGCAAGAGAACGATATCTTTAAATCATGATCTCTGGGTTGAGGCAGCAAAGGGTAACCTGAGGGCTTGGAAACGCAAAGTGTTCCCGCAGATGAGAGCGGCGCCGGGGGCAGGGGAATCGGGCAGGCCCTGAGTTCCGCCCTGACCATGATCATCAACCCCGCCCAGGTGTGAGGGGAGCCATGGAGCGGGTCCCCTGGCCCGTCTCCATCTCCATCTCCGGGCTGGCCTTCACCCTCTTCTTCCTGCAGACCGGGCTGGACATGCACCGCGTGGGCACAGCCTCGGCGAGGGTGGCGGCGGCCTACACCTTTCTGGGCACGGCCATGGGCACCGCCGGGGTGGCCCTGGTGGCGGCCGTGGCCTGGGCCATGGCGCGCCTGCTGGGCGGGGAGCGCTCCCCGGAGTGGACGGTGCGCGCCTTCTGCCTCGCCTACACCTCCACCCTTATCTTCTGCACCGTGGGGATCATCTTCAACCTGGCCTTCGGCTGGAACACCGCCGTGGCCTTCGGGGTCACCGGGGCGCTGTGGGCCCTCTACCCCATCATAGCCATCTGCAGGGAGATGACCGGGGACAGGCTGGCGGCCTCCCTTATCATCACCACCATCTGCGGCGGGCTCGTCCTGGGCGGATGGGCCCTGCTGGGGATATAGGAAGGGGGAGGGGATGGAGGGCTCGCAGGGAGAGAGGGTCGCCGCAGGCCTGGCCGTGATGTCCTGCTTCGCCGTCCTGGCCTGGCTCAACGGACGCTACGTGGGGTCGGGAGCGGGGCAGGTGGCCCTCTACACCCTCATCGGCCTGCTCATAGCCGTAGCCTTCCTGGCCGGACTGGCGGGCCTGGTGCTGGCGGCAAACCCCGACCTGCGCCGGGGGCCGGGGTACGGCGGGGCCCTCGATATGGTGGCCCGGGGATTTCTCGTCGCCATCCCCTTCACCGCCCTCGCCCTGCTGGCCGACCTCGCCTTCGGCTGGAACGCGGCCACCGCCTTCTTACAGGCGGCCATCATGACCTCGGGGGCGGCGGTGGGGGTGGAGATCATGCGCCGGGCCGGCTAGAAGATGCGCTGCATAATCGTCCCCATGGCCGGGGCCTTCGCCTTCTCCATGGCCTGGATAGGTTTCTCCGCCCTCTTCACCAAGGCGGTGGGATGATGGGCGCCCATCGCGCGGCGGCGAGAAAGAGGGGCCTGCCGCTATTCGGCGCCCTGTTCTTCGTCCTCTTCCTGCTGGGCATCCTGTTCTCCGTGCTTCAGCCCAGTCCGTCACTGGCGCAGTCGCAGGATGATGAGGTGTGGTTCACCGTCAAGATCACCGACTTGGATCAATTAACGGAAAAGGGAATAGAGGTAGATTTGGAAGATTTGATCAAGGAGACGGAGATAGTCGTATATATGGGCGGGAAAGCTCGTGCGGAAGAAAGCAAGGAAACGACAGCCGAAGGATCGTCTGGGGATAGCACTGAGACTGAAAAACGAAGCCATGTTTTCAAGGGCCGATATGACAGGAAAGCAAAACCCTTTCCGGAAGCGTTACGGGCGCCTATACGCTTACCGATAGATATGTTGACTGGTCAAAAGATTACGGCAATAGCTGGAAAGGCACCCTCGAGGTGCAATTTGTAGACAAACCCGACCTGAAGGGACGTTAACTGCGTCTGGGACACGGTTTGGGTGGGATAACCTCGATTACGATTGGGATTGTACCGGGAAAATAGACAGGGAATTCACTTTCAATTACATTGTTACATTTCAGGCGGATAGAGATATCACGCAGGGAGCGGCGGGAGATACAGGCGAGGGCGTTACCGAAAGCGAGGGAGATGCCGGAGACGCCGAAGGTAACAAGATACCGGGGCCGGGGAGTTGGTGGCAGTGGCTCGCCGGGACGGCAATGGCCGGCAGCATCGCCGCGTTTATCTCCCTTCTGAGCTCGCTCTTCGGAACCTCCCCACCGCCACCGACCATCAAACTGGATTATCCGGATACTCCCCCGCTTACGTACACGCCGCCCACAAAATCGTACCAGCCGTTCTGCACCGGCCAGTCGGGGAAGGGGATCGGACTGGTCATGCGTATCACGCCGCGTTGATTGACGAAGGCCACCGGCACCCCCAGTTCCCTGGCATAACGGTACGGAACGTCCTCGCTCGCTATTTTCGACCAGCGGATCAAGCCCGCCCTGGAGATAAACAGGTCGGGGCGCCAGTGAAAAGACCTGGCATGAGGGGCGCCCCATAAGGCCACGATCACCACCGCCTCCACCCCGCTTCGCTTGAAGCCCTCGAAGGTCTCGCGCGCGAAGGAATCGAAGCAGATGGCTCCCCCGATGCGGCCGAATGGGGTATCGAAGATACCCGGACCCGGCTCTTCACTGCGGCACCAGACCGCCGATTCCGACCAGGTGGGATTGCGCTTGTGATAATACTGTACGCCGCCGTCATCGCCCACCATGACCATGGTGTTATAGAACTGTCCCCGGTACGACTCGTATATGCTTCCCACGATATGAATGCCGTGCAGGGAGGCCTGCCGCTTGAGCCAGGCAACGGTCTTGCCGTCCAGAGGTTCGGCGATCATCATCAGGAACTCACCCAGGTGGAAACCCACGTTGAACATCTCGGGAAGCACCACCAGCTGCGCCCCGTCATCGACGCACTTCGCGATATAACGCTCCGCCTTCTCGAGGTTTGAGTCCACCTCGAGCGGCTCGGCGAGCATCTGAACGATCCCCACATTCAGCATAACCCTATGGCCCCCTTCCGGTAATCATGCTTCAGCATTTTTCATCCGCCGACCGGACGAAGCGTACGTCCGGCTATCGCCGCCCACACATCGAGACGTCATTATTCTAACATCCCTTCAACAGCTCTCGTTTGTCGGCTATCTAGCTCTTAAACAGAGAACAGGACCAGCAGATCGGGGAAGAATGCCACGTTCTTTGCTCGTATCGAGACATAGCGGTTGCTATTCACGATAAGGAACATGAAATAGCAGATGTGGACCCATCATGACAGTTCATAATTCAAGTTTTCTATTCTATAGCCGACTTGGGATAGGGGTCCGATGTAAGGTATGAGCCAACGGACAACCAGACGCTGTTTGGTTCTTGATGCATGGAAGGAGTGCATGATGAAGAGGCCGCCTACGCCGTTTCTGCTGGTGCTTCTTTTCTCGTTTTTTTCCCTTGTGCTGTTTTCACCGGGCTGCGGGGGAACGGCGGGTGATGGCGGGGAACTGCCGTCACGCCTGCGAGAGGTCATAGACTCGACGGAATTCGAGTATGCGACATGGGGCATAAAGGTCGTCGACCTCGCAAGCGGGGACGAGCTATTCGAGCCCCTCAACCCTGATTTCATGCTGGACCCCGCGTCCACAACCAAGCTATTCACCGTGGCCACGGGCTTCGACGTCCTCGGGGCCGATTACACCTTCAGCACCCCCGTCTACCGCCGGGGAGAGGTGGATCCGGGGGGGATACTGAGCGGCGACCTGATACTGGTGGCCGGCGGCGACCTGGCCATGGGCGGAAGGGGCGCCATGGAGGGAACCATCGAATATACTAGCGCCGATCATAACGACGCCAACGCTCTCGGGATGGGGGAACTCACCGAGGGAGACCCTCTGGCCGGCCTCGACGACCTGGCCGCGCAGGTAGCCGGAAGCGGCATCGCGGAGGTCAACGGAGACGTTATCATAGACGACCGGCTGTTCGGACCCAGCCGCTCATTCGATGCGAACGAGGAATATATAATCACCCCCATGGTGATCAACGACAATCTCGTGGACCTGGTCGTCAAGCCTACCCAGCCGGGAAATGCCGCCGAGGTGGAATGGAGACCGCTTTCCGCCGCCTACGTGGTGGAAAACAGGGTGGAGACCGGCACCGGGGACAGCGAGGTCGCGCTGGAGGTATATACGGCCGAGCCCGGGGTAATCGTCGCAGAAGGCCTGGTACCGGAGGGAGAGGGCGAGGTGGTGAGTACCTACCAGGTGGAGGACCCCGCCTCCTTCGCCCGCACCCTGTTCATAGAGGCCCTCAGGCGCGCGGGGGTAGTGGTGGACGCGCCCGAGACAGGGGAGAACAACGCCGGTAAGCTTCCCGCGAAGGGCGAATACACGGAAGCGGAACGGGTAGCCCTACTCGAATCGCCCCCTTTCGAGGAATACGCGAGGCTGATCCTCAAGGTCAGCCACAACCTGGGAGCGGATACGCTACTCTACATCATCGCCGTACACGAGGGCGGGCAGACCATGCAAGAGGGCCTGGCGATCGAGCGCGATTTCCTCGTGAGCGCCGGGGTTGATGCCAGCGGATTGATCTTGAACGATGGGCAGGGCGCGACCGGCTCCAACCTGGTAAGCGCGGCTCCGGCCATCCAGCTCCTGCGTTACATGAGCACCCGCGACGACTTCGACGTCTACCGCGGCTGCCTGCCGGTGCTCGGGGTGGACGGCAGCCTGGCCGGTACGCTGCCCGATAGCCCGGCCAGGGGAAAGGTCCAGGCCAAGACCGGTACCCACGGCGGGGGCGATGCCATGAACAACCGGATCGTGCTGTTCGCCAGGGCGCTAGGCGGTTACATGGTGACATCGGGCGGGCGCGAGCTCGCATTCTACATCGACGTAAATAACGTGCCCCTGGATGATCCGGAAGGGTTCAAGGCGATCATCGACAGGCACGCCGGCATAGTGGAGATACTCTACGAGGAATACTGAGACGGTTGGATCATGTATCTCCGCCGGGAACCTGGCCCCTATCTCTCGCGGGCCTTCCTGATGTCCCTGTCCATAACCATGTCCACCAGCCAGGGGAGAAACCTCTTAAGGTAATAGATGGTCCCGGCCGGGCCGGGCCCGATAAGGAACTTTCCCTTTCTCATCCCCTTGAGCATCGCCTCGGCGACCTCCTCGGGCTGCAGCAACCCGCCGCTCTCGCTCACCGCCACCGTCTCCGGGGGCTTGTTGCGGTTCTCCACCTCGAAGCCTGGGGTGTCGGTGTCGGGGGGGCACAAGATGGAGATCCCCACCTTGTGGGGCTTCAACTCGCTCTTCAGGACCTCGGTCAGGCCCATGAGGGCGAACTTGGACGCGCAGTAATCCGAGTATCCGAAAACGCCCATGAAACCCAGCATGGAGCAGACATTCACTATGTAGCCCCGCCTCTGCTTCAAGTGGGGCAGGAGGGACTTTATGGCATTCCAGTTGCCGTAAGCGTGTATCTTCATGCTGCGGTCGAACTGCTCGTAGCTCACGTTCTCGAAGTAATCTGGCAGGGCCCTTCCCGCCGAGTTGATGAGGATGTCCGGGGGGCCGAATTCCTCCACCGCCTCCCCCATGACCCTGTCGACCTCTTCGTGCTCCGCGATATCCAGCTGCTTGAAGGCGAAGCGCTGCGCGTCCCCCTTTCGCCTGCCACCTATTCTCTCCAGCGCCTCCTCCAGGCGTTCCCTGCCCCGTGCGAAGATGATGACGTTGGACCCTTCCTCCGCCAGAAGTTCGGCGGCCGCAAACCCTATCCCGCTCGATCCCCCCACGATATATACGTTCTTTCCCTCGAAGTCGGTGACTTTCATAACCACACCCCCTCCACGACCGGCCGCCGGCGAAACGTGCCGGGGCGATCCCAGGATTCTACTTATGGCTCACGGTTACCGCCTCGAGCTGCACCTTCTGCGTGCCGTCGCTTACCAGGAAGGCCTTCAGGTGCAGCATCCCGCCGCCGGCCTGTTCTGCGAAGCTCCCTATACTCCGGCTCACCTCGTCCGCGGTGTTGGCCTGGAACTTGTCCGAGGCCCCTGTCCACGAGGAGCCGCCGTGGTAGTACCATTCCTCTCCGTCGGGGGAAAGCTGGTAGGCCATCGAGCCCTCGTTCTCGGAGCCCAGCGTCTCGCCGAACCCGGCAAGCCCTGTGGCATCCAGCCCCGTATCCAGGACGATCGCGGGCCTGGCGGTGCAGTATGCGGCCGGCGGATATTTCACTATGAAGGTGTAATAATCCTGCTCGGTGCCGTCGTCGAACTCCGAGAAGCCCACGGTATAGATGTTGTCCAGGTCGTCGACGCAGCAGGACCTGGTCACGTCGAAGCGGCCTTCCCCGTCAAAGATCTTGGGGAAGCCCGCGAACATCGACGCCTCCGGCGTGTACTTCACCGTATCCACGTGGGTATCCGACTGGCAGGTGGCCGCGGCCACGATATTGCCCGAGCTGTCCACCGAACCTCCCCAGGAATCGGGCGGGCTCCAATCACGAAGTCCGTCCCTTTCGTATATCCGCGGCCATCCCTCGGAGGTGAGCTGTTCCCCCTCCTCGCTGAAACGGGTCACCAGCAGCCTGCCGTTCTCGCCCGTAGCATCCTGGCATATCCCCACCAGGCAGTAATCGCCGTTTCTATCCTGCGAGACAGTGTAATATTCATCGTACCAGCCGGAACCGGAATCCCAGGTCTTCGGCCAGCCCTCTATCACGTTGCCTTCGCTGTCGATCTTCAGAAGCGCCGCGTCGCGATTGCCGCCCGTCTGGGTGAAACCGGCCACCAGAAAGTTACCGTCCATATCCTCCGCCAGGCCGTAGGCGAAATTGTGCCGGCTTTCCGGAACCTGGTAGGTCTTGGGCCAGCCCTCCGCGGGCGTTCCGTCGGGCCCGTATTTCATCACTACCATGTAGTCGGTTACGCCTTCCACGGTCTTGCCGTACGAACCGCCGGCGCAGGCGAGTATATTTCCCCGGGAATCCACGATGATATTGTTTCCGTAGGCGTTGGGCCCAAAGGGGAATCTGGGCCACCCCTCGGCCAGGCTGCCGTCGGGCCCGAGCTTCCAGACGGCGAAATAGAAATCGTTGCCGACGGTGCCCGTATATCCCGACACCCATATATTGTCGTCGGCGTCCACCACCACGTTGTGGGCCTCGTTCCACCGGAAACCCTCTTCTTTGTATATCACCGGCCAACCGGGAAGAAGCTGTCCACTCTGGTCGTACTTGACGACGATGAATTCCCCCGTAAAAACCGAGTAGGCGGTCTGGAAAAGGGCGATGACGCCCACCGCCACCACGTTGCCGTCGTTGTCGAGGGTGCAGCCGTGGTACTCCGGGCCGGTCTCGGGACGGGGGTCGTTGTATACGGCCGTCCATGTATCGCCCTCAGACAGCTCCTTGAGCTCGGCGAGGGTATCTCCGTCCTCGTTAACGCTTATCACCGCCTCGTCGTACTCGCATCGCGAGGGATCGTCGAACCGGAATATGGACTCGCTCACTTGAGAGGATCCGCACCCTGCTAGGGCCGGGACGAATATCGCCACGATCCCAGCGGTACAGAGCAATACGAATATTTGCGTCTGCGGTTTTTTCATCACGGACCACCCAACCTCCCTACACCCTCACAGGACCGCACGGATAATACCTTCTCGCTCCATGTATGTTTACATCGTCCCCATTTATACATTTATAGCCAATCGATCGACTATCGTTTTAAGTGGAACGCTTGAAGCAAAGGAATCGCGATACCGCCACCCTCCAGATTTCCCGACACCATCGTCTGTTAAGTATATCCCGGCACGCCCGTCAATCCAAAGCCTCCATGGACGACGGCCAGGCGCTTCAGCAAAATCGCCGGCGGTTTCCACCGTACCGCGGGCAAACCGGCACGACGGTATGGCGCGACCTCGGGGGAAAGGGAGCCGGATGCCCGACCGATCCGGTAGCGTTTTATCTTGAATCCCCCCCGCCGTGGGTGTAGATATCCGGGACGTTGAGGCGTTTTGGTATATGAAAGGCACACAAACGAGGAAATGGAGGTAGATGGAGATGGCGGGGACTATGACAAGAAAGGAAAGCCTCCTGCTCCTTATCATTATCTCGTCCGTGATACTGTTCAGCCTCAGCCTGGTGTTCGCCGCCAGCTTCGGAGAGGCTGGGGGAGTCGGGGGAGCCACCACCGAGGGTGATGCAGGCTCCATAGACGAAACCGCCCCCGAGGCGCAACCGGTCAATACCGCCGCTCAGGACGCCCCCGGCGGCGGCACCGATGCATGGGATACCGTCACGGAATCCTGAAAAGCGGTCAACCCTACACAACACCATCTGCGGTAGACCCGTCATTCAACCCGTAACGGGGTAGAGGCCGCACGGCTCCTGACCCGTTTCTCCGCTCAAGACGGCCGACCGTATATCTCCTGCCTTATACCGTCCTTTGAGCCGCTCTTAACCGAGTACATCAGCGAATCGGCCTTCTTTATCGCACCCTCCAGCGACTCCGGCGGGCTGCCGAAGGTAGCCAGGCCGATGCTGAAGGTAACCGGCCAGCCCTTATCCCTCACGGCGACGAGAAGAAGCCCGCGCAGCTTCTTCACCGCTACCAGGGCCTCTCCGGCGCTGTCCTCGGCCAGCATGACGGCGAATTCGTCTCCCCCGAGACGGGCCACTACGTCGAGTTTTCTGGTATTGCTATTGAGGATATCCGCCACCAGGCAGAGCAGATCGTCGCCCGCGGCGTGGCCGAAATGGTCGTTTACGGCCTTGAAGTTATCCAGGTCCATGTAGGCGATGGAGAAGGGTCGGCCGTACCTCCTGCATCTCTCGAGTTCCCTGCCCGCCAGGTCGTAGAAGGCCCTGCTGTTGGCGGCCCCGGTGAGGGAATCGGTCCGGGCCAGGTCCCTCTCCCTGTTCAACGAGCCGTGCAGCCTGTCCAGCACGATAAGGATCACCAGGAAGAAGCCCATCCTGACCAGGGCGTTCCACACCGGTATGGCCATGTTGGCATAGGTACTTCCGGAGGTGACGTCGGCAGCGAACCAGATAGAAGCGCTCAAGACGCTCAAGATCACGCCGGCGTTCCTGTTCACGTACCAGGTCGTCAGCACGATGGGAACAAGGAAAATTATGGAGAAGCCGATCTGCTCGCCCGTCAGGTAATCCAGGTAACCGATCGCCGCCACTATCAGTACCGATATGACGATGATCATCCAGGCCGGCAATCGTCGCAGATAACGGTTGAAGCGGTTCAATGCTCCTGCCCTCCTCCTTTCCGCCCCGGGGCTCGGGTTCATCGAACTCGAATACTAACATCGCCGGTGGGCGCGCGGACCTCAGGCCCTGGTCTCCCCCGGCGGCGCCTCCGCCTCCAGCACGAGGGCTTCGTAGGCCTCCAGGCGGAAATCGCCTGGAAAGGACCCGGCGTCCTTGCCGCCATGAGTCGACGGCAATACCCTCCAGGCTCCCTCCGCCAGCCAAGACGAACTCCCGCCGAAGCTGAAGGCCTGGAGGGTGAAATTCAGGAAAACGGCTACACGGTCGTTCCCCCACTCCCTTATATAGGATAGGATGCCTACTTCTTCGCCTGACATCATCACGAGTTTCCCGACCTGCGGGGCAGGCTTCTCCCGGCGTAAGCGTATCAGACTACGGTAGAAGCTCAGCAGTGATCCCGCATCGCGGACCTGGGTTTCGACGTTGGTGACGGTACGCGAACCGTCGACCGGCAGCCACGGCTCCACCTCGGAGAAGCCGGCGTATTCCCCGCCGTTCCACTGCATTGGGGTGCGCGCCGCATCCCTTCCCACCGGCAGCGGCCAGAAGCGGATCCCCACCGGGTCGCGCAGCCGCTTCCTGGGTATCCTGCCGGAGGGCATCCCGATCTCCTCACCGTAGTAGAGGAATGGCGTGCCCTTCAAGGTGAGAAGCATCGCCGCCGCCGCCCTGGCCCTTGCCTCAGCATGCCTGAGCCTGCCCAGGCGGGATATATGCCGGGGCATATCGTGATTGGAGAGGAAATAGGCAAGCCATCCCGCCTCCGGAATCAGCCGATCCCATTTCCTCACCGAACCCCCGAAGCGTGCCGCCGACCACCTGGTGGACGCGAAGTCGAAGTTGAAGGCCAGATGCAGCTTGTCGGTGCCGTCCCCAAGGTAGGCCGCGGCCTCCCGGGGATCATCGGTGTAGGTTTCACCCACCATCATCGCTTCCGGATAACCGTCGAGAATGCGCCGCAGCTCGCGTATCACGTCGTGGTCCTCCGGCTGACAGCGGTCGTAGAGGTGCTTCTGCATCTCATAGGGCCGCAACCCCGGCTTGCGGGGATTATCGCGCAGCCTCCCGTCCTCGTGCAGGTAATTGATGACGTCGAGCCGGAAACCGTCCACGCCCTTGTTCAGCCAGAACCTGCAGGCATCCAGCATGGCTCTGTGTGCCTCCGGGTTCCTACAGTTGACGTCGGGCTGTTCGGGCAGGAAAGCGTGATAGTAACACTGTCCGGTGTTGACGTCCAGAGTCCACGCACTTCCCTCCATCACCGAGAGCCAGCAGTTGGGTGGCTTGCCCGGAACCCGGCCGTCCCGCCACACGTACCAATCCCGCTTGGGATTTTCCCTTGACGATCTGGACTCCCGAAACCAGGGATGCCGGGACGAGGTGTGGTTGGGGACCATGTCCAGGATTATCTTGAGCTCGCGCCGGTTGCATTCCTCCAGCAGTTCCTCGAAGTCAACCATGTCGCCGCAGGCCGGATCGACGGCGGTATAGTCACTGATATCATAGCCGTAATCGGCCAGGGGCGAGGGATATGTGGGGGTGAGCCACAGGGCGTCCACGCCGAGTGAACGCGTTGTCCCGCCTTTCAGGTAGTCGAGATGCTCCATGACACCGCGCAGGTCACCGATGCCGTCGCGGTTGGAATCGGCGAAGCTCCTCATGAATATCTGGTAGAACACGCGCCTCTTCCACCAGGGATAGCCCGCGATATCTATGACTCCCTCCTTTGTCCTCAGTGGCCCGTGTCCTCGATTAAGACATGAGAGGTGATCCCGGTCCCCCGCGATCTCTCCGTCGAGCCAGGTTCAAGACGGATTGATTATGTCAAACTCTTACGATTATACTTTTCCGCCCTTTTCCGCGTTCTCGACGGTTTCACGCCACTGCGATATGGTTGCCAGGCACGGAGGCGGCAGTGCCCCCAGGCCTCGGGCATAAGGACGGGCCTGAGAGCCTGTTGCACAAACCCCGAATATCGCCAACGTAGGGATCATGTCCTCATAAATTCTGTTTCAATCAACGGCTTAGCCGCACTTTTACCCGCGGAGAAATTGAATTTTGAAGATACGACCCCTCTGCCTCTCAATATTCCCAGTTCCACGGAACCGTAACCAGAGTAAGGTAAGATACCCGCGGGAACCATCCCTTTAATTCTCGGCCTCCTGTCGAGTCCACCGGGACGCGGCACCGTGAAATGGAATAGAATATAGAATAACCGCCTCCGGGCGCCGGGGCATGAATCCGGATCTCGACAGCATCGGGGGGTGCGAAACATGAAGAAGTTCGAGGGCATATTCGCGGTCATGCTCTCCGCCTATGACCACTACGGCGATATCGACCGGGAAGCAATGTGCCACATGACGGATTATCTCGCCAAGTCGGGCGTGCACGGCCTGGTCGTCCTGGGCAGCAACGGGGAATGCCCCTACCTGACCCACGATCATCAGAAACAGCTAATCGACGCCGTGGTCGAGACCTGCGCCGGGAAGGTGCCCGTGATAGTGGGGATCAACGAGAGGGGCGTTGATCCCGCCCTGGAGATGGCCCTGTACGCGGACAGCGCCGGGGCGGAAGGTCTCCTTCTCGCTCTCCCCCTTTTCTACAAGCTCGATGATACCTCCATATACGGTTTTTACGAAAAGGTCTGCGGCGCGGTGTCCTTGCCCGTTCTCTATTATAACTATCCCGCCAACACAGGTCTGGATCTCTCGCCCGAGGGCATCGCAGCCATAGCCGAGATAGATAACCTGGTGGGAGCCAAGGAAACCATATTCGACGTGGACGACGTGCGAGAGCTGGTAGAGGCCACCGACGAGGCTTTCTGCGTCTTCACCGGCATGACCTTCAACCTGCAGGCCACAATGAGCGTGGGTGCCTGCGGCGCCATATGCCCGTTACCGAATATCATCCCAGAGAAGACGGTGGAGCTCTTCGAGGCCTGCAAGAGCGGGGACGAGGGTAAGGCTATCGCCTTACAGAACGAGGTATATTCCTTTTCCCCCCTCCTGGCCAACACCCCCACTCCCCACGCCATGCAGAAAGAGGCACTACGCCTGCTGGGTCATCCCATAAGGACCACAGTGAAGAGCCCGCTGCCCCAGCTAACCCCCGAGCAGGCCGGAACGGTGAAAGAGACCCTCGAGAAAACGGGCATTATCTGAGGGTGCGGCCGGCCGGAAACGAGCCGAGGCGGAAGCTCTCCGGCCGGTCGCGCCACGCCTTAACCCTGCGGTATCGATGCCGCTATCTCGGCCCAAATCAGGGATATGCGCCGGCGGCAGTGGTATTATTGAAATGCGGATACATACATGAATCGGAGGTACCGTTTTGAAGACCTGGGGACTTTCGTTCGGCGAAAACGAGCGCATGGAACTGGAGAGGGTGGTCATGGACGACGACCCCGAGGCCGCCCTCGCCTTCGTAAAGGAAGTCATCTACCCCAAGGTGAAGGAGTCCGAGAAGCCGGGGAGCTGTTTCCACGACACCACCAAGCCGGTGGACGAACTGGAGCGGACGGTGGACCGGCATAAGAAATTCGGCAACTTCCGCTGATATCCGGGCTTCACCACCCACCGTTCATGCCCGTGAGCCGGCCCCGGGCTCCTCTCCCGTTTGAGCCCGCTCCCGGCAAAGGGAGGCCAGCGAATACACTTCCTTAATTGCCCAGGTTGGCGTGGCCCCCCGTCCGCCCATCGTAGTCGAAGTACATGGCCCGCTCCGCCACCACCGGCTCGTCCGAGGTGATCTCTATGGCCAGCTGGTGGTCGCCTCCCACCTGGTCGTCCAGAAGCAGGGTCACCCGGGTGCCGGCGAGCACGGTCAAATCCTGGGGCGGCAGTGCCCCGGCCTCCTGGGAGTAGTATGAGACCCGGACATGGGCGTTGGTGCCCCCGGGATTTCCCAGGCACAGCCAGGTATCGAAGGAGTTGGAATCCCCGGTATAGCCCTCGGCGAATAGCCAGGAAATGCCGGCCTGCCCGGCCCCCATCACGCAGTGTCCCCCGGGCCAGTTCCCGCCGTAATCGAAGTAGGAGGGACGCTCGGCCAGGAAGTGGGAAGCGGACGAGAGACGGGTGGAGACGTCCACTCCATCTCCCACCTCGTCGGCCAGGTTCAACGTTAGCCTGCGCCCGGGTCCCAGGTCGTAGCTCTTCTTCACCTCGGCTCCCTGACCGTCGCCCAGGAAATACGAGGCTTCCACGGTCACCACCTCCGAGCCGGGGTTCTGGAGACAGAGCCAGGTCTCGAAACCCGCCCTGGTGGTGCCCTCCGCGAAGTAGTAAGAGGAGGAGAGCTCGGCCGACCCGGCCACGCAGTGTCCGCCCTCCCAGCTATATCCCGAGGTGCCGGAATATGAAAAATAAACGGGGCGTTCGGCCACCACCGGGGAGGTGGAGGAGAGATGCAGCGAGGTCTGGTATCCGCCACCCAGGAGGTCGTTCACCAGGAAGGTGGCCCGGGAGTGGGGAGCGACCACGAAATCGCTGATCACCTTCTCACCCTCCTCCTGGGTATGGAAGCGGAAAGTCAGATTTGCGTGATCATCCCCGGGGTTCTGTACGCATACGTAGGTTTCGAAGCCCGCCGTCGTGCAGCCCTCCGCGAAGTACCAGTCGCTGGATGGTGAGGGCACTCCCGAGGTCACGTGCCCTCCGTCCCAAGCCCCCTGGTACGAGAAATACATGGGGCGTTCGCAGGCTATGGGGCGGTCCGATACAACCTTGGCCGAAACCTCCTCGCCCTGACCCGCCACGGCGTTTACATCCACGGTGACCCGCGAGGTGGGAGGTACCGCTATCCTCTGCTCCTGTTCCGACCCGTCAGTGAACATGTAGGTGATGGCGGCGACCGCCTCCTCCGCCCCGGCGTTGGCCAGGCACAGGTACTCCTGGAAGCCCTCCCCGGTGTAACCCTCGGCGAAGTAGAATTCCGGAACCACCTCCTCAGCCACGTAGTACAGCGATGCGCCGTCCTCGTACAGGCAGCACGGTATATCCTCGGGCGTCGCCGCGGCCGAGCAGACCGGGTCATACCATAGGAAAGACGCCGGCTCGATGCCAGGCACCACCGTCTCGGGATCGCTCCACGAGCAAGCGTCGTAGTACATGTATCTCAGGTCGCAGGGAAGGCTGGAGAAGGGCAGCATGTAAAAGAGGTGTACTCCGTCTTCGGGATCCACCGCCAGGGAAGGATCGCCGCAGTCGCTGTCGGCGCCCAGGGTAAACGGCGCGCTCCACGCCCCTCCGGCGGGCATGGAGGTATCCCTCAACCGGTAGTCACGGCTGCCATCGACGTCGGCGACGTAGACCACCTCGAGGGATCCGTCGGAGAGGGAGACGATATCCGGAGCGTCGACATCGTCCTCGCCCCCGCTGATAGTGGACGGCCCGCTCCAGGCGCCGGAACTAGACCTGGCGGCATAGCGAATACGCCAGTCTCCCCCGCCCGGCTCATCCGGATATACCACGTGGAAGCCTCCCGAGGAGTCGCAGGTCGCGGCAACCAGGAAGTCGCCGGTGTCACCTCCCGATATGGTCTCGGGCGCGCACCACCCCGAGGCGTTGTTGACGTAGTGGATCTCGACGGCATCGTCATCGTAATAGGCCACGTGGGTGGTCCCAGTTCCATCCACGCCGATGGCCGATATCCCGTCCGGGATATCCGCCCCGCTGATGGTCACCGGAGCGGACCAACCGCCGCCGTCGGCGACGTACCTCATCTGGTTTTCCAAAGGCAAGAAAGGAACAATCCAGCCCAGGCTCAGGTAGCAGACCCGCGCCAACCCGTCGGGGCCCACAGCAACCCGTGGGTAGACGCAGCCCTTGTCGTCGCCGCTTATAACGCCGTGGTCGTTCCAGCTGCCCTGGGCGTCCCCGGTGAAATAACGTACCTTATGGGCTCCTCCGCCATACTCCCAGGCCACGACGTGGGTCAAGCCGTCGCCATCGACGACGGCATCGCAGTTCATGACGGCCGTGGTGGCGGAGGGAACGGAGGCGGGACCGCTCCAGGACGCGGGACCCGTCCGGGTCGACAGGTAGAGGTCGTTGGGAAACCAGAGCTGATCCTGGTGGACCCAGATGACAAGGGGCGCTCCCGCCGCGTCGACCACAAGGTCGGCCTGCATATTCTGGTCCGCGCCCCACACCGTCTCCGGGGTCCCGAAGCCGCCCACGGGGTCGTAGTAATTGCACTTCATACTCACGATACCATCCAGTATTTCCATGGACACGTAGGCCACGAAAAGGCCCCCGCTTACCGCGTCGTAGGCCAGCATGGATCCCCGCGTCGGCAGCCCCAGGGCGGGCTGCCACATAAGATCCGTGCAGATGGTATCGCCGCCCGAGGCGGTCGCGGGGGCTCCCCAGCCGGTCGCGTTATCGCGGTGATTGCCCCGTATAACCATGTCTCCGGTCCCCGACCAGTCGTCCCAGGTATACGATACGTAGGGCTCATCTCCCGCGCCTACCGCCAGGGAGGGCATGAGGGCGTCGGTCTCGCCCCCGCTGGCGTTCTCCGACGCCAATCCCCAGGCGCCACCGTAGGGCCTGCTGTTGTACTGTACGTTAGCATCGCCCGCGGCATCCCAGAACTCGTAGGCCAGGTGGAGGCCGTCGCCCGAGTCTATTCCCAGGGAGGGGTAATCGCAGTCGTCGTCCAGCCCGCTGGCCACCACCGAGGCGGGGTTCCAGGCGCCTCCCCCCCATCCCGCGGTCTGATTGTGCTTCACGAAGCAGAAGCCCGATTCGTCGCTTATATAGGCCACGTGCAGCTTGGAATCGGTGGCGCCGGGGCCGGACTCCCTCACCAGGGAGGGCAACCAGCATTCGTCGTCCGCTCCCGACGCCCTCCAGGTGGGACCCCAGGCGTCATCCCAGCGCGAGACGACGTGTATGACGTCTCCCACTTCGTCCTGGGTCATGTAGGCTACATGCACGTTGTTCCAATCGTCCACGAAGATATCCGGGCACATGCCGAAGAGATCGTCGCCGAGGATGCTGATGGGAGCGGACCAGGATCCACCCTGATTGCTGGCGTACAGGATATCCAGGTTGATGGGATCCATGTACGCCACGTGCAGGTTACCGGCGCCGTCGACGTCCATGGAAGGCCACCAGTAAATGCCGAAATCACCCTCGGACACCCGGTAAGGATCCACCCAGTCGGCGGCTGCGGTTGCGGACCAGGCCGCGGCGTAATCGGCCGTCTCGCCCCCGTCGAGAAGCTCCTCGAGCTTCTCCCGGGAAGCGTCGCGTTCCACCCTCAGTTCTTCCCCGTGGGGGATATCTTCAGGCGCCTCCGCGTCCGGTGCATCCCGCTCCTCATCATGCCGGGGCAGGGCCGCGGCCCCGGCGGGAATCATGGCCGTCATCACCACCACGGCAAGCGCCAAGATAAGGATTGCTGTAATGTCGCGACCGTGCGTTGAACCTCTCATCGTATCTCCCCTTCTCTCCCGCCAACAGGCTTGGTACCGCGTATCCGGCAGCATGCTCTCGCATAAGTCGAGCACCCTCTCAACCGTTCTCGTTACTTTATTCGTCAATCGCACGTCATAATTTAGCGACGGGCTTCCCGGCCCCACCCTTTCGGCGAGGACTCACTCGATACCCGGTCAACCGGGTGGCGGTTCCTCACTTAAAAAAACCCCGGTACCGGTCCTTATTCATCGTTCATGACGCATGTGCCTGGAGACGCTCTATTCACCCTTGAATCGTGGTTCGCGCTTCTCGCGGAAAGCGGCCATGGCCTCGACCGCATCCCCGCTGAAGAGGGCCCTGGCTATCATAACATCCACCCCGGCCTGTTCCTTGTCGCCCAGGGGAACGTAAGAGCTGAGCAGGTTCAGGGTCCTCTTCATCCCCGCGATGGACAGGGGCGCGCTGGAGGCGAACTCCCGGGCCAGCTCGTGGGTGAATTCCTCCAGTTGCTTATCGGGCACCGCGAAATGCAGAAGGCCCATGTGCAGGGCCTCCTCGCCATTGAAGTATCGCGCGGTGAGGAAGAGCTACTTCGTGATGGAAAGACCCACGTTTCTTATAAACCGGGCCAGCCCCTCCGGCAGATAGACGATCCCCAAGCGCGTGGGGCATGCCCATCATGCAATCCTCCGAGCCCACCCTCAAGTCGCAGGCCCTGGAGAGCTCGCATCCCCCTCTCAGGATGTAGCCCCTGATCATGGCGATCACCGGCAGGCCGGAAGCCTCTATGGCGTCCAAAGTGTACTGCAGCGGACCCTTGGACTCTATGCGCTCCAGTAGCTCCTCTGGCATCCCCTTGGGCAAGCCGGTGAAATCTATTCCCGCCGAGAAGGCCCTGTCGCCGGCCCCCTTGATTACCACCACCCTGATATTACCGTTCTTCTCCATTTCCTCCAGGTTCAAGGCCAGGGAGACCAGCATGGAGGTGAAGGGGGCGTTCCTCCTCCCGGGCCGGTTCAGGATAAACAGGGCGATATCGCCCCGTTCCTCCACCAGCAATTCCTTCTCGTCCATGATCTCCCCCTTCGATGTTTTCGCCGGTCATAAGCAGCATGAGTATATATACCCTAGAACATATACGAATCCCACGGCAACCTCGTCGGGTAAGTGCGGGGGATCAACCCGAACGGGTACATGCGAGTGTGGATCGCGGGGTGAGCGCCGCCCGGTGACAACCGCTCCCGGGGCAAGGAAAGGTCGATACCCCCGCTTGAGGGCGGCCGGTTCCCGTATCTCGTACCTCGCGCTCTATTCCCCGCCGAAGACCTCGGTGAGAAAACCGTCCAGGGCCCGGTTCAATTCCTCGGGTCTTTCCTGGAGCGCATTGTGGCCGGCGCCCTCGAATACCTCCAGCCTGGCATCGGGAAGGAGGGAGTAAGTGCGCTGGTTGCGGCGATCGTCTGCCATGAGGGAATCCTCGCTTCCCACCAGCAGTATTACCGGGATGTCCACCCCGGGCAGGTGACGCTCGAACAGGTAGTCGTCGCAGCCCCTCGCCGCTCCCCTCAGGGCCGCTATGGGCACTGAACAAGACATCTGCTGCAGGAACTCGACCTCGCTTGCCGGCGGTCTTTTGCCGAAAGCCAGCCAGCGCAGGAAGAAATACGTGAGGGAGGATTTATCCATCCTGGCCGCGATGGCCCGGCTGAAAGTGTTGTCCACTAGTAACTTACCCAGGCTAATGAACAGCCTCCACCGCGGCGAAGCACCGGTAATATCCACGCCAGTGGAATCGATGATCGCCAGTCCCTTGAGCCTTCCCTCGTAATCCTTGCCGAAGCGCTCGTAGAAAGTAAAGGAGGTAAACCCACCCATGCTGTGCCCGACGAGCACGAACTTCTCCGGTTCGAAGGCATCCACCACGGCCTTGAGATCCTCGGCCAGCCTCTCGGTATGGTAATTCCCGCTTTCCGGCACCTCGGACCTGCCGTGGCCGCGGAGGTCCAGGCTCACCACGCGATACTTACCGGCCAGATAGGGCTTCTGGTAGCGGAATACTTGGCCGTTCTCCGAATAACCATGGATCAGGAAAACGGTAGGGTCCTTCTCCCCCAGGTAATCGACGTAAAGGGCCGTCCCGTCGAGGGAACGAATTCCCTCCTTATCCTTGCCGTCCAGGATGGACGGCCGATCCACGGCCCCCTCCCCTTTCTCCCTGCGCCGATCCATCCATCTGACCAGGACCGGCATGCTTATCAGGCCCAGGAAAGCTCCCGCGCCAAGTATCAGCCTGCTGGAACTCCTCTCCGACATATCAGCCATCTCCCCGTACCGCGGGTTTTACCACCTATCCCTGCAAAAGCACGAACCGGAGCACCGTTTTGAACGGAAACAAACATGCCGGCCGGGATCGGTGCGGCCCGTGCCGATTACCCTTATTCTCGAAAGCGGAGGGGATGGCCGAAGCGATCGCACACGCGCTCGATCACGACGGCTCTTCTCCGCTATCGTAAAGCCTGTATTACTAACCCTCTCCGCCCGATGATAACGTTATCCCTCCATGATATCCAGAACTTCTTCCGTTCTAAACACCGGATATACGACCGCGTCGATCTCGCGGGGGATTGTGAATACTATCCCGATCCCGAAAGAGAAGAGAGATCCTGCCATCCCCTCGTAATGGTATATTATAGCAATCTATTAAAGATCAAAGATGCGACCCAGAGGTGTGAACCCCCATACGAGGGATAACTTGCCTGGTTTGTATTAGATGATGGTTTTCTTTACAATGATTGAGATGCCCGGGAATGGGGGCATCTTCCCCGCAATGGTTGGTAGTAAGGCGGGGAACATGTGAGAAAGGAGCTGAAGAGACCCAAGATGAACATCTACGTAGGCAACCTGAGCTATTCAACCACCGAGGAAGGCCTGAAGGGTCTATTCGAGACCTACGGGGCCGTGGATAGCGTAAGCGTCATCTCCGACCGCTACACGGGGCGCTCCCGCGGTTTCGGTTTCGTGGAGATGCCCAACGACGACGAGGCACAAGCCGCTATCGAAGAACTGGATAACAAGGAATTCGAGGGCCGCCCACTCCGGGTCAACAAGGCCCGCCCCAAGACGGAGCGAAGGCCTAGCCAGGATGACTGGTAAATACTACATATAAGAGAAGGGCGCGGCACGCCGCGCCCTCTTGTAGATTCACAACGGGATCAAAGGAACCGGCCGTGTCTCAGCCGGGACGGCCCACGGTCGCCATGTAGATAACGCTCTCTTCCTCGCCGTCCACGCCCAACACCTGGTTCAACTCGTCGTCGAACAGGGCTCCCACGGCGCATACCCCAAGGCCAATACCGGTGGCGGCCAGGTAGAGATTTTGCCCGATGTGGCCGGCGTCCATGTATACGTAGCGGTACCCTCTCTGCCCGTACTTCCACTTGGAGCGTGCGAAGATGGCCGTCCAGACCAACACCACGGCCGCTTCACGGCATATCCCCTGGCCCAGTGCCGCCCTGGTCGTATCCAGCCGCAAGTCCCCCTTGCGCAGCTCCTCGAGTCGGTGATGCCTGATATCATAATGGTAGAGCCCCATATCCAGTCCCTCCACGTTGTTGATCACCGGGTAGGTCTCTATGGGGTATAACGCGCCGGCGGAGGGCGCGGTGCGAAACTCGTATCCCCGCTCCACCCTCTGGATGCCGGTGCATGCCCATAACAGGTAAGAGAAGTCCTCCAGCCGCAGGGGCCGGGGATTGTAGTCGCGAACGCTGGTCCGCCTCCTCAGAACCTCGTCCAGGTCCATGCCCTCGCGGGGCCCGGGCACCGGCAGTTCGATGCGGCGGCTGCCCGCGTATTCCTTATACGCCGGGGGCTTGTTGGACCAGTCCATTCCTCCTCCCGGCATCCTGTCCCTGAGGTATTTGGTCTCGCCATGATACCTGTCTCCTATTCCCCTCGTCATAGTTATCACCCCTCCAGGTCTTCAGCCGCGGTGACCGCCGAACCTCGCTCCCCCGTTTTCGGCCCCGGCCCGATTCCAACCGCGGCCTCTCGATGAGTGACGTGACGCGGAACCGTCCCATCCCCGTCTCTTTCAACAGGGGCATAGCGTCTAGATGGTCGAATCCCCTCCGGCTTATTATTCTTCCCCCGTGACCCGGGGTTTATCAGGAAGGTCACCCCCACGAGTAGCCCGCTCCGTCGTGTCCCACGGACCAGAAGCCTTTGTAGCTGAAGTACATGGGCCTCTCCACCACCAGGGGTCGGTCGGAATCGATGCCTATGGAGAGCTGGTAATCGGGGCCGGCGTCCTCGTTGACGCAGACCGTGGCGCGCGAGTTCGTAGGCACGTATATGACCCGGGTCCACGTTTCACCCTCCTGGAAGAAGCAGGTGACGGCGGCCCTCTCCTCCTCCGCAAAGGTATCCCCCACACAGATATATTCGTGGAATCCCTCGCCCATGTACCCCTCGGCGAAGTAGAGCAGCCGGTTGGCCTCGCGGCTCCAGACCTCGCAACCGTCGGCGCCAGCGTCTTCATAGGTACTGGCGTAGAGTCCGCCCTCCTCCATAACCAGGTATTGCACGGCGGTATTATGAGCGTACCCGAATCCGTCGGTGTTCTCCCGCTCCCAGGAAGCCCCGTCGTAGCTTCACAACTCGCAGCCGGTTATCTGGTTATTGGTGCCCACGTAGAGATCCAGGCCGTTGGCGGCCATGGAGGAAACGGCGAAATTGCGGCTGTCACCGAATCCCGCGCCCTCCGCCTGATTCCAGCCGGACCCGTCATAGAACCATACCTGGCATCCCCTTCCGCCCGAGGAATCACGGGTCCCCACGTACAGGTCATCCCCGTACACGGTCATGCAGAAAGCGGTCTGATTGGCCAGGTCGCCGAAGCCGGGGGCGGTGGGTGTGCCCGCCCCGCCGCTTCCCACCTCCCGGGTCCATTCGAGGCCGTCGTACGACCAAACCTGACACCCGCCGGAAGAGGCGGCGGTGCCCACGAAGAGCCGGGAAGCGTACACGGTTATGGTGGAGACCGCCTGGTTGACCGCTTCGCCGAAACCACCCGACGCCACCTGGATCCAGGTCGTGCCGTTGTAACACCATACCTGGCAGCCCTCGTTGTCGTTGCGGGTTCCGGCATACATGTCGCCACGGTAGAAGATCATGGATTCCACCGAGGTATTGGCGGTGAAGCCGAAACCACTATTAATGAGCCCCACCCATTCCTGCGCCAGCGCGGGCCCGGCGGAAAGAGACATGGGTGCCAGGATCGTGGCCAGCGGCAGCGATACCGCTAATAAAGCGAGAGTTCTCGAGCGCGGGATTAACACCGGTCACCTCCACATCGAGCCGCTTACGCGGCTTGTTCCGCCATCATCTACGCCGTTTCCGGTCCAACAAAGATTTCGAGGCTGCCGCCCCCCTCCTTGCTCAACACCAGATGGGGTCACAATCATCCAGGAAGAACTTATAATAAAGGGCACCGGATGGGAGTGTTACACGGCGGCGTACGGGTAAGATATCCCGCAAGAGGAGCGGAAAGATGCTCAGAGAGGAACTGCGAAGGATACTGGAGAGGATAGAGCGGGGAGAGATGCCTGTGGAGGACGGGGTCTCGCGCATCGCCGCAGAGCCCGTCACCGACCTGGGCTTCGCCAAGCTGGATCATCACCGCGAGCTACGCAAGGGACTTCCCGAGGTCGTCTACTGCGAGGGTAAGCATATCGATACCATCCGCCCCATAGTGGAGTCCCTGCTCGAGAACAACAGCGGTAATATCATCCTCACCCGGGCCTCCGAGGAGGTCTTCCGCGAGGTTCTCAAGACCTGCCAGGAGGCTGAATACCGCAATGAAGCCCGCTTGATCATGATACGCAGGGAGGAAATGGAGCCGGTGGGAAAGATAGTGGTGGTAACCGGTGGCACGGCGGATATCCCGGTGGCGGAGGAGGCCTGCATCGTGGCCGAGCTCACCGGCAACACCGTGGAAAAGCTCTACGACGTAGGCGTGGCTGGCGTACACCGCCTGCTCTCCCATACCGAGGTCTTTCGGGGCGCCAACGTCATCGTGGTCGTAGCGGGGATGGAAGGGGCCCTGGCCAGCATTGTGGGGGGGCTCGTGGACTGCCCGGTTATAGCCGTACCCACCTCCATAGGATACGGCGCCAACCTCGGGGGGATGGCGGCGCTTCTGGGCATGCTCAACTCCTGCGCCATGGGGGTGGCGGTGGTGAACATAGACAACGGGCTGGGCGCCGGATACATCGCCAACCTCATCAACAAGGCCGCCGCCAGGGATTACGGGGAATGAGGCCCGCCAGGAACTCGCAACCGTCCCTTGCGGCCCCGTGCCGGCAATCCTTACTTTTCAGGCAAAGCGTACTTATCATCAACCTGTGTTCGTCTATTACGAGGAGAGGACCCGGGGCCGCGGGCAAGTGAGGTATGCACCTGCATCCGTTGCCATTCCGGTGCGATGATCTGTTCGGACTCATGTTCTCGCTTATCGGGAAAAGCCTAACCGTGTTGTGAGAGAAAGGGGGTTTTAAGAAGAGCCAGATGTCTTTCATGGACTGCAGTGACTGGGAAAAACGCACCTTTTGCGGGGAATGTCTTATGAAGTGCCGCGTAATGGAGATGGGGAAGGAGGAGGCCAACTACCACTGGATAATGAACTTCTGCATCTGCCGTGAGGCCTCGGGTTACCGAAAATCCCATCGACCTGGGCTGCCTGTTCCTGGGGGAGGTGGCTATGGGCATAAACCCGAAGCTGGGGCGCCGCGTCACCAGGGAGGAAGCCAGGGAGCACGTGCGGCGCTGCCGCGAGGCCGGTCTCTTCCACATCATCGGGCGTAACAAGATAGACATGGTGTGGCTCAACATCCGGCTGGGGCAGAGGTTACTCACCATCTGCAACTGCTGCCCGTGCTGTCCCACAAGGTGAGCCATAAGGTGCACAGGATGCCCGGCGTCGAGGTCACCGTCACCGGCAAATGCGTGGGATGCGGCACCTGCACCCGGGATGTCTGCGTGGTGGACGCCATAAGGCTGGAGGGAGGACGGGCGGTGATAGGCGATGAATGCAGGGGATGCGGCCATTGCGTCACCGCCTGCCCCGAGGGGGCCATAGAGCTTACCGTGGAGGATACCTCCTTCATCGAGGGAATAATTCCACGCCTCTCGGCGCTGGTGGACGTGACCTGATTCGACCCGTGTAGAATATGCCTATTCCGACGGAGACGCACACCCGCAACCGCATTTGGGCGCGGGTTTGCGGGCCTCAATGGCCGCCGATACCACGTAGTCCTCGGCCCGGCTCCCCGGGGACCAGTCCTTGACGAACTCGCGGCTCTCCTCACGGGTATCGATCCCGATATCCGTGAAACCGGCCTTGATAAGTATCCCCTCCAGCTCCCTCGGTGGAAGGGCGCCCGCCACGCACTTACACATCAGGTCCTTATCCTCGAGCATCTCGCGGGTCAGGGGCTTCAGGGCCACCATGTCGCTTATGGCCAGGCGCCCCCCCGGCTTGATCACCCGGTATGCCTCGCGGTAGACGGCGAGCTTGTCCGGGGAGAGGTTGATTACGCAGTTGGAGACGATAACGTCGACGCTGTCGTCCGGCACCGGGAGGTGCTCGATCTCACCCAACCGGAATACGACGTTGTCATATCCGCCTTTCTCGGCGTTATCCCGGGCCCTGGCGATCATCTCGGGGGTCATATCGACCCCGATAACCAGGCCTTCATCACCCACTTTGTCCGCTGCCAGGAAGCAATCCAGGCCGCCCCCGCAGCCCAGGTCCAGAACAACCTCGCCCGGCTTCAGGCCCGCTATGGTCTGGGGGTTGCCGCAGCCCAGTCCCATATCCGCGTCCCCGGGAACGCTGTCCAGCTCATCCCTGGTATATCCCCTCAGCTCCGACGCGGACACGGCGGGAGCGGAACCACAGCCGCAGGAACCGGATCCGGGGTCCGGGCCGCAGCAGCCTTTCTTCGACCCGGCGATGTCGGCGTAGGTCCTCCGTACCTCACCGCGTATCCGGTCTTCGCGTCCTTCTTTCATTCCTCATCCTCCTGTATCGGGCGTTGTTTGAGTTTAGAATAAGATAAAGCGCCGCCCGGGCACAACGTTTTATATCATAGACCGGCGGAACCTGACCGGGGTGGGAATCAGCCGGACTCAGCGATGCCGCAGGCTGAAACGGCTCCGGGGGCATCGTGGTAAAAAGGGGGGTCGAGAAATGGAATACCTGGACATATCGGTGCCTATCCGCAGCGGGATGATCCACTGGCCCACGGACGAGGCAGTGGACATCAGGCGGACGATGGACCTGGAAAGAGGGGACCCTTACAACCTGTCCCGCATCGTCATGAGCCTACACACCGGAACCCACTTGGACGCGCCGCTGCACTTCATACCGGAAGGTACGGGTATTGACGAGATGCCCCTGGATACGGCCATAGGTCCGGCCCGCGTCATCGAGATACGCGACCCGGAACTCATAAGCCCCTCCGAGCTGGACGAACACCATATAGCTAAGGGGGAACGGGTCCTGTTCAAGACGGCCAACTCGACTCGTCTCTGGAACCTGGACGGCTTCTCGGAGCTGTTCGTCTCCCTCTCCGAGGAGGGCGCCGCGTACCTGGCGAGACGCGAGGTCGCCCTGGTAGGCGTGGATTATCTATCCGTGGGAGGCTTTTTCTCGGATATGGCCGCCATCCATCTCGAGCTCCTGGAGGCGGGCGCGTGGATACTCGAGGGGGTGAACCTGTCCCGGGTCACCCCCGGCGATTACGAGCTGCTCTGCCTGCCGCTCAAGGTGGAGAGCGGCGATGGAGCCCCGGCGCGGGCGATACTCAGGCCCCTGCGCTGATACAATGTTAGCAGGGTTTTGGAGGTCTTGTTCACAACGCCCGGTTGGATCCTGAGGTCGCCATCTCTCAGATCGGTCCTCAGATCACTCATCCCGATAACCCATCATCTCCATCAGTAAAGAGGTATCCAACCTGCGAACCATCTCGCATATTATTTCGCGGTTCTCCTCCAGCATCCTCCGTAATACCTCCCGGGGCATGGAACGGGTCGGCCGGGCGAAGAGCTCGGGGTTGCGGTTCACCGCCTCGATAAGGGCGCCGGAATCCAGGGACTGCAGCATGCCCAGTACGAAATCCGGGCTCGACTCCGCCGTGCCGGCCAGAAACTCCGGGTCCATCATCTCCAGGGTCATGGAGAGGAAGTCCGCCTCGCGGGAGGTATCGTCACCCATGTTACCCTTTCTTTTTCCTCTCATCGCTACGCTCCTTTCAAGTCCTGTAACGGTAATAGACATGAGGCAGCTGCCGCGCGAAATCGTAGATATAGGCGCGGTAGGTTCGCTGGGAAAGAAAATGGTTGGCCGTTCCCACCATGATCAGGGCCAGGCCATAGCAGGACAGCATGACGGCCAGGAGTATCCCGTAACCGTAATCTCCCAGCATCACACCCATGATCCCGAAGAAGGCCGCCAGCAGGGCCAGCCCCACGCTGGAGAGCATGAATACGGTGTAAAACACCGTCCTGTAACCGTCGTCGGCGAGGCGGCCGAATATCAACGTAAATGCCAGCAACGCCGTGAAGCCGTCCAGAAGGGTCAGAACCACAGCGGAGCGGTATTCCTCACGGCCGAAGACGCCGGACATGATCCCAAGGCCAGCAGGGCCAGCCCCAGCAACACCGCTAGAGCGGTCAGCGGGGTCGAGATCCGCTTTTCATCCCTATCGCCTCCCATCGATGTCGGAGAGAGCCAGGTCGGCGGCCATGATGCCGCCGTATATGGCCCCGGGCACGCTCCCGCTGGGATGGGTGCTGGCACCGCAGAGATAGAGATTATTTATACACTTGGAGTGGTTGCCGGGACGGAAGAGCGCCTGGCTGAGAACGGATATGGAATAGGGAATAGGAATAGATGCAGCCGTCCGGTATGAGCAGCCTGCTCTCGAAGTTCTCCGGGGTGGCGACGGTCTTGAAGACGACTTGATCCTTCACCCCGGGCAGGTAGACAGCATCCAGCATGTCGATGCCCTTGTCCAGGTAATCCCACTTGATGTCACTCCAGGCTCCCTCCGCGGGATGCCGGGGGGCCAGAGTCATAAACGACAGGCAGCGGCGGCCCTCGGGAGCAAGGGAGGGATCTACGTAGGTGGGGCAGGAAATCAACCCCACGGATTGGGGTATGACGAAATACCTGCCCTATATCTCGGTCCAGAAGGTGTCGATGAGGTCGGGGTCGCTGAGACCGAAATATGCTGGGCCCGCAACGGGGGGTGTAATCGAGGCCCAGGTATCCCACCGCGCAGCTGGGCGAGAGCCGGTAACTGCACAGTCCCTTCGCCGCGGCTCCGGGGATATGTTCCTCCCCAACCATATCCAGGTACAGGGTGTTGGCCAGGTAATCCTGCGGCAGTATGCCCCCCTTGGGCACGAAGAACACGCGGCCGGAGATGGGGGCGCACATGTCGGCGCACTGGACCGTGTGCAGGGCATCTCGGTAGTAGGTCTCGGCCAGCTCGCTGCGGGCGGCGGCCGCTGCCGCTCACACCGGGAAACGTGGGCGCCTGCTCGAAAAGGCGTGCGTACTTCCTCTCCATCCTCTCGTGTATCGGGAGGAAGCTAGGGGGCTAGAATCTCGATCTCCTCGCGGTAATCCACGGCGGCCTCGGCCAGGGTGGCGCGGTAGTAGTCGGCCAGGCCCAGGCTGGCGTTCACGGCACCGAACAGGGACTCGAGGTCGGAGAACAGCGAGGCGAAGAGGTCTCCCATGGAGGTCTGGGTAAGGTAATTGGACTCGGCCTCTATAACCTCCAGTTCCAGGGCTTCCCGGTCAAGGCTGGCCAGTACCTGACCCGCCTCCACCAGATCCCCGTCCCGGACGTTGAGAGCTTCGATGGGAGCGCTGGCCTCGGAACATATATATACGATACGGGCTCGGAAGCCTCCAGCTTGCCCCTCCCCGAAACCGTAAAAATCAGCGGCTGAGCCTCGATCTCCCCGACGATTATCCCCCTGGCTCCGCTTCCCGGACATCCCGCTACCGCGATCGTAAAGAAGGCGAGAGGCAGTACGGGGATCGGGACCCTGACATGAAAGACCTGGTTGAAGTGGTATTTTCTCATCGTTCTGCTCCCTCTGTCCCCATTCGCTACACTACTATTACTATCAGTAACATAAATAGTACGCTTAATATATTATTTATCGCTTAAAAAATATTTATCTTTATTCCATTCAAGCAAATATTTTGATATGCTATGAACCAGTAGCGATAAACGGGTTTTGAATCGGGCTTCCTGCCCGGGACGAAGCGAGACGAATAGGGTGGTTCCTCTACCGGAATGCGGCTGGAGTGGGACGGGATACGCGGGATCAGGATGTTGAACTCAGCTTATGGCCAGAGAAGATAAGCCGCCGGAGAGCGAGGAAAACGAGGTAGTTTCCCTGAGCACCAGGGAAAAGATCGTCCAGTCCGCCCTGGAGGTCTTCGCTGAAAAGGGCCTGCACGGCGCCACCGTGGTGGAGATTGCCAAGGCGGCGAGGATCACCGGCGGCGCGCTTTACCGGTACTTCGACAGCAAGGAGGACATATTCCGCGCCGTGGTGGAGGCCCACAGCGGGAGCATGCAGGCCCTGGATATCGTCCGGGATCTCATGCCCGAGCTGGAGCCTAAAACCGCCCTCAAATTAATAGCCAGGGGCATATTCCTGGTTATCTACTCCGATTGGGACTTCATACGTATGATCGTCGGAGAGGCGGTGAAAAACCCGGACGCCGCGGCTCCCTTCACGGAGAAGGTCATGAATCCCGCCCGGGAGTTCATAGCCGATACCATATCCCTGTGGAAGGACAAGGGAATCCTGAAGGATAGCGTTGATCCCGCTATCGCCACCGTATTCCTCCTAGGCACCCTGGGCTACCTACTGGTGGAGAAGGATATCATGGGCCTTCCCGAACTGCAGGGTTACGAGGTTCCCGAGCTGATGGACCAGTTGATCGACATGTTTCTCGAGGGAATCCTGAAATAAAGAGAGGCCGGGAACCGGCAAAGAGCCGTGTCGGGCCTTTACGGGTTTCGCGCGATGTCCGGCGGCCAGCGGAAGTATCATCACCTCCCGGGTACCCGAGGACCTGCCGGTCTTCATCGCCGCCATAAAGGAAAATCTTCAGCAAACATAAATGGATAACGCCGGGAAGCGATGCTACGTGGTTCCTCGCCGAACGGCGCGAAGGAAAACAGGTGCGGATAAGCCGTTCGCGGTCAAGGGCCGCCCGCTGGCGGGATGGAGGCCAGCACCTCCCTCGCCCGAAACATCGCCCTCTTCTCCAGCGGCGTCAGCTCCCGAGCCTCGCTCCGGGCGACGAACACCTCCAGTTCCTCCCGTATCTTTTCCTGCCTCTCGCTGCGTATGCTCTCGCTGATAGGGCGTGTGGCCTGCAGCTTCATACCACCCTCCAACCATCCCTCCGGGAAATACCAATCCTTGAACCACCGGAAACCGCTTTCCCAGAGGTAGAAGCCCAAAGGCGTCGCCGGGGGAGGGAACCCCCTCTTCAGCCCCCATTCCGTCTCCGAATGTATGGGATGCTCCTCGGCGCCGTAGATGACCATCAGCGAACCCCCGGGCGGGATCAGCTCGCCCAGGATGGATATCAGCCCGGGAGTGAGAACCTCGTCATCCAGATCTACGGAGCCGCCGTGCGGGAAATCTGCTCCGGGGGCGTACCTGAACTCCATCCAGGCCTTGATGTTATCCCCCCTGCCCCTGAAGAAGAGTCCCTGGACCACGGGCCGCAGGGACAAGTCGCCGCCGCGATTGAGGTAGATATTGAAATAGGACTCCCTCTCGGTCCTTCCCCTCTTGAAATCGCCCAGCTGCAGCGTGTAACCGTTCAGCTTCCTATCCTCGATCATCCCGATAAGCATCTCCGTGGGCCCTTCCAGCAATTGAAGATCACACCCCCATCCCTCGAGCCTGGACCGCACGACCCCCTAATCATACACCACCGGTGCTTTTCCCGACCGCCGTTTCATTCCCGACATAACGGGGAATGATAGGTTACGGTAAAGCGTTCGACTAATAGGTGCAAGGAGGGAACGAGCCTATGCGAGAGATGACGCAGCGGTTCTTGAATGACGCCTTCGCGGGCGAGAGCATGGCCCACATGAAATATCAGCATTTCGCGGAAAAAGCCGATGCCGAGGGCCTTAACGAGCTGGCCCGCATGTTCAGGGCCATAGCCTACGCCGAGCTGATCCACGCCGGAAACCACCTGGAGGCACTTGGGGGGATAAAATCCTCATCGGACAATATCCAGACCTGCATCGACGGCGAGACCTTCGAGATTGAGGAGATGTACCCCGTGTATAACGAGACCGCCAAGCTGCAGGATGAAAAGGACGCGGTGCGCAGCACCCACTACGCCCTGGAGGCGGAGAAGATACACGCCGACTGGTATAAGAAAGCCAGGGAAGTGGTGGACTCCGGAGGGGACGTAAACGTCGGCAAGATCCAGATCTGCAGCGTGTGCGGGCACACCCGGGAGGGAGAAGCCCCGGACAAGTGCCCCATATGTGGCGCCTCCAGTGCCAAGTTCAAGGAGTTTTGACATTTTACAACCGGCGCAAGACCGGTCTTTAGGCAATATTGAAGGTCCAGTACGAAAGGAGCGTTGAAAATGACCGAACTGCTTCAGATCTACAAGTGCGAGATATGCGGGAACATCGTGGAGGTTGTTCATACCGGCAAGGGCATGCTGGTCTGCTGCGGGCAGGATATGGTCCTGCTGGAGGAGAACACCGTCGACGCCGCGGTAGAGAAACACGTCCCCGTCGTGGAGGTTCTGGATGACGGTGTAAAGGTGAAGGTGGGGGAGGTCCCCCATCCCATGCAGGACGACCATTACATCGAGTGGGTCCAGATCATCGTGAGCGACAGGTCCTCCCGCATATTCCTCAAACCCGGCGTGGATCCCGAGGGAACCTTCGAGCCCCCCAAGGAGGGCATCGTGGCCCGCGAGCACTGCAACCTGCACGGTCTCTGGAAGTCCGGCGGCTAGAGCTATAGCGGCCGCGGCCGCCGACTGCCGGCGGTAAGCGGTAACGACGAGCGACAGGGCGCCCGTACGGGCGCCCTTTTTAATCGCGAAATCAGGTCGTGTTCAGAAGGCCAGATCGGTTTTCCATACCTCCCAGACCTTCCCCGCAAGGTCGGGTCCCGGCGACAAGGTCGGCCTGCCGGGTTGCCAACCGGACGGGGTTGCCTCCCCTGTCTCGCGCACGTGCTGGTAGGCCCTAACCTGCCTTATGAGCTCGGCCACGTTGCGCCCCACCGGCGCGGTCAGAACCTCCATGGCCTGAATAATCCCGTCGGGGTCGATGAGGAACCGGCCCCTTATATTCACGCCCGCCTCCTCGTCGTATACTCCGTATACCCTGCCGATGCGCCCTCCGGCGTCCGAGAGCATGGGGAAGGGAACCCCGCCCTCCACCATCTTGGAGAGCTCCACCTCCTGCCATATCTTGTGGGAGAACCTGCTGTCCACGCTCATGGACAGTACCTCTACTCCCATTTCCTTCAACTCTCCGTACTTGGCGGCAACTGCCGACAATTCCGTCGGTCATACGAAGGTGAAATCACCGGGGTAGAAGCACAACACCACCCACTGACCCTTGTAGTTCGACAGCCTGATGTTCTTGAATCCGCCCTCGTAGTAGGCGCTGGCCTCGAAGTCGGGTGCCGGCTTGCCAACTCTGGCAGTCACTATAGTCCCTCCTTTCGGCCTCGGCTCTCCGCCCCCGGCAGCCTCCTTCTCCTCTTCGGGGATTATCGGACCCTTGGCGGCCTCGACGCATTGGTCCTTAGGCTCGGCCACAACAACACCTCCTTACCCAAACCTCTCAACGAATCCGCGGCCGCAAGTCATAGCCGCACGGCCTCGAGCAGCCAGCATACACCGTGCCACGGCGGGACGCCTCCTATTCCATCATCTCCTCGACTTCTTCCTTGCCCTCCTCCATCTCCTTAACCTGCTCCTCGTCCCTCATCAGGAGCAGCGTCTGGAACTCTCCAACGTGGGTCTTCTCCTCGCCGGCGATGTCCAGTAATACGTCTCTTATCAGCTTGTCCTCCGTCATGGCCGCCATCTGCTCGTAGAGATTTATAGCGTCCAGTTCGGCGATGATCCCGGCCCTCAGTATCTCCCTGTCCAGGTCCTCCTTCTTTACCTTGCCGAGATCCTTGGGAATGTCCGACAGCATGCGGTTTCCTCCTTTCCTTGGCACGGATCCTTAACCCGGTGCTTATAGTCTTTCCTTGCTTTCACATGCTATTATTCCCCGGCAATCCGATTTGTTAACGGGCATTGGCTTAAAACGCCGCGCCACGAGGTTCCCGGAGCCTGTGTGTGGTTTTTGCGATATGTATTATGCCCTCACCCCCGCTGACCCCGCGCATATCCCTTCCCTTTATACCACCTGTATAATGTGCTTATGGAAGAAAAGAAGAAAAAACGCACCTGGTTATACGTGGTTTACGGGTTGATCGCTCTGGCGATTTTACTCAGCATCCAGTTCTCCACTCCCTTCCAGGCCGAGGAGGTAAGCTACAGCGAGTTCCTGGATCGCCTGAACGCCGGCGATATCAAGGAGGTTACCATCACCGATACCAAGATAGAGGGTAAGCTCCAAGTGGGGGAAGAGGAGGAATCCACTTTCGTCGCCTCGCGTATCCCGGAGACCGACATTCAGGAGCTGGTGCAGCAATTGGAGGACAAAGGGGTGGAGTTCTCCGGAAGGCTGGAGAGCACCTTCTGGAGGGATTTCCTCCTCACCTGGATTCTCCCCATAGGATTTATAGTACTTATATGGTTCTTCGTCTTCCGCCGTTTCTCCAAGAGGCTGGGCGGCGCCGGCGCTATGTCTTTCGGGCAATCCAAGGTCAAGATATACGACCGCAGCGGCGAGAGGGTTAACTTCGATGACGTGGCCGGACTGGATGAGGCCAAACAGGAACTGCGCGAGATAATCGATTTTCTGCGCCAACCGCAGAAATACCGCCGCATAGGGGCTTACATACCCAAGGGCGTCCTGCTGGTTGGGGCACCGGGCACGGGCAAGACCCTCCTGGCCAGGGCCGTGGCGGGAGAGGCCGACGTGCCTTTCTTCTCCATGAGCGGCTCCCAATTCATGGAGATGTTCGTGGGCGTAGGGGCGGCCAGGGTCCGGGACCTCTTCGAGCAGGCCAAGGCCAAGGCCCCCTGTATAGTGTTCATCGACGAGATAGAGAGCATAGGCAAGACACGAGGCGGCATTATCTCCAGCGGTGGGACCGAGGAAAGGGAGCAGACGCTCAACCAGCTGCTGTCCGAGATGGACGGCTTCGACCCCCAGACCGGTGTAATTATCCTGGCGGCCACCAACCGTCCCGAGGTACTGGACAAGGCCATCCTGCGGCCGGGCCGCTTCGACCGCCAGATCATGATAGACCGCCCGGACATCAGGGGAAGGGAGGAGATACTCAAGGTACACGCCCGCAGGGTCAGGCTGTCCGATGACGTAAACCTCAAGACGATAGCGGCCCGCACGCCTGGATTCGCCGGCGCGGAGCTGGCCAACGTGGTCAACGAGGCGGCTCTGCTCGCGGCCCGCAACGACAAGAAAGAGGTGCACGAGGTGGACTTCGAGCAGGCCATCGACAGGGTTATCGGGGGCCTGGAGCTAAAGAGCAGGATAATGAGCGACAAGGAACGCCGGGTGGTCGCCTTTCACGAGGTCGGCCATGCCATCACCGCCTCCCTGCTGGACTCAGCCGATCCGGTTCACCGCATCACCGTGATACCCAGAGGCATAGGCTCCCTGGGTATGACCATGCAGCTCCCCGAGGAAGACCGCTATATAATGACCCAGCTCGAGCTGGAGGACCGCGTCGGGGTACTGCTGGGGGGAAGGGCCGCCGAGGAGATAATCTTCCACCAGGTCTCCACCGGCGCCCAGAACGACCTGGAGAAGGCCACCATAATGGCCAAGAAGATGGTGGAGGACTACGGCATGAGCGAGAAGCTGGGGCCCGTTTCGTTGGGCCTGGAGCGGGGAGCCCAGATGCTCATGGGCGAATTCTCCTACGGGAAAGAGCCCAACTACAGCGATGCAACGGCCGAGCTCATCGACCAGGAAGTTAAAAAGATCATCACCCAGAATTACCAGAGGATCAAGCTGCTGCTGGAGGAGAACAAGACCGCCCTGGAGGGAATCGCGGTCATACTCCTGGAGAAGGAGACCCTGGAGGGCGACGAATTCCGGGCCCTGCTCGAGGAATACCGTAACCAGGGATCGCCGCCGGATCTCGAGTCCCGCAAGCACGAGGTGACCTTTTGATCGCCGCCCATCCACGACGCAATCCCGGCTGAGACCGCTTCACGAGGTCGACGCCGAATACCCGCCGGTCATGCCTTGGTCGCCAGGAACATGATCCAGTTGTTCTCAGGGTGCGTCGTGGTCTCTATGGAGGAGAACCCGGCCTCCTCAAGTATGGCCTCCGTCTCCCCGGGCGTCTGGGTACGCACGCCCGTGGCCCTCTCGAATGCGCTCTTTCGTTTGCTCGGTTTGCCGTCTTCATAGCCCTCGTTGAAAACGAGGACGCGGCCGCCCGGTTTCAAGACCCTGCATATCTCGCGCAGATCCTTCACGTAATCGGGCCAGAAGTAGTAGGTTTCAAACGCGGTCACCAGGTCGAACGAATCGTCCGGATAAGGCATGGACGAGACGGTTCCATGTACGATCTCGACGGCTCCCGCCTCTATCGAATCCCTGTTGACCTTTTCGGCGAGCCTTACCATCTCCCTGGAGTAATCGATGCCGAAGACCTTGCCCTTACCGGCCTGCCCGGCCAGGACCTGGATGGTCTTTCCTCCTCCGCAACCCGCGTCGAGGATTTGAGCATCCGGCTCGATGGCGACCCTTTCAAGCGCCCACTCCCTGAACCTGCCATGGCCGGAGTTCATTCCCCGGCCTATGAGGGTTCCTATCAGTCCGCTGGGCTTCGAACCCTGCCTGTACAGCGAATCCATGAATCCCATCGATGTGCCTCCCGTTCCCGCGGACGTCGATACACCCGAATATCATGCGCCCGGTTCCCTTCATTCGGGATCTCCCGAATGCACCTCACGATGTCATCAGTCTACCATCTACCGTCTTGCTGACATGTATAAACATCGATTACACCAAACGGGATGGATGGCTGCTTTGCTACCTGGGAGGAGGCCTTCTATCAGGAGCCCAACCACCACCATGGAACAGCGATCACCTTGCCGTGGAGATGGCGGACGGCGCTCCCCGCATGTACCAGCAGGCCCCGTACCGCCCTGGGGTGTTCATCGAGAAAACCAAGGAGGTTCTTGATATCGTTGTAAGAAGGCCGGGTGGTCATCTTGACCTCAACCGCCACCAGATCCCTGCCTTGCTCCAGGACGAAATCAACCTCCCGGCCTCCGGAGGTCCGCCAGTAGTAGATACCTATGCGTGGGACCTGCAGTTCCGCGTCCGCCCTCAGTTGAAGATGGACCAGGCATTCGAAGAGGCCGCCCAGTTCTCGCGCGTCACGCAGGGAATCCATATCGTGATAGCCAGCGAGAAAAGCGCTCAGCCCCGGATCGATATAATACAGCTTGGGGGACTTGACGATGCGTTTGCTGCGGCTGGCCGTGAAGGGGGGCACTCTCACCAGCAGGTTGGAGACCTCGAGCAGCTTGATATAGCGGTAGACGGTAGGCTGGCTTATGCCGGTATCCCGTGCCAGGGCGCTCTGGTTCATAACGCTGCCGGTCATCAAAGCCAGAGAGCCCAGGAGACGGCGGAAATCAACCAGGTTCTCTATCTGGGAGAGTTCCCTCAAGTCCCTCTCCAGGTAGGTCCTTACGTATCCCTCCCACCATAACAACATGTCTCCGAGATCGCTCAACCCCAGAAGAGGCGGCAGAGAACCTCTTAAAATATATGGCAACGGATCCTCTTTCTTTGTACTCTTCTCATCCAACCGGAAGTCCTTGCACATGATCTCAGCAAGTTTGGATGGTTTCCCGCCCCTCCCCTTCATCTCCCGATAGGTGAAGGGCAGCATCTCCAGGTAGATGGCCCTGCCCGCCAGGGACTCCGTCACCTTGCTCATAAGCAGCAGATTTGATGAGCCCGAAAGCAGGAAGCGCTTCTTGCGTTTGCTGCGGTCCACCTCCAGCTTGACCGCCTCGAGTGTCCGCGGTGCTTTCTGTACCTCGTCGATTATGATTTCATCGTGTCCTTCCCAGAGGGATCCGGGGTCCTCTCTCGCCTGCCCCAGCAGCGAGAAATCATCCAGGTTTATATAATGAAATCCGCTGAATTCATTCCTGAGGAAGGTGCTTTTCCCTACCTGGCGGGGCCCGGTTATCGCCACAACCGGAAAGGAGCCAAGTGCCGATTCGACCTTGGGTCCCAGATCTCTTTTCTTATAGTCTATTTCATGGTCTGAATAGATACTATTCATGCTATGAATAGTATAACTCTTCCATTTATTTGTCAAATATTGCTCCCCTTCAGTACATCGCAGGGAGCAGAACGCAGCGGGCGGGGGTGCTCTCCGGGGCCAAGGAGGAGCCCGAGAATCTCAATGACCTTAAAAAGGCTGTACTTGAAACTTTAATCCACCATCCATCATCCCTCGATTAATCCCTTCAGCCGGTGCTTGTAGAGGTATTCGGCCTGCTCCAGTCCCCGCAAGGGATACTTGTACAGGTCGATATATAGTTGCAGATTCGATACAACCCAGAGCCCGTCCACCATATGTATCTGGTGGAAGGCGGAGTGTTTGTAGTGCGGGTGGCACAGGAAGACGTTTGCCCCACGCTCTACCTCTCTCAGTTTGAGCCGCCGTTCAAGCAGCTTTCGGCCGCTCTCCCCCTTCAGGTAGATATGTACCGCGCTATAAACGGAATGGGGAGCCACTAAGTTGGCACCAGCCTGGAAGGACAGGGCGTACGATAGGTCTCCACTTTCCCCCTCATTGCGCAGTCTTTCGAGTATCTCCCCGGGATTATCAGCCAGGCAGAAATAGCCGTGCTCCTCATTTTTGTGGTAGTCATATACGCTCACCCAATCCTCAAGAAGGCTTTTCGCGTCCAGCATCCTGAATTTTCTTCCCTCATTGCCGAAATAGCCCCTTCTCGCAAGCTCCCTCATCATTCGGGAGACAAAACCTGGATCGAGCTCGGCAGCTTGGGCCATCTCTCTAACGCCCCATGGCTTGCTCTCGTCCTCGAGGGCCACCCTGAGTATCAGGGAGGCTTTATCGGAGAAAGGCCCGCGCCCCGGTCTTTTTTCCGGATAGCTGTCAGGAAAACCAGCACGCTCAATATATATACCTTCATGAGCCACATAGGCGTTGCCGGAGAGATCGATGAAGTTCACTCCCGCGTTCTTGCACTCCTCTCTTTTCTCCCCACTGAGATAATCCGACAGGAGCAATGGCTCCAGGTCTCCGATCTTTTCGGTATGGGATACAAGGCTTGCGATCTTACCGCGGAACATCGCCGAACTTCTTGAGGCGAGAACTTCAACGGCTGCATTGAATCCCTTGTCATCAACAGATATCGAAGCGATATAATCGGGCGTCCAAGCTTCCCCTGTCTTGAAAGGGGTTATCTCGACCTGTAAGCGGGGAATGGACAGGATCTTCCCGGCGCCTTCTTTTAATTCCTCGATGATTTCTAACTCTTTCAAAGTTGCTCCTAATAGCCTAGTTGCCCATATGGACATCATATTAATATAATGCATCATCTAATTCAAATCATCCTGTACTCGCCCTCAATGTTGCACACAGACCGTTGTTGATTGCTTAGTGATCATATTCTCCGTAAAAATCTCAAAGCCAGCCGTTTATGGTCAGATAAAACTGGACAGTCGCTTAAGTAGTGAACTGCTCCCCAGAGACGAAAGGAGCAGGAAAAATGACGAAAAGACCGAGAAGGAACCACACGGCTGCCTTCAAGGCCAGGGTGGCGCTGGAGGCGGTCAAGGAAGAAAAGACCACAGTAG
>JAXHVT010000013.1:7752-46865 GCA_034188985.1 Actinomycetota bacterium | reverse complement strand
CGATGAGGTCTACTGGGATACGCTTCCCGGGAAAGCAACGGCAGCATGATGATGAACAGGACGAGCAGGATACCACTTAAGGATCACGGAAAGCTGTCCAACGAACCCCGGCCACCTCTGTGTCTTCCATCTCCCCATACGACGCCACCACTTCGCCTATACCGTTGGTTGTTGCTGAGAACACACCCGTCATGCTTATATCTCCGATATCGCCGACCACGGACCAGTTGATAAGACCCGGCTCAACTATATTTCCGTATGCATCCTGGCAATCTACGGTGAACTGTTCTTCGTCGCCATTGTTGATCATCAGCCTCTGAGGCTCCAATGTAAGATACTCTGGTTCTCCAGGCGCAACGGAGATAACGTTGCTAGTCCCGCTTATTTCCGGATTCTCGGAATCGCAGGCTGTTATCGTTAAGTCCTCGGCCTTGGTATAGGTTGTTTGCACATCTACCTGCCCGTTTACGAATCCTGTTGCTTCCGTGGGAGATAGAATGCCTTCTCCCGATGGTTCGAGATCAACGGTGCCACTGTAATCTTGGACAGTATTACCTGAAACATCGCATGCGGTTATGCTCAACGTGAATAATTCTCCAGCCACTGCGTTCTCCGGAGCTGATAGCGCGAAATGATGAAGCTCCATGTATTTGCCGATGGCCAGGCTGTGGCCTCCTCCCCCGGCCACGGCGTCGAAGTCGCCTCCGGGCACGTTGCACTCGCCGTGGCCGTTGTAGCCCCAGGCGGAGACCGAGCCGTCCGTCTTGAGGGCCAGGCCGTGGCGGTAGCCGGCGGCCACCTTGAAGCCGGAGGTGCGCACCGCGCTCTCGGTGTCGGGGTTGACCACCACCACGTCCCAGAGGCCGGGGGCGGCCCCGGCCAGGTCCAGGGTGCAGGTGATCTGGCTCTCGGATACCACCACCACGTCGGTGGCGTCTATGGTAGCCCCGTCTTTCTCGATGCTCACGGCGGCGCCGGATACGAAGCCGGCCCCGGAGAGGTCGGTCACGTCAACGCTGGTATCGGTCATCCCCACGCAGGGGGAGATGGCGGCTATGTAGAGGGAGCCCTCTCCATTCTCGCCGAGCGTGATTGGTTGGCCATCCGATGTTGAGGATGGTTCGCCATCCAAGGAAGCCTCTTCATCTTGCTCGTTATCGACAATGATGTTCACCGACGCGTATTCACTCCAGAAACCGGCATCGTCATGAGCCCTAACGCCAAGCGTATACTCGCCATCGATAACTGAAGACGAATCCCAATCGAGTTTCCAGCCATCGCCTTCATCTGTGTCCTCTCCCAAGATGGTCCACTGTACGTCCTGAAAAATAGAGAACTCAACCTTATCGACCAGGGAAGCTGAATCGCTCGCCTCTGCTTCGAGGCAGATAGCCTGGCTCAGAATGTCGTCTACTTGCGGATACATTAAGTTAACCTGAGGTGCGGCTGTATCTATCCTACACGTTATTAAACTGTTGAGATCATCGGCATCCCATGGGTCTTTTCTCTGTAAATACAGTGCTTCGATTGAGCCCGAAATGCCAGACAGGCATACAGGCATCGAGTTGTCGTGGACGGGGACGATCAGCCCCACACTCGGTGGTTCCAATTCAGCCGTAGACGAACGCGTGATCTTCAGCCAGAAGAGATTCTTCCCGTCTATTACACCCTCGATCCAATCGAATGGTTTCTGCCATGATATGCAGCCCTCATTAACCGTGAATCCGAGGGTGTTGTCTTCCAGCCCGCTTACGGGCATCCAGCCTTGTTGGGAATAATATTCTACTAACGGGTCGACTGTTGAATCGGCGACGTCATCCTGTCCCATCTTTATATATACGTAGTCGAAAGCATGTTGGCAACCTAGATAGATCGCGTCACCCATATCGTGGAAGAGAACAGCATCGTTATTAGTGACGTCGCTGGCCTGTTGCGTCACTTCATAAAGAGCACCGGTCTGAGAATCCTGCTTGTAAACCCCTTCGAATGGAGCCTCATCCGGTATGTCATACGTTTTACCCCAGCCTTCCTCTTCTTTCTGCCTATACAACACCCGGTTTCGCCCCATGGTATCGACACTGAAAAAGGCGGTGGGCTTTGAATCGGCGATCTGGATCGCCAAACCACTGACATCAGAAGGCCATAGCTTTTCAAACGAGCCGAAGTCCATGCCGTCCCAGGTTGAATAATTTAACCAGTTATCCTCCCACAGGACATGAAGCCCGGCATCACTGCCTACCACTGAGTAATGTGCGCCGCCAATATATCCTACCTCCCGTGGCTCGGAGAATCCGTCTTGACCGGCATCGGTTACACGGATAAAGCCCACCGAATCCTTATTCGTATGCATCAAAGCGAGCCTTTCTCCAAATGGCTCTAACACGCAATGTATCTGTTCCCCGGAAGGGCCATACAGCATCACTGCCTCCGAGAAGGAGTCTCCACCATCATCGGAATAACGATACTCGATAAAGCGTCCAAGGATACCCCCTCTGGCCTGCACTATTTATGCTTGACCTCCATAGCCTGATCGACTACTCCATTTTAAGACTTGAGAGCCTATTGCGCTAACCCTGCAGGGTCCGATAAGGTGGTGTCATTTCTTTAGAATCCAACTTCTCTGCAGGTATAAAGGCGGTATCCATAAGACATGCATGTTCCCGGAAACGCTTTTATACCATACCGGCGATACCGCCTCTCTTACGGTACACGGGCTCCCGTTCCCGGCCATGTTCGAGGATGTCGGACCGCTCGAGACGTGTTCCGTGCACGTTCCCGGATCATGGATTAGAGGCCGGGAGTTATATATCGGCGGTAAAGTCAAGAATACTATGGGTATATAAAATTGTATACGATACATCGGGGACGGCGATAAGGAGCGGCACATGCATGACGTCATCATCATCGGAGCGGGACCGGCGGGGCTGTCGGCGGGCGTGTACTGCGCCCGAAAAATGCTTGATACCCTGGTTATCTCCAAGGACGTCGGGGGGCAGGCCACCTGGTCCTGGGAGGTCGAGAACTACCTGGGATACCAGCTGATAACCGGAGTGGAGCTGGTGGAGAGATTTCGGGATCACCTGGAGAATTACAGCGTGGAGCTGGTGGAGGGATCATCCGTTGAATCGCTGCAATCTCGGGGCGGCGATTTCCTGGCGATCACCGAGTCCGGCGAGGAATACCGGGCCCGCTCCGCCATCGTGGCCTCCGGCAAGCTTCCCAGGGAGCTGGGGGTTCCGGGGGAGAGGGAATACCGCGGACGCGGCGTTGCCTACTGCGCCACCTGCGACGCGCCGCTCTTCCGGGGAAAGAAGGTGGCCGTGGCGGGAGGCGGCAACTCGGCCCTCGACGCCGCCCTGCAGCTCGCGCGGATAGCCGAACGGGTTACCATGCTGACCGTTGACGAACAGCTGGAGGGCGAGGAAATCCGGCGCGAGCGCATCCTGGACTTCGACAACGCACGCGTCCTGACCTCGGCGGAGATAACCGCCATCCACGGCGAGACCTTCGTAAAGAGCGTAGACTACGTGCGCCAAGGAGAGAAGGAGACCCTGGAGGTGGAGGGGGTTTTCGTGGAGATCGGGAGCATCCCCAGCACGGCTTTTCTACCGCCCGAAGTCGAGATGAACCGGCTGGGTGAGATAACGATCGACGCCAACAACCATACCAACATACCGGGACTCTTCGCCGCGGGAGACGTCACCAACGTCATCGAAAAGCAGATCATAATCGCGGCGGGCGAGGGGGCCAAGGCGGCCCTGATGGTGCACTCCTGGCTGTCCGAAAAAGGCCTCATCCGGTCCTGATGCCCGCGGACTCACGGCGCTGTTCCCGCGCTTGCCGCCCTTATTGCATTCCCGCCCGTGGATATGAGGAAAGTCCGAGTGCATCATCCGATAAAAAATCTTATAACACATCGGGTAAACGCCACACGGATAGGGACCATGGGATATAATTGTTGCATGTTTCTGACCTGTCGGAGAAAGATAGACAGGGGGACTGAGATATGAAGACTTGCCCGAATTGTCAGGCCCAGAATCCCGATGGAGCTGAATTCTGCTCAAACTGCGGCAACAGCCTCGTGGCCGCCGCCCCGCCTCAGGCGCCTCCGCCGGGTGCTCCTTACGCTCAGCCCGCGCCCTATCCGGTGATGGCGGAAAATAACGGCAAGGCCGTGGCATCCCTGGTATTCGGGATACTGGCCTGGTTCATGTGTCCCGTGATTTTCTCCGTGGTGGCCATTATCCTCGGTTACAGCGCCAAGAACGAGATAGCCGCCAGCGGGGGAAGGCAGACCGGCGAATCCTTCGCCACCATAGGCATCATCCTGGGGTGGTTATCCATCGCCGTCGCCGTCATAGTGGGGATCATCATCGCCGTGGTGGTGGCGGTGGGCGTTAGCAACAGCGTCATCCTGCCGGTGCTGTTTCTCTGACATCGCGGCGGCATCGACGAGGAATCCCTTCGCATACGCGGGGCTTGCGTCATTCACCGACATCGTCTTGAGTAATCGGGACGGCGCTATCCGCTCTACTATCGAGTCCAGGGGCCGCTATTCGTATATAGCGTAGGTATTGGCGATCTTGTCTTGCCAGCCCTGTTTGCGCTCGTCGAATCCAGCCCATATGAAGCCCAGGTAGCACACGATAGCGGCGACGAACTTGCCCACGATCTCCCGCAGAGCGGCGGTTCCATAGGATATGGGGCCCAGGTCCGGTCCCACCACCTTGACCTTCACCAGCATCTTGCCCAGGGTAGCCTGGTAACGGCCGGTCATGAGGGTGAAGTAAGTCCATATCACCGCCAGCCGGATAAGGGTGAAGATCCATAACAGGCCGATGTTGACGCCGTTGTGCACGTTCCACGTGCCCCAGACGTAGAAGTCCTCGTTGATGGCCCAGAGAATTATATTCAAGGGTATCATGGCTATACTCAGGATGATTCCGTCCACCAGCGCCGCCACGAACCGAATCCAGAAACCGGCGTAATGGGGGACCACCGGATAATGGTATTGATAGGGAGCCTGGGGCTGCAGGCCGGGAGACGGCCCAACCCCCAGGTTGGAGCCGCAGATGTTGCAGAATGCGGCGTCCTCCGGGTTCAGGGCTCCGCAGTAGGGACAAGCCTTCATATCATCACCACCTTTGCTATGCCGGGATGCCTGTGAAAAGTCTATCATAACAGGCGGTGAGAGCCACCCGCGCTATTCCTTTTTGATATCATTAAGAAGCGTTGCAGAACCTGGAGCCGTCCAAGCTCCTGTAGCTCTTTCGTCCTAGGGGGGTAGACCGGGGGAGGAGATATGGGAGAGAAGATAGTCGTCGGGTCCAGCCTGGCCGGATTGAGCGCCGCTATAAACCTGCGCCGCCAGGGACACGACGTGAGGGTTCTGGAGAGGAGGGACGCCGTCGGCGGTCCCGCCAGGGACATGGTCACCGGAGAATTGACCTACGTTATGGCGGATGGCACCCCCATGGACATCGGCAAGCTGGCCGCTTATACGGGCATAGACGTCGGCCCCACCTGCGAGCCCTTGAAGACGGCCCGGATTTACAGCTTCGGTCGCCGCTTCGACCCCGTGTTTCCCGAGAACGTGCCGGCGGTCCTGGTCTAAAGAGGCTCCCGCAAGGCCTCCCTGGATATCTTTCTGTACGACCTGGCGGTTGAGGAAGGAGTGCGGTTCGAGTTCAACTACCCGGTAAAGACCCGCAAGGACTTCGATGATCTACCCCCCGAAACCATACTGGCCACCGGCCTGTTCAGGGACCCGTTCGAGGTCCTGGATATCCCCTTCGTTCCCGTATACGGCTTCTTCGGCCAGGGCATGCTGGAGGAGTACGGCGGACCCAGGGTTATCGTATACATAGACCGCTACACCTGGGACTACGCCTTTTTCTCCACTATCCACGGTCCGGCGGGCGCCCTGCTCTTTCAACGCAAGCGCCCTCTCTCCCCCGACGCCAGGGCCTGGTTTCCGGAGCAGCTAGCGAGAGACGAGGGCATCGAGTTCCCGGAGTGGCACGAGCTGGACGTCGGGGTGCTTCCCATGGGTTCCATCAACAACCCCCATCTTTTCCACGACAGGTTTATCCTGACCGGGACCCTGGCCAACGTGCAGGACCCGGTAATGCTCTTCGGGGTGCACGGAGCCCTCGTCAGCGGCAAGATAGCCGCCATGGCCCTGAGCCGGCCGGAACAAGCCCAACGGGAATTCAGGAATATGAACCTCTTCTGGAAGATAAGCTACATCAACCGCCTCTTTGTCGAGCTCACCTACCCCCACGGGCTGTGCATGGGGAGCAGGGTGGGATTGAGCCTCTACCCCTATTACGCGGACTACCTGATGAAACGCGCTTTTCTCTTCGTGCCCGGATGGATGAGGGTATGATAGGTACGTTTGCCGCATGCCCGAGAGCCCGCGAGCGGAGATCGGCACGGGGAGGGATCGAAAGAGGACACCGCTCCGGGATGGACGGGTATATCGCCGCGATTTATACGGGCCGGCACGGTTATAATGTTACGTGGACAAGGGAGGCGCCATGAGAGCACTGGTGATCGGCGGAGGTGTGGCCGGGCTTTGCGCGGCCGCCAACCTCGTGGATCATGATATCGACGTACAATTGGTGGAGGCCACCCGGCTGCTGGGGGGCAGGGCCTCGTCCTGGAGAGACGAGGACGGGGATACCGTAGACAACGCCTTGCACGTTTTCTTCCCCCACTACGTCAACTGCCTGGGATTCATGAGCAAGGTGGGGGCCGAACCCCTGCGCTGGACAAAGGGCATGAGCATCTACGACGACGCCGGGCGGCGCGGCGACCTGCCCATGGGAGGAGGGCCTGCCGACCTGGCGCGGGCGTTCAATTTCTCCACCATGTCCCGGCTGGATCAGGCCAGCATCAGTTACGCGGTACTCGCCGCGAGCCTCATGTCCGACGAACAGCTGGAGAAAGCCGACGAGATAACCCTGCTGGAGTGGTTTAAACTGCACGGCATGACCCGCACGGCCATCGACCACTTCCGCCCCTTCGGCGCCGGGTTGACCTTCCTGGAACTCAACCACGTTTCCGCCAAGACCCTCATCTACTGGATAAGGTCCGTGCAATGCAAGGAGATGTTCGCCCGCCCGGGTATAGGCTTCGCCAACGGCGGCCTGGGCGATATCTACGTCGACAAGGCCAGGGAGTACATCGAGAAAGCCGGCGGCGAGGTGGTGCTCGGCCGGCGCGCCAGGTCCATCGTCGTGGAGAATAACCGTGTGGCGGGAGTGGTCATGGAGGACGGCGATACCATGGAGGCCGACGTCTATGTCTCCGCCCTTCCTTACTATGTATTGCGCGGCATACTGCCAGAATCGTCCCTCGACTATAAATTCTTTCAGTATCTCTGGCATATCGACGACGCCCCCTCGGTATCGGTACAGATATGGTTCGATCGCTTCGTGACCGAGATGGAATACATCGCCGCCCAGATGCGGGGAATCTTCAACTGCTTCGCCGACCTGCACACCATAGTCCCCCGCTTCGCCGAGGAGGCCGAGGGCTCCATGGTTGAGTTCGTCCTCACCCCTGCTTTCCATCTCATGTCCCTTCCCGACGAATTCATATTCCGCACCACCCTGGGGGAATTCGAGAGGATAATGCCCGCCGCCCGCCAGGCCGAGGTGAGCAAATGGAGGGTGGTCAAGGAACGCCAGGGCGTCTTCGCCCAGAGACCGGGCACGGACGGATATAGGCCGTCGCAGAGAACCCCCTATATAAACCTCTACCTGTGCGGGGATTACACCAGGACCTTCATATCCGCGGGCATGGAGAACGCCTGCGCCTCCGCCTGCCTGGCCGTCGGCCATATCCTCGAGGACTGCCTGGATATAAAGAAGGAGCTTTTCTCCAAGCCCGTTTACTTCACGCCTTATATCAGGTCCGGGCTGGCCGCCGCGGCGGGGCTGGCCCTGTCCTGCGCGGTATTGCGCTCCCTGGGAAAGAGGTTCGCGGGAAAGGATTCAGACTGAATTGAAGCGGTTCAATATCGAGGTGCTGATCGGTACACTGGTGCTGCTGCTTGCATGCGCCCTGCTTCTCTCGGCATGCGGGGCCAGCCGGGGGACATCGGGTCAGGACAGCGAACCCGCGGTTGAAACCGAGGGGCAAGCGGTAGAGGAGGCGGCGGCCGGGGTCCCGGAAACCCCACCCGTCATCAAGAGGGTCGTGGGCCTCGAGCCTCTGGAGATACTGCAAGTGGAGTCGGGTCCCAAATCGGTGGAGCTCATGCCCGGGGGTCAACGCATCTTCGTAAACGACCTGTACGCCCACAAGGTGTTCATATTCAACGCCCTCGATTACGGGCTGGAGAAGACGGTAGCCCTGTCGGACGAGCCAGTGGAGGCGGATTTCACCGAGGAGGGGCGCCTGGCCTGGGTATCACTGTATAACTCCGGCAAGGTGGTGGTGGTGGACACGGAGGCCGGGGAAGTCGTGGGCGAGGTGGCCACGGGCGCGATGCCCAAGGAGGTGACCGTCAGCCCGGACTCCAGATGGGTTTACGTATCCAACTGGAATTCTAACACCGTCACCGTTATAGACGCCGCGAGACGGGAGGCGGTGAAACAGCTACCCATGTACGGTACGCCGCGGGGCATCTGCTTCTCCCCCGAAGGGGACCGCGCCTACATCTGCGTCATGGGCGGCAACACCTTGGCCGAGGTGGACGTCGACGGCGGGCACGAGATCATACGCCAGATACCCTGCGGCACCAACCCCCGCCACGTGGTCACATCCCCCGGAGGCGAAACCCTCTATGTCAGCAATAACGTGGCGGGTACGATAACCGTGGTGGACAGGCTGGCGGGCTCCATCGCCGCCGTCATCCCGGTAGGCAACAAGCCTCGCACAATCGCCATAACCCCCGATGGAGGCACCCTCTTCGTCTGCAATTACGACGACGGCACCGTGGGCAGCGTGGACCTGCGGGAGCTGGTCCAGACCTTCACCATCTCCGTGTTCAGACCCATAGGCATGGCGGTAAGCGCCGAGGGCGACCGCCTCTTCGTCTCCCAGTACGCACCCCCGCAGGTGGCGGTCTTCAAGATCGTAACGGAATAAGATGGGCTGACCTGCGAAATGTCCGATGTCAGTGCCTGACCCCTTCTTATTCGAGGTAGTCGCGGAGCTTGGCGGATCGAGTGGGGTGGCGCAGCTTGGCCAGGGTCTTCGATTCGATCTGCCTTATCCTCTCCCTGGTCACCCCGAATTCCCTACCTACCTCCTCCAGAGTGCGGGGATGGCCGTCGGTGAGACCGAAGCGCAGCCTGATGACCTCCTTCTCCCTCTCGTTGAGGGAGTTGAGTACATCCTCCAGCTGCTCCTGGAGGAGAATAAAAGAGGCGGCGTCTATGGGCACCACCGCGTCGGAGTCCTCTATGAAGTCTCCCAGGTGGGAATCCTCCTCCTCCCCTATAGGCGTCTCCAGGGATACCGGCTCCTGGGAAACCTTGATTATCTCCCTCACCTTCTCGGGGCTCAACTCCATCTGCTCGGCTATCTCCTCGGGAATGGGCTCCCTGCCCAGCTCCTGAAGGAGCTGCCTCTGAACACGGATAAGCTTGTTAATGGTCTCCACCATGTGCACGGGTATGCGGATGGTTCTGGCCTGGTCGGCGATAGCCCGGGTTATGGCCTGCCTTATCCACCATGTCGCATAGGTCGAAAATTTGTATCCCTTGCGGAAATCGAACTTCTCCACCGCCCTTATCAAACCCAGGTTGCCCTCCTGGATAAGGTCGAGAAAGAGCATGCCCCTGCCCACGTAGCGCTTGGCGATAGACACCACCAGACGCAGGTTGGCCTCCACCAGCTTGCGTTTAGCCTCCTGCCCCACCCTCTCCCGGCGCCGTACGGCCCTCAGCTCCTCGCGCGAGAGCTCGTCACCGCTTTCACGCAGTACCTGCGATGCCTCCTCCCCGGCCTCGATCTTCTTGGCCAGGTCCACCTCCTCCTTGGCGGTAAGTAAGGGGACTTTGCCGATCTCTTTCAGATACATACGCACCGGGTCGTTAGTGGGAGTCTTTCCCGCCAGCTCCATGTCCTTATCCAAGGTTTCCTCTTTTTCTTCCAGGTTGTCATCACCCTCATCCTCGAGATCGCGTAGGTTCTCGGCGGAGGGTCCATCCACCACCTCGATGTTCAGCTCCTCCAACAGGGCATAGAAATGATCCATCTGCTCCGGGCTGAGGTGCAGCGCCTGCAGGGATTCGCCGATCTCATCCTGCGTAAGAACCCCTCTGCCCTGTCCCTTGGAGAGCAGCTCCTTAATTTCTTCGTAATCGAGGTCTTTCCAATCTTCCACGTTGTAGATCACCCGAGAGAGGATTCCTAATGGATAATCGAATGAACCGCGAAATCTCTTTAGCCATCCCGCCTCAGCTCTCTCTTCAAGCGCTCGAGAGCGAAAATCTCCTCCGTCAGCTCTTGCTCCCGGATATGATCCCTAATTTGGGCCGAGGATAGGCTTTCCAAGTCCTTCTTCTTCCTCCTTATTTGACGCTCGATATAATATTCCTTCAAAGTCGATAACAAGTCACGGTACATCGATTTGACGTCGTCCTCACCCTTAATATCAAGATTCCCGCTTTTATCGAAGACTAACGCCGTGGCCAGATTACGCATCTTCTCCGAATCCAGCGATTTTACCATATCGGTTACGCGGCTGTCTCGCCCGCCGGCCGCGTTCTCATTCTCGCGGCCCGGGTCGATCAAAGCCCGAAATACCCCGCGGTCCATTTCGTCCTCGAAAAGTCCGGAGTCCAGGTCCAGTCGTGCCTGCTCCAACATAAAGGGATGGTGCACGAGCAAGCGCAGGACCTCCCGCTCCGCCTTGATATGGGGCGGAACGGCGATGGAGCTCTCCGATATCACCACCTCACCTACCGCTTCCCTGCCCCTGGAGCGCAGATAGAGATCATAAACGGCCTCGTATCCCGAGCCGGCCCAATCCGCTATTGACTTGATATACCTCTCAGAATCCAGGTCCCTCTTCAGGCCTCCGACGATGTTGACAGCTTTGCGCACTCCCCGCAGGCGAGAGTTGGTATCGGAGGAGTCGTGTTCCCGCATTACCTTGTTCAGGCAGAAGTCCAGCAGAGGCAGGCTCTCGTCCACGCGCCGCATGAACTCCTCCTCACCCTCCGCAAACACGAAATCGGCCGGGTCCATCCCGTCCTCCAGGCCCATCACCCGGAGGTCCAACTCGAAATCGTCGTAGAAATCGAGGCCCCTCTGGCTGGCGTTTATACCGGCGGCATCCGCGTCGAAGGCCAGGACGATCCTGTCCGTCAACCTGGACAGGAGCTTGAAGTGCTCCTCGCCCAGGGCCGTCCCCAGGGTAGCGGCCACGTTGCGGACCCCGGCCCGCCACAATCCGATAACGTCGGTGTAGCCCTCCACCAGGATGGCGAAGCCGCGGTTGATGATCTCCCTTCGAGCCAGGTTAAGTGCGTAGAGGTGCCGGCTCTTGGTGTATATGGGGGTCTCGGGCGAATTCAGGTACTTCGGGGTATCATCACCTATGACTCTTCCACCGAATGCGATCACCCGGTCCTGAAGGTCCTGGATGGGGAAGATCAGCCGTCCGCGGAAACGATCATAGGTTCCCCGCTCCCCTTTTAGCCCCAGGCCGACGCCGATGAAATCGGCGGCCGGGAAACCCTTGTGCATGGCCTTGCGGTAGAGGAAATCCCACTGCTTGGGAGCGAAGCCAAGGTGAAACTCCCGCACCGCCTCATCACCCATACCCCGCGATTCCAGATAAGCCATAGCTCCCTTACCCGCCTCATGGGATACGAGAACCTGGTGATAGAGGTCGGCCGCCCACTTGTTGAGGTTATAGAGCCTCTGGCGGCGGCTGGCCGCCTCGCCACCTCCCCGGCTCGCGCCCTCGTAATGGAGGTTGAAGCCCGTCCGGGAGGCCAGCTTCTCCACCGCCTCGCGAAAGTCCAGGCCCTCCTTCTTCATCAGGAAGGTATATAAGTTCCCCCCTTCACCGCACCCGAAACAATGATAGAGCTGCTTGGCGGGATCCACCATGAACGAGGGCGTCTTCTCGTCGTGGAAAGGGCAAAGGCCCTTGAACAGCCGACCCGCCTTTTTCAATTGTACGTAGTCGGATATAACGTCCACGATGCTGACCTGCTCGCGCAGGGCGTCGATATCCTCGTCCTTTATCCTTCCACCTGCCATGCTCAGCTCCCTAAAGCTCGCCTACCCATTCCCGGGGCAGGAACAGCTCGCCGTATTTGCGCAGGGCGTAGCGATCGGTCATCCCGGCGATATAATCGCAGACCCTTATCCTTAGATCCTCTTCCTCACCACGATACTCGTCCGGCATCTCCTCGGGGTGTTTGACGTAGAAGTTAAAGAGGGCCAGCAACACGCGCTTGGCCTTACCTTCCTCCCGCTTGGCCACGGAGCCGATATAGACCCGGTCGAAAAGAAAGGCGCGCAGTTCGTTGAGGGCCGCCTTCACCTCGAGGCTCTGGAGCACGTCATCCTTTCCCATGCTCTCGGCCACGATGTCATTGACCAGAGTATTAATACGCTGGCTGTGATGGCGGCCCAGTATCTCGAGGGTGGATGTCAGCAGATCCGACTCCCGCAATATGTCCGCTCGGATGGCATCGTCGATATCGTGATTAACGTAGGCTATGCGATCGGATACGCGAACAACCTCGCCTTCCAGCGTGGCCGGCGGGTTCTCACCGGTGTGTTTGAGGATGCCGTCCCTGACCTCCCAGGTGAGGTTGAGCCCCTTTCCCCCGTACTCCAGTTTATCCACCACCCTTAGGCTCTGTTCGTTGTGACGGAAGGGCTTCGGAGTGAGTTCATGCAGGGCTTCCTCGCCCATATGACCGAAGGGGGTATGCCCGAGATCGTGGCCCAGCGCTATCGCCTCGGTCAAGTCCTCGTTGAGTCGCAAGGCACGGGCGATGGACCGGGATATCTGGCTGACCTCAAGGGTGTGGGTGAGGCGCGTGCGGTAGTGATCCCCCTCCGGAGAGAGAAAAACCTGGGTTTTATGCTTGAGGCGCCGGAAGGCCTTGCAGTGGATGATCCTGTCGCGGTCCCGCATAAAACAGGTGCGGAGGGGATCGAGCTTCTCCTCCCTCTCCCGGCCCCGGCTGTTCCGGCTGCGCATGGCGTGGGGGGAAAGCCACCGCTCCTCGAATTCCTCTATCTCCTCCCTTACCGTCATGAGGTAGCTTTGCTCACTTCCCAGGCCAGGCGCCTGCCGAGAATACGGGCTCTCTCTATAGCATAGGAATCCTCTTCGGCGGGTTTTTGCCCGCAAACACCCTGGTGGCCGGCATCGATATCCCGCAAGCCCTCCCCTACTATGCTCATACCGTGTATGAGCATCATGTCGTGCAACGCGCTCACGGTGGTCTCCTGCCCGCCGAAGCGGGCAGCTCCCACGCTGACAGCCGCGCCCACCTTTCCCACCAGGGCCTTGCGGGTGCGCAAACCCCTGGTCTTATCCCACAGGGCCTTCAACTGGGCCGATACGGTTCCGAAATATACCGGGCTTCCCAGCACCACGGCCACCGCTCCCTCCATGGCGTCGCAAGCCTGCTTCAGGCCCGCGTCTTTTTCGTGACAGGCCTCCTTACAGGGGCTGGAGCAGGCCACGCAGAAGGGCGTTTTCTGGTCCTTCAAGGCATCCATCACGTGGATAAGCCTTCCCTCGACCCCCTCCCCCCGTGCCGCCGCCAGCACCGTCTCCAGGAGAAAAACGGTGTTGCCGCTGCGGTTGGGACTGCCGTTGACGGCCAGTATATACATCAAATCACCCCTCGTTTCTCAAGATCGGGCCGCGGTTATGTCGCCCGCGTGCAAGTTGAATCGTCACCCTGCATGAGCTTATAGACTACCTCGATAAGGTAATAATAGTACTCTTCTACGACAACGCCACTTCCTTAAGTTCCCGCGATTTCTCCACATGTCAGAAGACGGGGCCAGCCCCGGAAATCTGACATTTTCGGGGGCGTGAGATTACGATCTCATCGGTGTCGCGTCTTACGATATGCCTCCAGAGCCCGGAGCCGGGCGTGTCCCCGCGCCGGGGTTTTACTCGTCCTCCATAGCGGCATGGGCCGCGGCCAGTATGGCCACGGGTACCCTGAAGGGAGAACAACTCACGTAATCGAGGCCGACCTCGTGGCAGAATTTAATGCTGCGGGGATCCCCTCCGTGCTCTCCACAGATCCCCAGCTTGAGCTGATCATCGGTCGACCTTCCCAGTTCGCAAGCCATGCGCACGAGTTTACCCACCCCATCCACGTCCAGGGTCTGGAAGGGATTGCTGCTGAGAATGCCCTCCTCCAGGTAGAGCGGCAGGAACTTGGCCTCGGCGTCGTCCCGGCTGAATCCCAGTGTGGTCTGTGTGAGATCGTTAGTCCCGAAGGAGAAGAAATCGGCCACCTCGGCTATCTCGTTCGCGGTAAGGGCGGCCCGGGGAAGCTCGATCATGGTCCCCACGGTATACTCCTGGTCCGCCCCCATGGCATCTATCACGCCGTCGGCTATCTCGATTATCTTTTCCCTCTCTATCTCCAGCTCCTTGCGGAAAGCAACCAGGGGCACCATGATCTCCACCCTGGGATCTTTGCCCCGCTTCTTGAGCTCGCAAGCGGCCCCGACAATGGCCCTGACCTGCATCTCCGTAACCCCCGGCATAGTGGTTCCCACGCGGCATCCCCTCATCCCCAGCATGGGGTTGGCCTCGGCCTCGGCCCGTACTCGCGAATAGAGCTTCTCCTTGGCCTCGTATTCCTCTCTCTCGCCGGGTATATGTTTGAGCTTCTCCAAATCGATCCTGAGCTCCAATTCGTCCGGTAGGAATTCATGCAGGGGAGGATCGAGCAAACGTATGGTCACCGGCAAACCGTCCATAGCCTTCAGGATACCCTTGAAATCCTCCCTGAGCATCGGTTCCAACTCCGTCAGCGCCGCCCTACGTTCCTCATCATCCTCGGCCAGTATCATCCTCCTGACCACGGGCAGCCGTTCCTCGCCGATCAACATGTGCTCGATACGGGTGAGCCCGATACCCTCGGCACCGAAATCCCTGGCCCGCCCGGCATCCTCGGGGGTATCAGCGTTGGTGCGTACCTTGAGCTTACGGATATCGTTTGCCCAGTGCATCATCTGGTCCATGTTCTCGTCCTTCTTGGGCTCTACGAGCTGGATCTCGCCGAGAATTACCTTGCCGGACGTGCCGTCGATGGTTATGGTATCGCCCTCCCTGACCACCAGGCCGTTCACCTCGAAGATACGTTCCGTCTGCTTGATATTGACCGCCTCGGCTCCGCATATACAGGGCTTGCCCATACCGCGAGCCACTACCGCAGCGTGGCTGGTCATACCGCCGTGGCTGGTAAGAACACCCTGGGCCTCGATGATACCGTGGATGTCGTCCGGGGTGGTCTCCCATCTCACCAGTATCACCTTCTCGCCCCGGGAGCCCCTTACCTCGGCCGTATCGGCGTCGAAGACGACCTCACCCACGGCGGCACCGGGAGAGGCGGGAAGCCCCTTGGCGATAACGTCGTAGGAAGCGTCCGGGTCCAGGCGTGGGTGCAGGAGCTGGTCCAACTGCTCTGGCTGAATCCTGGACACTGCCTCTTCCTTATTTATAAGACCCTCGTTTACCATGTCCACGGCTATCTTCAAAGCGGAGGCGGCGGTACGCTTGCCGGTACGTGTCTGGAGCATATAAAGCTTGTGCTGCTCGATGGTGAACTCCATGTCCTGCATATCGCGGTAATGGTTCTCCAATTCCTCCATCAAGCCGGTCAGCTGCTCATAGATATCGGGTATCTCCTCCTTCATCTCCAACAGCGCTTTGGGGGTGCGGATGCCCGCTACAACGTCCTCGCCCTGGGCGTTAACCAGGTACTCGCCGAAGCGACGCTTCTCTCCCGTGGAGGGATCGCGGGTGAAACAGACACCGGTTGCGGAATCGTTGCCCTTGTTTCCGAAGACCATGGTCTGGACATTCACCGCCGTGCCCAGGTCATTCGGGATATCGTACTGCTTGCGGTAGGTGATGGCCCGGGGGTTGTCCCACGACTGGAATACGGCCCTGATGGCCAGGTCCAACTGCTCGTAGGGATCGCTGGGGAAATCGCGCCGGGCATGCTTCGCGAATATCTCCTTGAAGCTATCCACGAGTGTCTTCCAATCCTCGGCGGTGAGGTCCACATCCTGCTTGAGCCCGCGCTTCTCCTTCAAGCTCTTGATCTCTTCCTCGAATATATCGCGGTCTATATCCATAACGATGTCCGCGAACATCTGTATGAAACGGCGATAGGCATCGTAAGCGAATCGCTCGTCGCCCGTCTGCTTGGCCAGACCCTCAACCGACTCGTTGTTCAGGCCGAGGTTGAGAACGGTATCCATCATGCCCGGCATGGATATGGCGGCCCCCGAACGCACCGAAACCAGGAGGGGATCATTCCTGTCCCCCAGCTTCTTACCCATCTTGTCCTCGAGCCTTTTCAGGTGCTCGTCTATCTCTTCCTTCAGACCCTCGGGATAACCCCCCTCACTGGAGTAATAATTACAGGCCTCCGTGGTTATAGTGAAACCCGGCGGTACGGGAAGGCCTAGCCTGGTCATCTCCGCGAGGTTGGAACCCTTGCCGCCGAGCAGTTTTTTCATGCCGGCACTGCCTTCATCGAAATCATACACGTACTTAGTAGCTGCCATTATCACTTCCCCCTCACAGGTTCACAATATCGACGTGTCTACGTAAATCACCATGATATCGAAAGAAGTAAATCATAGAAATATTGAAATTATAATAGATTTTCACGGCAAATACACGCGGCCCCCGGTGGGGAACCAATGGTCCGTGAGCGCCTTCCCGGACACCAGCAAGCGGTAGGCGGTCTTTGACGTACTCCACGAGCCTGCGGGCAACCAGGGTGGCTCCTCAGGTTCCTTCTCCCTCCGTGACCACCTGGGTGAAATCGGCGAACCGCATGAAAAGCTCCGCGACCTCGCCCAGCAGGGCCAGCCGGTTCTCGCGCAGACTGTCGTCGTCGCCCATAACGAAGATGTCTTCGAAGAACCTGTCTACGGTTGGCGCGATATCCATAAGCAATTCCAGGGCGGCCTCATGTTCATTCTCGTCGAGGTAATCACGGAGGGGGCCCTGGGACCAGACCAACTTGGAATAGAGGTTCTTCTCCGCCTCTTCCACAAGCAACTCCTCCCACATGCGCTTCGTCTCCGACTTGCGGGAGAGGTTGTAGCAGCGCTCGAAGCCCGTGTAGACCTTTTGCAGAAGCCCCCGCGAGCGTGCCTTCTCCATGGTCTCCAATCTGCGACGGGCGTCGAGGGGGTCGAGAAGGGCCAGGGGGAGCACGGCGGCAACCAGATCGTAGCTGGAACCCTCGGAGACCAGCATCTGCCTCCACCTCTGAAGGCAAAACTCCCCCACCTGCGAGGCCACGGACTCGGGATCCACGAACTCCAGCCTTCGCGCCGCTTCCTCCAGAAGGAAACCCAGGTCCAGGTGCATCCCCGCATCCACCAATATGGACAGGATGGCCTGGGACTGCCTGCGCAGGGCATAGGGATCCTCCGAACCGCTGGGTATCATCCCGGCCCCGAAACACCCCACCAGGTTATCGATCTTCTCGCCCAGGGAGAGAACTCCTCCCGCCCGGGTGAGAGGCAGGGCATCACCCGAGAAACGAGGAAGGTAATGCTCCTCGATAGCCCGGGCCGCTTCTTCGTCCTCGCCCTCTGCCAGGGCGTAAATCCGTCCCATAATTCCCTGCAGCGAGGGAAACTCCACCACCATGGCCGTCACCAGGTCCGTCTTGCAGAGTAAGGCGGCGCGGCTCGCCCTCTCGATCACTTCCGCATCGATACGGGCTCTATGGCAGATCTCCGCGCAAAGCTCTCGCAGGCGTAGACTCTTATCGTACATACTGCCCAGCCGGGCCTGCCAGACCACCGACTTCAGTTCATCCAGGCGGCGCTCCAGGGGAAGGGCGAGGTCCTCCCGGTAGAAGAATACGGCATCCTCCAGGCGTGCCCTGAGCACGCGCTCGTTGCCCCTCCGGATCATCTCATCCTGCCCCGGGTCGCCGTTATGTACCAGCAGGAAAGCCGCAGCCAGCTCGTTTCCCCCTTTTTCCGTCGGGAAGTAACGCTGGTGCTCACGCATGGCCGTCTCCAGGACCTCACGGGGTAGCTCCAGGAAGCGCTCCTCGAAGTGTCCCAGGACCACGTGGGGATACTCCACCAAGTCCACGACCTCGTCAAGGGTGTCCCTGACGACAACCGCCCTCAATTCCTTTTGTGACAAGGCCGCCTCCATGCCTTCCTGCACCGCCCGGCGTCTCTCCTCCTCGTCGGCCAGTACCCTTGCCTCCCTCAACGCGCCGAGGTAATCGTGGGGGCTTCCCACCGCCACCTCCCCGGGGGAGAGAAAGCGGTGCCCCCGCGTAAGGCGGGAAGCCGCCAGCCCCTCGAAGCGCAGGGGGACGACCTCGCCACCGAAGAGGGCCGTTATCCAGCGTACAGGCCGCGCGAAGCGGAAATCACCATCGCCCCAGCACATGGACTTGCGGAAGTTGAAGGAGCGCATCAGCTCGTCCAGTACCGCGGGTAGCACATCCGTGGTGTGCCTGCCCTTCTCCCGTACCACGGCGAATACGAACTCGCCCTTCTCGGTTTCCCTTACCTCCAGCCCATCAACGCTTACGCCCTTGGAGCGGGCGAAACCCTCCGCTGCCCGGGTGGGATTCCCTTCCTCATCGAAGGCCACCTGGCGGGAGGGTCCCCGCACCAGGGACTCGGAGTCCTCCTGTATATCCTCGAGCCCCTCGACCAGAAGCGCCAACCTGCGGGGAGTCGAATACACGTCAATGCTCCGATAATCCAACCTCTCCCGCCGCAGCAGTGAGGCGGCGTTTTCCCGCAGCTGCCTCCTGCCTTCCTGCACCGCCCCCCAGGGGAGTTCCTCGGTGCCTATCTCGAAGAGCAGTTCCTCCGCCATATCAAGATCCCTCCCCCAGCAGGGCAAAGCCCATGTCCTCCCTCTGTTTCAGGTACGCCGAGGCCACCCTCCGGGCCAGGTCCCTGACGCGGGCTATGTAACCGGTGCGCTCGGTAACGCTTATGACTCCCCTGGCGTCGAGGATGTTAAAGAGGTGGGAGCATTTCAAGACGCAGTCATAGGCGGGAAGGACCAGGCCCTTCTCCAGCAGCCTTCGCGCCTCCTCCTCGTTGCGGTCGAACAGCTCGAAGCTCATGTCCGTGTCCGCCTCGTCAAAACAGAAGGTGCTCCATTCTATCTCGGCCTGCCTCTGTATCTCCCCGTAGGTAAGATCCCGATTCCAGCGCAGGTCGAAGACGTTGTCGATCTCCTGCACGTACATGGCCAGCCTCTCCATCCCGTAGGTAAGCTCCACGGAGACGGGGCGGCAGTCCAGTGAACCCACCTGCTGGAAGTAGGTAAACTGGGTTATCTCCATGCCGTCCAACCATACCTCCCATCCCAATCCCCAGGCACCGAGCGTGGGGGATTCCCAGTCGTCCTCCACGAAACGAATGTCGTGAAGCCCGGGCTCAATCCCCAATGCCCGCAGGGAATCGATGTAGATATCCTGTATATCATCGGGAGAGGGCTTGATAATAACCTGAAACTGGGTATGCTGATGCAGCCGGTTGGGATTCTCTGCGTACCGCCCATCCGTCGGCCTGCGGGAGGGCTCCACGTAGGCCACCCTCCAGGGCTCCGGCCCTATGGCTCGCAGGAAGGTGGCGGGGTTGAAGGTCCCCGCTCCCACCTCCACGTCGTGAGGCTGGACCAGAACACATCCTCCGTCGGTCCAGTAACGCTGCAGAGACATGATCATATCTTGAAAGAACATTCCGGCTCCTTCCAGGGCATTCGGTTATGGCTATATTATCAAAATAGATGGTTGAAGCATATGTATGGGGGCCGCGACGATCGCCCGGTTCGGCGGTGGCCCGATACAATTGACGATTCGCACTACATCCCCCATCATTGATCTGCTTTCGCAGACAAGAGGATTACCTGACGACCGTGGATACCTGAATCGGTGCCCTGGGCGCCGCCGGCTTTGGGAAATTCGAGATCCTGAACGTTGCGCCACTGTATCTAATTAAGGTTATCTGCTGCCGCTTACCGGCATGATCCGGGTATCGAATACATGCGGGCGGCACGGTTAAAGGATGCCCTGGAGTGGTTTGGCCTCGGGCGGCGACTGGACCTCCACCTGCATGCCGTATTCGGGAAACGCTATCTGTATCTCGGCCCGGGCCCTGGAGGGCAGAAGGGGTATTCCCACTAGTTCCCCCACGTCCGGAAGATCCACGTCAACGGCGAAATAGACCTCCCTTATAACGGGCTCGTCTTTCTGTATACAGACCTCCATATTCACATTGGCGTTATCTATGTACGCCTTTATCTCGTCCTCGGTCATGCCCAATTCTCCGGCCAGGGCCTTTACGGACTCCAGTGAAAGCAGGGCTTCCGTATCGGGAACCAGTTCATACCGCGTGCACTCGAAGGAGCCTACTTCCTTCTCTCCCGTCTCGGCAACGCTTGAAAAAGAGCTGAATATATCGGGATAGTCGACGAGCACCTTGACCGCGGCCTCCACCGCGCCTTCGCCCACTCCCTCTATCGACTCGGCGGTGATATAATACCAATCCCCCCCCCATTCCAGGTAGGCCGTCTTATCCACGTAGCGTAGTGAGAGCTCCATGCCCATCACGGTGAAGCGGGCCTCAAGTTTCTCCCCGGCCATATCCAGCCAGGCGTCGCCCTGTACGTTCAACCCTATGCCCGATTCCCCCTCCTCGGGCGCGAGGGTGATGTTCATCTGGGCGTGAACGCTTCCGGCATCCCGTGCGTTCCGGGCCGCCAGAGACATGGTCTCAGCCGGATCGCGGCCCTCGCCGCCGCAACCGCCGAGCAGAACGGCCACGATGATGACGGCCGTTGCACAGGCTAGAACAAACGGCCCTCTCCCGCTCAAATCCTCCACCTCCCGTTCAAGAAGAAGTTTCCTTGTGCAGCATGGTGCTTTCCGGTGGATCGACCTTCACATCCTGGTTGTAGGCGGGGAAATCTATCTCCATGATCAACTTGACGGTGTGCGGAGATGTCTCATCGTCTCCGGGATCAACATACTCGAAATTGTACAGCGTGCGCCTCAACACCAGGTATTCCTTATCCAGCCAGTATTCGTAATTGACGTTAGCGTCCTTGAGCTTTGTCTTCAGATCCTCGATCTCCTGCAGCCTGCCCTCTTCCATCTCCCCTTCCTCACCCTCGAACATGTCCAGGAACTGCTCGTTCTCCATGATAGCATCGAAATTGGGGACCATGGCGATATGATAACAGTCCTTATCGTTGACGCTCTCGTCCTCCAGGCGGGTTATCTTCTGAAAATTATCCATGTACTCAGAGGTGTTGCGGGTGATATCGGAGACGCTGGGCACGTTGAAGCTGGATCCCTCGGGAAGCTCGTACCACACTCCGCCTTCCTCCATGCGGTAATATTGCTTTCCATCGTACAGCTTGTAGTCGAACTCCTGCTCGAAGGCTGGCCATACCATGTGGGCCTGGGCGTTTCCGGTCTCGGCGCTGTAATCCCCTTCCCCCTCGAACCTGAACTCACTTGTATAGGCCTGTTCCGCGCTAGGGGGAATTACCAGGGCGTAGTCGAACAGGTAATTGAGCGTCCTGGCTTCATCGGTGGCGTTCAGCCCGTCCAGCAGGATCTTCTCCGGGGTGGCGTTCTCGGGAAGCTCCCTCTTGAGAAGCCCCTCGCCTCCCGAACCCCCGCACGCGGAAACCAGCAGCGACAGCCCCAGCATGGCATATACCAACAACGAAGCAGTCCTCAAAGAACTCTTACTCATCATCTCCTCGCCTCCGCCATGAACCTTTAATCCGCACATAAAATAGCATATGCCGTCCACCAACAGCAAAAGGGGCGGGTCCGCAGACCCGCCCCGTAAGCATCGATTTCTCATAGAGGCTGCGGGTGTTGCGGCCACCTTGCATCTATTTCCGTATCCGCCTCCGTATCCGCCCCGGTTATCTCCCGCAGGAGATCCAGCTCTTCCTCGTGCTCGGCATCTCCGGCCATACCGTAGATGCGGGGGGTAACCACAGCGAGGAAGGCGCGCACGGCCCTGGGGTCGAACTGCACCCCGCTGTAGGCGCTTATCTCCTTAGCGGCGTCCTTGGCATCCATAACCTCCCTGTACGAACGCCAGGAAGTCATGGCGACGAAGGAATCGGCGATGCTCAGGATACGCGCCCCGAGCGGTATGGCCTCGCCCTTGAGGCTATCGGGGTATCCCATGCCGTTCCACCATTCGTGATGGCTTCTCACCAGGGGGATGACCTCCCAGTTGGGCCTTATAGCCCCCAGCATATCGGCTCCCAGAATGGGGTGCCGGTTGATCATCTCCCGGTCGTAGTCCGACAGATGTCTTCTCTTGTTCACGTCGTCCGATAGGCTTCCGGCTACCTGGAGCATCCCGATATCCATCAAGTTTGCTCCTCTTTCGATGAGACGGATGTAGTCATCGTCCAGTTCCATGTTGCGGGCGATTTCCACGGCATAGAAAGCTACTCTTTTCCAGTGCCCCTTCATGTGGGGCATCTTGCTCTCGAGGCGGGTATGAAGGTCATCGGCGATGGCCACCAGCTTGGAGACCTCGAGGAGAGAGGTGAGATCGTCAAGACGCGATTGCAGGTTGCTGGTGGTGTTCTGAAGCTCGTTGAAAACCTGCTGCGAGCGGCGGCTGTAGGCCTTCTCCCGGTAAGCCAGGTAAGCGATGAAAGCCAGGATCAACAAGGACAGGCTTATCCGCACCATGTTGTTGAAATAATCGGAATTGAATAGCCCGTTGATCATCTCCAGGTTAAAAATGTAGACTATCACCCCTATACCCAGTATCAATATCAGCACGATGGCCAGGTAGAGGACTTCCTGCCGTCCCCTCTCCGCTTTCTGTACGTATTGTTCGACTTCCTGGATCTTTATCTCATTCTCCTGAACTCTTTGAACCGGGAGTTCTTGTTTCCTTTTGAGGATATCCATCGCATGACCCCTATCTTGTAGGCTGCTCTAACTTACTCAAAGTGTCGAATAGACGGAGGATATTCCATATCCCCCTAGCGGGTGATTTCCTCAATCTAGATAGACGTTGGACTCCGAGGACAACCCGCAGAACGGCGGGCAGGTCCATGGCCCTGGTTCGCGGCCCCTCCACGGCCAGAAGCTAAAAGAGGGTGAGACCTTCCTCTCTAGGCCCCGGGATCCAATCCCGCGTCGTATCGATGATATGCACCACCCTCCACCCTCTGTCCTGGAGCTTTCCAGCTATATGGAAGCGATGGCAGCGCCAGGGAAGGAGCTCGGCGCAGACCACCACCGTGGAGGTTACGGCGGCGAGTTCCTCCAGCTCCCCTAGGCCTTCGAGGAAATCCCCGGTCTTCATATAGGCCGGGTAGCCATCTTTTCTGTAACCGCCCAACCGTTTGCCCAGCCAGCGATAGGCTATATCCTCCCGGCTCAGCGAGGCGGCGAGAAACCCCTGGGAGAAATGGGGATAGCGGCTACTGATGGGAAAGGACCTCACGTCGCAGACCAGGGCGATTTCCCTTTCCTTCAGTATCCGAAAGAAATCCTCCATACTCCTGGTGCTGGTGCCAAGGGTGAATATGGTCCGTTCTCTCACCGGCCGGTCATCAATCTTATCCATCGCCAAGCCTCACATTGCGGGCTCAACTTCAGCTATGCAACGCGGCGCAAAAGCAATCCTACTATAAGACAATTTCGAGATCAGCTCAGTCCGCCCAGGTTGGGAGAAGTGGGTTTCCAGACACGATGCATCCCCTTCCATAAACACATGATCAGGCCTGCCTGATGGCGACGACTCCCGCCCGCGATGAGAAATCGGCATCGATCTCCCGCCATAGCGTCCTCACCAATCCGTCTGTCGCCGAACGGAGGTTTGATATCCGTCAGCTTTCCGCTATGGCCCCGATGCCCACCGTGGTTTCCCGAGGCGGCCGCCGCCTACTTCCCGCTTCTCAGGGGGATGGATACGCTCACCCGCGTCCCCTCGCCCGGCTTGCTCTCAAACCTGAGATCCCCCGCGTGGGCCTGGACGATGTGGTGACATATAAACAAACCCAGACCCGTCTTCAGCTCGTGCCCGCCTCGCCCCCCGCCGACAAGAAGTTCCAGCAGTATCTGCAGCTGTTGAGAGTCCATGCCCTTTCCCCTGTCCTCCACCTCCCAGTAAGCGATATCGTTCTTGCGGAGAAGCCTTACGATTATCTCGGAGCCCGCGGGGCTGAACTTCATGGCGTTATCGATAAGGCTGGTCAGTACCTGATCGACGCGGGCGGCATCGACCAGCCCCAGCAATGGCACTTCCGGCAATTCCAGGGATATGGGATTTCTCCCCGTCAAGCTCATCTCCTCGACGGCCCTGCAGGTCAGATCCCTCAGGTCCGTTTCCCGCCGCCGCAGCCTCAGCTTGCCCTTTTCCATCGCCGACACGTCCCTTATATCGGAGGTCAATCTCTCCAACCAGCTCACCTCGCGCTGCAGCAACTCCAGCCTGGACCGGGCCTCCTCGGTGGGTATTCTCTCCACGCCCTTGTCCAGTTCGCGTATCCCCTTCTTTATCAGTTTCAGGGGGGTGGCGATTTCATGGTGTACCATGGACAGGTAGGCTTGCTTGCGGGCGTCCAGTCGCTTCAGGGTGTTCTTCGTACCAGCCAGTTCCCTGCTCAGCGCCTCGGCCTCCTCCTCTATCTCCATCACTCTTTTCTCCGTCTCCCGCTGGCTGGTGAGGTCGGTGATGGTGACGATAACACCCTGGTATTCGCCTCCCTCGAGGGGTTGAGGGCTGGATGTTAAGAGGACCGTCATTTCCCCTCCGCTTTTCCCCGTTATCCTCGCCTCCATCCACCGTGAACCGGTCTTGGCACGTACCATGATATCCCGCATGGTCTTCTTACGGGTTCCTCCCGGGAGGATGGTGGAGAACGGCCTTCCCTCCATATCCTGCAGCGTATAGCCCAGGAGATCAGTGAATCGCCTGTTCACGAAGGTGAACCTGCCACGGCTGTCCAGGAGGGCCAGCGCGCTGGGCATGGTATCCACGACGGCACGGGAGAAATCCCTCTCCCTCCCCAGTTCCTCCAGCTTACCTCGTAAGTCGTCCAGGAGGTCCGTAAGCTCGAAAACCACACCCACCTGGGAGGCAAGCGAGAGAAGGACGGACAGGTCCTCCAGGCCGAAGTGTGAACTCCTTTTGTGCCCGGCCATCAACACGCCGGATTTCCTGCCCCGGGATGATATGGGCACGGCGGCCAGCGACATCAACGGCCCTCGCCGTCCCGATAGAAGGGCCGGCTGTCCGCCGGATTCCGCCTGGTTCACGATCATGCCGCCGGATCCCGCCAGTACTTTCTCGGCGAGCTTCTTGCCCTTTTCTCCGGATGTAAGGTCCTTGGCGCTGTTGTAGGTCAATCCCTGGTATACAACCAGGTGAAGCTCGTCGGTCTCCCAATCCCTGAGGTAGACGGCTCCCGCCTCGGCGCGCATGATGGAGAGGATGCGGTACAGGGATTCCTTCAGCGTTTCCTCCATATCATGATAGCCCGCGGTCAGTTGAAGCAGGTCGTAGATTATGCTCAACTCGCGGATGCGCCGTTTCATCTCCTCCTCCAGATGCTTGCGCTCCGTGATATCGCGGGCCAGTATGGCTATTCCCAGGTCCCGCCCCCTCTCGCTTCTCACAACCGCGGCCGTCGCCAGTAAGGACCTGTGTCCGAGACCGGTCTGGATCTCGAACTCTCCCTGCCACGAACCGTCCCTCAAGGTCCGCTCCAGGACCTCCATCAGGAACAGGGGACGTGATACCGGCTTGAGCACCGACGCCAGCGTCCTTCCGACCATACTCGGTAACTCCCTGTCCACGATATCCTCGAACGTGCAGTTGGCGTATATTATCCTTCCCTCGTGATCCAGGTAGCATATGGCCTCGTGCAGGTTCGCGGTAACCTGGTTCAGATAGTTTCTACCCCACTCCAACCAGCTCTCCATGGGAGGGGCGAAGTAGACCAGCCCGGGCTTGATCAGCAGTATCACTCCCTCAACGTTTTCCTCCTCTATCACGGGTATGAAGGTGCGCAGCAGATTCGTTTCCTCCCCGGCCGGATCCTGCCATTTCATGGGAGCGTTGAGAACATCTACACCCGAGAGTACCAGTTCCCTGATATCCGCCTCGAAGAGCTTGTCAACGCCATCCTTGAATCCCTTGATGGACCCGAAGCCCAACAGTTTGAGCGCGGACTTGTTCGCTTCGACAACGCGCAGACCGGTATCGAAAATAACGATGCCTTCTTCCATGTTATGTATAATGAGGCTCCAGGTAGAAGCGGGAAAATCCAATTCATCACACCCTTGACCGCCTACAGGATGAAACCCATACCCCCAATTATAATTATACTACCGCAGCCGAGCCAGGAACTCCCCGGCAAGCTCGCGGTAGGCGTGGCTCACGTCGTGGGAGGGGGAATAACCGAGCAGGGAGCGTCCATACATGGGCGCCTCCGCTACCCTGACACTCTTGCGAATCACCGTCCGAAAGAGCAGCTCACCAAAGCGGTCTTCCAGTTCGCGCGTTACCGTCTGGGCGATATGGGTGCCGGTTTCGCAGGCGGTGGCCAGCACGCCGAGGATACCCAAGTCCGGATTATATACATCCCGGATATCCCGGATGGTTCCCTCAAGGGCCCGCAGACCGTTTAGGGAATAATAATAACACTGTACGGGAATGATCACCCATCTCGCGGCGGTAAGGGCGTTCACCGTCAGCAGGTTCAAACTGGGAGGGCAATCCACGAAGACGAAGTCTTCTTCCTCGCCACTTTCCCTGATGCGCTCGAACAGGAGGTTCTCCCTGCCTCTCCTGTCGGCCACCCTGATATCGAAGTTGGCAAGCTCCTGTTTGGCGGGGGCGATCTTCACACCGGGCAGGGAGCAGGGGATGATGACTTCCGACATGGATACGCCCTTCTCCATGAGCAGGTCGGCGACGGAATAGCCCGGGGCATAAGGATCCACACCCACTCCGGAGGTCAGGTTGGCCTGGGGGTCGAGATCCACCAGAAGGGGGTAGTGTCCTTTCTCGGCGAGGGCCGCCGCCAGGTTGAGAAGGGTGGTGGTCTTACCCACTCCTCCCTTCTGATTGGCGAAAGCGACGGTACGCCCTGGATCCATGCGCGCTATCCCCCGTCCTCCTACTGCCCATTCGTCCCGAACGATATCAGAGCGAGTATAGCTCCTCGTCGCTCATTATCTCGAATCCCGAGTCGTGAATGAATCCCTCCGCCTCGGGTATTTTCTCCACCTCTACGACCAGGATGGCGGTGTTCCTGTCTTTGACCACGAAGCCGTAGGCATCCTCCACATTCACGCCTTTCTCCCCCAAGGACCGGCATATATCGTGCAGACCCCCCGGCCGGTCATCCATGACCACGGCGATGACCTCCTTCATGAAGGTGGAAAACCCCTCTTCGTTGAGCGCGGCTTGGGCCTTTTGCGGGTCATCCACCAGCAGCTTGATCACGCCGTAATCGTCGGCGCCGGCTATGGTTATGGCGCGGATATTGATGTTCTCGTCTCTCAGGACCTCGGTCAGACGTTCCAGCCTACCCGGCTGGTTCTGGGCGAAGACGTTTATCTGGTGTGCCATTCTCATCCTCCCCTCGCATGATCCCTCTTATCCACCACGCGAACGGCCTTGCCCTCCCCCTTGGGCAGGGCGCCCGGCTCCACCAGCTCAACCAGGGGTGTAACCAGGATCTCCTGCCGTAGTTCATCCACGATACTCTTGCGCAGGCGATTCAACTCGCGAACCTCCCCGTGCCACAGCTCCCCCGAAACCTCCACCATCACGCGCATCTCGTCCCTTACCCCCATGGTATCCAGCACGATCTGGTAGTTCGAGCCCACCCCCAGGACCCCGAGGAGCACCTTCTCGACCTGCATGGGGAATATGTTGACCCCCTTGACGATAAACATGTCGTCGGTGCGCCCCTTTATGCGCGAGATACGGCGGTGAACCCTCCCGCAACCGCAAACGCCGGGCAGGACGGAGGAGAGATCCCGGGTACGATAACGGAGCAGCGGCATTCCCTCGCGATGCAGGGAGGTGAACACCAGCTCCCCTTCCTCCCCCTCCCCGACCGGCTCGAGGGTGTGGGGATCCAACACCTCCAGTAGGAAACTGTCCTCCCAGACATGCATCCCCTCCTTGGCCGGGCACTCGAATGCCACGCCAGGCCCGCTCATCTCCGATAGACCATAGGAGTTGAAGGCATCCACGCCATAATATTCCTCGATGCGGCGGCGCAGGCCTTCGGTGTGCGGCTCGGCGCCGATGAAGGCGATGCGCAACCGGGTATCGTCGCGCGGATTCAAACCCATTTCCTCGAAGACTTCCAGCAGCACCAGGGCGTAGCTGGGGATGATATGGACCACCGTGGTTCCGAATTGCCTCATGATCTGTATCTGTCGCCTGCTGTTGCCGGATCCGGCGGGTATAACCATAGCCCCCAGCCTCTCGGCGGCATAGTGAAAGCCCAGACCCCCGGTGAAAAGACCGTAGCCCATCATGTTCTGGAAGACGTCCCGGCGGCGGACCCCGATCATATACATGCATCGCGCCCCCAACTCCGTCCAGGCCTCTATGTCCTTCGCGGTATGAAAGATCACCGTAGCCTGCCCAGTGGTGCCGGAGGAGGAATGCATGCGCACCACGTCCTCCTCGGGAACGGTGAGAAAGGCGGTCGGATCCTCGCCCCGCAGGGTGTTCTTGTCCATGCAGGGAAGGCGTCGGATGTCCTCAAGGGACCTCACCGTCGAGGGGTCGAAGGCGGCGTCCCGGAACCACTTACCGTAAAAGGGACTGCGGGTGCACAGCTCGAGCACTTCCCTCAGCCTTTCCAACTGGAGGGCCTCTATCTCCTCCCGAGTCAAGAATTCCATATCGGCCTTCCAGTGCTTCCCATCAGCCGTCATGATCGCGCTTCACATCCCTCAAACAGGTGGATTACACATCCCGCTCAATGACCGGAAATCCGGTTATGCGCGGTCCCGCCGATCACTCCTGATCAGGGACAGTCTATCAAAAGGATGATGCATTCTTCCAGGAGTAAGTGGCCTTTGGCCGCACGCCCTGACAGACGATGGGCTCCCGCTACATGGTGGGGTTATAATATTCGAATGGGAAAAAACGTCGAAAGTATGCCGGGAGGTACGAATCATGCGTGAGAGCGTCAAAAACTACTTAAAGATGTTCGGCCATGACGAGAAGGGAAAGTTCATCCACGAATATATATACCGCCTGGGCAGGATGGCCAACCTGGTGGAGAAGAAGCCGCCAGGGAAGCTGCCAGTGGAGCTGAAGGGCATAGTGAAAGTGCTGGTGAGCCAGGTAGCCAGGGAGATGCTCTCGCCCGAAACCGACTCCTATCACGGCAAGATCATGAAACTCGAGCACGCCCTGGGATTGGTCAATGTAAAGGAGAACGTCTCGCTCGAGCGAACCGAACATGTAATACCGTAAAAGGTGGCCAACGACGTAATCCTCGAGGACCCCGACCATATAGGCGTTCTGGACTGCGCCTGCCGTCTGACGAGAAAGAGCCCCTGCCTGCCGTTGAACGTGTGCATGGCCATAGGTGAGCCCTTCGTGGGTTTCCTGGAAAATTTCAAGACCAACAATTTCAGGCGCATCACGCCGGAGGAAGCGGCTGAAATCCTCCGCGCCTAACACGAGAGGGGACATATTCACGCCGCCTATTTCAAGGACGCCGCCGGAGGCCGTTTCTACGCGCTGTGCAACTGATGCCCGTACTGCTGCGTTCCATGAAAGCCTTCAAGACCCTGGGAACCACCAACATATGTTCCTCCGGGTTCACCGCCGTGGTGGACAAGGAAGCCCGCACCGGTTGCGGCAGCTGCGAGGAATCCTGTCCCTTTGACGCCGTCATCGTCAACGACGATATGGTGGCCGATGTCGATGACGATAAATGCATGGGTTGCGGTGTATGCGAAACCTTCTGCCAGGAGGGGGCCATCAGCCTGGAGCTCGATCCTTCCAAGCCACCCCCTTCGATATTCAATACCTTATAGGCAAAGAGCGGGGAAAGATCCCAATGCAGCAGTAAGGTTCGCTTGGTAGGGGGGCTATAACCGCTTACACGAATCGAATGCCTCCCCAATCATGTTAGAATACTGGCATAACTGGCAACACTAGGTGCATATGGGGTGTGTCGCTCGTCGATGCGACCCGGGAGTTCGTTGTCGAAGGCGATGGCCCGGCCGGCGTGGGGGTGATATCCGCAAAGGAGGTACATCTGATAATGGGTGACAGTTATCTCGATTTTCTTCGGGACAGGCTCGATAGCGATCACTATGACAAGATCGCCGCCCTGGACAACCACAAGCTCTTCCGTTTCGTGGCGGAGGCCATCGAGTTATGCGACCCGGAGACCATCTATATATGCACGGACGATAAAAAAGATGTGGATTACGTGCGCAAACGGGCCGTCGCCAGAGGCGAGGAGAGCGAGCTAGCCATCCCCGGCCACACGGTGCACTACGACGGCTTCCACGACCAAGCCAGGGACAAGAAAAACACCAAGTACCTCCTTCCCCGGGACGTACACCTCGGTGAGCATATCAACTCCATGGAGAGGGAATCCGGCCTCAAGGAGGTGCTGGGGCTCCTCGAGGACGCCATGGCCGGGAAGGAGATGCTGGTACGCTTCTTCTGCCTGGGGCCCAAAGACTCCATATTCTCGCAGCTATGCTGCCAGATAACCGACTCCTTCTACGTCGCCCACAGCGAGGATCTGTTATACAGGCAGGGCTATGACGAGTTCGAGAAGGCCGGGGCCCAAGCCGATTTCTTCCGTTTCCTGCACTCCGCCGGGGAACTGGTCGACGGGGTCAGCGCCAACGTTGAAGGCCGCAGGGTCTATATCGACCTCGAGGAGAACGCCGTTTACAGCACCAACACCCAGTACGGCGGAAACACCATGGGCCTGAAGAAGCTGGCCATGCGCCTGGGTATACAGAAGGGTTTGAGAGAGGGATGGCTGACCGAGCACATGTTCATCGTAGGCGTCCCCGATGGCGACCACTCGGCATATCTAACGGGGGCCTTCCCCTCCGCCTGCGGCAAGACCTCAACCGCCATGCTGCCCGGACAGACCATCGTCGGCGATGATATCGCCTACGTCAAGAAGATCGACGGAGAGGTGCGCGCGGTCAACGTGGAGAAGGGCATCTTCGGCATAATCCAGGACGTCAACCCCGACGACGATCCCGTTATATACAAGGCGCTCAATTCCCCCGCCGAGGTCATCTTCTCCAACGTACTGATGAAAGACGGCAAACCATACTGGCTGGGAATGGGGCAGGAGATACCGGAGAACGGTTACAACTACGCCGGTAAGTGGGTCCAGGGCGACCGCGATAAGGACGGCAACGAGATAACCCCCTCGCACAAGAACGCCAGGTACACCCTCCAGATCAGCGAGCTGGAGAACTGCGATCCGCACCTCAACGATCCGGCGGGCGTCCCTATAGGAGGGATGATATTCGGGGGGAGAGACTCCGATACCACCGTTCCTGTCGAAGAGTCCTTCGATTGGGCGCACGGTGTCATAACCAAGGCAGCCTCGCTGGAATCGGAGACCACCGCCGCCACCCTCGGCGAGGAGGGCGTCAGGAAATTCAACCCCATGTCCAATCTCGATTTCCTGGCCGCGAGCCTGGACACCTATATCCTCAAGTACCTGGAATTCGCGACCGAACTAGAAAGTCCACCCAGGATATTCGGCGTGAATTACTTCCTGCGTGACAAGACGGGCGGCTACCTAAACGGGATGATGGACAAGAGGGTATGGATCTACTGGATTGTCAAACGGATCCACGGGGAGGTAAGAGCGCGGGTGAGTCCCACGGGCTTCATCCCCGTATACACGGACCTTCGCAGATACTTCCGCGATATCCTCGAAAAGCATTATACCGATGGCGATTACGAGCAGCAGTTTACCATCCGCGTTCCCGAACAGATCAGTAAGCTGGACCGTATAGAGGGCATATACCGCAAGGAATGGGGCATCCCGGAGCTGGTTATGATCACGCTCAGCCATCAGCGGCAACGTCTGGAGGAAGCCCGCTCGGAATTGGGGGACTACATATCGCCCTTCGACCTGCCCGAAGAGGACGAGGCGGACGCCGGGTAGCGGACGTACCCGCACCAGGCCCGGACATGTCCGTCAGCCAAGATAAAAGTATCGGGTTCAACTAACATGTCCCGGCGCAGGCACCGTACCGCCGAAGACGGCGGCGGCGCTTTCGCGCTGCAGGCTGTCGTGCCATTATGAGTAATCCGTAACGTACACGTGTCAGGCGCTGGGAAACCGTCGCGTTGTCGCTTAGATATTCCATCCTGTGTATGCTTGCCAGGCCTTCACATCGCTCCGCTCCGTTCAGGCGCTGGGAAACCGTCGCGTCGAAGACGACGCTATCGCTTTCGCGATGCAGACTGTCGATCGTCCGTGATAATTCGTACGAATAGGTGGGGCCAGAGTTCTCGGAAGCCCAGCCGGGTGTAGAAAGACAGCGCCGCCTCGTTTTCGCGCTGCGTCTCCAGTCTGACCGTCCTGCCCCCGGCCAGTGAGGCCTGGCAAATCAAGCTGCAGGCGGAGGAGGCCAGCCCCCTGCGCCGGTAGCGGGGGAGGGTGTAAACTCCTCCCAATTCGTTCGCCCCAGGCGTGCAGGCGTCCATTTCGGCCTTGGCCACGGCCTTGCCTTTCCACCTCACGACGGACGCGACCCCGTCCTCGACCGCCCTTCTCAGCTGCGACCTTATAACCCACCCCGCGGCGCGGCTTCCCAGCAATTCGCGCTGCATCTCTCTCTCCAGTTCGACCAGGTCCTCGAGATCGTCCTCGCAGGCGATCCGCGCCGGCCCCGGCACGGGCCTGAGATCACCATCCCGCAGGTAGAGCGACCTCTCTTTTTCCACATGCTCGACGCGTCCGGCGAGCGCGTCCAGATGCTTCAGCACCGCCTCCACGTCCTTCTCCGGTCCGGCCAGCGCCTCCGGTTCCCCCCATGCGGAGACGGCGCACTCCACCAGCCGTGTCGCGTTACCGCCGCCCGCCTCCCACCGCAATAACCCGAGGTTGTTGAGGAAGATCAAGCCCGTGATCCCACCGCTATCGCCGCAGGTGAGATAGCGCCCCTGTTCCGGAAGGCCCAGGTTAAAGAGCCCCCACCTCCGTAAGGCCCATATGATGCGCAGATTGCGCAGCGGCTCTCTCTCCAGGAACGATAAGGCCGATCGCAAACGGTCGATCCCCAGCTCCTCAAAGCTCGGCATACGGTTTTCCTCTCGGCGATAATCCTCCGGGTTCGGGGCCTCGCTGCTGAGCGCCGGTCCCGGCTTCTGTTAAAATGGTAACGTGATAGAGGAAAAAGAAACAAATACAATATCGGAATTCGAGGCGCAGTACGATTTCTCCCTGGACGGTTTCCAGCGGGAGGCGATAGAGCAACTTCTCCTGGACCGCTCTGTGCTGGTGGCGGCCCCAACGGGATCCGGGAAGACGGTAGTGGCGGAATTCGCGGTCTGGATGGCGGAAAAGGGAGACGCGAAGACTTTCTACACTACACCGCTCAAGGCTCTCAGCAACCAGAAATACCGCGATTTCTGCGCGATTTACGGTACGGACAAGGTCGGGCTGCTCACGGGCGACAACAGTATAAACCCGGACGCGCCGGTGGTGATAATGACCACCGAAGTCCTGCGCAACATGATCTACGAGCGCTCCTTCTCCCTTTACGGCCTCAGATTCGTGGTCCTGGATGAATGCCATTACCTCATGGACCCCTTCAGGGGAGCGGTATGGGAGGAGATAATAATCCAGTTGCCGGTGGATACCAAGATCGTGGGTCTCTCCGCCACCGTGTCCAACTACCAGGAATTCGGCGAGTGGTTGAACGACCTGCGGGGCGACCTGGTCACCATCTATAACGACCACCGGCCGGTACCCCTGAGGCATTATTACATGATAGGCGGTACCATGGTTAACCTGCTCTCCAACCGCGCTCCCCAGGTGGTCAGCGACTACGAAAAAGCGAAAGGACGTGGCGGTAAGGGAGGCAAGCGCCTCCGCACCAGGCACCTCATTCCCAGGCGTTCGGACGTGGTGGCACGGTTGCACAAGTCCGGTATGCTTCCAGCCATATACTTTATATTCAGCCGGGCCGGCTGCGACGCCGGCGTTACCCACTGTATGGATGCCGGTCTTGATCTTACCTCTCCGGAGGAGAAGAAAAAGATCGAGGCGCAGGTAATGCAGCGCATGTCCTGGCTGCCCCCGGAGGACCTGCGAGTCTTCGGGTTCGAACAATGGCTGGAGGCTCTGATGCAGGGTATATCCTCCCACCATGCCGGCCATCTGCCCATATTCAAGGAGGTCGTGGAGGACCTCTTCGCCCAGGGGCTGGTCAAGGCGGTATTCGCGACCGAGACCCTCTCGCTGGGCATAAACATGCCGGCCAAAACGGTGGTTATTGAGTCCCTCTACAAGTTCAGCGGTGAGAGCCACGAGTTTCTAACTCCCACCGAATACACCCAGTTCACGGGACGAGCCGGCAGGAGGGGCATAGACAAGGTAGGCAACGCCGTTACCCTTTACAATCCCGTGCTTCGCTTCACCCAGGTGCAGAAGCTCGCGGAGGCCGAAAGCCTGCCCATAAGATCGAGCTTTACCCTTTCCTATAATATGGCCGTCAACCTGCTGCGTTATAACGATATGGAGAGCGCGGTACACCTTCTCAACTCCAGCTTCGCCCAATTCCATGCCGACCGGGATGTGGTACGCCTGGAAAGGGCGAAAAAACGCCTGTCCAAGAGGTTGGAGGCCCGCAGGCAGAAGATCGCCTGCGACCGCGGAAACGCCAGGAAGTATTACGAGATCAGGACCAGGGTTTCGCGCATGGAGAAGGAGCTGGCGGAGGAGCGCCGCAGGAGAAGGCGGGAACTGGTGGAACGCGAGCTGGAGGAACTGGCCGTGGGAGACGTTATCGTAATGCAGCGCAAGGGTACCCGACGGGCGGCGGCGGTGCTCGGTATCTCCGAGGATAAGCACGGCCATCCTCGTCTCACGACCATGGACAGCAAAGGCCACTACCTCAAGGCCTCGCATAACCATTTTCCCCATCCGCCCCAGACCATAGGCCATCTCGGCACGGCCTTTCTCCCGGCCGATACCAAAGGAAAGGAGAAGAAGGTGCGCCAGGCCCTGGCGAACTTCGATATGCCGCCGCCGCGGCCCCGGGAGGATGAAACCCAATCCGTCGACAGGGAGGAACTGGCCGCCGCGAAGAAGAAACTCGAGACCCAGGCCTGTCATACCTGCGAGCGCCGCAAGGAATGCATGGAGGCCTGCAAGCGCATGCAGAATATCCAGTCGGAGATAGGAAGGACGGATAAGCAGATGGAGGCGCGATGCGACGTGGCCTCCCGGAGACTGGAAAACGTGAGTGGTGTCCTGTCCCGCCTCGACTACCTGGAAGGAGGCCAACCAACTGCCAAGGGATTGACCCTCAGCCGTGTTTATAACGAATGCGACCTCCTGCTGGTGGAATGCCTTGTGGAGGGTGTCTTCGACCTCCTGAATACAGCGGAGATGGCCGCCTTCGCCTCCATCTTCGTATTCGAATCCCGCGATGGGGCTCCCTCCAGGAAACCCGGGGCCAAGGGCAAACCCGCCGAGCCTCTCTCCCCGACAGCCCACCCCACCCCCGCGCTCGAGGAGGCCATCGCCAGGGCTCTTTCCCTGGAGGGGAGGATAAAATCCATGGAGAGAAAGGAGAGGCTGGACCTGCTTCGTCCCGTGGACACCGGCTTCGTCAAGGTGGTCTACGAGTGGGCGTGCGGCGAGGACATGGAGTATATGACCTCTGTCTACCCGCAATATTCCGCCGGCGACTTCGTGCGCTCCATGAAACAGGTCCTGGATATACTCCGCCAGATAAGGGAGATAACCAGGGATCCGGAGTTGTCGAGCCGCCTTTCCGAGGCCATGGACGGCGTACACCGCAGCGTGATAGCGTATACCAGCGTCGTCGACGCCATGGAGGAGGAACTGGAGAAAGAACATGGTGCACCGCCTCGAGGTGAGACGCGGGAACAACCGGGCGATTAAGCCACGGAGAGCCCGTCGTCTTCCAATCTCCATACTTCTCTTACCGGCTCTTTCGCTCCTCGTCTTCTCGCTATGTTCATGCGGAGAAAGCCCGGCGCCCGAGAGCACCGTGGAGGAAACCCCGCCCACAGTCGAGGAGGCGGTCGAGCAGCCGGGGGAGGATGAAGAGGGCACTTTCGTGGACTGGTACGATTATCGCTATACCTTCCTCGAGTACTGGCGTGACCGCGACCTCAACCCCCAGAGCAACATGGTCGATTACGGTGGGGACTACGTTCATCTTCGGGTCAGGATAACCCGCCTCGTCGAGGAATATCCCTTCCAGAAGACGCCCCTGCAGGTCCTCCTGCACTGCGGGGGAAGGGAATATCGTATATTCGGAAAGGATTACACCAGCAACTCATACCTGTGGCGGGACTACACCGATTTCCCCGACCGGGTGGGAGAGAGTCATTCCTATATCGTCACCATGGAGCTTCTGCCGTACTCCCGGGCCCTTAACACCTCCTTCAGCCCGGAGGAGGCGGAGCTGGCCTTGAACGGCATGGACTGGACCAACCTGGAGCAAGCTCAGGTAACGCCATTGCTGCGTATTCCCCTCACCCAGCTGAAGCAATCCGATTCGGGGGAATAATATTAAAAATGGAAAGCCCCGAATACCCGTATATTCCAGGCCAAACAGTTCAAGGGGCCACCGCGAAATGCCGATATGATACAATTGATAAGGTATTTCCTTTTTAAGGTAAGAGCTTGAAGGTTCAAGGAAGGGAGCCGAGTGATGAAGCAGCTTACTCTGTTTGAAAAGCTAACCTTTATCGCCCTCCTCTGTTTTCTTTTGTCCACGCTTCTCATAGGCTTGGCCGTGGCCCAGGAAAACCAGGAAGGTGAACAGGCGACGGAGGAAGGCCAGGCCATGGAAGTGGTGGAGGAGGAGGTGGAGGAACCGCTGGGACCCCAGGTCGACTGGGGGGACTACAGGTATACCTTCACCGCTGTCGGACCGTCCTCGGACCTGGATCCTCAAAGCGTTCTAATGAACTGGTTCACCCCCGACCTGTATAAAGCCAACTGGTCAGGGGCGAATTACGTGCATCTATACATCAACATCGACTGGCTGAACAACGACCGGTCACTGGATTACATGCCCCTGCAGCTGGTGCTGGTCAACGGCGGCAGCAGGTACATACTCTTCGGGAAGGGATGCAGCAATGCCTCCTACATATGGAGGAGAGGCAACCATTACGTCAACGACCTGGGTTGCCGCTATCCCGATCACGTGGGAGGCGACGCCAAGATATTCTTCACCTTCGACACCAACGGCGCCGCCATAGACCCCAACAGCGCCTACATCGAGGTACAGGGCATGCTGGAGGTTTGGGACTGGGACCTGAACAGCAAGCTCTACACGACTCACCAGAACAACCAGGGTTATTTCCAAGACCTGCGCTGGGGCAGGAACGGCAGTTCTTATTTCACTTACACCCACCTGGCCAACATACCTCTCAGCGAGATACTGCCGGAATAACCATCGCACATGACGCTTGGGGCGGACCCCGGCCCGCCCTTTTTATTTGAGTTCCCTTCTCGTTTTCGCCAGGCCCACGAGTATCCATAACGCGGATCACCGAATATCGGTATACAGGCTATCGGGATGTTGATGAAGGGGTGCCGCCAGCCGGCCCTCTATCATTCGTCGGGGGCCAGGTTGATCTGCATGTGCACGTGATCCCCCTCATCACCGGTGTATTGAACGCCGATATCGCTGCGGAACCAGGCGGAGAGAGCCCTGACCGTTCCCAGGGTGGTCTCCCCAGCCACCAGCCTGTCCCCGGCCTCCAGGCCATCCGTCATGATATGCAACAGTATCACCCTGAGCCCCGGCTGCCCATCGGGTATTATGGCCACCCTCTGATCCGGGTAGACGCCATAGAGGTTGTAGGCCTCCACGCTCTCCACCATGCCGTCCACGGGACACAGGACGGCGCATCCGGCCTTGGCTCCCACGTCCACGGCGGTTGTGGACCACGTGCCGCGCCCCCGCGATTCCTGCACCCAGTAATAGGGATCGCCCTCCCGCGCCGGAATCCATTCCGGGTAACGGGCGCCCGGGTTATCGTCCTCCACGCATCCGCCCAGGGGAACAAGCAGGCGGGCGTGAGCCTCGCGATTATGTATATCCCGCCTGGAAGCCTCATGATACATGATGCCCACCGTCTCCTGGTAGCTTACCGGACCGATCAGGGTGAGGCCGGAGGACTGTGCGAGATCGTAGGCGGTGGGAGAGGCCTGGGAGCGACAATCGAAGTACATGGGCCTCTCCGCCACCACCGGGGTATCGCTTTCCACCACCATGGATACGTCACGCCCCTCGCCCACCACGTCGGCCACGTTCAGGGTGTAGCGCGACAGGGGAGGCACGGACTCCGATATGGCTGACTCCTCTCCCTCGGGGGTGAGGAAGAAAACGTCCAGGAGGGCCGTATCGTCCCCGGGGTTGGCCACGCAGAGCCAGGTGTCGAAGCCGGAACGGGTGCATCCCTCGGCGAAGTACCATCTCTCGGAGGGAGAGGTGACGCCGGGTGAGTCGTGGCCACCGGCGCGCATGCCGTGATAGTTGAAGTACATGGGCCTCTCCGCCACCACCGGGGTATCGCTTTCCACCACCATGGATACGTCACGCCCCTCGCCCACCACGTCGGCCACGTTCAGGGTGTAGCGCGACAGGGGAGGCACGGAC
>JAXHVT010000013.1:0-7652 GCA_034188985.1 Actinomycetota bacterium | reverse complement strand
GCCGTATCGTCCCCGGGGTTGGCCACGCAGAGCCAGGTGTCGAAGCCGGAACGGGTGCATCCCTCGGCGAAGTACCATCTCTCGGAGGGAGAGGTGACGCCGGGTGAGTCGTGGCCACCGGGCCAGGGATAGGAGGATGCGTACGCTCCCGGGGCGGCCAGGACTCCCACCACGGCCAGGGCCAGTAAGACGGCGCATGCTAGTCGCAACATCTACTTGTTCTTCTCCTCCAGCCCCCCGGCTCCCTTCCTCGATCCGTTCAAGGCCGGCTCTGGCAGCGTCCCGCGAACCTCACGGCAACGATAAAATCGCCACCAGGCGCTATCTACTATGAGACAGACCCAGCTCACCCGGTACGACACGAGTTCACACCCGGGCAACACCCCAGGCCCGAAGGCGGGCTTATTCCCCCGATCTTTGCGTGAGGCTACGAGAGCTTTGCCGTTGAGGCTCGGCACCTCCGATCCGCAGTAGATACGGCCTGAAAGCGACACCCTCCGCTACAGGCGGATTTCCAGGCTACACCACTTTTCCCGGGATTCGATGAAACCCGGAGGGCCTTCGATGCGTCATATTATCAGCCACACCCTGGCCTTGGAAACCTCCCCCCAAGTTTCCAGGGCCTTCTCTATTTGAACCGGGATAAAACATTCCCTTTCCCCAGCCGAATTACAATATATATAGGAGGGCGTTCGGTACGCACCGGCGAACGCTCTTGGGGGAGCGGTCCGTATCCGGACGGAAGTGGAGAGCAGAAGAGATGGAATTCGATCGCAAGCTGGCCGGGATACTCACCATGCTGGCCATAGCCGGGATTCCCTCCACCGTTCTCATCGTCCACCTTCCCCACGGTCAGGAAATCGACTACTCCGTGGTCTACATCTCGCTGGTGGCTCTAGTGATACTGATCACCGTGTTCAACATGGTCATCTATTACCCCAGCAAGCACGGGAAGATGTTTCCCCGCGTCCCGCCCTACTTCATCGGCGTGATGCTCTTGTATTTCATCCTCTGCGTCGGCGTATTCTTCAGTGGTGGATTGGAGAGCCCCCTCTACTACCCCCTGCTTCTCGGCCCCCTGCTGGCCGGCATGTCCTTCGAACTGCCCATGGCCCTGACCAGCACCTCCACTCTTACCATTCTTTACCTGCTGGTGATAGTGGCGCACAGCCCCGTGCTTAAGGAGGACTCCCAGGCACTGGCCTTCAATATCCTCTACCTCTTCCTTGCCTGCCTTCTTTCCAATCGCCTTGCCCTGGAGCTGCGTCGCCAGGAACGGTCCAAGGACGAGGTGGCCAACCTCGGGGATTTCATCCGCAGATTGGAGAAGGCGAAATCGGAATTCGTATCCATGGTATCCCATGAGCTTCGCACCCCGTTGACATCCATTCACGGCTTCAGCGAGATACTGCGCACCAAGGATATGGAACCGGAAAAGAAGATGGAATTTTACCGCATCATCCTCAACGAATCCGAGAGGCTGTCCCGCCTTATAACCAACCTGCTGAACCTGTCCAAGATCGAGGCGGGAATAGAGTTGAACCGGGAGATGGTGGACCTGGGAGACCTGGTAGAGGAGGACCTGGAATTTTTCCAGTCCCAGACCGATATCCACGAATTGGAATACCAAGGCAGCCGGGAGATTCCTCACATATACTGTGATCCCGATCGCGTACACCAGATAATAAAGAACCTGATGGCCAACGCCATTAAGTACTCCCCCGAGGGAGGATCGGTGGAGGTGGCGACGGGAGTGGAGGGCAAGTATGTCACCATATCCATCACCGACCACGGTATAGGGGTACCCGCGCAGGAGCTGCCCCATATTTTCGAGCGCTTCCGCCGGGTGGAGAGAAAGGAGATAGCTGGAATCACCGGCACCGGCCTGGGGCTGGCCATCGTCAAGCACCTGGTGGAATTGCACGGCGGCCAGATACGCGTGGAGAGCGAGCCGGGCGAGGGAAGTACCTTCACCGTATTTCTCCCCATCAGGGGGGTTTGAGACATGGAATATAAACGCAACCTTATGCGGATGCTGGGTGGCACCATCTGGGTGATCATACCCATCGTATCGTTGATGATATTTCTCCCCCACCGTTTGGAGATAAACTACGAGGCGACGTTGATCCTCCTCTTCTTCATCCTGCTCACCAACCTGACAATTATGCTCCTGCCCTTCAGGGAGTCGCTGCTGCAGAAGCACTTCGATATCCTATCCGCGCTCTTCAGGGCGGGAATGATCGTGCTCATCTGCGTGGCAATATACTTCACCGGGGGCATCCGCAGCCCCCTCTTCACCCTTCTTCTATTGGTCACGGCCTTCAGCACCAGCTTGAATACCTCCCTCTCCTCCTTTATCATCTTCTCCGCTATCTCCGTAGGGACCTACCTGGTTACCGTCCTGGCCTTTTCCGCCGTCTACTACGAGGACGCGCAGCTGCTCAGCGCCCAGGTCTTCTTCCTGCTGTTGATATCCTTCTTCATCAACCGCATCAGCGCCGAAAGCCGCGAGCAGGCCCAGGAGCGGGCCAACGCCATGGTGGAATTGAAGAGACTGTCGGAGATAGACCGCGCCACATCCAGCTTCGTATCCTCCGTCAGCTTCGAGATGCGGACTCCCCTTACCTCCATACAGGGTTTCAGCGAGATACTGGTATCCAGGGAACTCGATGCCGAAAAAGAACAGGAATACGTGGAGATAATAAGCAGGGAGGCGGATACCCTTTCCATGCTGGTAGAGGACCTGTTGGACATCTCCCGCCTGGAATCGGGGAAGGTCCACCTCAACAAGGAGGTAAGCCGGTTGGATCAACTCCTCAACATGAGCCTGCCCGTCCTGGCCCGGGCCTGCGATCCCGACCGGGTGGCCACGAACATCCCCCCCGACCTTCCCAGCGTGATGGTGGACCCCCAGCGCATGAAAAGAGTCTTCGACGCGGTATTCGGCTATATCGCAAGGAAATCCGGACGGGGTTCGGAGGTAAGGGCCTCGGCCAAAGCGGAGGGCGAAGAGGTGGTGATAACTATCAACTTCCGCAATCGCGAGACGGCCGCATACCGCAAAAACGGGGGGAGACTGTTCCCCCCTCCCGGGATGCAGGACGAGGAGGACCTGGAGCTGGCCATGGCCCACAGGATAGTCCTGGCTCACAATGGCAGCGTTAACCTCATACGAGCCTCCGGGGGCTGGTTCGCCATCGTCCTGCGCCTGCCGGAGATGAAGGCCGGGGATTTCATGAAAAACCCCACCGCCTCGACGGGCACCTTCGAGGAGAGCACGGCATAACCGGACTACCTGCCGCCCCGACACTTCTGCTATCTTTATGCCATGAACAAGATCGACGCGGACGTGGTAAATGGCCGTTGCAGGATATGCAGCGATTCCACTCTAATTCTGCGCATAACCGAATTCAACCTCAAGACCTGCATGTCCTGCTACCCACGCTTCCTCGAGAGAAGGGTGCGGCGGACCGTAGAGAAATATAACATGCTGCATGAGGGCGACCGCGTGGCCATGGCCCTGTCCGGTGGAAAGGACTCCACGGCCCTGCTCTTCATCCTACGCCGCCTTTCGGTGGTGATGGGATTCGAGGTCTTCGGCCTTCATTTCCATCTCAATATGGGCGATTACTCGGACGGAAACCTGGAGATAGTAAGCGAGCAGGCCGTCAGGGCCGGAGTGCCTCTCGAGGTTTGCCGTATCGGCGATCTGGGACTGCGGGTACGGCGCGTCAAGGGCTGGCAACCCTGCGCGGTATGCGGAGCGATAAAGCGCTCCCTGCTCAACCGGGAGGCGCGCAGGATGCGTGCCACGGTCATAGTAACCGCACATACCCTCGAGGACATGCTTCTCTTCTCGTTCAAGAACCTGCTCTCGCGCAGATATTACATACCCCAGCCCGTCCTTCCCGCCACCGACCTGCTGGCCCGAAAGGTCAAGCCCCTCATGTTCACGCCGGAGAGGCTGAACAAGGTCTACTGCCAGATACGGGGTATCCCCTTTTTCGAGGAGAAGTGCCCGGAGTGGTCGCCCCGCGGCCATGCCATGAAGGAGGTCTTCGAGCACATGGAAAGGGTTATGCACTCGAGCAAGCTGCAGCTCTTGCTCTCACTCATGGAGGTCATGCCCCCGGAAGAGGAATACACCTGGAAACCGCTCACCAGCTGCCCCAGATGCGGAGAACCCACCTCCAAGCAGCTTTGCTCCATCTGCCTTCTATCGGACTGGTTCGCGGCGAGAGACGCGGAGGGCAAAGAAGTGAAGCCGCCCCGACTCGACACCGCCGATTGAGCGGTGTCCATCTATGCTATTATTTCCATATGCCAACTATTTTCGACACGACGAAGCAGTTCTGGAACATCTTGAACATGTATCCCGAAATCCAATCCGAGGAACTGAGGGATCGAGTGGATACCTTTATCCTGCGCGCCGACGTTAATTCCCTCTTCGACATGCAGGAGGGACTCTTCGACTTCGCCACCCCCTATTTCCTGGCGGACGAGCGCATCAGCACCATCATGCGAGGGCTGGACGGAAGGAGGATAGGCCTGGCCATAGGGCGCGAATACGAATCGACTATCATATTCGGCGCGGAGGGCTTCGAGATGATCTGGGGCATCACCAGGGGTTACCCGATCCTGCAGGTGCTATCCAGGGAGGCCTATCGCGATGGAATACTGCGCCTCGTGGACCCCCTGAGGCTGGTGGTTACCCGCAAGGTCAGAATCAAGAGGCTGACCTCCCTGGCGCTGATGGCCCTTCCTTTCTGGCATATCCTCATAGACGACACCCTGTACGAGAAATTTCTCAGCTACCAGGTCGAGGTAGAGCAATGGATCCTGGAGGAACTCGAACGCCAGGGTTATTGAAAACGGCGGGGCAAGCGCGCCGACAGGTCGGCTCACGGCCCGGTTCATTATAATAGTGGTAAGAGCATCATCAACTACAGTAGGAGCATTATGGATATTATAGACACCCACGCCCAGCTCTGGACGGAGGAAGCAATCATGTCCATGCCCGAGGAGATGCGCGAGGGTTACCTGCGCATCTTCGGGGCCGGCAACCTTCCCAAGATCGGTGACACCATCCAGGACATGGACGCGGCGGGAGTGTCCAGGTCGGTCGTGGTGGCTATCGATGCCGAGACGCGATGGGACTACAAGGTCAGCAACGAACTGGTGGCGGAGACGGTTGCCGCGCATCCCGACCGATTTATCGGTTTCGCCAGCGTCGACCCCCACAAGGGGGTACTGGCGCGCAAGGAGCTGCGGCGAGCGGTCGAAGAGCTGGGTATGCGCGGCTTGAAACTCCTCCCCCATCTTCTGGAACTGCGGCCCAACGACAGGGAAATGTACCCCGTCTACGAGGAGGCGGGGAACCTGGGGATACCTGTGCTCTTCCACGCCGGCACCCAGTTTCACACCGGCACCAAGCTGAAGTATTGCCAGCCCATCGACATGGACGAGGTGGCCGTGGATTTCCCCGACCTGAAGATAATAATCGCCCACTTCGGCTGGCCGTGGTACGAGGAAACCATGACCATATGCCAGCGTAACGTCAACGTCTGGTTCAACATCGCCGGATGGGCCCCCCGCCATATACCCGAGTTCGTCATCAGGTACATAGACAGGATGCTCTCTCACAAGGTCCTCCTGGGGAGCGATTATCCCCTGGTCTCCAGGCAGAGGATCGTGAAAGAGCTGGAGGGCATCGAACTCAAAGAGGAGACAAGGCATCGCCTGTATAGCGAGAACGCGGTTCAGGTTCTGGGACTATAGGCACGGGTACGCGCTGCCGATAAACCTTGCGTGAAGACCTGCGGAAACCGGCCGCAACGAGTACGCGGTTCTCGCATCTCGCCGGTAACAGGCGAGTCAAGAGTTCTCCGGTCGGTAAAAGCAACGCCCCGATTACAGGGGTAAGTCGCAGTGGAAGGGAGGTGAGATAGATGGCTTTTTGTTCCAAATGCGGCAAGCAGGTTTCAGACAACGCCGGTTTCTGCCCTTTCTGTGGTGCGACCTTGCCAGCGGCCGCCGCGGGTGGGAGTGGCACGCCACCTCCAACCTCGGGACCTTCAGCGGGGGGACCGGCCACCCCTTCTCCCCCGGCTCCACCAGGAAGTCCCGCGGCGCCTCCCCAGACGGCGCCCCCGCCGGGCTATCCGGCCGGCGTCGTACCCCCGGCACCTCCCGCCCCGAAAAAAGGCAAGGGATGGAAAATAGCCTTGGTGCTGATACTGGTCGTGCTGCTGATCATAGGCGCGGCGGTGGCGGTGGTGGCGATTTTCGTGGTAAAGACGGTAAAGGCGCCCATCGACGTGACCAATAATTACATCGAGGCAATCAACGAAGGAAACGCCTCGGAGGTATGGAGTTTGCTTGACTCCGATTCTCCCCTCCGACAGCAGTACACCCAGAGCTCCTTCGAGCAGGAAGTGGTGAATCCCAGTGTGGGCGAACTGAGAACCTGGAACGCCAACGAGGTAAACGTGACAAACAACAAGGCCAGGGTCGAGGTGGACATGGAGTTCACCGACGGAACCGAGTTCACGGTGAGCTTCGATCTCAGGAAAGACAACGGCGACTGGCGCGTTTACGATTACGATACCTTGTAAGAATACCAGCCTCAACGGGAGGGGCTTCCGGCCCCTCCCGTTCCCGTGCTTCGCATCCTCTCCCCGAGACGCCGTACTCGAAATATATAGCAAGTTCCCCAACCGTCTCGACGGCGCGGTCCGCATGCGTGGATTGTGGCGGCCCCGGGTTTTCGCAGCCGCGCGGTACCGGTTTCCCCCGCCCGCTCAACACCTCACTTCAGCCATTGAAGCACGTCCGCATCGGCATTGAACAGCTCCCCGGTCGTTCACGGCGCCAGCCTCATCAGGGGAAGCGGGGCCTTCTCCTTCTGGTGCGTCGGCATCCTCTTCAGGGTTCGCTTCTTATGTATCGTCTCGAGCTCTTTAAGGGCTTCGATATCTACCCCGCGGGCCTCCACCTCTTTCTCTGGCAGGATCCACACGCAGTCCAGTCCGGGGACTCGGTGCAGGCGACCTCGCCTTCCCGGGTTTACCGGAGACATGGTCGCTTGAGCCCTTCCGTCTTATCCTGACCCTCCTTTCCCCAACAATAAGCCTCGAACTCCGCCGGCGGGATATTGCCGACGGGCTCCAAGATGCGGCGGTGATCGAACCAGTCCACCCACTCCAATGTGGCGTATTCCACCATTGTTCACAGTTCCCCCGCTTATCGTAGAACCTCACCACATTCTCCGGCTTCTTCCTGAGATTGGTGACGATGAAAGCGGTGCGGGGAAGGAATTCGCCCCGACGCCACTCTAGCTTGGCGATTACCCTCCTGGACCTCCTCCAGGACCTCCCCCGGCAGGAGAAACCGTGGCAGAGGACCTTGGGCTTGGCGGAAGGGCTTCCCACCGGGCGGGTCATGATGTGGTCTATTACCTCGTAAAGCCTGTTGTTGGCCTTTATCCTCATCGCATAAAGCATGTTGTTATCCTCGAGGTATTCGTACACATCCGGGGAGCGGATGCGGCATCTCCTCGGAAGTAGATTCTCTTTCCCGCAGCCCGGTATCTCTCCACCATGGGCTGCAGCAGCCCCCTCCATCCGTCCGCCGAGTGGACGTCGCCCGGCCTC
>JAXHVT010000012.1:0-5471 GCA_034188985.1 Actinomycetota bacterium | reverse complement strand
AATCAACAACAAGATCAAGGTCATAAAGAGGGTGGTCTATGGGTATGGAGATGAGGAGTATTTCTTCCTGAAGATACGGGGAGCTTTCAGGCCGGCCACCCACACTTCTGGGAGATGAACCCCAAATATAAACCGATTCGCGTTAACGGCAGCGCCACCAAAGGATAGTTCTGCTAAGAGATATATGCATATTCATACACATACCAGGTGGAAAAGCCCTAAGGCAACAACCCGAGTAATACAGCTGAAATAGGGGTGATTGTAATTATGAACGACAGGCTCGCAAATCTCGATCATGCCTTCAACGCCCGCTCCATAGCCTTTGTCGGAGCCACGGAAACGCAGACAAAATGGGGCTTCTTGATACTGAACAATCTCCTTACGGGAGGATACGAGGGAGACATCTATCCGGTTAACCCGGGCCGTGATACCATCCTTGGAATTAAGGCCTATCCCTCGGTACGTGATATCCCCGGTGATGTCGACCTGGTGATTTTCACCGTCCCCGCCCGGTTGGTAATAAATGCTCTCGACGACTGTATCGCCAAGGGGATCAGGGCGGGAGTGGTTATTAGCGCCGGATTCAAAGAGCTCGGCGGCGAGAACGCCGCCGTGGAGGCGGAAATGGTGAAAAAGGCGCATGATGCGGGCATGGTCATGGTGGGGCCCAACTGCCAGGGCATATGCTGCCCCAGCAACAAGCTGTATCCATGGATGCCCATACTGTACCATCCACCGGCGGGAAGGGTCGGTTTCGTGTCCCAGAGCGGCAACATTCTCAACATGCTGGTGGGCCATATCTCGGGATCGGGATTCGGGGTATCCAAGGCGGTATCCAGCGGCAACGAGGCCGATCTCAAGACCGAGGATTACTACACCTATTTTCTCAATGATCCCGACACGGACGTTATCGTCTCCTATATCGAAGGGATATGCAACGGTCGAGATTTCATCACCAAGGCACGCTCCACCGCCCTCAAAAAGCCCATTATAGCTATCAAGGGAGGGCGAACCTCCTCCGGTATGTCAGCCGCCGCGTCGCATACCGGTGCCATGGCCGTGAGCGAGGATCTTTTCGAGGCGGCTTGCAGGCAGGCGGGAATAGTCCTCACCCGCAGCATCGAGGAGGCCGGGATCACCGCGGCCTCCTTCGTCAACCGTCCCCTGCCACGGGGAAAGCGCGTGGGAGTGGTAACCGGGGGCGGGGGCCTGGGTGTGATCGCCGCCGACGTTTGCTCGGAGCTGGGCCTTGATATAGTCGAGCTTTCACCACAAACCCTGGATGCTATCCACAAGCACATGCCCGACTGGTGGGTGCCTGGAAACCCGGTGGACCTGGTGGCCGGGCTGGACTTCACAATCATCAAACCGGTTATCGAGATACTCATGAAGAACGGCGAGGTGGACGCGGTCATGTTTCTGTGGATCGACGCACCACACAGGGAGGGGACCGTGGATACCCGGGGGGGAGGGGTGGATATCTCGGGAGTTTGGGAAATGATCCGGCTTCATTTCAGAAACTACGCCGCTGAACTGTATGCCATAATGCAGGAACTGCAGGTACCCCTATACGTGGCCTCCAATGTGCGGGCCACGGATATCGCCAACGCAGATGATCCCGAGGGAGGAGATCTCCTCATGGTCTACAACTCGGTGGAATCCGCTTGCAGGGCCATCAAATCGATGGCCGATTATTACCGTTTCAGGTCATCGCTGCGATGATACCATTATACCGCAATACAGCGCATGGTATATTCCATAGCCCTTCCATTGACAGGTGAGCGACTCGTGGATAAATTATGACTGCTATTCATATTTACATTCACGCCATCAGATCACTGTTTTGAGATACCTGAGGGTCGTCATTTTTATATTCAGCAGATATACCGGCGGCCTCCATGGATGATGAAGGGGAAACGAAAGGGGGATCCAGGTGGATAAGGTAGAATGCGTGGTGGTGGGTGCCAGCCCGGCGGGATCGGCATGCGCCCTGAGCCTGGCCTGAGAGGACATCGAGACCGTGCTCATGGAAAGAGGCGACAGGCCCGGGGGGAACGTGGCCTCCTTCGTTCTTTTCACGCCGGTCCTGGAAAAACTGATTCCGGAATTTCGCGACGACGCTCCCCTGGAGAGATCTATCTCCGATCAAGCGTTCGCTTACCTGGGTCCGAACGATTTGGTGCAGCTCCGGTTCAGGTTCGGGAGATTCATCGAGGAGCGACAAGCCTACACCGCGTACAGGAGCAAGTTCGATTATTGGCTGGCTGAAAAAGCCAGAGAGGCGTGGGCCGAACTGCTCACCAACGTACTGGTAACCGACCTGCTGGCGAGAAGCGGCAGGGTTGCGGGTATCAAGATCGGCGACGAGGAACTCGAGGCCAACATGGTGGTGGTAGCGGACGGTATCCACAACGTAGTGGGCAGGAAAGCCGGACTGGTCGTGGACGATATACGCACTTACCTGCTGTGCAACAAGGAGGTGCCTGCCCTGCCTCCCGAGGTCATCGAGAAACGCCTCCAGATAAAGCAGGGGCAGATAATATGTTACGAAATGGTATGCTATCCCATCGACGACGTCCTGGGAGCTGTCACCATATACACCAACACGGACAGTATCTCCCTAGCCGTCTTTGCCTGGATAGACCAACTCAAAGAGAAGGGCGTGGACCTCCACCAGCGCCTGGAGATGCTGTAGCAACATCCCGTCATCCAAGCACTCCTGAAGGACGTAAAGCTGAGGGGGTACCAGGCACATATCATCTCCAACGGTGGAAGGATGGACCTGAGCAAGCTGTACTCCGACGGCGTGCTGCTATACGGCGAAGCCGGCGGCTTCAACGATTACGTCTATATCGGCGTTCCGCCCGGCATGCTCTCTGGCATGACGACCACCAAGACCATCGCTTACGCCAGGAGGAACGACTACAGTGCCGCCGCCCTGAGCTGATACGTATCTTTCCTGGAGGAGGCCGGGCTGGTCCGCCTCCTTTATAACTTGCGAACAGCCAGCAATTACCTGGCCGGCCGCTGCAAGAAAAACCTGCCGGGATACCTCAAGGACGTGATGGGGATACTGGAGAAAATCCATGAGGACGAATCCACCTACTACGACCCGGAACCCTATCAGCCCGGCAGTGATTTCTATTTCAAGATCGCCGAGAACTGGGTTCCAGGGCCCTTGCGGCAGCCCTTGGAGGCGACCTTCAAGGTCGCCGGAACCCTAGGCGGAACCTTGAAGCGGCGCAAGATCAGAAAGGTTATGCGATGAACGAGCGCAAGAGAAACATTGAGGAAAAGCTGGCCACGGTCAATCTCAACATCGACAAGGAGCCCCATATCGTAGCGAGGAAGGAGCTATGCAGGGAATGGCTCGGCAAGCCCTGTCTGGCCGCCTGTCCCGCCGCCAACTACGAGTGGGATGAGATGTCGCGGACCAGCTCGTCTTCAACTGTGAGGGCTGCCTCGAGTGCGGCACCTACCGCTTTATCTGCCCCTTGGATGCCATAGAGTGGTCCTATCCCAGTGGCGGATTCGGCGTGACCTACCTGTGGGGGTAAGAGGGCTCGATCACGGCAAGCCGCCTCATCGCCGATTCCGGCATTTGCTCCTACACCGTTAAGGGGACATACTCTCGGGCATTCATCGAGGTCGATCCCATATTCGTACCCGGTTATGTTGATAATTCCCTCGATGGAGTGAACGCCCTCTTCGCTTGCCGGGGTCAGCTTACAGATACCGTGCTTTATTGCATAACCCATGCATACCATCTTCTGGAAGGAAGCGCCCTGGCAGGCTCCGGTGGAACATGCCTGACGGCAGGTCCTGCGATGAGGTGGACACGGCCCCTCCTCGATAACCGGGTCGCCGGGGATCCCGGCGCTGGCCACCACGGCTCCCAGGCGCGGCATGGATCCGAAATCGTGGTATGGCTACCTTCAACGCCCGTTCCACATACATGACCTCCAATGCTTTTTCTCCGCAAGCTCGTTATCCTGTAACCTGTATTCTATCCTTGATACAGTAATCGTTACCGTTATCGAAGGGTGATGGATGTTGATAGAATCGGTTCCTCTATCCAGGTCCAAGCAAGCGGAGCTTTCTCTTATCGCCATAACCCTTATCTGGGGACTCACCTTTTCGCTGGTGAAGCTGAGCCTGGAATTGATATCCCCCTTCGTCTTCATGTCCTATCGCTTCACCCTTGCCTTCCTGATACTGGGCGCGCTCACGGCCAGGAGGATACGGGACGTGGACATGGGCATGCTCAAGGCCGGCCTGCTCCTGGGCGTCTTTCTCTTCTCCGCCTACTCTTTCCAGACCTTCGGGCTGCAATATACTACAGCCGGAAACGCCGGCTTCATAACCGGGCTCTTCGTGGTCTTTACCCCCATTCTCTCCTTTGTCATTCTGCGCAAGAGACCCTCCTGGAGGTCAATCGTCTCGGTTACCGTAGCCACCGTCGGCCTAGGGTTGCTCTCGCTGCAGCCGTGTTTGCGCATAAACACCGGTGACGCCCTCATCCTTGCCTGCGCCTTCTCCCTTGCCCTGCATATCATCTACATGGACAGGTACGTCAAGCTCTACGATCTCCAGCTCCTTACCATGCTTCAGATGGGAGTCATGGCCGTCGCCAATACGGCTTCTGGTCTCATCTTCGAGGATTTTATCTTCCCCACCAGCGGATATGTTTTGTTAACCATATTTGTATGCGGTATTTTTGCTTCCGCCCTTGCCTTCTACGTGCAGGGTTGGGCCCAGAGAAGGATATCCCCGGTGCGCACCTCTGTTATCATGATCATGGAGCCTGTTTTCTCGGTGATCTTCGGCATGATCATTCTGGGGGAAAGACTTACCTGGAGAGGTTGGCTGGGATGTGCCCTTATCCTTGTGGCCATGATGCTCACCGAGTTAAAAACCGAGAGGGGCGGGGGAAAGCCCTCACGTAACACTGCTAAAATGTCAGATTTTCAGGGCTGAACATCCCGCCAGGATTTTCAACCCCCTCTCCTATTTTTTCTCCTTTATCGGCGCAGTTCGTAATCGCGCCCGTCCCTTAACATACACCAGATGACCCGCACCATATGACGCCCCAGGGACCGCACCGCCTGGTTGTGCTTCTTGCCCTCCGCCAGCTTTTTTGGTAATAGGCACGGGGCCGGGGGACCATTTTTATGTGGCGGGCCACCGCCGCCATCATGGCCGACTTGGCGTGTTTGTTGACCTGTTTGGGGGCCTTGGTGCCCGCATACTCCCCGGACTGGTTGTCCAATGGGCACATCCCCAGATACGAGGCCAGGGAGTCCCCTGAGGAGAAGCCCTTCAGGGTGCCTATCTCCCCGGCCAGCTCCGCGATCTCCCGCAAGGCGGGGATGGTGGATGTGCGACGGGCGATCTCCGATTGGGCGGACAGCCTATCCATCTCCTCCTCCAGGGAGGATATCTGCTCGCCGAGCTCCAGTATCCTCCGGGCA
>JAXHVT010000011.1:0-85332 GCA_034188985.1 Actinomycetota bacterium | reverse complement strand
CCATGGTGGCGGGGTCGAACAGCTTCAGGTGGCTGCTGGCTGCGCCGAAGCGCTCGGCCACCGCCTCGCCGGAGGCGGAGGCCGTGACGACCACCTCCTGTCCCGAACCGGCCGCGGCCGCCGCCGGGAAAAGCGCGCTCAACGAGAGCATCAGAAGCGAGGCCAGAAGAGACAACCGGAACGTAGGGAACCCGGTGAGTCCCCCGCCACGGAATAATCTTCGTACCGTGATCCGCATCTCGTAATACCCCTAGGTCGCAGGATAAGATGTCTTTACGCCCGCGCGGCCGGAAGAATGGCCTGCTTGATAATCCTGTTTCACTACAGCCTTCTATTCTTATCGTCCTCATTGCGGTCGAGGTAAAACGGCCGAACGATACTACCGGCACCGGTGTCAAGCTTTCCGGATTCTCCGCCCCGGTAGCCTCTTCCCTGAAAGAATGGCGCGCGATAAAAGGAGGTGCTCTGACACCGCGTGTTCACTGAATCTGGGACTTGATCCGTCTATAATAGGAATTCGAAAGATATACCGGCTGCAGGGGGCAGTGCCCCGTCACCCTGTCCTTGGCGGCCAGGACCGTGGTCAGGACATTGGTGCTGGCGAAAAAGATGGAGTCGTGGCCTACGCACAAGCCCAGGAGTATATTCAACTCGCACCCCTCCCGCTCAAGAGCCATGGCCTGGGCCGCCGGGTTGCAGGCCCCTTCGTAGGTACCGGGATTTATCTTTTCCGCGTCCTCGAGACCGAGTTCCTCCTTGGATATACCCCCCAGTTTGCAACACACGGAAACCACCTCGAAGCCGTTTTCCTCCAGCATCTCGGCCAGGGCCTTGGCTTCGTTGCGCAGCCCGATGCAGAAGGCTATGCCCAGCCGCTTCAGCCCGAGCCTGCTCGCGAAATCCATGACCTCTTCCACCCTGGTCTTCTTGCAGTAGCCGGCGGCCTCCACCACCGAAGACACCCTGGCCACCTCCTTGAGGTCGCCTTGCAGGAGTTCGCGCATGGCCTCCTTGATCTCCTCCTCGTAGCGCAAGGAAGGGCAGAAGGCCGGGGCGTGGTCGAAATCATTCAAATAGCAAAGGGGCGCGGCGCAATCGGAACATTTTACCGGTTTCATTCCAGGCTCCTTTCCGGGTACTTGGAAGCTGCGAGTAACGTTGATTTGCAGAATAAAGCATATCATTGTTTCAACCCGCCTTTTGAAGATGGAGGAGGGCGATCCGCCAGATCCCGAATGCAAGTGAACGGCAATCACGTATAATGCATGGGGCCATGCGGGCCCTTCTTCCGGTCGGGCAGGCTATTAATCCGCCATCGATAGCCTTGATACCTTTAAGCCGGCATGAGGAGATGTCGGCATTACTGGAAAGAATGGTGGGGTTCGTATGTCGATGTATCCAAGAGTGGGCGGCAGGCTACTGAGGCCCACGTCGCGAATGATCGAGTTGGGGTCGAGTCTCTTCGCGCTACACGGCAAGGTCTGCGAGCTCACTCCACTGGAGAGGGTGCTGGTGGCGGTATTTTATAAGGAACCGGACAGGGTACCGGTTATTCCTTTCATTATAGGAGCGGCCCGCCGTATGACCGGGGCAAGTTACAGGGATTTCTCCCTCGATCCCGAGAGCGCGGCGGAAGCCTACATCGAGGCCATCGATATCATGGGAGTCGACGCCCTCTACAACATTCTCGATCTCTCGGTGGAGACGGCCTATTTCGGGCAGGAGGTCGTCTATCCGCCGTCCAGCACCCCCTATCCCAACTACCGCAATCCCGTTATATCCTCGCCGGAGGACTGTGAGCGGCTGGAGGTCTTCGACCCCCAAACATCACCCCGCATGGGCATGGCCATCGAGCAGGCGGGGATACTGGCCAAGAAAGCCCGCCTGCGCTACCCGGTGATGGGATTCACCTTCGGCCCCCTGGGCATCCTGGTGATGATACGCGGGGCCCAGGACCTTTTCCTGGACTGCCTGAAGTGTCCCGAGAAGGTCAAGGTGGACCTGGAGATAGTCACGGAGGTCCTGCTGGACTACGTGCGCGCCCAGTGTGACAGGGGGTGGACGCGCTGATGATAGACACCCTCCTGGGATCGCAATCCGGCGTCTCTCGCGAGCTGTGGGAGGAGATGGAGGGTCCTTACTCCAGATGCATCGCCGAGGAGGTAAGAAGCTGCGGGGTGATGATGGCCCTGCACAATTGCGGTAACGGTCCCTACTTCGATCTTCAGATAGAGTACATGGAACCGGTTATCCTCTCCTTCGCCGATCTTCCCGACGACTGCTCCAGTCCGCGGGAGATGAAGGAGAAATACGGACACCTGACAGCCCTGGCGGGATATATACCCACCGATGACATCATGCTCAAATCCCCTCCGCGGGGATAATGGATGTAGCAAGGGAGCAGATAAGGAAGCTGGCCTCTGACGGGGGATACGTCCCGGCCCCGGGATGCGAATACCCGCCCAACCTGGATTCGCCAACGCGGCGGCTATAGTACAGGCGGCGGAGAGATACGGCAAATACCCGATAAGGTGAGGAGGTGCCATGGTTGAAAAAGCGGGATCCTGATCTCTATCGCCGAGGCGTTGAGAAAGGGAATGACGGGGGAAACCGAGGCTTTCCGCCGACAGGCGCCGCAGGAGGATATGCCGCCGCGCCAGGTGATCAAGGACTGCCTCTCGGCGGGAATGCACGAGGCGGGGGAGCTATTCGACCGGCACGAGTTCTTCCTCCTTGAGCTGCTGCTGGCGGCCGAGGTCATGCATGCCGGCATAGAGATACTCGTGCCCTCGCTGGAACCGGTGGAGAACCGGGCCGGGTGCGAGACGGTGATGCTGGGCGTAGTGGAGGGCGACGCACACGAGATCGGCAAGAACCCGGTGGGGGTGATGCTGGAGGCGGAGGGATACGAGGTGATCGACCTGGGCTACGACGTCCCGCCTTATCGCTTTATCGACGAGATCGAGAAAAACGGGACCGGGGTGCTCGCGTTGTTCACCATGATGGCCACCCTGCCCAATATGCGAAGAACGGTGGAAATGGCAAGCCTGCTGCGCTCCCAGCCGCTGGTTATAGTGGGAAGCGCACCCCTCTCCCCCGCCCTGGCCGAGGCTATGGGCGCCGACGGATACGAGGACAACGCTGCCAGGGCGCCCTTCTTGCTCGGTTCAAGCCTGGATTCGCTTCGCGCGATATATACGGGTACGGAGGCGTTACGCGCCCGCCTTGATCGCCGCGGCCAATTTCCCTCCGAGCCTGTAAGCCCTGCGCTTCTCCCTTTTGGACAGGCGGCGGTAGATGAGGCGGCCGGCGAACAGCCTGCCCACTATCTCGGCGTTGAAAACGTTCTTGGCCATCGAGGCCATCGCACGGGCAGGACCGTTGAAAGCAAGTCTCCAGCTGTTGGGTATCACGCCCGCGGTGGTGATGGTGACCGCGTAGCGCTTCTTGTACGTGATGCGTGACTCGGGAACGCCTGTTACCCACAGTACACTACCCGTAGGCCGGCATAGCGTCAATATGCAACGCTCCTCGAATATCTTCATGTAAGCGTTCTGATGCCCACTGCTTATGGGGCAGGACAGGATGAATCCATCCGCCTCCTTGACCTTGGGCAGTATCTCCGCCATGTCGTCCTTCTGAGCGCAGGCCGCGATATCCGGTCCGATATCGTTGAAGCACTTCAGGCAGAACCTGCAACAGGCGATGTCTGCATCCGCCAGCCTTATCATCTCCACCTCCGCACCGCCCTCAGAGGCGCCCCTGGCCGCCTCCTCCGTGAGGGTGGCCAGTGACCCCTCCTTCTTGGGATTGCCCGTTATCACCAGTATATGCATCTCCGGCTCGCCTCCTTTCCCGTACGCCCACGTGTCGTATCGCTACGGCTCAGTTCGTTTCGTGGCCAAGGGCCTTATTTACAAGGTCGATGATATGGTAGTTCTCCATGCCCGCCGCGTCCGCCCGCTTGCGAAGGCTCAGCGCACAGATGGGACAGAGATAGACCATAGCCTGGGCCCCATGCTCCGTCGCGTCCTCTATATTACGCAGCTTTATGGCGTTGGCCCGCTCTCGGTCCCTGGGAACCAGGGGGGAACCGCAGCACATGGCCCACTCTCGGTCGTACGCCCTTTTCGCCCTCTCCACCCCGATGAGATCGAAGAACTCGTCCAGCCACTCGTCCTTCCAGGGTGAATAGCGGGAAGCGCAGGGCTGCTGGTAAGCTACCTTTATCCCCAGCGGCTCGACTCCGTCCCGGTTCTCCCTCACGTACTCCAGCAGATATTCTATGATGTGCACGGGTTTGAAGGGTACCTCTACCCCGTAATCCTTGACCATGGCGGCGAGAAGAGCGTAGCAGTCGTCATGGTAGAGGATAACCTCGCCATCGGCGACTTTGGCGATATTGTCCACTACCCTCTGGGCCCCCTCGCGGACCGGCGCCTCGTATCCCAGGTGGACCCATCCCACGTTGCAGAAGTAGTCGCCCCCCTTGATGACGGTCATACCCTCAAAGAGGGGCCCGTCGAAGAGCCCCGGCAGGAGGTCTCCCACGCTGCAGAGGTTCAATACCGGGCGGCCCTCCTCGCCGGGGATAACCTGGCTGGGAGCGCTGGGCAGGTTCCTGAACATCTCCGTGTTCTTCTCCGGTATGTTCAGCACACCCGTCTCCTCCTGGCGCTCGAGGATGAGGTCGAAGGGATTGGCCCCTTTTTCGCAGAACTGGTTGCAGGCCACGCAGGTCACGCATTGAGATACTATCTCCGGCGTCGCCCCCTCCATGAGCCGACGGAACTGCTCGATCGACTCCTCCCTGTCGTAGTCCACATACGGGCAGAGAAACACGCAATCGCCGCAAAGATCGCAATTATCCCCGATGAACATCATATCCTCCTTCAATCAGCTATGTGGGCAATTCATCACATCGCTCCGTAGCATGCCGTTGGAGTTTCCCGGCAGCGAGCCCGTTGTGGAGCAAGCCGGTTTCCGGGTTCACGGACTGATCAACCGTCTTCAGTGTGGGCCCTTGAAGCCGCCCATTGCCTGTCCACCGTCAACGTGGCTGCTGAGGCCCCTGCTTTCCTGGTCCTTGATCTGCCTCAAGACCTTCTTCTTGAGGAAATCCATGGCGGCGTCCTTGTCCCCGTCCATCGTCAAGCGTTCCAGCTCCGTCCTGTCCTCCCCGCTTATCCTGACGATGAAATCCGCCACGCCGCCTCCTTTCAGCCAACATGGATATTCACGCTCTTGGCATTTTATCCCCTGATATTCTATCAATTGTCGTATCCGGCGTCTTGCCTTATGCCGTTTTTCGTAACCGTACGGTTACCCCGCGATTGCTGGAGTTGTTTTCTTCTTGACGGCACAATCGACTCGCTTACAATCCCGCATAGCCCCACGTTGAGCTTTCCCCCTGAAGGCAAACTTATGTATGGTTGCATCAGGGAAGGTGAAAACCATGACAACGGTTGTCGAGAGCTGGCTCGAGTACGAGGGGAAAGCATTTCTTGAGGATATAGGCATAAAGAGGGGCCAAAGCATACTGGACTTCGGCTGTGGCTCCGACCACTACACGATCCCCGCCGCAAAGGTCGTGGGTGGAGCCGGCGTAGTGCATGCGCTGGACAAGGACGGGGAGGCCCTCGACCAAGTGGCTCAATTGAGGGAATCGCGAGGCTTGGAAGATATCGTGCGCATCCGCTACCAACCGGAAGGACTGGAGATAGGCCTGGAGGACGAGCCGATCGATTTAATGCTGCTCTATGACGTTCTCCATTACCTGAATCCCGGAGAAAGGGTAAGGGTTTACAACAACGCCCACAGGGTTTGGAAAGCCGACGCGATACTATCCGTATACCCTAAGCACTGTAAATCCGATGAGCCCCTGTGGAACCTGGCGGATCTGGAATTGGAGGACATCGTGAAAGAGATAGAAGGTGCCGGGTTTCATCTGGAGAGAAAGCTGTTCAAGAAACTGGTCCACGACGAGGGCTTTGATAACGGTTATATTCTGAACTATGGGAAGCGAGCGGGTAAAGCGTTTTTTAGGCTGGAGGTATCATGACGGAACAGCTGGATGACCAAAGGGAATTCGAAAAGAACCTCGAGAAGCTGATGCCCCACTGGTTGAGCCATAACGATCAACATATTCGAGATAATGAAAAATGGCTCGGGATAATAGAAGGCATGGGGCTTGAAAGAGTAGCCCGGGAGTTAAAAGAGGCTATCGCCATACTGAAGGAAGCGAACAATCATGTCGCCCTGGCCAACAAGGAACTTAAAGATGCCGAAGTCGATAGACCGGCAGATAAGCCCGCGGAAAAGGCCGCCTGCAAAAACAACAGAGGGTAAGCAGGCACCAGAAATCAAGAGATTCGAGTTCAAGCAGATCGGGGTCATTCGAACTCCATATACCGACAATGCGCCGTATCAGCCGGTGGATGACGACGAAGGGGATTTCCACATAGTGCTCGAACCCCGCTATGCGAACGGTCTCTTCAAACTCGCGACATTCCGCTACATCTATGTCATTTACTGCATAAACCGCGTGAAACGAAAGACCTCGATGATCGTATCTCCTTCATAGACCGGCGGTCTGGAGGTAGGGGTGTACGCAAGCAGGTCACCCGTCCGCCCCAATCGCATCGGTCTCAGCGTCGTTCGCCTGAAAAGCATCGTGGATAACGAGATCCTGACATCGGGCCTGGACGTCTTCGATGGAACCCCGGTACTTGATATCAAGCCGTACATAAAAGACCTGGACACGAAGACCGACGCCAACTACGGCTGGATCGAGGAAATGCATGACTTCGAGCATCTTCTCCTGCATATCAAGGGCATTCCCCATGATTATTGAGCAGTCACGCCGGAATTGGAGGTACCGGATGTGCTGAGCCGGATCTTCAACGCCCGCTACGGCGGATACTTCGGACCATCCATCCTCAACCCCGGAGAGATAATGCGCAGCCTGGCCAGGCTGGACTTGCTGGCGGACATAGTCATACCGGGTCACGGCCCCGAGTCGCTGAACATGAAGATAATCCCAGACGATTATCAACTGGAGGAGCTTTAGCCCCCAGCCGTAACGCAGGGTGCGAGACGCCGCCTTTTCGGGGTAGACAGCGGAGCCGGCCCGACGGTGACGTCTAAGCAAGGCGCATGCCTTAAGGGCTGGAGGGGGATCGAATAGGTGTAAAAGCCGAGGTCCTCGGCTTGTTGCGCGTTCCGGACCCTACTTTATGCCTCGTGCCGAGCGTGCCGCCGGGGATCCAGGAAGGGAAGATGACTAGAGGTCTTAAAAGGTATAGAATAATAGCGCTTGCTTTGAGAAATAGCTGTAACGGCGATAGGAGATGGGAAGAACGCAGTAAAATCGGACCTGATACTCAAGCATCTCGCTGTCCCGCGGCTTCTCGGATATGAAGGTCGTTCCTTCCCGTCCCCTTGAGGAGGTGATGGATGACAAAGCACCATTAATCGAATCACATCGACAGCTGTAAGTAACACAAAGGGAGGTGAGGTAGTTGCCTGACTGGAAGGAAGAGGTCGAAGAGATCGTCCATAACGGCAAGATAGCTGTTCCCTATACCTGGACGGTGGGAAGCAATTTAAGCAGATTCTATTGCGAGCTGAGGGACAACGGCAAGATATGGGCCAACCGGTGCCCTTTCTGCGAGGCCGTTTTCGTCCCTCCCAAAGCCAAGTGCATCTACTGCTTCAAGGATCCCAGCGATTGGATAGAGCTACCGGGCACCGGCACCCTGGAGAGCTATACCGTGGTCCGCTACGAGGAGCCCGCGCTGCATCCTCGCAAAGCCCCCTTCATCTACGGCATAGTGAAGATGGATGGAGCCGACACCGCCATGGTCCATTTCATAGACGAGGTGGACCTGGAGGACTTGAAGGTGGGCATGCGCATGGAGGCGGTACTGAATGAAGAGCGCGAGGGCAACATCCTCGACATCAAGCATTTCCACCCCATAACGTGAGGAAAGCGGGGTGAGATACATGGAACGAGTAGCCATAATCGGAGTCGGACAGACCAAGTACGAAAGCGGCAAGCGCGATAACTTCGCCGAGATGGTCTTCGAGGTCACTAACAAGGCCATGGAAGATGCCGGTATAACCAAGAACGAGATCGACAATGTGGTCTCCGTCTCCAGTGACTTCTGGGACGGCAGGACCATATCCTGCATGGCCATCTCCGACGCCTCCGCCGCCTATGGCAAGGATATAACCACTGTCGAGGGAGACGGGACCTTCGGAGCCATCTACGGCCTGATGAGAAACCTGTCGGGGAATTACGGAACCACCCTGGTAGTGGCTCACCACAAGGGCACGGAGAGCAATATGAACGGTATAACCAACACGGCCTTCGACCCGCTGGTGGAGAGGAAGCTGGGACTGGACGCCGTGTCCTCCGGGGCGCTGCAGGCCCGCAGATACATGTCCGCCTACGGTCTGCTGGAGGAGCAATTCGCCTTGGTATCGGTGAAGAACCACGGCAACGCCAAGCGCAACCCACTGGCCATGCTTCCCATGGATATCACGGTGGAGGACGTCATGGGATCCCGCATGGTGGCCGATCCCTTGAAGGTCCTGGATTGCTCGCCGCTGACCGACGGGGCCTGCGCCATAATCCTGGCCTCGGAAACCCCCGCCCACAAGCTCACCACCCGGGACAAGAGGGTATGGGTCAAGGGAGTGGGTCACTGCTCCGACGCCTTCAGGATGGGCGACCGCGACCTGGCCGATACCCGGGCCCTGAAGGACGCGGCCGATCGCGCCTACACCATGGCCGGCATCATCGATCCGGCCAAGGAGATAGACGTGGCCGAGGTCTATGACGCCTTCACCTACATGGAGCCCCTGTGGCTGGAGGGCCTGGGGATATGCGATGACGGTATGGGCTGCGAGTACCTGGAGCGCGGCCTCTTCGATTTCGAGGGCGACCTGCCGATAAATCCCTCCGGGGGGCGCCTGTCCGCCAACCCGGTCCAGGTAGCCGGCCTGGCCTGCATGGCAGAATGCGTTCTGCAGTTGCGCGGCGAGGCCGGGGACCACCAGGTGGAGGGAGCCGACACGGCCCTGGCCCATGGTATCAACGGCATGTGCGGTCAGTCCCATTGCGTATGGGTACTGGGAAGATGAGGGGGTGAGATGAAATGGGTAATAGAGTAGGAATAATAGGAGTAGGTCAAACCCACCACGCCGCCAAGCGCCTGGACGCCTCCGGCGTGGAGCTCATCGCCGAGGCCGTCACCCGGGCCCTGGACGACGCGGAGCTGACCATCGACGATATCGACGCCATAGTCGTCGGCAACATGGACCATTTCGAGAACATCAACTACGTGGACACCTGGGCGGTCGACGGGCTGGGCGCCTTCATGAAACCGGTGTTCAAGGTGACCACCGGTGGAACCACCGGGACCACCGTCGGGGCCTGCGGCTACTATCAGGCCGCCTCCGGCCTCTTCGACATAGTCCTGGCCGTGGGATGGGAGAAGAACTCGGAGTCCGACACCCAGGCGGCCATCGCTACCTGCGCCAATCCCATCCTGGAGAGGGACTCCTTCGCCGGGGCCATAGGGCCCCTGGCCACGGAGTACTCCATGTACATGAAGGCCTTCGGGGCCACGGAGGAGGACGCGGCCATCGTCGCGGCCCGGGACCGCAACAACGCCCTCAACAACCCCTACGCCCACTCCAGGCAGCAGGTAACGGTTGAGGACGTCATGAAATCGCCCATGCTTTCCTACCCCATCAAGTTCCTGGACATGTGCCCGCGCTCCGATGGGGCCTGCGCCGTTATCTTCGCCAACGAGAAGGCGGCCAGGAAGCTGTGCCCCGAACCGGCTTGGGTTCACGCCTCGGTGGTGCGCCACGACTACACCCACTTCGGGGACCTGGAGTGGAAGTTCATGCCCACCCTGGAGCGGGCCTCCGCCGCCGCTTACAAGCTGGCGGGCATCACCAAGCCCCTGGAGGAATTCGACGTGGCGGAGCTGTACCTCCCCGCCTCCACCTGCGGGGTGAAGTGGATGGACTCCCTGTGGTTCTGCGAACACGGGGAAGCACCAGATCTCATCAGGAAAGGGACCTTCGAGATGGACGGCCAGCTGCCCATCAACCCCTCTGGCGGGGTCATATCCACCAATCCCATTGGCGCCACCGCGCTGATACGCGTGGCCGAGGGGGCCTGGCAGATAATGGGCAAGAGCGGCGACCGTCAGGTGGAAGGAGCCAGCTTGGCGCTGTGCACCGGATTCGGAGGCTGCAGCTGGTCCGACGTCATGATCCTGGGCGCGGACCTGCCCTAGGCATGGAGGGAGGTAACTGAGATGGGTATGTATACGGATAAACGCAAGAGGACGCACACCCCAGAGGGATACGAGCTCCTCACCCATTCCTCCGGCGACATCCAGTACGACTTCGGCTGGCACTGTGGCCCCTACTGGAGCAAGTTCCTGGGCGAGATGCGCGATAACAAACGCTTCATGGCCGTCAAGTGCCCGGAGTGCGGAACGGTCTACGTCCCGCCGCGCCAGTGCTGCGGCAAGTGCTTCGTGGATATGAACGAATGGGTCGAGGTTGGTCCCGAGGGCTCCCTGGAGGGCTTCACCGTGGTCCGCTTCCCCTATATCGATCCCAACAACGGGCAGATGAAGAAGGTGCCCTACACTGCTATCTGGGTGACCCTGGACGGCTCCGATACCCGCTACCTGCATTTCTGCAACGAGCCCGACGAGATGAAGCTCGATGTGGGTATGCGGCTGCGCGCCGTCTGGGCGGAGAAGCGCATCGGGACGGTACACGACGTGGAGTACTTCGAGGTGATGAAGTAGGTACGGATCCAGGCCCGGAAACGTGCCTTGGTGAAACGACATGCAGTACAGAGAGCGGGCGGAGGAATCCGCCCGCTCTTTTCGATCGCCGTGTACCGGATAAGGAGTGGTGAGCGAAGTGGGAAATGCTGGATAAGGCGGCGGCCGAATACCCGGGCAAGACGGCCATCTGCACCGGGACCGGCGTATATCCTTCCAGGAATACCTGTACGAAATAAATATCCGGGCCGGGGGACCGATCGCGTGCGGCCTGGAACCGGGCGAAAGAGTGGGGTCGCTCCTGCCACCGTACCGGAACACGACTTCGCCTTACACGCCTTCATCAAGGCCGGGGGTCAGGCCGTCCTCCTGAACTCCAGGCTGCAGGCGGAGGAACTGGTCTACCTGCTGGACGACGCCGGGCCATCCATCCTGCTCATAAACGGCGAGTTCATGAGTACGTACTTCGCGGCGATGCTGGAGGAACCGCTGGCGGAACGCGCCTTTATCCGCCTGGTTATCACCCTGGATAAGACGAAGATCCCCTGCCTGGCCTGGGAGGAACTGCGGGAGAAAGGACGTGAGGCGGACACGGAGGAGCTGTGACACCGGCGGGATTCCGGCAGCCGTGAGGACACGGCGTCCGTTATCTACACCTCCGGCACCACCGGGATTCCCAAGAGGCTATGATATCCGCCCGCAATATACAGTCCAACCTGGATTCCTGGTGGTAGAGGCTGGAGGTCGACTAGAACGACACCGTGGGGGTCTTCTTCCCTCTCTTCCACGCCGCGGGAATGATAGGCGGGGTGGTGGGATACGCCACTCTGAAGGCCACCATGGTCCTGGACGATTTCAGCCCGGCCTAGGTCCTGGGTTATATCCAGGCCGAAGGTATCACCGTTCTGGGCGATGTCCCGGCCATGGTCGCCATCCTCGAGGCCACGCCGGGATTCGAGGAATACGATCTCTCTTCCCTGTGCTTCCTATTCATGAGAGCGGGACCCTATCCCGAAGAGATACTGAGGGAGGTCAGTGAGAGAATAGGCGCAGACATAGTGGTGGGATGCGGGCTGACCGAGGCCACCATGGGCAACGTCACCACCACGCTTCTCGACGATAGCGAGGAGCACAAGCTCAACACCATCGGGCTTCCCCTTCCGGGGGTGGAGGTACGCGTGGTGGGCGAGGACCGCCGTGAGCTTCCCCGAGAGAGATCAAGGAGATCGCCGTGTGCGGGGAGACGGTCTTCCATGGCTACCTCAACCATCCCGGGGAAACTGCGAATGTACTGGACTCGGAGGGCCGGCTGCATACCGGCGACCTGGCCTTCATGGACTCCTACGGCTACCTGCACATGGCGGACGGGAGCAAGGAGATGTACATCAGGGGAGGCGAAAACGTCCATCCGTGCGAGGTTGAGGAGGTCATCACCAGGCATCCCCGGGTGATATCGGCGGCGTTCATCAGCATACCCCATCCCGTCTACGGCGAGGTGGGACGAGCCTATGTCAAGAGCCCGGGCGGGGTAATAAGCCCGGAGGAGATAAAGGAATGGGTAGCCAGGCACCTGGCGGACTACAAGGGAGGTCCTGATCCGCGACATGCTCCCCCTCACCCCTGTAGGCAAGGTCCTGTTGAAATTCCTCGAATATCCTACCATTTGCGGGAGAGCTTGTCGGCCAGCTCCTTTATCCTCTTGCCGGCCCCGGGACCGATTATCTTTCCGTGGCCGGGGAAGGCGTACTCCAGATCCAGCTCGGCCAGCCGGGATATGGAATCGAGGATCTCTCCCTTATCGCAACTGAAAGACAGAAAGGGAGGCCCGACGCGCCCCATCATGAAGGCCACCATGTCGCCCACGAAAGCCCTTTTCCTCTCGCGGTCGTAAAAGCCTACACCACCGTGGGTGTGACCCGGAAGCCCCAGCACCTCCAGGCCCAGCTCCTCCAGGACATCTCCGTCCTGGAGCTCCCGGTCCACCTCCACCTTATCGAAGCGCTGATAACCCTGGATCCAGGAGTCGGGCAATTCACCCATGAGCTTACCCATGAAATTCAAGCCGCCCGGCCCGGGCTGAGGGCTGCTTCCGTCGATGACCGGCGCGTCCTTCTTGCCTGCCGCCAGTTCGGCGCCGGAAAGGCGCTTCAACTCGGCCGCGTTGCCGGTATGGTCATAGTGATGATGGGTCAGGAGTATATACCGGAGATCCTCCGGCTTCAGGTTGTTGGCGGAGAGGGCCTGCATCATCTTCTCGCGGGCCTTGGGAACGTTGGTATCAACCAGGTAGGGCTTCTCTCCCAGCACCAGGTAGCAGTTGGCGACCATCGACCTGGCTGGAACGATATCTTCGTTGGCCATCTCGATCCCCCTTCATACTACGGTTGTCGATGCTATATGTATGGTGCGTTCACCAGGGACGTATACCATTATCGCCCAAGGCCGAACCCTTACTCAACCGGGAATGTTGACGGCACGGGGTACAGGTTACAACTTTTTTTATTGGGATTGCCGCTGCACACACCAACTTGAAGAGGTCCAAATGGAAAAGATCTGGCTCGATAACTACGATTACTACGTGCCCGAGACCATACGTTATCCCCGCATACCCCTGTACCAACTTCTGGAGCTGACCTACGTGAAGTACGACGAGCATACAGCCACCATCTTCTTCGATCAGAGGATGACCTACGGAGAGCTGAGAGATCACGTGTGCAGGCTGGCCACCGCCCTGAAGGGCATAGGGGCGAAAAAAGGGGGCAGAGTGGCCCTCATGTTGCCCAACAGTCCCCAGTTCGTTATCTCCTATTACGGCGTGCTGGAGGCGGGTGCCGTGGTGACCAACATAAGCCCCCTGCACGTGGAGAGGGAGATCGAGTACGAGCTCACTGGCTCCGGCTCCGGGATCATTATCTACCTGGACCTCTTCGACTCCCGTATACAGGAGGTCAGGGAGGCCACTACCCTGAAGCGGATTATCGCCACCAGTATCACGGATTACATGGAGACCCCTGGAGACGTCAACGTGGAAAAGGACACCGACACCTATTTCCTGCGTGAGATAATTGCCGGCTTCTCTCCCGAGGTGCCCGATGTGGACATCGATCCCGCCGAGGACCTGGCCACCCTGCAGTACACGGGACGAACCAAGGGATTGCCCAAGGGAGTCATGCTCACCCACCGCAACCTGGTGGCCAACACCATGCAGTGTTCCATGTGGGCCAGGGAATTCACCGAGCGGGGGCGGGATATCTACCTGGACATCATACCCTTCTTCTACTCCTACGGGGAGACGGTAGGCATGAATAACGCCATACTCAACGCCGCAACTCTGCTTCTACCCCCCCCCCCCCCCGTTCGAGATAAACATGATGCTCCAGGCTATACGGAGATATCAGCCCAATTTCTTCCCGGGGGTACCCACACTCTACGTGGCCATCCTCAGCCATCCCGACACCAGAAAGTCCGGGGTGGGCAAGATAAGGCTCTGCAACTCCGGCTCCGCCCCCCTGCCCCTGGAGGTCCATCGCCAGTTCACCCGCCTTTCCGGGGGCCTGTTCTCCGAGGGCTATGGTCTTTCGGAGGCCTCGCCGGTCACCCACTCCAACCCCATAGTGGGCATGAAAAAGCTGGGCTCCATCGGCATCCCCTTCCCGGACACCGAATCGATGATCGTGGACGTGGAGACGGGCAGGGAGGAGCAGGACATCGGCGAGTCGGGCGAACTCGTCATCCGCGGGCCCCACAGGTGATGAAGGGCTACTGGGAGAAACCGGAGGAGACGGCCTCGACCCTGCGGGACGGCTGGCTGTACACCGGCGACATCTGTACAATGGACTTCGACGGCTACTTCTACGTGGTGGATCGCAAGAAGGACATGATCATCGCCGGAGGCTTCAATATCTACCCGCACGAGATAGACGAGGTCCTCTTCGAACACCCCCCAGGTGCAGGAGGGAGGCCGTGGGCGTTCCCGACGAGTTCCGCGGCGAGACCGTCAAGGCCTACGTGGTCCTGAAAGCCGGGGAGGAATGTGCCGAGGAAGAGATCGTAGCCTTCTTCCGCGAACACCTGGCCGGTTACAAGGCCCCGCGTATGGTGGGATTCCGGGAGGAACTGCCTAAGACCATGCTGGGCAAGGTGCTGCGGCGGACGCTGCGCGAGGAGGAGATGTCCAAGCGTGACGAGAAAGGCGCGGATTGAAGCGACCCGGCGCTGCCGGCCATCCCGCGCGCTCGAAACGCTCGGGCCGCCGTGGGGCGGGAGGCGCCTCGTCTTTTCGCCCGTAACGACCATCAAGCGCTTCTAAACCATATGCCTCGGAATTCCGATACCCTGAGGCGAAGGAGGTGGTGATCGTGGAGACCTCGCAGTTGGTCGTCCTCATTATCGGTATCGTAGCCATCATCGTAGGCACTATCCTCGCCTTCATCGGGCGCAGATCACAGGGAAAACTACGGGTAATCCAGGATACGCCAACCGTAAATGCCGGCGAGGTGGCAAGAATGGTGAAGGCGGCGGGAAGCCCCCGGGTGGAGGTGAAGGGAACCGTCTCATGCGAGCAACCCCTTATATCCCCCAGATCGCAGACGCCGTGCGTGTATTACCGTTACAAGCTGGAACACCGCGTGGAGCGCCAGGTCCGCGACTCCCAGGGGAACTACCGCACGGAGGAACACTGGGACACGGTGGAGAGCTCCAAGGAGGAGCTACCCTTTCTCCTGAGCGACGCCACGGGCTCCGTATGGGTGATCCCCAACGATGCCGACTTCGTGCTGGAATCCCAGTCGCACATCGGATACGGCAGGCCCCACGACGACCGCGCGTCTACGGGAAGCGTGATCGGCGATGTGGTGGGGGGCGTCCTGGACTCCCTGGATGGAAGGTACGACCGGGTAAGCGGGTACCGCGTCACCGAGGAGGTATTGAGAGTGGGTCAACCCGCCTACGTTCTGGGGATTGCCTCGCGCTCGGCCGACGGGACCGCCTCGCTGGGCAAGGGCGAAGGACCCTTTATCATCAGCCACAAGATGGAGGAGGAGCTTACCAAGAGATACGGCCGGAACTATATCCTGCAGTACGTCTTCGGCGCCATCCTGGCCGTGGGCGGCATCGCCGCCATAATATACTCCCTGGCGGTCATGGGATAAGCCCCCGGTCGAAGACCTTAACGACTCGGAAGGCGTGGCGGCATGCCGCGCCTTCGTCATGAGCTATAACCGGGGCTCGCACCCACGGCAAGCGACATATTCATTGTTTAGCATCCGCGCGCCGTGGCAATAAAAGAATTATCGGGAGCAAATCTCATCCTCGAGGAGACCGTTCCGGCAATCGTTATTATCATTGATAAAAAGCCAGGATGCCATCTAAATTCAGAGCGGTAAAAGATATGCAATACCCACATCCCGAAAGGAGTGTTGAGCCATGGACTGGGAAGCGGAGCTCAGCCGGGCGGTGAGCGAGGGAGACGAGATAAAGGCGGTCGAGGTGGCCGGCAGAGCCCTGGACGCGGGGGCGAAGGCGGAGGAGGTACTGGAGAAAGGGGCCGTGGCCGGCATCAAGGAGGCGGGCCGCCTCTGGCAGGACGGCGATTTCTTCCTGCCGGATGTGATCCTGGCCACCGAGGCCTACAAGGAGGTCATGACGATTCTGGAACCCCGCCTGTCCCCGGGGGAGATATCCTATAAGGGCAAGGTGATTATAGGCTCGGTGGAGGGAGATGCACACGACATAGGCAAGAACATAGTAATCGCCCTGCTGCGCTGCTCATCATACGAGGTCATGGACCTGGGCATAGACGTACCCCTCGGCGAATTCGTGAACAAGGCGAAGGAGTTGAAGCCCGACGTCGTCGGCATGGGAGCTTACATGACCACCACCATGCGGGGCATGGAGGAGGTCCTGCGCATGCTCGAGGAGGAGGGCCTGAGAGACGGGGTAAAGGTTATCATCGGCGGGGCAGCCGTAACCCGTGACTACGCGGAGCGCATCGGGGCCGACGGCTACGGGGACAACGCCGCCGAGACGGTCGAAATGGTCGAGGGACTCCTGGGGGTGAGTTAGATGGGCATGATGATGAAGCTGAACGAGGCCCTGCTCTATGCCTGGGGCCTGCGCATAGGCCGGCTGGACGGCTTCGAGCGCCTTATCGCCGGCATCTATGGCAGGCCGGACCGCCTGCCCGTCATCACCCAGCCCTACACTTACGCCATGGGCCTGCACGGCCTTACCGGACATCGCTTCTTCAGCGAGCCGGAACCCTTCATCAACGCCTCCTACAACATGGGTACCTATTTCGGGGTCGACTTCTGGACTCCGGTCTTCGATTTCTACAACATCGAGCTGGAGGCCCTGGGCCAGAAACTCATCTGGAGGGACCGCAGCGAGCCCGACGTGGACAGCAGCGACCTCCTGATCAAGAGCGAGGAAGACCTCAAGAGGCTGCGGCCGCCCGTGCCGGGCAGGGACGGGCGCATGCCTTTCGTGCTCGAATCATACCGGCGATACATCGACATGGTGGGCGTGCCGCCCATGTGCTACGCCTGCTCGCCCTTCACCATGGCCGTGCTCATCCGCGGCTACGTCAACTTTCTCAGGGACATGCGCCGCAAGCCGGCCTTCGCCCACCGCCTCATGGAGTTCCTGAGCATGGAGGTGGTGGCGCCCTGGATCAGCAAGATGGCCGAAGACACCGATGCCGCCATCATGGTCATGGCCGACGCCTGGGCCTCCCAGCCCAACGTCACAGCGGACATGGTGCGCGAGTTCTGCCTGCCCTATATCGAGAAGATAATCCGCGCCACCAACTCCCCCCTGCGCACGGTGCTGGATACCGGAAGCTGGGGCGAGAGATCGGTGAAGAACCCCCGGGAGGTCCTGGATATCAAGATGGACATGATGGTGCCCGGCAACAGCTTCAAGGCCCTGCGCCCATTCTTCCTGCTGGTCTGGAACGAGGACTACGAGGAGCTGGGCATCCCTTACATGAGAGCCTACAGCGATGAGAAGAAGGTGTGCCTGATGCTCAACATCCGCCCCAACCTCATCGAGGAAGGGCCCGCGGACAGGATAGTCGAGACGGTGCGGCAAGCGATAAAGGAAGGCGCGGGAAAGGGGAGGTTCTGCCTTCTCCTGAACCTGGTTCCCATAGGAACGCCGGTCGAGCACGTACATGCGGCGGTGGCGGCGGCCAAGCAGCTGGGGCGGTACCCCATACCCGACGACCTGGACGGGGTGAAATGCGAGATACCCGACTTCGTCCCTTACGAGGAATGGGTGCGCCGGGAAGGCCGGCCGGTTGATTAGTGCCGTGGAGAGGGCACGTTACGCGGTAATCGTTTGAACAGCCGGGCGGCGAGGGTGATGCTCCGCGGGTGATGCATCACCCCACAGAACCATCCAGTCGGGTAATGGATGCTCAGGGCAGGCCCGCCGCTTTATCCGGGTGAAGCCGGCCATCACTGTAGCGCGGAAACACCTGGCTCGGAATCACTTACCGCCTCGGGATAGAAAGCGGTATTCATGCCACCGCGTATGGCGTACGCGGGGATTCAGCGCCGGTCGTAGGCCTTTTTCCAGGGCTCAGCGACGCGCTTTAGATAATCCCCGATGGCCAGCTTGAGGGTGGTGGCGGCCAGCAGGGCGCAGTGCTCGTTCTCCTCGGGCAGCCCGTCCAGGGCCTCGAGGACCTCCCGCTGCCCGATCTCCAAGGCCTCATCGACGGTCTTTCCCCGGGCCAGTTCGGTCGCCATGCTGCCCGAGGCAACGCTGGTGCCGCAACCGTCAGACAGGAAACGGACTTCCTCTATCTCGCCGCCTGACACCCGTATCCACATCTCCAGGGTATCGCCGCATGGACCCGTATGCCTGGCCCAGCCGTCGGCCTCCTTCAGCCTCCCCATGTTGCGGGGATTCATGGCATGGTCGATAACCGTCTCCGAATAGGTCCGCCTCATGTCCTCGTCTATCATCTGCTGCAACTCGGTGAACATCTCGTCCATATCCTACCTCGCATCGACTCGATGGCTGTTATCCTTTCCGGCAGCCCCCACCATCCGAGCACGGCGGCCTGTCACAGCGCTCCTCCCTGCCGCAGCAGGTAGTACCGGGCGCATTGGATCCCCCGTGCACGGTATGGAAAGCGGATAGGAGCTTCTCCATATCTTCACCGCCGCAGCTCGGGCATCTCGCCTTACTCAAATCCCCGTCACGCAGGAAGACCTCCGAAACCGCCCCGCATTCACCGCACTTGAACTCGTAGATGGGCACTTGCCTCACTCCTTATCGTTCGGCGGGCCGCCCGGGCCGCACGTATACCTTGTACATCCTCTCCCCCGCCAGAAGGAAGCACTCGGCGCATCCCTCGTACTCCTCGGGATCGATCTCCTCCAGCAGGCACTCGAAACCCAACTCGCCGTATTCGTCCAGGACCTTCTTCAGGTGCTGGCCTCCGGAAACCACCGCCTCTCTCCACCCGCCCCCGCCGATATCCTCGCGCCGGACGGCGAGGGAGCAGTGGGGAGGGAAGTTGACCTTTTTCCCATCCTCCATGTCCAACGCCTTTCGACCTTGCACACGGTCATGCGCGTACCTGTTCTCACCTCCGGCCCTCCGGGTTAATATACCGGTGGTCACCAAATCCGATGATACCACAAGGGCATCATCACGCTCCCGCCGCCGAATCGCATTATTCCCTGTATCCGCATGGCTGCCCAGGAAGGATCGAAAATTTCTCCGTCTTCCATATGGCGGTGTCCCGCGTTCAGAACCGCCTCAACTGACGGGCTGATCCCGGTACCATGCTCTCCGGCGCGTCACTTCTTATCAAGACCAAGGAGAGCTGAGAATCAGGAAGACCACCAGGACCACGGGGATCAGAAGGCCGAAATACATGGTTGATCCCGCGTTCAGGGGCGACCGGTTCTCGCTTTTCACCGTGTCGATAACATGCCCGACACCCATCATGAAGAGCATGAAAGAGGCCCCAATGGCGGTGGCCGTCCAGAAATCGCCCGGGGAGGTGAAGCCGCAGATTATGCCCAGGATGCCGAAGGCGCCGTCCGCGGCGGCCACCTCTTTCTGCCAGGGGCTGCCCTTGGACCAACCCAGCCCCTCGGCGATCCTGTCCGCCGACGGCCGTATCCAGTGAAGAAAAAATGATACCGCCAGAAACCAGCCGACGCACCAGAACAGGAAGCTCTGGAGGAAAGCCTCCTCCCACGTCAGATCGGTGACGTTGATGGTTATCACGGCGTATACTATCGCCACCACCATATAGACGACTACTATGTTCTCTCCGAACAGCTTTGCGAAGAACCTTTTCATGAAAACCTCCCTTTCCGGCGCTCCATTCCGCTGCGACCCAGACGTTCTTTCTTTAGTCGTGCACTTCCATCCCCTGCATTAATCCCGGACGGAGCGGGATCTCTCACCATCGGCGCCGGGGTTGCGAAGAAGGGTGCCGCGGCGTCGGATCCCTCGAGGTACGCCCCGCATCGAGAACCCCGCCCCGCTGGCTCAAAACCGGCACGGTTTGTATATCTAAGTTGTCACGATACCGCCGGAAAAGGCGGCATCTTCGACCACCTGCCTTTCGGGACGGCCTTCCCGGGAACCGAACTGACGGGTCACCATTAGAGGGAAGACAGGCAGGAACGCGCCCGGGAAATCGGGCAAACGTAGCCGGGGCCATACACTCCGTACAGCATCCTCCCTTCACCGCGGGAGCGGTTTTTCCTATAGAATATGCGGGGGTGATAACCATGCCCGATATAGGCGATCTGGCACGTAATTTTCTCTACTACCCGGACCGGCTGCCTCGTGATATGCCGCCGCCAAGCTGGGCGCTGGGCCCGGAGGAGGTCTGGATGGAATGCGACGACGGCGTGAGGATACACGGCCTGTGGTGGCCTGAGCCGCAGGAGGGCCCGGCCATCCTCTTCCTGCACGGCAACGCCCAGGAGGTCTACAGCTGGTCCCTCATCCGGCGGGAGCTGCTGCCCCTGGGGTGCCGCCTCCTGCTCATCGACTACCACGGCTACGGCAAGAGCGGCGGCGAGCCCCACGAGGCGGGACTCTATCTCGACGGCAAGGCGGCCATGGCCTGGCTACATGACGGCGGCCTGTCCGATACGGACATCATCGTCTTCGGGAAATCCCTGGGAGGGGCAGTCGCATGCCATATCTGCCAGGACCGCGGGCTCAGGGCCCTGATCCTGGAATCGACCTTTGCCTCCCTCAGGGGGGTGGCGAGCAGGCTCTTTCCCATGCTGCCCCCGGGTGTGCCCCTGGGCGAGGAATACCCCTCCATAGAGAGGATAGCCCGGGCACGAAGCCCGGTAATGGTTATCCACGGTAGCGCTGACGAACTCATCCCGGTCGAGGAGGGAGAGGCCATCTTCGAGGCCGCCCCGGAGCCCAAGGATTTTTACCTGGTTCGCGGCGCAGGACACAATGACGTCTCCATGGTGGCGGGAGCCGACTATACCAGAAGAATAGGCGACTTCCTGGACGGGATTTAGACGGAGGTGTACCGGATCCCATGTGGTGGAACGCGCTCCTGGCCGCCTTCGGGCTTGTATTCGTGGCCGAGCTGGGGGACAAGAGCCAGATCATCATCCTCACCCTGGCGGCGCGCCACGGGTTCAAGCAGGTCTTCCTGGGCGTGGCCACGGCCTTCGCCCTCCTGAACATCCTGGCGGTTTCGCTGGGAGCGCTCCTGTACCGCGTCCTACCCGAAGCGGCCATCAGATACCCCGTCTCCGCCATATTCCTCATCTTCGGCATCCTGGCCCTGCTTCCCCAGAAGGAGAAGGACGAGGACCAGGAGCTCAAAGAGAGAGGGAGACGTCCCGTTCTATCCTCGTTTCTGATGGTTTGCCTCATGGAACTGGGGGACAAGACCCAGCTATCACTGCTGGCACTTACCGCGAAATACTCCCAACCCATCTTCGTTTTCATAGGCGGGACGCTGGCCCTCTGGCTGGCGTCCTTCATCGCGGCGCTGGTGGGGGCCGGGCTGGGAAGGTTTATATCCCAGGTATGGATGCGCCGAATCTCCGGCGTGATCTTCATCGCCTTCGGCATCATCAACCTGTTCTGGTAAGCGGTCCGGCCTCAGGAGAGAAGCTCGTTCAGCCTGTGGGCGGCCTCGAAGGCGTTGGTAGCGTAGCCGCTGGCCCCTATCTCGTCCGCGAACTCATGGGTAACCGGCGCGCCTCCCACCACGACCAGGGCGTCGGAGTCTATGCCGCGTACGGCCTCGATGACCTCGGGCATGCGCTGCATGGTCGAGCTGAGGAGGGCGGAGAGTCCCAGGTCGTCCGGCCTCTTCTCCCTGTATGCCTCGACGAACTTCTCCGTCTTTATATCCTCGCCGATGTCCTCCGCCTCGAAGCCCGCCCCCTCCAGGCACATGCGCAGGAGGTTCTTGCCGATTGAGTGTATATCTCCGTAAACCGTGCCCAGCAGTACCAGGCCCTTGCCCCTCTCCTGCCCCGCTATGCGGGGCTTCAGGACCTCCATGCCCTGCTTCATGGCCTCGGCGGCCACTATCAGCTCGGGTATAAAGGCCTCGTTGCGGGAGAAACGCTCGCCTATATCCTCCATGGCGGGCATCATGGCCTTCTCCAGGATGTCCCTGGGCTCCAATCCCTCGTCCAGTCCCCGCTCCACCAGGGTGCCGGCTTCCTCTTCCTCGCCGGCCATGACCGCCTGTTTGAGTTTCTCGAGTATCTCCTGCATGGCTGCCTCCTTAACCCTCGATGTCGATGGGGTACCCGCCGTACTTGCGGGCCGCCTTGACCATGGCAATATAATTCTCGGGCTTGCAGCCCGGATGGATGGAGTTTGAGGAGCTTATGATGTATCCTCCCCCGGGGGCGGCCACCCTTATCGTCTTCCTTGACCGCCTCCTCAACCTCCTCCTCGCTACCGAAGGGCAGGAGATAGGTACAGTCGATGTTGCCCAGTATGCACAGGCGGTCGCCGTAGGCGGCCTTGACCTCGCCGATGTCCATGCACTGGGGCTGGACGGGGTGGAAGCCATCGAATCCGGCCGCGATGGTGCCCTCCATGATGGGCGACATGTTGCCGTCGGAATGCTTGAAGATCAGCTTCCCCTTGCCGTGCACGAACTCGGTTATCCGCTGCTGAAAGGGGAAGATGAACTCCTCGTACTGCGCCGGCGACATCAGCGTGGTCTGGCTGAAGGCCAGGTCTCCGTCAATGGCGATGATGTCGGCCCCGGCCTCGAAGCCCGTGTCCAGCTCGCTCGCGTCGATGAAGCTGCTTCGCGGGCGGTGGCTTTACTTGCTGACGATAACCCCGCTGTAATACCATATATTGCTATTCCCCACGCCCCTCGGCAGGCCGCACTGCTTGCAATACATTCTTTCCCCCTTGCTCTTCACTATCCGCCCGACGACATCCCGCGACATGCGCTTCCACCCTTCGCGGCGCGACTCCCCACCGCTTTCCCGCCTCTCACGGATGGATAAGCAATCCTCGCGTCGCGCTGACTCGAGTCCATCCAACCCGGATAAACCGTATGAATACGGCGGCGATTGTATGGTTTACTTGTAGCTATTCTATCGACGCAGCAAGCCTTTCTATTTAGGGATGACGGCCATGTCCGGCCCCAAGGGTTTTTCTCGACGCACAGAGGATAACCGGAAGGCTCAGCAGCCTGCCGGCAGGATCGCTCGACCCGCCGGGCTTTTCAAGCGGCCTCAGACGTGGGGGGCGCGGCGTAGATCCTCCGGGGTATTGATGTTGAAGAAGGAGCGGAAGCAAGGATCACAGGTTGCAATCTCGTCCTCGTCCAGGTAGCGCACGTCCAGCTCGTCTATGAAATCCTGTATCTTGAGGCGGTCTTCCTCCAGCCTGGGGCGTATTTTTTCCCTGGTAGAGCGGGCGTAGACAGCGAACAGTGGCTCAATATAATCGCCCCTCCTGGGCACAACCGCCTCCCTGCCCTTCACCTCGTCGAGCATGCCCTCTATCAGATCCAATGAGGGATAGGGCATGTCGCATGCCATCACGAAAACGTAAGGGGCGGTCGAGTACTCCAGGGCGGTGTAGATTCCCCCCAGTGGACCCTTGCCCGGGATCACATCCGATACCACGCTTACCCCGGGTCCTGGATCCACGTATGGGAAGTTGCGGGATTTAACCACCAGAAGAACGGAGGGGAAGATCGTCAGAAGGTTCTCGCTGATACTCTCCAACACCGGCTTGCCACCGATGTGTATATACGTTTTGTCGGTGCCCAGGCGCCTCCCCTTGCCGCCGGCCAGTACCGCCGCCGAGAAATCGGGGCGGTCCGGGCGACGCCCCCCGCGGCCTCCCGCCGACATCATGGCCGTATCCTCTCCGCGGATGTATACACGTTGAATCTCCTGCCGTCGGAGAATCCCACCAGCGTCAGGCCCGCCCTCTCCGCCGCGACAAGGCCCAGGCTGGTGGGCGCGGCCATGGAGATAACGACAGGCATGCGAACGTTGGCCGCCTTCAAGGCCATCTCGAAGCTTATTCGACCGGAAATGACCAGTATCTTGTCCTCCAGACCGATGCCCCTCATCGCGCACCACCCCACCGCCTTATCCAGAGCGTTATGCCTCCCCACATCCTCACATACCACCACTACGTCGCCGGTGGTGGTGAAAATCCCCGCCCCGTGAGTGCCCCCGGTGCCACGGAACACCTCCTGCCTGCTCGTCAGCTCCTCCCCCAGGGCGTATATCACCTCTTCTCTCACGGCGATACCGGGCGCGATCCCTCCCGGCTCGACTTGAACCGTAGACTTGAATCCTCCCCCACCGCTCCCGGTCCGTATCACGGATGCGGGGGAGAAGCGCGAGATATAGTCCGGTGATTCCACCTCTATCTCCAGCACGTCTACCTCACCGGCACCGGCATCCCTCTCCCGCTCCCGCGTCAGGGGGAATTCGACCTGGGATGGATCCTCCACGATTCCCTCCGTGAGGCAGAATCCCAAGGCCAGCTCCCCTTCCTCTCCGGGCAGACGCATCAGCGTCACCAGCGGCTCGCCGTTAGCCCTTATCTCCAAGGGCAGCTCGAGAACCACGCGATCCTCCGCGGCCTCGGGCTCACCACCGCGACGGTACTTCTCTATCTCCCATCTGACAGTCGACATCCGTATCCTCCTGTTACCGGTAGTAAAAATGTTACCACAGGGGATGGTTGCAGCGTGTAGATATCAATCAGCCGGCAGGGCGTCCAGCAGATCTCCCTCCCCGGTCCCCGAATCCCTGGCCCTGCCCGCCGCGATCTCCAGTACAGCGCGCGAGCCCAGAACTACGGGGCTGAGGCGCCCGGGTTTTATGCCGTGCACCACCCGCTTCACCTTCCACGCCTCGTCTATAAACACAAGGTCTATGGGATACCTCATGCCGAAGGTATGAACGTGCCGGCAGGGGACGATGAGTAAACCCCTCGAACCGGGAAGCGAATCGGTCCCCAGCAGGCCGCTCCGGCGGGATCCGGGGGTTTCCGCCACGGCCACCGTCTCCGCCAGAACGCTCCCTCGCGTAAGGTTGACCAGTTTCACGTTTCTCATTCCTGAAGGATACCAGATCAACTGGACCGGGTCTCCGAATAATAAACACTATCTACGTTGAATGATGTATGCTTTTACACATCGGGAATCATACGGACGCGAAAAACAGCCGGCCATGTTGACGCGGAAGACGGAAGATATGAAAGAATGTAATAAGGAAGGCGACTAGGAGGGGACATGGTCAAAAACGACATCTACTCGCTTTTATTGGATGGTGATCGACGCGCCGTGGCGCGATTGATCACCCTCGTCGAGAACGGCGACCCCGCCGCCAGCGATCCCATACGCCGGCTGCACGAATACACCGGGAGAGCCCACGTTATCGGCGTCACCGGGGCTCCGGGCAGCGGCAAGAGCACCTTGGTCTCCTCCCTTACCAAGGTGCTGCGCGCCAGGGACAAGAGCGTGGGGATTATCGCCATTGATCCAACCAGCCCTTTCACCGGCGGGGCCATACTCGGAGACCGTGTGCGCATGCAGGACCTAGCCACCGATCCCGAGGTCTTTATTCGATCCATGGGAACCCGAGGCGCCCTGGGCGGCATAGCCGTGGCCACCAACGACGCCGTCAATATCCTCGATGCCTTCGGCAAAGAGATCGTATTGGTCGAGACGGTCGGGGCGGGCCAGGTGGAGGTGGACATCGTCAAGCTAGCCCATACCTCGGTGGTGGTAACCATGCCGGGGGGTGGCGACGAGATACAGGCCTTGAAAGCCGGTATCATGGAGATCGGGGACGTCTTCGTGGTCAACAAGGCTGACCGTGAGGACGCCGGACGCACCTACACCGAGATACTCATGATGCTCGAGATGTCCGAGAGGGGCAACGGCTGGAAGCCCCCCCTCTTAAGGACCGTGGCCACCACCGGAGAGGGCGTGGAGAAGCTGGCGGAAACCTTGCTCTCCCACCACGATTACCTTAAGGATAACGGGCTCCTGGAGGAGAAAACCAAGGAACGCGTAGTAGCGGAGATGATGGAAATCATCAACCGCCAGGTAGGCAGGGCGGTCAACCGTGCCTTGCGAGAGGACGAGGAGATGAAAGACCTCATGACCAAGCTGGTTGAGACGCGTGAGCTGGATCCCCATTCGGGGGCTCACCTGGTCATCGAGCACCTCCTGAAAAGAGGCTGAGGATAGCGGCCATGCTACGCCGGTCGACGGTTCCCAACCCCGCATCCCCGTGGTCGCATCGCCCTCTTCCCCGTGTGGATAACGGGGAACGATCGTCCATAGCAAATTCAACGAGGTAATATGAAAACACGGGAGAGAAGACCGCGCTATACGCGCAAATGGACATGGCCGCTGCTGGCCCTGGCCCTCCTGGTCCTGGCCGGGGGCATCGCGGCGGCCTTGATAATCCGGTACAGCAGATCCACCTCCGAACTCGAGACCCTGGATATACCAGCGGCCGCGGAAATGATCGAAGCCATGATCGACAACACCAACGGCCTGGCCGAGGAATGGCAGGACGGCGAGCTGCCCGAACACACCGATTACCTCCAGCTCGTGCAGCAGGAATCACTGGCCCGCCTGGATGTGGAGAACGAGCGGGCCGACTCCCTCGAGGGCCAGCTTCAGGCCATTGAGGAGGGGGATATCGCGGCCCGGCGGGAGATGGGAGAGGCCCTGGGCTCCCTCATCGCCGCTCACATCGTCCTGGAGGAGGCGCTGGATGAAGCGGGGACCCTTATCTCCAGCCTGGGCACGGTAAGGACGGCGGATGCAGCGTATGCAAGCGGCACGCAGAAAATGCTCGCGGCCGTGGAGTCGCATAACCAGGTCGCCTCTTCCGAGTCCCCGGATTTCTCCGGCGCTCGGCGGGAGGCCGAGTCGTCGCTGGCCTCCCTCGCCGAGGCGGAGACGCTGCTGCAATCCGCATCCGTGGAGGGCCTCGACCTGGACCCAGCCCTGTCCGCGGTCGCTTCAATCAAGACTGCGGCCGAGAGGTTCATGGAGGCCTGCGACAAAACGGAGAGCGGTGACGCCGCGGGCCATAACGTTATCATGGGAGAGGTTCACGCATCGTTGAGCGAGGCGCCGGCATCCCTTTTCGATACCCTAGGTGTACCCGCGTGGATAAGATCCTACATCGATGAATACCTGGAACGGGTTTTCGACCTCCTGGACCAGTCCCGGGAAGCTCTCCGTAGCATTTGACGCGGCACGGCCCTTCATGAAAAACGGAAGAGGATGACGTCCCCGTCTTTCACCTGGTAATCCCTGCCCTGCATGCTGGCCGCACCCCGGTCCCGAGCCACCGCAAAGGAGCCGTATTCCAGGAATTGATCCCAGGGTACGACCTCGGCCCGGATAAAGCCCCGTTCCATGTCGGTATGGATCTTCCCCGCCGCCGTAACCGCGGTACCACCCCGCGGCAAGGCCCAGGCCCGGCACTCCCTCGACTCGGTGGTGAAAAAGTTTATAAGCCCCAAGAGGGAATAGCACCGGGAGATCAGCTCCTCCAGCCCCAGCCTCTCGATGCCGTATGCCTCCATGAACTCGTCTACCTCCTCCGGCTCCAGCTCCTCTATCTCGGACTCCAACTTGGCGTCGAAGGCCACCAGTTCGGCGCCCTCCTCCTCCGCCTCCCCCCTTACCACATCCAGGAGCGCACTCTCCCCGCCCAGTTCCTCCTCCCCCAAGTTGGCCACGTAGATAACCGGCTTGGCCGTGAGCAGAAAAAGGCCCGAAGCCGCCTCCCTCTCCCCGAGGGTTAGGTCCTGGCTGCGCACCGGCAACTCCCGGTTCAATCCCTCCCACAGCTTGTCCAGCACCTCCAGCTCCCGTGCCTTCTCCCTGTCGCCGGTCCTGGCCGCCTTGGCTATACGTTCCCTGCGCCTATCCACTGTGGCCAGGTCGGCCAGCATGAGCTCGGCGTTGACCACCGCCATATCGCATCGGGGATCGATCTCAGCCGTTACGTGGGCCACGTCCGGCGATATGAAACACCGTACAGCGTGAGCGATGGCATCCACCTCCCTGATATGGGCCAGGAACTGGTTGCCGAGGCCCTCGCCCCTGTGGGCTCCCTTAACCAGTCCGGCGATATCCACAACCCGAAGATCGGCGGGGACCACCTTGCCGCATCCCGCCGCCGACGCCACCCGTTCCAGCCTTGGATCGGGTACCGGGACCAGACCGATATTGGGCTCCACGGTACAGAAGGGGTAACCCGCCACCAGAGCGCCGGCCCGTGTGATGGCGTTGAATATAGTGGATTTCCCCGAGTTGGGGAGGCCTATTATACCGACCTGCAGAGCCATCCTCACTCCCTTCGTCTATATAATAGCAGCTTAACACGAGGGCGGTTTAAGTTTATATTCGCCGATATCGATAAGATTATGGGTTCTTCTCCCGGAGGTATGGGCGGAGCGATAGAGGTGATGCGGCATAAATCGGGAAAAGAGCAGTCGTTCGAGGTACGGGTGAATAGTAAGCTTCGTTCGCCGATGGAGTTGCCCGCTCTCCGCGGCGAAGAACCGGGTCGTGAAATCATTAAGGGGGTTTTGACGGGTTATGAAATCGGCGAAGCTGCTGCCGCTTTCACACTGGATAGTATTCGTGGTGGTAGGCTGCTACCCCCTTTATTCGGGCGAGCGGATTATCTACTGGCCTTGGGTAGTGACCGTCTCGGGGCTGGCCTTCCTGGGAACGGCCTACCATATAACACGCAGATATCTTTCCTCCGGCGGCGTGGGCTGGTGGGGACTGTCGCTGCTGGGACTCGACGCCCTTTTCGTATCCTTCCTCATTTATCATAGCGGTGGAATAAGCAGCCCTTTCTTCCCTCTCGTCTTCCTGCTCGCGGCGACCGCGTCCCTTTACGACCATTGGACCAAGGCCCTCTTCCTGGCCGGCGTGATGAGCGCCGCCTATACGGTATCCTGTGCCTGGGAAGGATTGCAGCTGGAAAGCAAGGGGGCCCATTTACTGGTGAACATCGTCATCCTGCTCGGCTCCTCCGTCCTTCTCTCCTACCTGGCCGAGCTGGACAGGAGAGAGCAGAGCAAAGCGGAGAGGATAGAGGCCTTGTACAAGCTTAGCGCCGAGCTCATGGAGAGCATGAACCTCGAGCAGACATTGCACCATCTCCTGGCCACCGCCGCCTCTTTCTTCCAAACCGATATAAGCTCGATTCATATCCTGGACGGAAAATCCGGCACCCTTAGGCTACAGGTGTCCGGTACCTCCCGGGACCAGCATGAGGAACAGCCGGATATCGCGGCACTAGACGCTTTCATCGGCTGGGTGGCGCGAAAAAGACTTCCCATTCTGGTCAATGACTCATATAAAGACGATCGTTTCGCCCCTTCCCCCCAGGCCGGCAATAAGGCCCACTCGGCCCTGGCCGCCCCTATCCTGGTCGGCGGAGACCTGGTAGGGGTCCTGGCCTTCGCCACCACCCAGCCGCGCGAGTTCACCTCCGAGGATCTCCAGATGGTTGTTACAATATCCAACCTGGCCGCATCGGTTATAGCCCGCTCCGATCTCTACCAACTGGTCATGTCGCGCAGCGAGGTTATCGTCAGCAGCATGACCAGCGGTCTTCTGGTTACCGATAAAAGCGGCAGGATCATCATGGCCAACCAGGCCTCTCATGACCTCCTGGGACTGGGATCGAGCCCCCAGGGCCAGGTCCTGCGCGAATTGCTGGAGCCAACGCTGCTGGACGCCGAATCCCTGTGGAAGCAGATGGAACCCGGGGCCGATACCTACGGGGAGACCGGCCACGCCAACCTGGAGGTGCGCCTGCGTGGCAGGCCCGAGAGGATCCTGTCCCTGCGTATTTCCCCCATTACCGCGGGCTACAGGCCCAACAGCGGCTCGGTGGTCATCCTCGAGGACATCACCGAGAGGGTCAAGGTGGACGAGATCCGTGATGACCTCATGCTGCTTATCGCCCGCAGGGTGGAGGAGCAGACCGCCCTTTACGAGGTCGGGAGGTCCCTGATCGACGAGGTGGATACCCGCAATCTCCTGCAGTTTCTTCTATCCAAGGCGGTAGGCCTCGTGGATGGCGAGTTCGGCGTGCTCTCGTTCCGGGAGGAAGAAGAGGACGTCTTCCTGGTGAAAGCCGTACACGGACTGGTCAACGATTACGTCGGTCACTCCTTTGCCCCCGGTGACTTCCCGGCGGGAGAGGCCGCGATCAAGGGTGAGCCCCTGCGTCACATGGAGATTGAGCCGTGGAAGGCCGGGCCCTGGGGAGTAAGCCTCTCCGGCATTATATCTTATCTGGCAGCCCCCATAACCTGGCAGGGCAGGACCACCGGGATCATAGAGGTCGCCTCCCCCTCCAGGCATCGTGTTTTCGGCGAGGACGAACTCAGGCTGCTGAGCCTCTTCGTCAACCAGGCGGCCATCGCCCTGGAGAACTCCAACCTCTACCGTCTTATCACCGAGGACCAGAGGCGGACCGAGGCCATGTTGCATTCCATAAACGACGGCGTTATAGCCGTCAACAACGAGGCGCAGATTATACTGGTCAATTCCGCGGCCGAACGTATCCTCAATCTACCCCCATTCCCCAGCATAAACGGGCATCATGTCAAGGAGGTCATACGCCTGCCCGGCCTGGCCAACATCTTTCTGAAGAGCCTCAACACCCGCAAAGAGCTGGAGGAGGAGATACACAGCGAGCCGCCCGAGAAGAAGATACTGGAGGTGGATACCTCGCTTATCGAGACCAGCCCCGGCGAGCGTATAGGCATCATCGCCGTTATCAGGGACGTTACCGAGCTCAGGGAGCTGGAGCAGGCCAAGTCGGATTTCGTATCCACCGTATCCCACGAACTGCGCACCCCCTTGACCTCGATCAAGGCCTATACCGCCACCCTGAGGCGCAAAGACGTGGAATTCGACGAGGGAACCCGGCAGGAGTTCCTGGAAATCATGGAGGAGGAGACGGACCGTCTTACCAGGCTCATATCCGATCTCCTGGACGTCTCCCGCATCGAATCGGGGCGTATGGAACTGAAGAAACGCGACTTCGACATGGTGAAGCTGGTACGCATCGCCACGGATAGGCTGCAATCCCACACCTCCAAGCACGCTATGGCCTTGAACGCCCCCGAGAGCATCAGCCCGGTGCACGCCGACCCAGATAAAATCGAGCAGGTGATCATGAATCTGGTTGATAACGCCCTCAAGTACTCCCCGGAGGGAGGGGAGGTCGTGGTAACCCTTAACGTGAGCCCCCGCAAGGTTGAATTCAGCGTCAGCGACCAGGGCGTGGGGATTCCGAACGATCACCTGCCCCATATCTTCGACAAATTCCACCGCGTGGACAATCGGGCCACCCGAGAGATATACGGAACCGGCCTTGGACTTTACGTAAGCAAGAGCATCGTGGAGGCCCACGGTGGTAATATATGGGCTGAGAGTACTATCGGCGAGGGAAGCGTTTTCTATTTCAACCTTCCCCTCGCGGCCCGGCAGAATCATAACGACCGCGTGGAGAACTCGATTGGTTGATGGGGTTGGAATGCGGCGCGCCTGAACATGGAGAGCACTGCTATGAATGATAAAGACGAGCAAGCCGCCAGGATACTTGTAGTGGACGACGAGAGAAATATCCTGGATATCATAAAGTTCAACCTGGAGGTGGAGGGGTATGAGGTCGTCACCTCACTGGACGGGGAGGACGCCCTCGAGCGGGTGCACGCTATAAAACCGGATCTTATCCTATGCGATATCATGATGCCGGAGCTGGACGGGCTGGAGGTCTGCCACCGCCTCAAGGCGGACGGGAGGACCAACCAGATCCCGGTGGTGATGCTCTCGGCCAAAACCCAGGCCCAGGACAAGGTGGCCTCTATCGAAGCGGGGGCCGACGATTTCATAACCAAGCCCTTCGACTTCTCCGACCTGGTGGCCAGGATCAAGATCAACCTCATACGGACCAGGCAGAAAAGAGACGTGAGCCCCCTGACAGGACTCCCCGGTAGCATTTCCATAGAGGCGGAGACCAAGAGCCGTATAGGCAGGGATTCCAAATTCGCCACCCTGTATATAGATATCGACAACTTCAAGCCCTTCAACGATATCTACGGTTTTCCGGCGGGGGACAAGGCTATCCAGATGCTGGCCTTCATTATCGACGAGGCGGTGAGGAAGAACGGCAACGTCGATGACTTCATCGGCCATGGCGGCGGGGACGACTTCGTGGTTATCACCTCCCCCGACAAAGCGACGCCCGTGGCGGAAGCCGTGATCGGCGACTTCGACAGGGAGGTCGCCACCCTCTATGAAGACGAAGACCTGAGGCGCGGCTATTCCATACTCGTGGACCGTCTGGGACGCGACAACTACATACCCATCATCTCCCTGAGTATCGGCATAGCCAGTAATCATAAGAGGCGCATAAGCTCCCACTGGGAGGTGGGCGAGATAGCCAAGGAGACGCTGAACTATGCCAAGTCCATCCCCGGCAGTACTTACTTCATAGACCGCCGCGCCAAATGATCGCTTTTACGTGTTTACCGTATCCATCTTAAGAACGCGGGTCACAATGACGAAACCTGAATAAGGACTCGATAGATCGTGGAGATGAAAGATGGTAGAGGAAAAAGAGGATAAATACCGCATTCTGCTTATCGAGGACGACCCCGCTATCTCCAACGTGGTGGAGCTTAACCTCAAGCTGGATAACTACGAGGTCTTCCTCGCCGCCGACGGAGAGGAAGGTCTGAGAATGGTCGGTGATACGGATCCCGATCTCATTATCCTGGACGTCATGATGCCCAAGATCGACGGGTGGCAGGTACTGATGCAGCTCAAGGCGGACGATGCCACCAGGGACATACCTGTGATCATGCTGACGGCTATCGACGATGAGCAATCCAAGGTAATCGGGTTGCGCGGGGGGGCCGACGACTACGTTCCCAAGCCTTTCAGCCCCCTGGAACTGGCCGCCCGGGTCAAGGTCATCCTGGACCGGGTGGGCAGGGGTCGACGAACCTCCAGGGAAGCGCGAAAGGAAGGGGCCCGCCTGGAGCAGATCCCGGTGCAGAAGGGCGACACCATCAACCTGGTTCCCATCGAGGATATTTATTACATAGACACTAAGCACGAGTACGCCAATCTGCACACCTATTCCGACGCTTACCTGACTACCTACAGCCTGTCGGAGCTTGAGAAAGTGCTGGACGACAGGACATTCTTCCGCACCCACCGCAGCTTCATCGTAAATCTCAAGAAGGTCAACCAGATCGTAAAGATATCGCGGAACAGCCTTATAGTGACCCTTAGTGACGAGAGTAAAAGCCGCGTGCCGGTATCCCGCCGCCAGGCCTCCGCCCTGCGCGAGATCCTGGGGCTTTGACTCCCTGACCGCAACCCCGATTCCACCGATACCAATGCGATCTCGAACCACAAATAAGGCTAAAGGATTGGACCTGGTCGTCCGAGAATATTAAATGAGGTAGCTAGGTATCCCCCATGAGTTTACCGGCAATTTCCCTCAATGGGTGCAAGCAAGCATTGACTAGCTGCCAGACAAGGCCCCGTTCCCCCCAACGGGGTCTCCCCTTTTAGGGCTCTAAATGTCGAAACGCTCCCTTTTCTGGGGTCTACCTTCGGATTTGATCTTTAGTTATCTGTCATAATATGGTTATTGATTCAAGATCAAAGATGTGAACCCCACGTGACCGTGGGGGTGATCCCCCGTAGGGGGACGGTTGAACGACTTCAGAGACGGATGACCTCCTCGCTTACCTGGTCCCCTTCGACAGTTACGCGAAGAAAATGATGGTAACCGCCGGCCTCCTCGGAGAAATGCAGGTTGGCCCCCGCTCCCCCGCTGACCACTATGCGGGGTGGCCCGGAGCTGTAAGGCAGGTAGACGTGCAGATGCCCGCAGTAGATGACCTCGGCCCCGGCCTGCTCCAGAAGATCCACGGCCTCCGAATTGCTTTCGTCCTCTCTGGCCAGGTCGGCGGCATCACCCATCTCCACCGGAGCCCCGGGGGGCACGTGAGCCAGGGCGACGATCGTCTTGCCCTCCGCTTCCTCCAGGTCCTGCCGTAGCCAGTCCAGTTCCTCCCGGGGCAGACCCACGCCGGCCACGGCGTTGTTGAGGAACACCAGGTGGGCATCCTTAATATCGACGGAATAGTAGTCGGGCCCGAAGACAGCCTGGAAGGCCGAGACGTCTCCCGCCGGCTGGTCGTTGTCTCCCGGCATAACGTAATACTCGATACCCTCGGCATCGAGGAACTCCCGCATCTCCTCCATGCCCGGCAGGTCGCCCCCGGTGGTGAGATCCCCCACGATGACCAGGAACTCCCCCTCCTCCATCCGGGCCACGATCTCGGCCAGGAGGTCGGTCCTGCCGTTGGGATCCCCACACACCAGGAAGGAGAAATGGTTATCGGCCGGCTGGACCTGGTCCAGCCCCCCGTTCCCCGTGTCACCCTCCCGGACGGCCGTGCCCCCGCAGGAAACCAGGATAAGGGCGGCGGCCGCGAGCAGGGCCATCAGCACCATGAGGAACGACCATGCTCTCATGTCCGCTGTTCCCGTCTTCGTTTCGCTCCACCTGTTCGCTGCCATGTCTCAAGGATATATGGATAATCTATTCCCCTCAATAGGGATCATCGACGGAGATCGCATCCATGATGTAATTGCGTTGCCCCGGCCACGTCCTCTCTCAAAGCGTGCCCGGGGCAATCAATAAAATGGCTAAATCAGAGGAAAAACAACGCCAGGGCGGCCAGGTAGGCGGTTAAGGCCACCAGCACGGAGAACTCGTACTTCCAGAACATGTGTACCGATCTCCTGATCCCACCGTATACATTCTCTTTCACGGCGCAACCTCCTCGCAATCTCTTAATTCCTTAATCGCCTTTATGGCGGGGGCACCCTATCCCCCACGGGTGGGATAATGCCCGGACGCAAGCATGCTAAGTAAGGGACCGCGCCGGGAAAGCCGTCGTAGTTGCGTGGAAGGCAGCCCGGGCAAGGGAAAAGCAAGTCCGTGAGAGCCGGTGGTGATAAAACATCGATATTAAGTATAGAATATAGGAAGGCGGTAGAGCATCATGCTAAAGGCTTTGACGGTTATGGATAGACCCGATTATCTGCCGCAGGGCGAAGGAACGGGAAAGACCAAACGGTCTTGGAGGTAGCCCATGAGCGCCAAGAGGGGCCTGCTACTGGTCTTCGGAGGGGGTTTCATACTGGGATCGCTGCTGGCCCTCCTGGCGGGAAGCGCCGTTACCTGGGCCAGCCAGTACCACAAGGACGCCGAGGGATTCCACATCACCGATCCCATCGACGTCAGAAGCGGTGCCTACGCCGTGATCTCCGGCATCATAGATATAGACAGGGGCGCGTCCATCGCCCTGGACTGGCTGGGTATGGACAAGGCCAAGGTGGAGGCGGAGAGCAAAGACCCCTCGCAGCCCATCTTCCTGGGGATCGCCGAGACGGGCGATATAAGGTACTACCTCCGGGACGTGGAGCACGACGAGGTCACGAACGTTGACATATTTCCCTCCACCATCGAATACGAAACCCGGAGGGGGGAGGCGGCGCCCGAGCTACCGGTGGAGCAGGATTTCTGGCTGGAGACCTCTAGCGGCGTCGGCAAGCAGGTGATCGAGTTCGAGCTGAAGGAAAGGGAGTACACCGTCCTGGTCATGAAATCGGACGGCTCCGCCGGCGTGGATATCGAGCTGGTGTTCGGGATCAAATCCTCGGGCGCGGTTCTGGCTATCGGCATAATCCTGTTGGCGGTGGGCATGGGGTTGATGGCCGGCGGCATCATAATGGTCGTCTTCGGAGCCAGGAGCCCGCGGGAACAGCCCCAGAGGATACCGCCTCCCCCGCCAGCATGACTGCAACGAAATGTAATATGCTGATTTGCCGTCAGAAGATGGGGTAAGCCCCGAAAATCTGGCATTTCCCCCGTAATACGATTACCCCTTCATCATGTGCCCAATGGTGCAGGGCCTGTTCCATGTGCCCGCAAGCCGTCACTCGGGCAGCATGAAGCTGTTGATCATCGCCTCCACTATAGGGCCGATCTCGTCGACCCCATCCACGGGATAGGTGGCGAGAAAACCGTAGAGCTTGCCGTCCTTCTCCACGTACATGGCCTCATCATACAGGTATCCCTCCGCCGATTCGTTAAAGGAGAACGGCCGTGAACTCGAGACTTCCGAGACCCAGAAATCGTAAACGTAATCCGCCCCGTCGAAGGTCCCGGTGGTAAGGGTGGACGGATCCCTGTCCGTGGGGACACCGAGGTCGAACTCGTTCAGCGAGACGTACCTCTCCAGCCTCTCCTCCGGCGTCTCTCCCTCCGTGTTGTACTCTCCGAAAACCGATACCCTGCACACATCGCTCGATATGTAACATCCGTCGCCGAACTCGTTTACCTCGCACTCCCAGTCCTCGGGATAGGATACGCTGAAACCGTGCACTTCATCCGTATATTCCCACTCCAGGTCGACGGACTCCCAATCCTCCATCTCCTGCTCATCGGCGTCGTCCTCCACCTCTTCATCGCCCCCATCCTCCGTGACGGCTTCCTTCTCCTTATCCACCGCCGCCTCTTTCTCACCACAGCCGGGTAGAATGACGACAGCCGATAACGCGACGAGCAACAGTAAGAGCGCTGTCAGCGGGACGTAGCGATACCCGCGCTTACTTGGGATGGTCACTAGACTCCTCCCTTCTTTCAGGCCAATTAGCCTTACCTGTGTATTCCCCTGTGCCACGATTCTAACATCATTCATGAGGTTGTCGAATCACGGAAAGCTGTTACACCATCGGCGTAAAGTGCCGACCGCTAATATCGCTGGCGGAATAATAATGGCGAGAGAACGCCGAAAGATCGGCGCTTTTCCCGCCGGCCGAACGAATATATGTATTACGATATGGGATCACGCTGGATGTCTCCTAGATTTCCCGCACTTAAAAAGGGCTCCGGTCTCCCGGAACCCCTTGTGACCTGGTGGAGCCGATGGGATTCGAACCCACGACCTCCGCCGTGCGAAGGCGGCGCTCTCCCACTGAGCTACGGCCCCGTTGTGCAGGGTAATTCTATCAGAACAGGACTGGAACCTACCAGAACCGCTCGGTAACCGCCACGCAAAATGTCAGAAGATAGGGTCAGCCTAAAAATACTGACTTTTCCCCCGATATACTATTGCCCCTTCATCGTGGGCCCGATGTTGTCGGGCAACCGGGACCAAGCCGTAGAGGCGGGGTGCGGGGCGTCGATTAAAGGGTCAGGCTTACCTCTATATCCATGTTCTGCTATCCCAGGCACCTGGCCGGGCCTGACCCCTGTGCCTAGAGCTTGCCGCGTTCCTTGAGGATGGAGACGCCCAGCTCCACGATATTGGAGGCGGGTACTTTCCAGTCATCCCTCTCGAATATCTCCACCGCCCCGGAGGGACAGTGGGAGGCACAGAGGCCGCAGCCGATGCATTTGCCAACGTCTATCGTGGCCCTGTCATCATCCACGGTTATGGCGCTCATCTGGCATACCTCAAGGCAGTCCTCGCAACCGGTGCACAAGTCCTCGTCCACCCTGGCCGCGAAACGGCTGGAGGCCACCGCTCCGGGTATGCCCAGCTTGGTGATGGTCCCCAGGAAACCGCAACAGCAGCCGCAGCAGTTGCAGATGAAGCTGATCTTGTCCTGTATGTTATCGGTGAGATGCACCAGCCCGGCTTCCTCCGCCCTCCTCAGCGCGTCCAGCATATCCTCCTCGCTGGCCTTCCATGCGAAACCCCTCTCCACCAGGAACTTGGCGAAGGGTCCGAATATCATGCACACGTCCTTGGGGGCCCCGCATGCCCTGCCCAGAAGCTCCGCCTCGTGGCGGCAGAAGCAATGGGTCAGGGCCATGTAGGCGGTTGAGCCCTTGACGAACTCGCTCACCTTCTCGTAGGGCAGTACTTCCTCTTTACTGGGGATCTCCTCCTCCACCATCATCACCCGCGCCATGGCCGTATCCGAGGTGAAGTTGGCCTCTCCCCATCCCTCGTGATAGTACTTATCGAAGAGCTCGGCTACCCTCCTCTTCTCCGGGTTTACCTCGGCCTTCATGAACTGCAGCTCGAAGATGCCGGGTACCAGGGGCAGAAGGTTATAGGACTTCACTCCCTCTTTTTGCTTGGCGTAGACCAGGCCCTTGTCTGCCATTCCCTCCAGGATCGCCTCCAGTTCCCCCGCGTCCCTGCCCAACCTGTTGGAGATGGACTCCAGGGGTTCCGGCCCGCCGGCGAGGTCCAGTGCCAGCTCCGCCTCCCGGTCATCGAAGATTATCCGCAGCAGTTCCAGCAGGTTATCCGACTCCGGGGCCCCTGCCGGGAAATTGTCCAACCTCTTCATCAACCTGGAATATAAATCCTCCATGCCAAACTCCGATTTTCGATCCGTCCAAGCCGTGACAGCCGTGGCCCATTCTTGATGAATGATATCATAATCGTACCGACCGCAGCTTTGACTTTTAAACATGAGCCTTTATTATAGAGTTGAGTTCACGGGAGGATAGGTCAAGGAAAAGGAAATGGTGGATTTTCTCAAAGAGCTTAACGACTATTACGTGAAAAACCGCGGCAAACGCATAAAACAGGAATTCCGGGACGTCCTGGTAAAGGAGGTCGATGACCTCTCCGGCTCCCAGAAGCAGATCTACGAGATATACATAGAGCCCAATATGGAACAGCTCCAGGACACTCTCTACGAGGCCTTCAAGGAAAAGGACGCGCCCCTCGAGGAATGGCGCACCTCCATCCTGGAGAATCCGCCCAGCATCATCAACCAGGTGGCCAAGAAAACGATCGTTAGGGTAATTCGCGATATGGACACCGGCAACCTTTGATTGTACATACACCTACCTTCTTGATATATTGGCTTTGCCTCGTCGGCACAAACACGATTGAAAGTTGATGCTTCATGTCGATACTCGAAGAGGCCGCCGCCTGGATAAGCTCATTGAGGCTGGACGATATTCCGCCTCGCATAGTGGAGAAGACGCGGCACCAGATCTTGAATATATTGGCCGCGGCCGCGGCGGGAACCCGCACCGAAGCCGGCCAGAGCTTGATGAGAGCCTTTCCGGACGGCCAGGACGAAAAGCGGGTCATTCCGAGAGGCGGTCGCAGTTCGCTGGAGGAAGCCATCCTGGTGGGCTGCTCGCTCAGCATGACCATGGACTACGACGACTACCTCTTCCTGGGACATACCGGGCACTCCGCGGTCATGTCATCGCTTCTGCTCGGCAACCGCGAGGGCTTGCGCCTGTCGCAGGTAATACCGGCCGTGGTGGCCGCCAACGAGACAGCCGGCCGCCTGGGCGCGGCCACGGTATTGGGCCCGCGCAATGGACAGATGTGGTCCTACATCCACCTGGCGGGGGGTGCGGCGGCCGCAAGCCGCATCCTGGGCCTGGACCGTGAGAGAACCACCCATGCCCTGGCCCTGGCCCTCTATCAGCCCGTCCTCCCGCTATACCCGGGCTTCATGGGAGGGGAATCCAAGGTGCTCACCGCGGCCAGTCCCACGGTTCTCGGGGTGCAGGCCGCCTTGATGGGAGCTGCGGGGCTCAAGGGCAACCCGGATATCGCGGAAGGCGAGGGCGGTTTCCTGGACGAGCTCTCCTTCCTGCCGGCCACCTTTTTCCTGAATGGATGGGGCCGCTCCTGGGTAAGCGACACCCTGGCCTATAAACCCTACCCCGGATGCGCTTACCTGGATACGACCCTCGACGCCTGGGACGAAATAAAGCGCGATTTCCTCCGGGATACGGGAAAGCCGCCAGTCAGCGACGAGATCGAGGGGACAGAGGTCGAGGCCAGCCTGCTGACAATCGGGATGGATGACCTTTCCAGGACTTACCGCGGTGCCTCTCCCCTGTCGCCGGTGAACATCAATTTCTCCGTGGCCACCTCCCTGGCCCTGGCTATATTCAACGGCAGGCTCACTCCCGGCTGCCTGCAACCCTCATACCTGGAGGAACACAGGAGGGAGATAATGGACCTGGCCTCGAAGACAAGGCTGTCGCACGATTGGGCGGCGACCTTCGAACTGCTTGAGACCTTGAACAGCACCCTGGACCTGCCAGCCGCGCTGGGACGTTTCAGCCCGGCGGAGCTGCTCTCCCTGAGGCGGGACCTCAAGGGCATGCTGGTCAATAGCGATATGGATTGGCGGGAGGCTCTTGGCGCCGCGAAGGCCATGCCCTCACGGTTCAAGAGAGGCCTGACCCGCGCCCTGCTGCGCGCGGCGCTCCATCCCTTCAAGCCAAGGAAAACATCCCCGTTCGACTTCGGCGGGGTGAAGCTGGAGGACCTTCGCATGCCCTTTCCCGCGCGCCTTACTCTCAGGATGAAAAGGGGGCGGGAGTATTCGGCGCGCTGCGGCATCCCCCGGGGTGCGCCCGGATCATCCTCGTACCTGGAGGAGGTATCCCTCAAGTGGCACCGTGAGACCGACGGCGTCCTGGGGGAGAAAAGAGCCGAGCGAGCGGCAGAAATGGTATTGCGGGAGGACCCGCCGGTCAGCGAGATCCTGGACACCATGGCCTTCTAGCCGCATCGCACTACCCGGTGACTATCAAATTGTTAGTAACTGGCTGTGACTTCTCCATCGGTATAAAGTGATAAGCGTCACTTCTCCCCGTTAATAATGAAAACGTCAGATTCTTAAGACTGACCCCCTCTTCCGACGTTTTTGGTTGGCCCCATCACGGAGGTGCTTTAAGACGCCTTCGTCCGTTACCGATAGATTAGGTAGCATTGGAAGGATCTTTACGGAAAGGGGGTCGAGGATGAAACGCTTACTGGTGATAGTCATCCTCATGGCCTTGCTGGCCATCATGCTGGCCGGATGCGGGGGCAACGGAGGCAGCGGAGAATCGGGCACGGAGGCCACGTCGGAGTCCACGGGTGGTCCGGTAAGTACGGCCGAATCCACCGCCTGTGCCACCAACCGCAGGGCTATAGAGGCCACGATACAGCAATACTACGCCATAGAGGGCGAGTATCCCACCTCACTGCAGCAGCTGGTGCCCGAGTATATGCAGAGCATTCCCACCTGCCCGGCGGGAGGGACGTACACCCTGCAGGACACCAGGGTGGTATGCACACTCCACGGCTCCTGACGAATAACCCACATATGGAACGATAGTGTGGGAACACGCTCCCGAGAATCTCGTGATAGTTACGGCTTCCCCGCGGGGCGATCGTAGGCCTGTTGGAGCCCGGCACTTAAAAAGCGTGACTCTCATGATATTAAACGGGCGGCCCGTTGGACCGCCCCTGCTTTTTCGCTTACCAGGCACTACAGAGCTTGCGCTATCCTCCGGCCGAACTCCACCGCGCCCTGCAGGTCCTCCTCGGTGGGCACGAGGTTGACTCGCAAGGGTTCCTCCACGACCTTGAGCTTCAACCCCTCGAGACGGGCGGCGATGAGTTTGGGCGCCTCCCCGCTCCAACCGTACGATCCGAAGGAGGCACCTATCTTGCCCTTGAGTTCCAATGTGGCCAGATGAGACAGGAGATACCATACCGGTTCCACGGCGTCTCCGTTGATGGTCGCCGAGCCCACGGCTATGCCCCGGGCGGCCTCGATGCGGTCTATCATCACGCCCAGCTCGGTGGCGGCCACGTCCATCACCATAACCTTGACCCCCTCGTCGCGGGCCCCCTCCGCTATCTTCTCCGCCAAGGCGGCGGTGTTGCCATAGGCGCTGGCGTAGAAAACCAGTAGGGTTTTCTCCCCGGAAGGCTCCGGCACCGAACTCCACTCCAGGTACCTGTCCACGAAATCACGAGGGTCGGAGCGCAGTACGGGGCCGTGGCTGGGGCAGACGATCTTGATATCCAGGTCCTTGATCTTATCGATGGCCTCCAGTACGTACCTCTTGAAGGGCCTGAAGATGACCATGAAATAATACTCGAAAGCATGGCTGAAATCGTCCATCAGGTCGTTGAAGAGGCGGTCGTCGCAATAATGAGAGCCCAGGAAATCGCAGGGGAACAGCAATCCCTCCTTGCCGTAATAGGTGAACATAGTGTCGGGCCAATGCAGGAAAGGGGCGTGGACGAACCGCAGCTCCACTCCCTTCCCCAAGTCCAGCGTATCGCCGTCTTCGACCAGAATAGGATCCATGTCACGGTTGAGGATGTTCTTTACGAAGTTCCTGCACTGGCGGGAGCACACCACCCGAGCCCGCGGCGCCTCCTCCAGCAGGCTGGACAACGAGCCGGAATGATCGGGCTCGGTATGGTTGACCACCACATAATCGATATCGGATATATTTATCAGCGATTTCAGGTTCTCCCTGTACTCCTGATAGAAGGGCGCCTTTACCGCGTCGATCACCGCCACCTTGTCCCCCGCCGTGATCATGTAGGAGTTATAAGTGGTGCCGTGATCCGCCTTCATGATGATATCGAAGACGCGTAGCTGGGGGTCGAGGGCCCCTACCCAGTGCACTCCGTCGATTATCTTAACCGGCAGCATCTCCCGCTCCTAGATCTTCTCGAACATGTCTTTCTCGGCTCCGCACTGCGGACATACCCAGTCGTCGGGCAGGTCCTCGAAGGCCGTCCCGGGCTCGATTCCGCTGTCGGGATCCCCCTTCTCCGGATCGTAGATATAGCCACAGATAGTGCATTCGTACTTATCCATTCACCTTACCTCCTTTACTCTTATCTCCCTGTAACCAACCATTCAATGCGTTGGTTTATATAATAATACCCAGTGGGAGACTATTTTATCGCTCGAATGGGAAATGCCGGTTTGATGTATATCATGCCGGCCTCGCATCCCCCGGGGATACTATCACCGGGTAGGCCGCGGGACGCAAGCACAGGAGCGGGTCCACACGGCATACCCCGGCACCGGAGACGCTCCTTCGGGTTACCGGACTGAGAGAGGCGGAAACGCCCGGAGTAAGAAAGAGAGAGGACGTCCATTGGACAAAGACAGGATAGTGGCCTGGTTCTGCACCTATACTCCGCTGGAGATGCTGGACGCCGCCGGCCTGATCCCCAGCCGCCATTTCGGTGACCCCCAGATTCTCGAGTCGGCCGACGCCCTGCTGCATCCCGCCATCTGTCCCTATGCCCGGGCCTGCCTCGCACACGAGCTGAAAGCGGATGGCCCGCATCATGCCCTCTTCATCAACTCATGCGACGCCATGCGCCGTCTCTACGACACTTGGAAGGACGCTTTCTCCGGCGATTTTATCTACCTCATGGACCTTCCGCGCAACCAGGACGGCGGGGGCGAGAGAATGCTGGCGGAGGAAATGAAACACCTGGCCGCCGCGCTGCGGGAACGCTGGGGCGTAACAATAACCTCACGGGAACTGCTGCGTGCCTGTGTGAGAAGGGAGGAATCCCGCCTCGCCTACCTGGATTCCACCCGGGGAGCCGGCGGCGGGGAGCGCTTGAGGTCAGCCATGCGGTTACACACCGGCCTCGAGGCGGGCGATGACAGTGACGGGGAACGGACGCGAGGCGGTACGGCTGGTACCCCTATCCTGCTCACCGGCAACCTTCTCAATCCCGAGGGCCTGGTGACCTGGCTGGAGAGGGCGGGCGCCAGGGTGGTATGGACGGATCTCTGCAACGGCGACAGGGCTTTCTGTTCCTCCACCATGGCCGAGGGCGAGGACATGGACGAGCTCCTGGCCTCCCTCTCCGCCGCCTACCTCGAGCGGCACCCCTGCGCCAGGATGTCCGACTCGAGTCGGCGCTACGATCTGCTGGTGGAAACCACGCGCCGCGTGGGCGCCAGGGGGATCGTCTACGCCTCCCTGAAGTTCTGCGACTCCTATCTCTACGACTATCCCTTGGTGGAGGACAGGTTGAAGGAAGAGGGCATACCCGTCCTGCGTCTGGAGAGCGACTATACCGACGGGCACGTAGGGCAGCTCATGACTCGCATCGAGGCTTTTCTGGAGATGATCTGAGCATGGCGGGCGGAAACGGCGGGAAGGGGGATCGGGAACGTGACAACAGCCTCCTGAACGACATCAGGAAGCGCTTCATCGATCGACTCTCCCCCTCCACCCTCCGCTCCCGCATCTTCTGGGAAGCCACGGAGCGGCTATCCCGCTCGCGCTGGAACCGGCCGGACTGGGAGGCCGACCGCATATCACTCTCCCATTTCCTCAAGAGCACCAGGGACGCTTACTTCAAGCGGGCCCCCGTGGTGTGGTCCAACCTCCTGGTCCCCAGCGAGATCATCCACGGTACGGAATGCATACCATTCTACCCGGAGATGGCCTCGGCGGTGGTGGCCGCCGCGGGCCTGGCACCCCGTTTCATAGACCGGGCGGCGGAGGCGGGGTTCTCCCCCGACGCTTGTTCCTTCCACCGCTGCATGCTTGGCTGTGCCGTGGATGGGTTTCTACCCGAGCCGGATTACCTGCTCACCACCAACTACCCCTGCGATTCGGCACCCCTCTCCTTCTCCTATATATCCCGGCTCTACGGCATTCCCCACGATATCGTCGATATCCCCCTCCCCGGACGCGAGGCGTCGCTGGATCTGCTGGCGGAGCAGTTGCGGGATGTGGCACGATACCTGGCCGGGCTGTCGGGCCTGAAAGCCACACGGGCTCGGGAGAGGATGGAGGAGGCCTTCGAATTCTCCAACCAGGCCCTGGGATACCTGCGCGAGATCGAGGAAATGCGCAAGCGCAGCGACTGCATGCTCGACGGTAAAGACGCTATGGGCAATATCAGCGTGCTGTCCGCCTGTATGGGCTCGAAGGCGGGCCTGGAATTCTACAGCAAGCTGGCCGGGGAGATGCGGGAGAGGGGGAGCGAGGGCGATAACTCCCTGCGCATTATGTGGATGCACTTGAAGCCCTGGTATTCCCAGAGGATTTTCGAGATCCTAGACAACTACAACGTGCGCGTGGTCTGCGAGGAATACACCCACGCCACCTGGGAACACCTGGACCCCGTACGGCCTTTTCATTCCCTGGCCGAAAAGGTCGGCGGACATTTTCTGGTGGGACCGGTGGAGAGAAGGGCCTCCCACCTGGTCAAGCTGGCCGAGGATTACCGCATCGAAGGGGCCATCCATTATAATCACTGGGGATGCCGCCAGAGCTGCGGCGGCGCCCTGCAGGTGAAAAAGGCCCTAGGGGCGCGGAACATACCCACCCTGCTCATGGACGGCGACTGCGTGGACGAGAGGGAGTACCAGGAGGGCCAGATAGGCACCAGGCTGGAGGCCTTCCTGGAATCGCTGAGTTGAATCCCCCGATCATGAGGACACGCCCCACCACCAGCGAAATACGGCGTGGCTGCGCCACGCCGGCCGCCCAGGATATATAATTGGTCCCGTGACCGTCACAGGGCGAGGTAAGGAGGTTGAGATGAGGCCACTGGAGCCGCCGCAGGAGATAAAGAGGATGGCCGAGACGGGAGAGGTCTTCGTGAAGACGCCCGAGCCCCAAGAGATGGCCTACATGGTCCATAAGGGCTCGCAGATCAATATCCAGGATTCCTTCATGAAATTGATGAAGTGGATCTCCGATAACGGCTTCGAACTCATGGGCCCGGGAGAGGCCGTCTTCCACAACGACCCCATCATGGTACAGTCGGAGGACGACCTTATCACGGAGATACGGTTCCCGGTGCGCAAGAAGTAGCGGCTCTCAAGGAGCCCCTCGTATCTCCAATCCCACCTCTCCCCGGCTCACGCGGCCCGGGGACCGGAGATGAAGGACCGGCGGCGGGCCTCATCCCGTGGAGATGGGAAGACGCCAGTCCCTGCCGAAGGCGCGGGAGGTGATCTTTATGCCCACCGGAGCCTGCCGTCTCTTGTATTCGTTGGCGTCCACGCGGCGGATCACTTCCCCGGCCAGCTCGCCGTCGCGCCCTTTCTCCACCATCTCCCGGACAGTCAGGCCGTTCTCGATATAGTCCTCCAGTATGGGATCGAGCAGTTCGTAGGGGGGCAGGGAGTCCGCATCCCTCTGGTCCTCCCTGAGCTCCGCGGAGGGCTCCCTCTCCAGGACCACGCCGGGAATGACCTCCCCGCCCTCCCGGGTATTGATATAGCGGGAGAGGCGGTACACCTCGCCCTTGAGAAGATCCTTGATCACCGCGTAGCCGCCCGCCATATCCCCGTACAGGGTGCAGTAACCCATGGAGAGCTCGCTCTTATTGCCGGTGGCCAGCACCAGCCATCCCCTGCTGTTGGACATGTTCATCAGGATATTCCCCCTGATGCGGGCCTGCAGGTTCTCCAGGGCGATATCTTTCCCCGAGCCGCGCAGGGAATCGCCCGCTTCCCGGAGATAGGTATCCAGAATGCCGTCTATCGCAAAGGTCTCCAGGGACAGACCCAGCGACGCGACCAGCATATCAACTCCCAGCCGGGAGACCTCCGATGTATGGCGGGACGGGAGAAAGACGCCGTGCACCCTGGAGGGTCCGAGGGCCATGGCCGCCACCGCCGCCGTCAGGGAAGAATCGATACCACCGGAGAGGCCGATCAGGACGTCGCCGAAACCGTTCTTACGTATGTAATCCCGTAAGCCCATCAACAGGGCTTTCAATATCTCCTCGTCCTCGGGCTCGAGCGTGATATCTTCTATATGCGAGGGGGGACGCTCTCCGGGCGATGGACCCCTTCGTCCACCGAGCTGGATAACCCTCGTTGGTCCCCGGGGAGCGTCCGATCTCGCATAACGATGCAAAGGTTTGAGAAGTCTCCTGGCCTGAATGCCCGTGGTGTCCACGTCGAACAGCAGGGATTCTTCCTGGAAGCGAGTCGCCGAGGCCAGTATGCCTTTCCAGGGATGCAGTATCATGGAGCCTCCGTCGAAGATCAGTTCGTCCTGGCCCCCGACACAGTTCACGTAGGCCAGTATGGTGTTTGTGTCCATGGCCCTCGACAACAGCAGGCGCTCCCTCTCCCGCTGCTTGCCTTTTCGATAGGGCGAAGAGGAGATGTTGATGACCACCTCGGCTCCCCCCCGGGCTACCTCTTCCTCGAGAGGACCCCCGGGATACCAGACATCCTCACATACGGTTATACCCGTCCTTATCCCGCCCGCCTCGATAACCAGGCCGGACTCGCCCGCGGCGAAGTAGCGGTTCTCGTCGAAGACACCATAATTGGGCAGAAATTTTTTATGATACACCGCCGCCACCTCGCCACGGTGCAAGACGGCGGCGGAGTTGAAAAGATCCTCTTGATAATCGAGGGCTCCCAGCACTATCGCCGTATCGCCCACCTGTCGGGCCAGCTCGGAAAGGGCCTCCTGGTTCTCCTCTATGAAGCCCCTCTTCAACAGGAGATCCTCCGGGGGATAGCCACAGAGGGCCAGCTCCGGGAAACACGCCAGGTCGGCCCCTCTCTTCTCGGCCTCGCTCAAGGCCTCCAGCACGAGGCGGCTGTTGCCTACCAGGTCTCCCACAGTGGGGTTTATCTGGACCAGGGCCAACCTCATATCGTCAGTCCTTCCGCAGGGGATCTACCGACCGCTCGGTCTGGCCGTACGGCTCTTAATCCGGCGGGCTCGATGGAGTTGATACACTACGGTTTTGCCGGTGGAATCGGAGCCGTGCGTGGCCGCCCACCTCCCCCGGGCACCAGGCCGGGCCCTGCCTTTCACCCTATAACCAACCACCTGTTAAAGAACGGGTAGATAGCTATCCAGCTCCCACTTGGATACCTGGGAGCGGTAGCGGTTCCATTCGATCCTTTTGTTCTCTATGAGGCTCTCGAAAACCGCCTCCCCCAAGGCTTTGCGCAGCAACTCGCTATCCTCCGCCAGCCTGATGGCCTCGTACAGGTCCCCGGGAAGCTGCCCGATCCCCATCGCCGATCTTTCCTCCTCGTCCATCTCGTAGACGTTGCGTTCCACCGCTTCACCCAGCTCGTAATTCTGCTCGATGCCCTCCAGGCCAGCACACAGCATGCTGGCGAAGGCCAGGTAGGGGTTACAGGCCGGGTCCGGCGAACGCAGTTCTATGCGCGTGGCCTTCTCCCTGCCCGGCTTGTACTGCGGTACACGCACCAGGTCGGAGCGGTTGCGTACCGCCCAGGTAAGATATACGGGGGCCTCATAACCGGGCACCAGCCTCTTATAGGAGTTCACCCACTGATTGCATACCAAGGTTATCTCCGGCGCATGACGCAGCACGCCGGCGATGAATTTCTTAGCCACACCGGATAGATGGTGCTCGTCAGCCGGGTCGAAAAAGGCGTTCCTGTCTCCCTCGAAAAGCGACATGTGGGTATGCATACCGCTTCCGTTCTCCCCTACCAAGGGCTTGGGCATGAAGGTGGCGTGATAATCGTGTAACAACGCCACCTCCTTCACTACCAGGCGGAAGGTCATGGCGTTATCCGCCATGGTCAGGGCGTCGGTATAGCGCATGTCTATCTCGTGCTGGCTGGGCCCCACCTCGTGATGGCTGTACTCCACCCCGATGCCCATCTCCTCCAGGGCCAGCACGGTTTCACGGCGCAGATCGCTGGCCACGTCCAGGGGAGTGAGGTCGAAGTATCCGCCGCGGTCCAGCACCTCGGGTTCTTCCGAGGACTTGAAGTAGAAGTACTCCAGCTCGGGACCTACGTAGTAGGTATAGCCCATCTCCGCCGCCCGGGCCAGGTTCCTCCTCAAGACGTAGCGCGGATCCTTTTCGTAGGGCTCTCCTCCCGGTTTCAGGATATCGCAGAACATGCGGCCTACCGCGTTACGCTCCCTGGGCCTCCAGGGCAACATGACGAACGTACTGGGATCGGGCATGGCGATCATGTCGCTTTCGTCTATACGCGCGTAGCCCTCGATGGAGGAACCGTCAAAGCCCATGCCGTCCTCCAGCGCCTCCTCCAGCTCGTCGATAGTTACGGCGAAGCTCTTCAGAAAGCCCAGGATATCCGTGAACCACAAGCGGATGAAGCGGACATCGTTATCCCTGGCCATCTTCAAAACATATTCCTTATCCTTGATGGTCATTATCTCTCTCTCCTTTCAAGCTAGCTTTGCAACTGTTGTCAATTATGTCCCGCGTTTGTTAACCGCATATTTCAGCTTTGTTACATCTATGTTAAATTGCATTGAAGCCCGATTCGCCCGTACGCACCCTGACGGCGTTGTCCACGTTGTAGATAAAGAGCTTTCCGTCCCCGATACTACCGGTACGGGCAGCCCGAACCAGGGCGCCGCTCACCTTCACCTCGTCCTCGTCCAGGACGACGACCTCCAGCTTCACCTTGGGAATGAACTCCAGCTTGTACTCCGTGCCCCTCCAGAGGTGGGTTACTCCCCCCTGTTTGCCATGACCCCGTACATCCGATATGGTGACACCGGGATAACCCAGCTTTCTGAGCTCTTCCATCACCGGGTCCAGGCGCTCGGGCCTGATAACCGCCTCTATCTTCTTCAATTCACCGCCCTCCTCTCTCGCTGTAAACCGGCTGGAAGTCCGGGTAAGCCTCCACGTTGTGCTCGGTGATATCCAGGCCGGTTCTCTGGCCTTCGTCATCGACTCTCAAACCGATAGTCCTCTTTATTACAAGAAATACTATACCAGCGGTCAAGAACACCCAGGCCATGACGGAGACGACGCCCAGCAGCTGATAGCCCAGCTGCTGCAGGCCCCCTCCATAAAAAAGGCCGTTTACGGCGGCCACGCCGTTGGCCTCACCGAAGGAGGCCTGGGCGAAGAGCCCCACGGCTATGGTACCCCAGGCGCCGCAGGTGCCGTGAACGGATATGGCGCCCACCGGATCGTCGACCTTGAGCACGCGGTCGATGAACTCAACGGAGAACACCACCAGGGCGCCGGCGATAACGCCTATACACAGGGCGCTGGTCATACTGACGTTCGCGCAACCGGCGGTTATGGCCACCAGGCCGCCCAGCGCGCCGTTGAAGGCCATGCTCACGTCGGGCTTGCCGTAGCGCAGCCATGTCACCAGCATGGACACGACCGCCCCGGCCGAGGCGGACAGAGTGGTGGTCATGGCGATGGTGGCTATGGCCGGGGAGGCCTGCAACGTGCTTCCCGGGTTAAAGCCGTACCAACCCAACCACAAGATGAAGGTCCCCAGGGCGGCCAAGGTCAGGCTATGTCCGGGTATGGCGTTGGGGGTGCCGTCTTTATTGTATTTACCGATGCGGGCCCCGAGTAGCCAGGCTCCCACCAGCGAGGACCAGCCTCCCACGGAGTGGACCACGGTCGAGCCGGCGAAATCGATCATGCCAATCCGGGCCAGCCAGCCGCCCTCCCCCCATATCCAGTGGCCGACCACCGGATAGATGAAGCCGGTCACGCATATCGTGACCAGTAGATAGGCACTGAACTTTATACGTTCCGAGACGGCCCCGGAGAGGATGGTTGCCGCCGCTCCGGCGAAGGCGATCTGAAACAGGAGGAAGACGTAGAGCGGAAGACCGTTCCAACCGGGATTGGCCATGTTGGTGAAAAAGCCGCTTGTCCCGAGAAAGCCCCCCGCATCCGTGCCGAACATGAGGGCGAACCCGATCATCCAGAAGACCAGGGCTCCCACGCAGAAGTCCATGGCCCCCTTGATCACCACGTTCGCGGCGTTCTTGGCCCTGGTCAGCCCGGCCTCCAGAAGGAAGAAACCCGCCTGCATTACGAACACCAGCGACGCCGCTATCAGCACCCAGACCGTGTCCAGAGCCGTGGCGATATCATCCGGGCTCTTGGCGGCATCCCCGTTGTCCGCCAGTGCCGTCGACGAGAAAATAATCAACAACAAAGCCAGAACGGCTACGACTATCAGGAACTTTTTCAAGATAACCTCCTCCTGAAGATGGTTATTACCTCGAGGTAGAGGATATCCCCCGACTGTTACGAGCACTTTTCGTTATGATTAAATCTCTATTTCCGGCATGTTTCCGCTTTGTTAAATATCCCGGACTCGTCGCCCGTCGGGGCCGCTAAACGGCGGATTTGACGTATTCGTGTACCGGAAAAAGAGGCGGCCAACCCGCCTCTTTTTCCTCCAGTCGACCGGGCTCCCCGGCCCCTTCCGCACTGCTATTACATCGCCGTCTCAAAGAGCCTCGGGCCCGGATTCGCCGGTCCGCACCTTCACCACGTCCACCAGATCGTATATAAACAACTTTCCGTCTCCTATACTGCCGGTGCGGGCCGCTCGGACCACCGCGTCGGTTACTTTTTGACTGTCATCATCCCCGACAACCACCTCCAGCTTTATCTTCGGGAGGAACTCCACCCGGTACTCCGTTCCCCTCCAGATATGCCCCACGCCCTTCTGCTTGCCGTGACCCCGCACCTCGGTGAGGGTCACTCCCGGATAGCCGAGCATGCGCAGCTCCTCCATTACCGCCTCCATGCGTTCCGGCCTGATTACCGCCTCTATCTTTTTCATGATCATGCCTCCTCGGAAGCGTATTTATAGCCGTCGACGGGATTCACGGCGAAATCCGGGTAGGATTCCGCACCGTGCTCCACCAGATCGAGGCCCTCCATTTCCTCCTCGCGCGACACCCGCAGGCCTACCGTGGCCTTGAGGAGCTTGAAGAACCCGAAGCCCATAGCGAAGGCCCAGCCGAAGCAGACCACGACGCCGAGAGCCTGCCAGCCCAACTGCGCAAAACCGCCGCCGAAGAAGAGGCCGTTCACTCCCCCGTAAGTCTCCTGGGCGAAGAGGCCCACGCACAGGGTGCCCAGGGCGCCGCATATGCCGTGTACGGAAACCGCTCCCACCGGGTCATCCACCCCGACTCTCTCCAGGAAGCGGCAGGCGGCCACCACGGTAATCCCGGCCAGGGCACCGATAATTATGGCCGAGATGGGACTGACGTTGGCGCAGCCGGCGGTTATGGCCACCAATCCGGCCAGAACGCCGTTTAACGCCATCCCGGCATCGGGCTTGCCCGATCTCCACCAGGAGAAGAACAGCGCAACACAGGCACCAGCGGCCGCCGCCAGGTTGGTGTTCACGGCGATAACGGCGATGGAGCCGTCCACGGACCCGGTGCTTCCGGGGTTGAAGCCGAACCAGCCCAGCCAGAGGATGAACACCCCCAACGCCGCGAAGGCGATGCTGTGCCCCGGTATGGCCCTGGGCTTGCCGTCTTTGTCATATTTCCCTATGCGTGCCCCCAGGACGATTGCTCCCGCCAGGCCGATCCATCCGCCGACGGAATGGACCACGCTGGAGCCGGCGAAATCTATGAAGCCCAGGTTCTCCAACCACCCGGGCGACCCGCCGAAGAGGCTGCCCCACGCCCAGTGGCCGAAAATGGGATAGATAATCGCGCTGATAAACAGGCTGTACAACAGGTAGCTCTTGAACTTGGTCCTCTCCGCCATGGCCCCGGATACGATAGTGGCGGCCGTGGCGCAGAAGACGGTCTGGAAGATCAGGAAGGCGAAAACCCATCCGTCGGGCGTACCCGCGGGTGTCAACGCATATTTGGTGAGAAAGAAGCCGTCCGTCCCGATAATGCCGCCGGCCGAGCTTCCGAACATGAAGGCGAATCCCACGGCCAGAAAGGCCAGGGAACCGATGCAGAAGTCCATAAGGTTCTTCATCATCAGGTTGACGGTGTTCTTAGCCCTGCAGAAGCCCGCCTCCACGAATGCGAATCCCGCCTGCATGAAGAAGACCAGGAAAGCCGCGATACAGAGCCACATTATATCGGCGTTGCCCTTATCGAGCTTGCCCTCGACCGTCTCCTCCACGGACTCCTCCGATCCCTGCGCCGACGCCTGCGGCGCGAAGAAAAGGAAGGGCAAGGCCGCCACAAGAAGAAAGGCCATGAAGAGCAGCAATATTCTTCCACTCCGGCCCGTGGCTTGAATCATTTAACATCACACCCTTTCCTGGAACAGATCGACTCACTCCGGACGGATTTACGACGCATGTCGCTCTCTGCTTGTAATAAGGATAGAAGCCCAACATTACGGGCTTTTTAAAGAAGCGTAAAATCTAGGTTTCGAGTGTTAAATCCGTATTAAAAAGTGCGTTACTCGGGTGGTTGATGCTCAAAGACATACCCTACGCCGCGAATGGTACGGATGTAGGTATGCCCTTCCCACTCCGTCTTGGACCTTATGCGGCGGATATGAACGTCCACGGTACGGGAGCCACCGTAGTAATCGTAACCCCACACCTGTTCCAGGAGTATCTCGCGCGTGAAAACCCTTCCCGGCCTGGCGGCCAGATAGCGCAGGAGTTCGAACTCCTTAAACGTCAATTCCACAGGCCTGCCGCTCACCTTGACCTCGTAGCGTTCCACGTCGATGGTCAGCTCGCCGAACCTCATGACCCCCGGCCTGTCCTCCCTCTCCTTTACCAGCATCCTCAACCGCGCTCGCATCTCCTCCAGGGTGGATCCCTCGATCATGAAATCGTCCAACGGATCTCCATAGCCCAGGTTCTCGATCTGTTCCGGCCGCAACACGGCGATGACCAGTACTTCCTCGGGCAGATTCCGCCTGAGGGAGAACAGCTTCTCCTTCCAAGCCCCCCTCCTGGCGGTGAAATCGGCCAGTACCAGCTCTCCGGCAACGAGGCGCGGGGTATCCTCGTCCATGAGAGAGCTCAGGTCGAAATCATCCTCCAGGATATCCCTGAAGAACCTCTCTCTCTCCGGGTCGCAAAGCAGGTAAATCCTCACTATGTTACCCCAAGTTAAAAAGCCGGTTGTGACCGGCCGTTTATGTCGAGTATGGCGGTAGGTATATCAATATGCATACAGTCCCCCGAAGGGGCGGTGGGACTCGGCCGACAGCTTCACGAAGCCGGATTTCATTATCTCCTTCAGGCTACCCCCGAAATAATCCACGTATTCACTTACATGGGGCCGGACGGCTTCCAGGTCATCCTCCTCCGCTTTCTCGACAACGACCCCGCTTCCCAGCTGGTAATCCTTTACATCTCCCCTGATGTAGATAAGGCCTCCGTGCATGCCGGCGCCGATATGGCGCATGCGGTATTCGGCCTCTGCGCTGCGGTCAAGGCCGAGGACGATGACCACACCCCCGGCCATGTATTCCCCAAGGAAGTCCTGGGTCTCGCCGCCGATAACCAGCACCGGGCGGTGCTGGCGGTATTCCTTCATATGGATGGCCGCCCGGTAGCCGACGCCCCCACGGATGAAGATCTTGCCGCCCCTCATGCCCATGGCCACTATGTCACCTACCCGGCCGTGCACGACTATGGAGCCGTTGTTCATGGTATTGCCCACCCCATCCTGGGCATTGCGATCCACGGTTATGTTCGGACCATCCATGAAGGCGCCCAGATCGTTTCCAGGTACACCGTGCACGTCGATGTTAACTGGGTAACGAATACCCGAGCCGATATAGCGCTGGCCGTAGACGTTGTCGACCTCTATGGCTTCCAGTCCCTCTGAGGCGGCGCCCTTGATCATATTATTGAGCTCGCGGTAATGTAGCTGCCTTGCGTTTATCTTTACCTTTCCATTCGTCCTTATGAAGACCCCAGGCAACCCGGCGCGGTGGTCCACATCGATCTTCATCGCATCCTCACCTCTTTAATCCGAGTCCTTCACTGCTCGTTTTTTTCTCCACCGGGTATGCTTTATCCTTTTAAACCTCCACTTTTCGACCTTACTACTTCCCGATATGTTCCGCAATGATTGCTGCGGCCGTTCCCTGCCCGCTTTCCCTGCGGGCCTTGCCACCCAATTAACAGGCATCCAGTAGGCCTGCTCGGTCTTCATCTCCCTTCCTGATACTCCTGGCTCCACCTTATCCATCTCACGAAATCGGTACTGATAACGCCTTCTCTTTCCCCATCGACAATAATACTTTTGTCATTAATCTCCGCTTATATCCGTGGCCAACCATTGGCTTGTTTAGAGAACGGTGACCGGTTTCATTCGCCGGCGTGCTTGATGCTCAGTATGTCAAGTTCCTCCTGTTTCAACCCCACGCCGCGCAGCCTTAGACGGTTTCCGCGCAGGCTCTCAACGGCGTTTATCCCCATACCGCCCAGCATCTCCATTATCTCATGCGACCACGCCTGTAGCAGGTTTATCAGCCGCCTCGATCCCACCTCGGGATTCAGGCGCTTGGACAGGTAGGGATCCTGGGTGGCGATGCCCCAATTGCATTTACCCGTGTAGCACTTCTGGCAAACGTGGCATCCCATGGCTACCAGCGCCGCGGTGCCGATATAGACGGCGTCGGCCCCCAGGGCTATGGCCTTGACGACGTCCGAGCTGGAGCGGATACCCCCGGCCACTACTATACTGGCGCGGTTGCGGATGCCCTCCATGCGCAGCCGGTCGTCCACCGCGGCCAGGGCCAGCTCGATGGGTATACCGACGTTATCCCTTATCATGGTGGGGGCTGCGCCCGTCCCTCCTCTTATGCCGTCCAGGGCGATGATGTCCGCGCCGGCCCTTACCATTCCCGAGGCGATGGCCGCCGCGTTGTGCACGGCCGCGATCTTCACCGAGACCGGCTTCTCCCAGTGGGTGGTCTCCTTGAGCGCGTATATCAACTGGGCCAGGTCCTCGATGGAGTAGATATCGTGATGGGGGGCCGGCGACAGGGCGTCCGTCCCCTCGGGGATCATGCGGGTGCGGGATATCTCGGCGCTCACCTTCTCCCCCGGAAGATGTCCGCCTATGCCCGGCTTGGCCCCCTGCCCTATCTTTATCTCCAGGGCTGCGGCCACATCCAGGTAGTCGGCGTGTACACCAAACCGGCCCGAGGCCACCTGGGCTATGGTATTGGCTCCATATTTATACAGGTTACGATGTAAACCCCCCTCACCGGTGTTGTAATAGGTGCCCATCTCCGCCGCCGCCCTGGCCAGGGACTCGCAGGCGTTGTAGCTGATGGCGCCGTAGGAGATGGCCGAGAACATGATGGGCGTCTCTAAGCGCAGCTGGGGGGCGAGCCTTGTCTTGAGGGCTGCCTGCTTGCCCTCGCGCTCCATCTCCAGGGCGTCCGGTTTCGCCCCCAGGTAGGTGCGCAGCTCCATGGGCTCGCGCAGGGGATCGATGGAGGGGTTGGTCACCTGGCTGGCGTCCAGCACGATGCGGTCCCAGTATATGGGATAATCCTTATCGCATCCCATCCCCGTCAAGAGCACTCCGCCCGTCTCCGCCTGCTTGTAGATGTTGTGAAGCGTGTCCATGGTCCAGTTGGCGTTCTCGGGGATCTGGGTGGGATTGCGGCGCACCACCAGGGCGTTGGTGGGACACAGTGTGGCGCAGCGAAGGCACCCCACGCACTTACTCTCGTCGGCGAAGACCGTGTCCTCTTCCTCGTCATACCAGTGCACGTCGAAGGCGCACTGGCGCACGCAGACCTCGCATCGTATGCAGCGGTAGTCATCCCTCTCGATGAGGAACTGCGGCATTATGTAGCTCTTCAAATCTCAATACCTCCAGGCCATTCTCATACCGCATCCGTGGAGCCGAAAAGCTCCTTTACCTCCGCCCCCTCGCCCAGTTCCTTCCCGGCCGGATACTCCTCCTCCAACTCGGCCACGATGGGCTCACCGCCATGGGGTATCCAGGTATCCTCCAGGGTATCGTCCACCAGGTGCATGGACGCTTCCTCGGAGGAGATATACGTGACGTCGCCGTTGCGCCCGGCCACCAGCGGGCGCAGCCGGATGCGGTCGGTGAGCCCTATCATCTGCCTGCTGTTGGAGATGATCACGCTGAAGGGACCGTTGAGCAGGAGCGAGCCGTAGGTCTGGCGCAGAGCGGTGTGCAGCACCTTGTCCCCGGGGGGCATGCGGTCGATCTCCGCCCACAGCGGGGCGGCCAGGACATTGGACATGGTCCGCACGGATAGGCCGTGGCGCCGCATGAGAAGGTCGACGGCGTATGCCACCACCTCGGTATCGGTATGCAGGGTACACTTGTACCCATACATCTCCAGGTAGCGCAGGTTTATGCCGTAGGACGATATCTCGCCGTTGTGAACCACCGACCAGTCCAGGATGTTGAAGGGGTGCGCTCCGCCCCACCAGCCCTGCGTGTTGGTGGGGAAACGGCCGTGGGCGGTCCATTGATATCCCTCGTATTCCTCCAGGCGGAAGAAGCGGCCGATATCCTCGGGAAATCCCACCCCCTTGAAGACACCCATGTTCCTGCCGCTGGAGAACACGAATGCCCCGTCGATAGCGGCGTTCATGTGCATCACGGCCTGGACCACGAAATCGTCGACATCCTCCGTCTCGTCCAGGACACTCTCCCTGGATTGCAGGAAATAGCGCCATAGTATGGGCGGTTCGTCCACGCCGGGTGTGTTCCGCGTCGGGATGACCTCGGATCCCTCCAGCGAGAAGTAACCCTCCAGGTACTCCTCCACCTCTTTCCTGGCCACCTGGTCGTCGAACATCATGTGGAAGCAATAGAGATCCGCGTACTGGGGGTAGATACCGTAGGCGGCGAACCCTCCTCCCAGGCCGTTGCTTCGCTCCTTCATATTGGCGATGGCGACGATCATTGATTCGCCGTTGAATTTCTCGCCGCGTACGTTCATCATCCCGAAGATAGAGCATGCGGAGTAATCCTTGTCATCATGAAAGCGCGCGCCCCGGAGCATCAGCGAGAACCTCCTTGATCGCCGGCCGGCTCTCCTTCATCAAGCCCCGCCCGGGCGTCCATTATCCTGCTCTCCCTTACCGAACGCGGGAAGTTGATGTGGCCGAAGCCCTCCTCCAGGAGGAAGTCCTTGATTCTGCGCACGTTGGCCCTCTCCTGGATGAGCGAGGTCAGTATCCCGGCTCTCTCGATCTTGCCCGCCATCAGCATACCCACCAGGGTACTGCCCTTGAGAACCGCTTTGCGGTAATCATCGTTCTCACCCCGCCGCGTTATAACCTCGTAGCTGTCATCCGGGGGGTTGACTATTCCCGCCGAGAGAACGGGCAGCCCGAAGAACTCGAGCGAGTTCATGGAATTGCTTCCGGGGAAGGCTATCTCGGCGCCCGCCATGTTCAATCCCGCGTATTTTCCCTGCAATGCCGCCACCGGCCACAGGGCGTTGATCGACTCCTGCCCCAGCACCAGGTCCATGGTCTTGACCGCGTCTCCAGCGGCGTAGATATCCCGGCTGGAGGTGCGCTGGCATCCGTCCACCTCTATTCCCCCATTCACGTCCAGTCCCGCCGTCTCCGCCAGCTCGGTGCGGGGACGCACCCCAACCGCCATGACCAGCAGGTCGAAATCCAGCTCGGAGCCGTCCTCCAGCACCGCCCTTCCCCTGTTTCCGCCTCGCGGCTCCAGGAGAGCGACGCCCTCGCCGGTGACGAGCCCTATACCCGCCCGCCGGCATCTCTCTGCCACCAGGGAGGAGGCCTCGTCGTCCAGAGCCAGGGGCAGCACGCGGTCGATTTTCTCCACCACCGTCACCTCGGCGGACCGCGCCACCAGGGCCTCCGCCGCCTTCATGCCTATGAGCCCGGCGCCGACCACCAGCGCCTTGAGGGGCTTCGCGGTGAGCCGGATCATGCGCTTGGCGTCATCCCAGGAGACAAAGGTGACATATTTTACCTCCTCCAATCCCTCGATGGGGGGAATGAAGGGTTTGAAGCCCGTGGCCAGCAGCAGCTTGCGCCAGGATACCTTCTCACCGCTATCGGTCTCGAGCTCGTGCCCGGAGGGATCTATTGAATCGACCTTTACCCCGCGGTGGAAATCGGCCTTTATGGAGCGGTAGTAATTATGGGAGCGGTAGTACATCCCCCGTGCGGCTATCTCGCCCGCGACAAGGTAGGATATCAGAGGCCGGGAATAGCAGCGGTACTTCTCCTCCGAGAAGACGGCGATGGTGCCCTCGACGGCTCTGCCGCGCAGCGCGTCGCAGGCGTTGATGGCCGCCGCCGAGTTACCCACGACGGCATAATCGTAATCATATGATGCCACGACTATTCCTCCACGATTACCAGGGCCTCGTTAGGGCAGTTGGCCACGCAGGCCGGCACCTCCAGGTCGGGGCAGAGATCGCACTTGCCCACTGCCTTTTTCTCCACCTCGTCACGGCGTACCGCCCCGTAGGGGCAGACGAGAATGCAGGTCCAGCATCCAACGCAGCGCTTGGTATCGTTGATTACCACGCCGGTATCGGGGTCCTTCTGCATGGCCCCCGACAGGCAGGCTGTGACGCAGGGTGCCTCGTCACAGTGCCGGCACTGCAGGGCGAACGATACGTGTCCCTGCTCCTCGACCTCCACCCGCTTGATCGGGCGGGGCTCGCTCTTGAAAGCCTTGATGATGTTCTTGCTCTTGGAGTGCTGCACTATACAGTGGATCTCGCACAGGCGACATCCTATGCAGTACTCCTCAAGCGGAACGATTCTCATCAATTCGATCTCCCGTGTATCGCATCCCGCGTTCAACTAAATACAAATAATAATGGTAATCCACTTCGATGACCATAACCTTCACAGCTTTGGGATTATACTTTATAATAATAGAACGGTAATAGGTTACCTATTACCTATTAGAATCGAACTAAAGGTGCTTGTCAACGTTTTATTCGGCAATAATTTGCCGGGAGCTTGAACATGAACTCGTCTCTCGAGAGAAAAACCCTGGCCATCCTGGAGATCCTCCAGGAAGCCGGAGGTCCCCTGGGCGCCGGTATGCTGTCCGAGGAACTGGCGCTGCACGGCATAGATTTGAGCGAGCGCACGGTTCGCTACCATCTTCTGCACCTTGACGAAAAGGGGTTCACCAAACTGGTGGGACGCCATGGCAGGGTGCTCACATCCAAGGGTTTGGAGGAAGTGGAGAACGCCCTGGCCGTGGACAGGGTGGGATTCGTGAACTCCCGCATCGACGAGCTGTCCTGCCGGGCCGACTTCGACCTGCCCTCCAGGAAGGGGCGGCTTGTGGTCAACCTGACTTTCATCCCCCTGGAACAGGAGGGGCGGGCGAGGGAAGCCATGCGCCCGGCTTTCGAGGAAGGATTGTGTCTCTCCAACCTCACCTTCAGGGCGGGCCCGGGCGAAAAGGTGGGCGAGGTGGAGATTCCCGGGGGCATGGCGGGCTGGTGTACGGTATGCAGCGTCACCCTCAACACCGTATTTCTGCGACACGGTATCCCGGTGGAGTCCAGCTTCGGCGGACTTCTCGAGATCGAGAACGGCGTCCCCCGGAGATTCACCGAGATCATCAGCTACTCTGGTTCCACCCTGGATCCCATCGAGATATTCATCAAGGGCAAGATGACCAGCGTGTACACCACGGCCATCTCGGGCTCCGGCCTGATATGCGCGTCCTACCGGCTCATACCCGCCTCCGCCCTCGAGAGAGCCGCCAAGCTGCTCGAGGGCATGCAATCGGCGGGGCTGGGCAGCATGGTCCTCATGGGCAGGCCCAGCCAGACCTTCATGGAGGTACCGGCGGGTAAGAACCGCGTGGGCCTAGTGGTGGCGGGTGGGCTCAATCCTCCGGCGGCCGTCGAGGAGGTGGGCATCGATACCCAGTCCAATGCCATGGCGACCCTCCTGGATTACTCCATGCTGCGACCCTTCTCCTCGCTGCCATGATCGTCATCACCCCGCAACCGACGGCTAAGTTCCCACCCCCCCGTGTTACAATTCTTAACAGTAGACACGCGTCTTGGAGGATGTGATGAGAATGAAGGTTCTGGGCATCGTGGGAAGCAAGAGAAAAAAGGGCAATACCTCTATCCTGGTGCGGGAGACCTTTAAGGCGGCCGAACTCGCGGGAGCTGATACCTCGTTGGTATATCTCGGCGATCTCGAAATCGAGGGGTGCAGGGGCTGTGATAAATGCGCCGAAACCCACAGGTGCGTTATCGAGGACGGTATGCAGGGGATATAACCGCTTCTCCTGGAGTCCGACGCCGTTATTCTCGGCTCGCCCACTCATTTCTATAACGTATCCGCCGACGTTCAGGCCTTTCTCGAGAGATGCTACTGCCTCGAGGCCTTCTCCGCCGAGGACAGGTCCTGCTGGGTCGGCCTGGTTAAGGCCCTGGGAGGCGCATACGCCGTTGTGGTCATCGTGTATGAACAGCATGACGAACGCTACCTGGGATACGCCGCCGACACCATGACCATGTCACTCACCGACCTGGGCTACCGGGTTATCGACAGCGTGAAGGCCGGCGGCCTGTGGGCGGCCGGAGATGCCTCCAGGGACGAAGACGCCCTGCGCAAGGCGATGATGGCCGGCGAAAATTTTGTCAGGATGTTGAGGCTCAAGGGAGAAATCGAGGAGCACCTGAAGTCGATAGCGCAAGAGTGATGCCCTTGAATGCGGATGCCGAGGGTAGGTGCCGCACGTATAGGCCCGTCACCGCCGCCGGGACACCAGCATCGCGTGGCCCATCTAAGAATGTCCCATATCCGTGCCCGTCCCCATCTTTTAAAAATGTCATCTCTCCGGGATGACCCCGGGTTCCGACGTTTTGGGGGGAGGGGAATCGCCCCCGCGGGTAAAAGTATATATAGGCCCGCTTGCGGTGATTAAGGTCCCGGATAGACGGAGGAAAGAGGTGCCGGATCTTGTCTGATTCCCGTGGCGATCCACGAAGCGCCGTGATGGTGACCGACCTGGTCAAGGATTATCCCCGGCCGGGCGGAGGGGTTACCAGTTTCTTCCTACCCTGGTGGAAGCAGGATTCCGTGCGCGCCCTGGACGGCGTCAGCTTCGAGGTTGAGGGTGGCTCCATCTTCGGGCTGCTGGGCACCAACGGAGCCGGCAAGACCACCCTCATCAAGATAGCCTGCGGGCTGATCCTCCCCACCTCTGGCGGCGTGGAGGTGCTGGGGTTGGACCCCCTGCGCCAGCAAAGAAAGGTGAGGAGCCGGGTGGGCCTGGTTACCAGCGAGGAACGTTCCTTTTACTGGCGTATCTCCGGCCGGCGAAACCTGGACTTCTTCGCCGCCCTGCACGGCATGGAGCCCTCCGCGCGCTCCCACCGCATAGAGGAGCTGGGGGAGCTCCTGGGCATATCCGAGTACCTGGACGTACCATTCTCCGATTACTCCACAGGCATGCGCCAGAAGACCGACCTGGCCCGCTCCCTCCTGCACGACCCCGAAGTGCTGTTCATGGACGAACCCACCCGCTCGCTTTCCCCCGAGGCGGCCTACCCTCTACAGGATTTCATAAGGAAGCGCCTGGTCGAGGAGAGAAGTAAGACAGTGTTTATGGCCACACAGGACATGAGCGAGGCGGAGAGGCTGTGCGATAACGTGGGCGTGGTGCACCGCGGCCGTCTCCTGTACCTGGGACCCTTGGCCAGCCTCATCGAGGACGGCAGGAGGAAACTGGGCGAGGGCGCCGCTCTTGGCGATATCTTCGTCTCCCTGGTGGGAGAGGGGGAAGACGCGGCGTGAGAAAACCGCTGGCTTTCCTGAAGCGCGACTTCTTCATCGAAGTGAGCTACCGCTTCAACTTCGCCTTCTCCCTGGTGGGGGTGATCTTCTCGGCGGCCATCTTCTTCTTCCTGGGGAAGATCGTTCCCTCCTCCGTGGTTCAGGACAGCGCCGACGATTATTTCTCCTTCGTCCTGGTGGGCATGGCATTCGCTATATACCTGCGCACCGGTTTGAGCTCCTTCGCCGAGAGCATACGCGAGGAACAGATGATGGGCACGCTCGAGGCCATGCTGGGTACGCCCACCTCGCTATCCACCATCGTGCTCTCCTCCTCGCTGTGGCGATTCCTGTTCAGCTCGGTGACGGTTGTGGCCTATCTGCTGGTGGGCGCGGCTTTCGGGATCTCCTTCAGGGGCGCCAATATCCCCGCCGCCCTGGTGCTGCTGGTGCTCACCATCACCTCCTACTCCGCCCTGGGAATAATCTCGGCCAGTTTCATCATGGTCTTCAAGCGCGGCGATCCCATCAACTGGCTGGTGAGCAACCTGTCCATCCTCCTGGGCGGCGTATATTACCCCATCACCATCATGCCCGGTTGGCTGCAGTTCTTCTCCAGGATCCTTCCCATCACCTACTCCCTGCAGGGCATGCGCGGGGCTCTGCTCAAGGCGAAAAGCTTCGCCGAGTTGCGGGGTGATATCCTGGCACTGACCGTCATCTCCGCCGTACTCCTGCCCTTGAGCCTGGCTTTGTTCCGCCTGGCCGTGAACCACGCCCGCAGGGTGGGAACCCTGGTCAAGTATTGAGCCGCGATATCCCCGCCGACCGGATAAGTGGGTCATCCGTTCGCAATGGTGCTGTTTTCATGCCGCAAATGGGTAAATATAATACAAGTGGAACCAAGCGAACCGATATGTCCGGCAGCCGAAACGATGTCTGAACGCGCCAGTTCAGGGTGAGGAGGGCCCGATGGAGAACACCTTTTTCGAGGGGATAGAGCCTGAAGAAGTGGAGATAACCGACGGCACCTGCCAGGTGCCCATCCTTTACCACGACATCTTCGCCATCGCCGGCGTTTTCGTCGCCCCCACCCTGGCCTTGAGGGAGCTGCTGCCCACCAGCAAGCTGGTTCCGGTTGAGCTTCTCCCCGGCAAGGGACTTCTGGGATTCATGGCGGCTGACTACCGCGAGACATCCATAGGCCCCTACCGGGAATTCATTGTCATGATACCCGCCCGCTACCGGCCCCGCCTCAACACCCCTCTGCTTCCGGCCCTGCGAATGTCCTTCTCGCTTTCCTTCGAGACTTTCATATGGCAGCTGCCCTTGACCTCCGATGTGGGCCTGCATGCCGGCATCGACATCTGGGGGTTCCCCAAGTTCCTGGCCGACATAGATTTCAGCGAGGACGAGAAGACGGTCTCCTGCAGCCTGGCCGAGAATGGCGAACACATCCTGACCCTGGAAGTTCAGAAGACCCCCGCCAAGCTGATGACGTACTTCGATTACACCATTTTCTCCGTCAAGGACAGGGAACTTCTGCAGACCCACGTCAACGGCATCTCCGACGCACTTGGCCGCAATGTCATGCCGGGCAAGGCCGGTCTGGTTCTGGGGGAACACCCCATATCCAGGCAGATACGGGAGGTGGCTCCGGGAAAGAGCGTCCTGACCCTGTACATCCCCAAGGGCCAGCTCATCCTACCCGAGGCGAATGCGCGTCTGCCCCTCTGACCGCCCGCTGTATGACACCCGCATGTTCTTGTGCCAGGCCCGGGCATTCGGAAATATCCAAGCGCTGGTACTGTGTCGCCGCCCGCCGGGCGGCGCCGCCGCGTTCGCGCGGCAGTGTGTCGAGGCCAGAAGCGTAATTCATAGGTTGTTTTCTATTTTGTATTCTTCTGCCTCGTTGTCCTGTTCGGTTGCTTCTTTGCCCATCTTAACCGCCGCCGCAACACTTTCCATCAGCTCATCGGTATCGAGGGGCTCTCCAGTATTGACTGAAGCCATGATTTTATCCAGAGTATCGTAACAGGTCTCCAAAGCATCGTCTTTCATCATTTCAATGATCTCGATCTGCATACTGGCGTATTCCTTGTAGTCGCTTACACCATTTAACCCCAGGATTAACTCGTACTCCTCTTTGGCTTTTTCCCCGTTCGATTCCATTTCGCTTGCCATATCCTTGATTTCCTCCACCTTCGCCGTGACGGCGGCAGGTTCGGTGTTCCTGCCTTCGATGTAGTCGATAATCAACGCTATCAGTTCATCCGTGATCATAAAACTCTCGGTCTCGAGGTCCAGCGTTAATTCGTCGCCCTTTTCCATATATTCCTTTGCTTTCGCCGTGTCGCTGCCGCAACCGATAAAAGAAAATACCATGGCCATGGCAACAGCTATCGACACTATCAATAAAAGATACCTTTTCATTTGAATCTCCTTTTCGGTATGGACGCTATCAACTGCAAGATATCACCATTATCTAATTCTTGCAGTCCTTCTCATGGATACACCAAGATAACATGACGTCCTTTTCTACTATGAACTACCCACCAGATGAATCCTTTAAACCTTGGTTGGGATTGGATTAAATTAAGAATCGCCCATATCCTTTATCCAACGCCGTGAAGACACCGTAGACGAGTTACGGTAACCAATAAGAAGCCGCCAACTCCGCAGGCTGACGCCAACCAGTAATCCCTCCCCGCTACCGTTCGTCCGGCTTCGTGCCCTTTGCCAGCATGACCCGCGGGAAGCGGCGAACCAACCTTATCTCGATGCCCACGAAACCCGAGTCCTCCAGCATCCCTTTCATCTCGGCCCGGCTGTAGTACTCCTCATCTATCGAGAGGAATCTCCCCAATGCCAGCACCAGCCATGAATGCACACCCTCTCCACACATATCACAGATAAGGATATGTCCCCCAGGTACGAGTACCCGATACATCTCTTTGATGCTCTCATGGGGATCCGGGTAGTGATGAAAGGAGATCACAGAGATGACCCTGTCGAAGGTCTCCATATCGAAAGGAAGGGCATCCGCGGAAGCCTCCACGAACCTATGCCTGGCGGCTTCGCCTGCCCGTTCACGGGCCAGTTCGAGCATACCAGGACTGATGTCCGCGCCCCATGACTCCGCGCCCTCATTTGATAGCAGATATGCTAGGGCTCCGGTACCGCATCCGACATCGAGGATCCTCTCCTCCTGCAGCGGCTGTATCCATTCAAGCAGCCTCTTATGGAGTGGCCGGAAGAACCAGCGCCACAGGAAACTGCTCTCGTACCTCTTTGACCATCTGTCGAAATACTCCCTCATACTCCTGATGTTAATCACTCTCGATATATTGCGCCAGCGGCGTCCCGCAACCGCGTCGGAATGTACCCGTACCAGGCCTGGACATACCCGCGTAGAAATCGGTCGATAGCCTTTATCGCGTAAGCGACAGCGCCGTCTTCGGCGTGACGGTGTCCAGCGCTTGGACAAAACCAGATAAACCGTCGCTTTTTATGGTACGCTCCATGAGGTTTTGTCCAGGCCTGGCACGCATACGCCCGGAAGTCTATCAGTGGTCGGATATCGACTCTATGTTGGCCTCGAGACCACTGGTGGCCGTGGTCTCGACGAAGGTGCCCTCCCACAAGCCCATCGCCACGCCCAGATCCTCGTGTTCCTTGGCATATTCCTGTATGGGTATGCCCTTCATAGTGGCGTCGATGGCCTGGCGGAAGGCCCTGGCCCCGGCGGCTGGTCCCATGGGATGAGCATGTATGCCGCCCCCCGAGCCTATCATGATCTCCTTGCCGATGTCCGCCACGCAGGTAGGAACCATATCCGGAGTGATACCCCCCGAGGGCATGGGCATCATGGGCCTGACGCCATGCATGGGATAGTGCATGACATCCGCCGCCTGCACGAAGCGATCCTTCAGATACGGAGCCTTGCCGTATGGTGCGGGGAAAACCACCGCGTCCGCTCCCGCCAATCGGGGCAGCTTGCCCAGCACCAGGTGGGAGGCGATACCGGAGATGGGCGATTCGTAAAGGGCGCCGGCGCAGTCCATGTGCGCGAGGATGGGCACGTTGATATCGGGGTCCTCGGCCAGGGCCTGCAGCGCCGGTATGCCCACCGCCAGGTAGTTGACCATGATGGCGTTGGCTCCCGCGTCCACCGCGCGGCTGGCCACCTCGAACATCCTGGGAAGGTTATCGGAGACGTTCACCGTGTACAGGGTATGCTCGCCCGTCTCCTCATAGACCTTCTTCTCCATGGCCATGTAGGCCTTGACCCTGTCCTCCACCCGGTTGAAGGCCATATCGGCTATCAGCTCGTCGTCCTTTATGACGTCGCATCCGCCCAGGGCCGCCTGGTAGAAGAGCTTTTCCCCCACTTCGCAGGAATAACCGGTGCAGGGCTTGATCATATTGTTGAGCAGGGGGCGGCGCTCCTTTAGCTCCAGCGCCTCGTAGAGACCGTCGATGCCGAACTTGGGTCCGCCGAAGCCGTCCGTGTATTGCTTGGGAAACCACAGGTCGAGAAGCTTGATCTTGCCACCCATGGATATATTGCCCACAACCGCAGTGAACAGCATGGGAATCTGGTGCTCTATGTTGCGGACGGGGAAAGCCAACTGTACCACGTAAGTGCGCTCCTCCACCTCCCTGGGCACCTCGAACTCATAGAACGGCACCTCGTGTATGCCGATAACCTTGGCCACGTGCGCGGCCCTGACCTCCGGGGTCTCGCCGGGAACCGCCGTCCAGGTACCGGTGGACTGCTCCACGGCCAGAAAGGGGGCCAAGTAGTACATGATCATGTCCCGCGGCAGGGCGGCGTAATAAGTTGCGATGATGAAATCGTCGCTATCTATACCCTCCGGCAAGGCCTTTGGCTCTGCTTCGTAATAAGGCATCTCCATTCCTCCTTTGGATGAATACTCACGTCTCTCAGGCTTGCTGCGGCTCGTTCAACCTCTTGCATATCCCGGTAAGATTACCGTGTAAACAGCGAAAAACGCTGTAGAGTTCGTCGTATATCGAGCAGCACTCCGGGTCGGGCTCGAAGGTCTCGCGCACCTGGATAACGCTCTTCAGATCACGGTAGCTCTGGTACTCCTTCAAGGCTACGGCCACGGCCAGGGCACAGCCCATGGCCCCCGCCTCCTGCGGGTTGACCACCGCCTCGACCTCCCGCCTGGTGACGTCGGCCATGATCTGCATCCACACATCGCTTCGCGCCCCCCCGCCGATGGTGCGCAGGGTGCTGCACCTCAGGCCCGCCTTTCCCACCGCGTCAACCAGCCAGCGGCAGTTATAGGCAACACCCTCGTATATGGCCCGGAGCAAGTGATCCCGCTGGTGGTCGAGGCTGAGGTTGATGAAGGCGCCCCGCAGGGTGGTATCGGTTACAGGCGCCCGCTCCCCGAACAGCCAGGGGGTGAAGAGCAAGCGGTTTGAGCCCGGCTCCACTCCCTCGACCGCCTCGTCCAGGATAGGAAAAATGGCCATCTCGTCCCCCGCCTTCCCGGCTCGCTCCTGCTCCTCCTCGCTGGAGAAATGCTCCGCGAACCACTTCAAGCAGGCGCCCGCCGTCTCCGTCTCCCCTATCATGAGAAACATATCCGGGTCGGCGGAAGCCACGGATACGATACCGTTCTTCCCCAGGTTTTTTTTCTTGGCCACGGAGATGCACAGCCATCCCGAGGTTCCCAGGTAGATATGGGCATCGCCGTTCTCCAGGGCTCCGGATCCCGTGGCCGCGCTGGGGACGTCTCCCATGCCGCCGATCACCGGGGTCCCCGGCTCCAGGCCCATCTCTCCCGCGGCCTCCCTGGTGAGCAGGCCCACCACCTCGATGGAGCTCTTGATCTGGGGCATCTTTTCCAGGGGTATGCGCAACAGGCGCGAGAAAAAGGAGTCCCACTCGCGCGTCTTGTCGTTGAGCAGGCCGGTTACCCCCGCGCCGGTGTGGTCTATGATCATGTTGCCCGTGGCTTTGTACACCAGGTAGCCGTTGACGTCCAGGATCTTATGGGTGACCTCCCATACCTGGGGTTCCTTCTCCTTGATCCACAGTATCTTGCAGATCACGTCCTTGCCGGATGGAACCGCGCCGGCCACGGTCATTATCACCCGCGAGCCGCCCAGGCGCCTTACCAGCCGTGCCGCCTGCTCGTCGGCGCGGCTGTCCATCCAGATGATTGCCTGGCGCAGGGGGGTTCCGGAGGCGTCCACGGGCAGGACGCCCAGCATCTGGGTGGAGAAACCGGTCCCCACCACCTGTCGTGGCTTGATCTTGCCCTCCTTCAGTACCCTTTGGGTACTGACGGTAACCGCTTTCCACCAGTCACGGGGATCCTGTTCGGCCCAATGAGGGTGGGGATACGATACGGGGTAGGGCTCGAAACTCGAGGCCAGTATATCGCCGCCCATGTCCGTCAATACCGCCTTGGTGCCCCCCGTTCCCACGTCGTGGCTTACGATGAACTTATCGGCCATGCTTCAACACCTGCCCTCTCCTCATCCACGCCGGATCTCGTGGTCATCTTTCACCATATCTAGACGTCCCACACCCCACGATATGCCCGGCCGATCATAGATTCAAATCGAGGGTTTCCGTCTTTCCACCCTTGTCTATATGTTCGATGTAGAGCGGGGTACCCTCTCCCTTGCCCGATGAGATGATGACCTCGTTGGCCAGCTGGAGCATATCCATGGGATTGACCGCGGCCTCGGGCGGAAAGACGCCTTTCTCGGTTATCTTGCCCTGGCCCATGATGATAGCGCCCATGGCGGCGGGGATGCCCGTCCCCTCGCCCATGCCCATTCCGCTCGAGGACATCTGGAAGACATAGGTGTGGGGCTCGCCCTCCTTCTCGCCCTTGACCACTATCTTGAGGCAGCCTCGCGGGAAGTCTATGCCCGCCTCCTCGAGCAGGCCGTCGCGCTTGGATATAACATAGGCCACGGCGAACTCACGGGGGATGATCTTCTGTCCCTGTACCTCCAGGGGCTCGTCGGAGGTCAGGCCCAATCTAACCATGTCCTTGATGAGGTTGGCGTATGACACCGGGATGACCAGGCCGAGGTTGGTGACCCTTTTCACTCCCTCGATATGGACGGGAAGGGTAACGGTCTCGGGGTGGGGGTAAGCATAGACGGGGTAGGTACCCACGTCGCGGAATTCCGTCTCCTCCTCCAGGGCCTTCCCACTCTCCTCGAAGAGCTTGACCGTCCTCATCTCACCGTCCAGGAACATGGGGATGTCTATCTCCATGGAATGAAAGCGGTGCTTGATCACCGCCGGACCCTCCACCGCTTCCCCGCCGTGGGCGTGATAGATGTCCACCGATTCCACTTGGTCCAGCAGGGTATCAGCCGTGAACCTCACCAGCACGTTGGCCATGCCGGGTGAGCTTCCCATGCCCACCAGAGCCGAGATGCCGGCATCCCGGGCCGCGCCGTCCAGCTCCAGCATGACCTGGGTGGCGTCCATATCGTCGCAGATGTCCACGTAGTCAATGCCCGCCTTGATAGCCGCCTCGAGTATAGGGGGGCCGTACCTGTAGAACGGGCCTATACAGTTGAGGATCACGTCCGCTCCCCGCATGGCCTCCCCGATGCTCGCGGGGTCGTCGGCGTTGAGCTTCACCGCCTTCACCTTGTCCGGGCCCAGCTCCGAGGCCAGCTTCCGGGCCGGCTCGATCTCCTTATCCGCTATCATTACCTCCGAGAAATAACCGCTTGGGGCCAGGGTCCTTACCGCTGTGCTTCCCACGGCCCCGCAGCCTCCGAGAACTACCAATCCGGACATCTTCTACCTCCCCAATGACTCAATCGGACGTTACCGTGTTATATGCATGTTCCGAGAAGACCTGGTTGCCGCGCATTTCATGATATCCTTTACGCATCACGCCGAAACAATCGGGCCGTCCATTACCTTCTTCCACCACGACCACCTCTCGGAACGATCGCTTTTTATTTACCAGGGCTGGCGAACCTGATCCCGATAAGCATCCCTCAATCCCCGCCTGCAAGCTCCCCCGAAACCGGCAGGATCCGGTTGGAGAGCTTGATAATGATATCCATGGCTTCTCGCAGATCGAAGGCCTGCGAGTCCTCCAGCCACTGAATCTCCATACCCTCTATCAATCCCAGCAGCATGCATGCCAGATAATACGAATCCACCTGCGGAAGCAGACCCTCATCTATCCCCTGAGATATGATCTTCTCCAGAATCTTCTTGGTCTGTTCGTTGTTGGTGCGCAGCCTTTTCACGTACTCGGGAGAGAAAGCCTCCAGCTCCTCGGCGCGCATCTTCCAGGAGAGTTTGGTGTAGTCGCGGCTCCTGTAGTGCAGATCCACTATCTCGTTGCCCAGCCAGTACAGTTTCTCCAGCGCGTTTCCATCCCTGCGCCCGGCCTTCTCCAGCAGGTCTATGACATCGTTGTGCGACTCCTCCACCAGCGCGAAATACAGCTCCTCCTTGGAACTCCAGTACCAGTAGAGAGTACCCTTGCCGAAACCCGCCTCCATGGCTATCTCCGCCATGGTGGCCTTGTGGTATCCCTTGGAGGAGAAAACCTTGAGGGCGGCTTCCTTGAAGGCCTGTTCGCGCTGGTCTTTATGCGGATTCTTTCTTATGCCCAGGGACTTGGCCATGACGACTCTCCCTCTTAGACCAACCGGTCAGTCTTATATTAAAACGGTAGCCCTTTCCCGTCAACCCAACCCACTTTTCTTGATTTCAGCGATCGAGACAATACATTCGTGTTAATAAGACAGGAAATGTTAGACGTTAGGCCCCATCTTCTGACCTGCGAAATGTTAGATGTTAGACCCCATCTTGTTGGTTGATGGCGTGGAGACCCCGTCAGCGTTGAGGGTCGGATCCGTGCGCTTGATAAACGCGCCGCTGGATGTTCCGGGAGATCTCAGAAAATATCGAAGCGGCCTTTCCGCTGGCCGCTAAGTACCCCGTTTCGTAAATACGGTCATGCACCGGGAGCGCCGGTGCGCTCCGCCCGCAAGGCGCGCGACCGAGGCGTACTCTCTGAGTACGTCGCAGGGAGCGGAACTAGTCGAGTCGCACAGCGACGAGACGTATTGCGAGGAGGCGAAGCCGACGCGGCAAACTCAATTGGCTGCTACCATTCGATAGAACACGGCTAGGCTCGATGCAGCGGAGATCGAATGCGAGTGTATTTACGGAGCGGGGTACTAAGTCAGCCTACGTTATCCACTTGACCTTTGGTGGTTTCCGCTCGATCCAGTTCTTGTATTTGAACTTGGGGTAACCCATGGCGAGCCCACCGTAGATCTGGTGATTGTCCGGTATGGAGAGAAGCTCCGGTATCGCCCTTTCGGTCTTGCAGGCCATGACCACAAAGCCGGCGAAGTAACTTCCCAGGCCGAGCGCCATACCGGCGAGCGTGGCGTAGCAAAGAGAGAAGGTTGCGTTTTCCGCCTGAAACCCACCGCCCTCCTCGGCATGAAAGGCGATAAAAAGCGGGGCGTCATTCAGGATCAGGTCCTTGCCGGTTTTCAGGATATCCACGAATCCCTCCAATTCCAGGAGGAAATCGGGCTTCTCTTCACCCTGGGCGGCCGTGCCCTGCAGCATCTCCACAAGGCTCTCGTAGTAAGCAACCGAGAGCTTTACGATCTCGTCCAGGGTGGATCTATCCTGCACTACCACGAATTCAGTGCTTTGTCTGTTGTGGTCGCTCGGGGCGCAGCGAGCCACGTCGATCACCTTTTCAACGAGTTCCCTCTCCACGGGCTTATCCTTGTACTCCCGTATCGACCGCCTCGACCTCAGCATCTCTATCACCTGCTCGGTGGAGGGCAGCTCATCCTTCCTGACAGGTACGATACTGCCCGGCGGGAAATATTCATGGGTGATGGCGCCAGCCGGGCAGATGGCGGCACAATGACCGCAGAGAAGACAGAACTGTAGATTGTCATCAAGGATTTCCGGAATGGAATCTTTGTCTTTCTTGGCGAATATGAGAACGGGACAGGTCTGGGTGCAGGTGAAACACCTCTTGCATACATCGGGATTTATCTCTATTACCGGCATGATCTCCTCCTTTACAGCCTAGAAAAACCCCCGTTTGACTTATCATAATACCATTAATACTCCGCTGTTCTAGCTTGAGTGGATGATCCGGGCGATGTCACTCTCCTGTGACAGGCCTCAGGCACATTTTAAGGCCTGATAGCCTGTCGGCGATGGGTCGATCGGAACGGCATATACGGTGCCGGAGCGGATCAGGTACGATGCAGCGATTGCCGGCCCGCTTTGATTACGCGTGCCAGCTCCACCGCGCGGGATACCGTTGATACAGCGCTGGCTATGCCGAGGTCGTCTTTGAGCACCAGCTTCTTATCCTCCCCCTCCCTCCTCCCCGTTCCCTCCAGGGATGAGAAAGCGGATCCGCCCTGCAGGCCGAGTTCGGGGGATGCTATGACCATGTTCACGGCATAGAAAAACTGGTTCATGGAAAGCAGGGCCATCTCCAGGCCGGCGAAACGGAACCAGGCCACGGCCATGCTGCCCCCCACCTTGTCGCGCAGCCTCCCCGCGGTCAGGTTACCGTGCACGTATACCCGCATGCGATCCAGGAAAGCAGCCATGTGCCCGGAGAGCCTGCCGAAATAGACCGGGGTGGCCAGCAGGAGCACGTCGGCCGCCTCCAACATGGGATATATTTCTGCCAGGTCATCCTGGATGGAACATCTCCTCTCGCCCTCCTGTTTTTTGAGGCAGAAGTTGCAGTGTATACAGTCCCGGATATCCATGCCGGCCAGATTGATTATCTCGTAGTTCACGCCGGCTATCCCGTCCTGGCTCGCCAGCGCCCTCTCCAGGAAAGCCTGGGCGTTGCCCTCCTTGACGGGGCTGGCGCAGATCCCCAGCATACGGACTTCGGGTATCATAGACCCTCTCCCAGGAAGGGCAGCACCCGCAGCCTCACGAAGGCCGTCGTACCCTCATCCGGTCTTCCTTTGAGTGTCAGGTTGCCCCCCAGGGCCACCACGTACTGGCGGCATATATACAGGCTGGAATATCGCATCTGATCCTCCACGTCCTGAGACCCTTCCCAGGAAATATCGGCCTGCATGACCTCCTCTATCACCTGCTGAGGTATCCCTGAGCCCTGGTCCTCTATACGCAGCAGCACCTCGTCCCCCCACCTCTCGGCGCCCAGGATCACCGGGCTGCCCCTGGGCGAATACTTAACCGCGTTGTCCAGCAACCTCACCAGGACATCCCGCAGCATCCGGGGATCGGTGTGGATCTTGGGCAGATCCTCCTCCAGTTCCAGGAAGATCTCTCCCTCCTTCAGATCCCACAGCAGCCTCTCCTTCAACTCCCACAGAAAAGACTGCAGGTCCAGGCCCTTGGGGGAGGGAAAAGGCCTTCCCGCCACTCTCTCGCCCCATAGAGACAGGTTATCCTCGGCGTCCTCCACCCCCTTGGCCTCCCGGGCTATATCGAAGAGTGTGTGTTCCTCCTCCATCTCCTCCCGTCTTTCCTCTTCCGGCTCCTCCCCCGCCTCGAATTCGCTTTCCTGAACGACGTCCGTTTGCTCTTCTCCGGCTGCAGGCTCCCGATCTTCGGCGGGAACGGGCCCGATCTCCACGCCGCTATCGATCACTTCTCCGTCCCCGATCTCCTCCTCCATCAGTCTCGCCAGAATACCGGAGACGGTCCGGCTCAAGGACGCGAAGTATGCGTCGTCTCTCTCCGAGACTTTCCGGGGATCGCACCCTACAAGCGCGAAGGCTCCCCGCACCCTCTCATCGCGGAGGGGAAGTATCAGGATTCCGCTCCACCTCTCCTCCCTGAGCAACGATTGGAGTTTATCGGCATCTTCAATAATGGAGCGCAGTTCCTCCCACCCCCGGCTGGGTACGCCCCCATGGATCTCGATCTCCAGCTTGGGAAGCAGTTCACAGACCCTGGAATACCCGGGCCTGAGCCTCAGCATGCGCAGGTTCTCCTCCGTTTCAGCCTTCAATCCACGCTGCGCCTTCTGTATAGCCGTATCTCCCCTCGTCACGAAGGAGAGCCCGGCCACGCTCTCGAAGCCCTCGACGAGCAAGTCGAGGCATCCCGAAAGGAAGCTGTCCGGGTGGTTTCTGCGCAGCGCCAGCTCCAGGAATCTCGTCCTCAACAAGGCCTCGTTCAGAAGGGCTTCCGTTTTCTCGGCCTCGGAACGTTCCCGCGTCGCCTCCCTGAGCACGATCATGTATTCTCTCGGCTTCCCTCCCACCAATACCGCCGGCCTCACGTCCATCAGAAGAATGCGCTCTCCCCACTCCTTATCCCTGAGCGCCAGCACGGCCTCCTTCACCTCTTCGCCCTCGATGGCGCTTGTGAGGATGGAGGTTACCTCCTCGCGCGATCTCTCCGGGAACAGCTCGGGAAAAGGTGTTCCTATGGCACGGTCGCCGGTGGTCCCCAGCAGTTCCTCGGTCAGGTGGCTCAACAGGGTGACGCGGAGATCGGGCGTAAACGATGCAACGGCCACGCCCACCCGCTCCAGAAGACTCCAGACCCTTCTGAGTTCCTCCTCGCGCTCGCGGCGCACGCGCGCCTCCTCGCTGTAATCCCTTCCTATGACCAGCAGCCTGTCCGGCTTGCCCTCGCCGTCCTCTATGAGATCGATGGTCACGGCGACGTGGGAAGTGGTACCGTCGCCGCGTCGAAACTCCAGCTCGCCTTTCCAGGGCGCGGCGCGCGCCGCCTCCACCAGGCTTTCCAGGGCTTCCTTCGCCTCCTCACCGGCCAGGAAAAAGGAGAGGGGCCGGCCGAGGATATCCTCGAGGGAGTGCCCCATCAGCGAACTCATCTCGGGGTTCAGGTATATGAAGTTAGCCTCCATATCCAGTATGAAGGCCGGTTCCACCAGGGTATCGAGGAAGCCGGTGTATTCCTCAATATCCTCCGGCGTTATCGGAGAAGGCTGTTTTTCCAGCTTCACCTCCGCCCGCTCCGCCGTCCTCCGCGCCCCCATGCTCGAGAGGGTCACCAGGGTTCCCGTGGTACCCAGCGCTTCCATGGGATAGGGAGATGCCGATACGTTCAGCCTTATAAGCCTCTTGCCCACCTTGTACGCCAGGGCGTAGTCATCCACTCCCCTGCCGCGCCGGGTCTTGGCCAGAAGCTCCTTCAAGGCCGCGTAAAGGGCAGGGTTGGCGACGGACAGGGGAGCTTTGCGCACCTCCTCAAGGGGTTTTTCCAGGAATACCTCGGCATCCCTGTTTCCCTCGAGGATCCTGCCATCGCTATCGAGAAGCAGGGAAGCACTCAAAGCGCCAGCGGTTTCCCTTCCGTTCATCTACCTCACCTCCGCCCGCCTGCCCCACAGCGGCTAAATCGCAGAGAGAACCTGTCTTTCCCTAGTTCCTTGTTCTTCACGGGCTCCACGCTTAATCCGAGGCCGTAAAAAACCACTGCATTAAAATATTCGAGGGGCCTCAACCTCCACCCTTCCCTCGACTAAACTTCTACCGGGGTAAAGTCGATATTACCCAAGATCGATAGTTGGGGGTGTGAGGTTGACCTCTAATATATTTCGCTTTCCCGTCCAGGTGATCTTCGGAGAGGGGTGCCTTAAAAACATCGGCACCCTGGCTAAAGGCTTCGGCACCCACGCCCTGCTGGTCACCGGAGGGAGCGCTACCTCCCGCCTGGGGGCCGTGGCGGAGCTGAAGGGCTTCCTGGGAGATGAGGGGATAGAGGTCACGCACTTCGCGGAGGTGGAACCCGATCCAAGCGTGGAAACGGTGGAGAGCGGGACGGAATTCGCGGCCCAGAACGGGTGCGATTTCGTAATTGGCCTGGGGGGCGGCAGCCCCATGGACGCGGCTAAAGTCATGGCCGCCCGCCTCAACAACGAGGGAGACATCGCATCCTGGGAGGGAGTGGGAAAGATACCCGGGCGCTCAAAGCCGCTCATCTGCATACCCACAACCTCGGGAACGGGCAGCGAGGCCACCTCCGTGGCCGTGATAACCGGCGGCAAGAGGCGTCACAAGATGCCCCTGGTCAGCCAGAACCTCTATCCCATCCTTGCCGTTATCGACCCCGAGCTGACCTACGGTAAGAGTCCCGAACTCACGGCGGCTACGGGGATGGACGCCCTTACCCACGCCGTCGAATCCTACGTGGCCCGCAAGGCCTGGATCCCCACCCGGATTCTCTCCCGGGAATCGGTCCGCCTTGTCTTTACCTTCCTGGAGAGAGCCTGCAACGACGGCGGTGACCAGGAGGCTCGCCGCCAGCTCTCCCTGGCGTCTTTCATGTCCGGCATGGCCTTCACCAACGCCGGGCTGGGCTTGAACCACGCCATCGCTCACGCCCTGGGCGCGCAATTCGGGTTATCCCACGGCAAAGCCAACGCCCTTTTACTGCCCCACGTCATGCGCTTCAACCTGGAGAGCTGCCCGGAGCTGTACCGTGAACTGGCCACGGCCATGGGGGCCAGTGTCTCGGGCGTCCCCGCCAGGCGCGCGGCCGAGCAGTCCGTGGAGGCGGTGGAGGAGCTGGTCTCATCCCTTCCCCTTCCCCGTAATCTATCGGAGGCGGGCATAGCCGCGAACAGCGTCGAGAAGCTTGCTGCCGAGGCTTTCCTCGATACGCGCCTGCGTTCCTCCAACCCCAGGGATTCGGTATACGAGGACGTGGTGGAGATACTCAGAAACGCGCTGTGAGAATAAAGCGAGGATCGGGTGGAAAGCTATGGGTACTTCGCAATGGGACAGCTCCCGAGTCTAAAGCCTCATCTCTGCCTATGCCGCGGAGATCCCCGCAAACTCGCTTATCCTCGGGAGCTGAAATTAGCTCTCCTCTTTCACTATTAATTTACCACATTTACGCACTTGTTAAACACTCCCCGATAATTAGTATGATTTACTTCCGGGCTTTGCGACTATATCGATCCCCGTATTCTTCGCCATAACCATGGGCCGGGGAACCGAACACCGCGCCCGTTTCCGTGCGTCAATCCCATGATTTGAATCATCCTGAGTCCTCTATCTGTGCCTGTAGTATTAGGTCATGGATATAAAGGAGTGGCAATGGTTCAAGTAAAGATGCCGTGGATCGACCGGGATGTCTGCGTTCTCAACGCTGTGAACGGGGACTGTAAAGCCGCACAAAACTGCCCCCGCGAGGCCCTGCAGGTCGTCGAAAGCGATAACGGGTCGTCCGATCGGTACAGGATCTTCCTGGACTTCGATAGATGCAGGTTCTGCGGGGACTGCGCGCACGCCTGCCCGGAGAGCGCCATAAAAATGGTTTGAAAGGATAAGGAAGGATGAAGGAAATGGAGCAGATGGATCGCGAGTTTTTCAAGAAGTACCATCGCGCGGTGGTTAAAGCCCATTCCAAGGACCTGGAGAAATTCAAGGCCAAGATGGGATCGGAATGGGCCAACGAGTTCCGGCGCCGCACCGGGTGCAAGCTCCAGGGAGAGGAGCTCAAGCGGGCCCTGGAGGAATTCCTTGCCGAAGAACTGCGTTTCTGCGACAAGGTGAAGGTGAAGGGCGAGGAGGACGACCTCAGCATCGAGGTAAAGGGGTGCCATATTTGCTTCGGAAACGACGAACTCAAGCGGGAGGGAGAACCGGCCCTGTGTCCCATAGTCCCGACCGGGCTCTTCTCTATCTCGCGAGTTGGAAAGCGCAAGGCCTCCCTGGACGAGGTCAAGAAGAACGGTGTAGTCGGAGAATGCGAGATCCGATATGACCTGAACTGATTTCCCTGAAACCGGCTGGGAGATATCAGCGGCAAAACGCCGTACGGCTCCGAGTTGGGCCCATTGATATACGGGATGCGGGCGCGGGCCCTACGGGTGCCGGGAACAAAATACGCGAGCGACACAGGGGCGCGGGTTTTCGCGCCCCTACCGTATGGGATCGACCACTCGCGAGGGGCATCGGGTTCGGAGCTCGGGAGGCTTTGGGGGGCACGAGTCCCGTTCCCACCGCGGCGACCGTGTTTCCAGCCCGGACGGAAATCGCGGCGCGCGGTTTTTCATGTTACTATCGATTATCAAGAACGGTTAAACGATGGTGAAACGGACCCATAACGGCCTTAGAAAGGGGAGGAAGGGGAGCCATGCGAAAAACATTGTGGGATAATCTGCCGTTCAAGCAATATCATGCCGCGCAGGAACAACACCTCACTCGCTACATAAGGGAGATGGTCTATCCTTTCAGCCCTTATTACCATGAGTTGATGGATTACAATCGCATCAAGCCCGGCGTGATCAAGACCCTCAAGGACATCTCCAGCATACCCTTCACCACCAAGGCGGATATCGCACCGCTCCCCGAGGATCCCGACATTCCCTTCTCCCTGGTGCTGCGGCCCGACAGGGAAAGCATGAAGGAGGCCAGGTTTTTCGCCCGGCTAAAGCAGCGATCGCTGAGGCTGACTCACGGCAAGAAGGGATATACCGAGCTGCTGGACGAGGAATACCTGCCCATCCACACCCACTTCACCATCGGGCGCACCGCCCTTCCCACCCCCATTTATTACACCAGGATGGACCTGCAGCGTACGCGAGAGTGCAGCAGGAGGTTATTCGAGCTGCTGGAGCTGAAGAGGCGCGACATGTTGATAAACGCCTTCCCTTTCGCCCCACACCTGGCCTTCTGGATGACCTACTTCGCCACCGAGTCCGTGGGCATGCAGGCCCTTCACACCGGCGGAGGGCGCATCCTGGGCACCCGCCGCATACTCGACGCCCTGGAGCGCCTGGAGGCCACGGTCCTCGCCGCAACGCCGAGCTACGCTTACCACCTGCTGCGAGTGGCGGTGGAAGAGAGGCGGGACTTTTCACACCTTCACACCCTGGTCATGGGGGGTGACCGCTTACCCGAAGGCCTGAAGGGGAAGATGCTCGAGCTTCTCGAGAAGCTTGGCACTGAGGAGGTGGCCGTGGCCTCCACCTACGGATTCACCGAGGGCAGGGTGGCATGGGGCGAGTGCAGGGGCTCCGCCCTGTCCAAGGAGGAGAGTTCCGGTTACCACCTTTTTCCCGACATGGAGGTCATCGAGATCGTGGATCCGGAGAGCGGTAAGAAGTTGGGGGAGGGCGAGGACGGCGAGATAGTATACACCTCCCTGGAGTGGAGGGGCAGCGTACTGGTGAGATTCCGCACCGGAGACCTGGTCAAGGGGGGCATAGACTACACCCCATGCCCCCATTGCGGCCGCACCGTACCCCGCCTGGGGCTCGATATCAAGAGAAGCTCCGAGTACAAGGAATTCGAGCTGACCAAGCTGAAGGGAACCCTGGTGGATCTCAACGCTTTTTATCCCTTGCTCTCGGGGCACAAGGACGTGCTCGAATGGCAGCTGGAGATTCGCAAGCATAACGACGACCCTTACGACCTGGACGAGCTTCACCTCCATGTCTCCCCCACCGAGGGAATCTCCAGGAAATTCATGGAGAAGGAACTGCGGGAACTGCTGCAGCGCGAGGTCGAGGTGGCCCCTACCCGGATATCCTTTCACAATCTTCCCGTGCTGCTGCGACGCCTGGGCATAGAGACCAAGGGCGTGGTCAAGCGCATCGTCGACCTCAGGTCCGAGTCCGGCGAATCGGCCGGCGAAGTCCCCCAAGCACAGGAGGAAAACGAGGAAGGGGAACAGCAGCGGCTTCATGAGGACTGACGGTTACCGGCGGCAGGCTGAAGGAGCGGGCTGATGATAATCCTGGCGATCGACCAAGGCACCACCGGCACCAAGTGCATGTGCTTCGACCGCGACCAGAAGCCCCTTTCCAGCGTGGGCATGGAGTTCAAGCAGTATTACCCGCATCCCGGATGGGTGGAGCACGACGCGGAAGAGATATGGGAAAGCACCCTGTCCACGGCCCGCCGGGCCCTGGACGAGGCGGGAGCCGGCCCCGAGCAGGTCGCCGCCGTGGGTATCACCAACCAGAGGGAGACCACCGTGCTGTGGGACCGCGAGACGGGGCGCCCGGTGCGCCCGGCCATAGTCTGGCAGTGCCGGCGCAGCGCGGGCATTTGCGAGCGCTGCCGCGAAGACGGGCTCGAGAGGCTCTTCCACGACAGGACCGGCCTGATCCTGGACCCCTATTTCTCGGGCACCAAGCTCGCCTGGGTTATGGAGAACGAGCCGGAACTGGCCGGCCGGGCCGAGGCCGGGGAGCTCTGTTTCGGGACCATCGATTCCTGGCTGCTGTACCGCCTGAGCGGCGGCAAGGTCCACGCCACGGACGTGTCCAACGCCAGCCGCACCCTGCTCTTCAATATCCACGACCTGGCGTGGGACTCCGAGCTGGCGGGCCTGCTCGGCGTACCCATGGAGATTCTGCCGGAGGTCAAGGAATCCAGCGGTGTCTTCGGCCAGGTGGATCCCGAAGCCTTTCTGGGCATAACGGCGCCAGTCGCCGGCGTGGCCGGCGACCAGCAGGCGGCCCTCTTCGGGCAGGCCTGCTTTCATCCCGGCATGACCAAGAACACCTACGGCACCGGAAGCTTCGTGCTCATGAACATCGGCGCCTCTCCCCTCCTTTCCGACAGCGGCCTCCTCACCACAGTGGCCTGGAGCCTGGGGGGAAAGGTCTCTTACGCGCTGGAGGGATCCATATTCATCACCGGCGCGGCCGTAAACTGGCTTCGCGATGGACTGGGTATCATCAGCAGTCCCTCCGAGCTGGAGGGCCTGGCCTCCCGGGTAGCGGACACCGGCGGCGTATACTTCGTTCCCGCTTTCGTGGGACTGGGGGCGCCCTATTGGGATCCCTCGGCAAGGGCCTTGATCATCGGCATGACCCGTGGGACCGAGAGGGCGCATATAGCACGCGCGGTGATAGAGTCCATGGCCCTGCAGACAGCCGACGTGATGGAGGTCATGCAGGGGGACGCGAGTATACCCCTGCGTGAGCTGCGCGTGGATGGAGGCGCCAGCGTGATGGACCTGCTGCTGCAATACCAGGCGGACCTGCTGGAGGTCCCGGTGCTCAGACCGGTTATATCCGAGACCACCGCTCTGGGCGCGGCCATGCTCGCCGGTCTCGGCGTGGGTTTATGGAAGGACCTGGACGAGGTAGAGACCGGATGGAGATTGGACAGGAAGGCGGTACCGAACGCCGATGCGGCTGAGAGGTGCCGCGGGATGCGCAGGGACTGGAAAAGAGCCGTGGAACGCTGCCTGGGATGGGTACAAGGCGAGGAGGAATAAGGAGTCCCCGGGAACGAGCGCCTTATCGTAGATGCCCGGGAGCTTGGAATGGTACGCGCCGCCATCATGATCCGCATCGCCGTGGAAGGAGGAGGAAATGGACCTGGAGGTATGGCCTGACGCACAACCGTTTTCATTTGAAGGGGGTAGGACCGGCGTGCTTGTAGTGCACGGATTCACCGGCTGCACCCAGAGCATGTACGCCCTGGGAGAGGGGCTGGCAGAGGCCGGCTTCACGGTTGCCGCACCCCGGCTCCCGGGTCACGGCACCACCGTCAAGGACATGAGCACCAAGACCTGGCGTGAATGGACGGACGAGGCGGAAAAAGACCTGCAGGATCTGCTCGGCCGCTGCGATAAGGTCTTTATCACCGGCCTGTCCATGGGAGGCACCATCACCCTCTACCTGGGAGAGAAATACAACGATCGGGTCGCTGGACTCATGCCCATCAACGCCGCCGTGGCCAAGCTCAATCCCCTCCTGCCGCTGACGCCTGTGGCCAAGTACGTGCTCAAGACCATCCCCGGAGTGGGCTGCGATATCAAGGACCCGAACTCCAAGGAGTCCTGCTACGATAAGGTCTCGGTTCACGCCGCGGCGGAGCTGTACGAGCTGATGAAAACGACCAGGAATGGCTTGCCGGACATAACCGTCCCCATCCTGGTGTTCACATCCCGCGAAGACCATGTTGTCCCCCCTAAAAACGGCCCTTATATCGTGGATCGCGTCGGATCGCGGGACAAGGAGCTGGTGTGGCTGGAGAACTCCTATCACGTAGCCACCCTGGATTACGACAAAGACGAGATCGTCCGGCGCTGCGTGGAGTTCATAAACCAACGCTGAGGCACGGGGATCAACTCAGGCTCGTGCCCGGCTCCATCGTATAATGGCGAGGTGACGAGGTGGCCCGGTGTCACCACCCGCGGATCGCAAAAAACGCCTCGCCCGCAAGCAGCGCCTCGGTGAAGTAAAGGACGTATGAAGGCCGGTATCCCCAGGGAAAGGACGTTCCCACAGCCGCCTTCCGCCCGGAACCGCGGACGCAGCCGACCTCTCCGCGATCGACGTGGCGAGGCCGCCTGCGGAGCTGCTAAGAGGAACCGCGCAAGGTTCCCGCGAATACCTGCCAGGCCAGTGCCGATTTGGCCAGCAGGCTGAGCAGTATATATACTTTCTCTCCGAACAGGTAATCCCTCCAGGGGCCGACCTTCTTGTATTGCAGTACCATGTTCACCGCGAAGATATTAAAGAACACGAAGAGGATGGGAAGTATGAAGTACACGAAGGTGGGAACGTCCGCGGAGGGCTCCGCCAGGGCCGAGAAGAAATACAGGGCAATAACCACCCATGGCACGATACCGGCCAGGCAGCCGAAATAGAACGGGATCCAGTTGGTTTTCTCGGTGTACTGGTTGAGCAGCTCCATCAACCACCCGAAGAGTATCATCATCATGTTGAGGAAGAAGACGAGGATGAGGCTGTTCAGATCGTACATGCCGGACAGCATGGCGATCAGTACTATCATCAGGGAGGCGCTGAAGGAGTATTCGATCCACCTCGCCGGGTTCATGCCCTTCTTGAGGTTCCTGACGTACCATTCGTAGATGCGGGGCATGGTGAGCAGGAAATGGGCCAGGGCGCTCATGAACAGAAAGGCGGCCACCAAGGGGCCTATCCTCACGTCCGCCACCACCCGGGGCAGGAACGGGCCGGAATTGGATACGGGATCGGCCGTGAGATAGTTGGTGGTGATGGGAAGGGCGAAGTCGTTGCTGAGGGCCAGCATCAACAGCCCCTGGACGAAGTGTAATACGCACATGACGCCGTTATAGAGGCGTAGTTTCCTGTAATCGGATTCCGTATGCTCAACGGCCTCTGCCTCAGCCATAATAACCCCCTCCTTGCCTGGAGAACTCCAATTCGGTTTACTATTATTGCCAAGGTATCTTATAAATAAACATGATGAGGTCGTATCTTCAGAATTCAATTTCCCCACAGGTAAAGGGCAGCTCAGCCATTGATTGAAACTGGATTTATAAAGACACGACCCCTACGTTACCCCTTTAGACGCTGGGTGGGGTTATGACCATGAGCAGTTCGGCTTCCTCGTCGGAGAGGTTCTTCCAGCCGTGTGATTCCTCGCCGGGGAAATAGACGCAGTCTCCCTCCCGGAGATGATGGGTGGTTTCCCCAAGCTCGAAGCGGAACTCCCCTTTCACGACTATGGCGAACTCCTCTCCCCCGTGCTGGATGAGTTCCTTGTACCTGGCGCCGGGTTGAAAGGTGCCCAGGATGGGCTCCATCTGCGCCTCCGACTCATCCACGAGCATCTCCAACCTTACCGACTCCGGGCTGTCGATCCTCTTCCTCTCCTCTCTCCTGAAAGTGATCTTCCTGCTCAATGGGGACGCGAAGATATCCGCCAGCGTTACGCCGTAGAAATTGAGAAGCCTGATGAGATTCCTTATGGTGATACTGGTCTTTCCGTTCTCCAGCTTGCTGAGAAAGGAAACCGAAAACCCCGTGGCCTCCGATACCTTGCGGATCGATAATCCCTTATCGTTTCGAAGCTCCCTCAGCTTCTCGCCCACGTCATCCATCGCCATTCCCCCTTCTCGTGGGTACTGCTTCGATGTTTCTTTTCAATACTATATTAGCAAAAAATACAAACAGATAAGCTTGAATAGATTATATGTTTCTTGAATCACCGTATTATTCTATCTTCAGAAACACTTCGTGCCGGGTATGCTCCCCTGGACAGACAACCAAACTCCCTGCATAAACGCATTGATAGTACATCTGTTGGCGCCGTAATTCTCCGTTTCTCGATAATACACTATATAGAATCTTATACCTTTTTATGAATATTAGTTATACTTATTGACAACTTATGCAGATATAATTATTATGAATGTAGATGTTGTTTCTATTTTATAGAACAGGTGGTGAAAATGTATAGCGACTACGAGGTGGACTGCTGGTATCTGGGCAAGTCATTCGATGTCGAGGGCCCCGCCTGGGAGAGCGAGGTAGTGGAATTTCCCGCCATCTCCGACGACGAGGCGGACAGGATCGTACTGGGCCTGCCCATGATGGCCGCCTGACGTTCCATACCGCTTTCAAGGGAGGAAGGGGGAGAATATGAACGAGGTAGTCTGGCAACCCTACGGCGACTACGTCGAGAAGGCCAACATCACCCGCTTTATGCGCAAGCACGGCATCTCCCCCACCGCCATCCGCATGCTCATGCGCTTCGGGGAGACCTGGATAGACAAACACGACCTTTCCTCCCTCAGGCTTCTGGGCTCCACCGGCGAGCCCTGGGACCCGGAGTCCTGGATGTGGTTCTTCGAGAAGGTGGGGAAATCCGAGCTCCCAATCATCAACATCTCCGGCGGCACCGAGA
>JAXHVT010000010.1:0-44449 GCA_034188985.1 Actinomycetota bacterium | reverse complement strand
CCCTAATCGCTCAAGCCTTCCCGGATATATCTCCGGAGGGATTCATCAATGCGGTGTCAGGTAGAATCCCCGAATTAGAAAGAGGCAAGCAACGGTTTGGGCGTTTTAACCTGCGCCTGGAATTTTCCATATGCACCTCCCGATGCCGATATTCTACCATCCAGCGGGTAAACAGACGTATCCAAGCATGGCTTTTCTCTTTTACATCGAGCATCATGCCAGTCATGATATTGAATGCACCATGCGGGGGTCATTACAAGGATTTTCAGCATTCCGGGCCAAGCAATACGGGGAACGTTGACTGTGGGAAAAGGACGGTTTAGCGGGGTATGGGAGAACTAAAAGACAATATCCGCAAGGCGGGTTTTAGCGCTTATGGCCGGGGTTTATGAGATCCGAGGTTCGGGCAAGAAGCGCAAAACACGGGAAGGCCGGGGGGCGCGTTGGGGAGAATGTTAGAATAGGCTTGAGACGCTGAGAGAAAGGTGAGAGGCACGTGGAGGATCTGTTTACGGGCGGCGGATGGTTGGAAGACATGCTAAGGGAGGCGGCGAGACCGCACACGTCGAAGCGGGACATACTGCATGCGATAGAGGAGATCGTCGCGGTGGAAGGGGACGCGTGGGGTAAGGAATGGTCGTACATCGACGAACTTATCGAGCAAGGTGATACGGGAGCCGCCTACGCCGGAGCCATGGCCTCGATGACCCGTACGATAGGAGCGTTGGAGGGAAAGATAGGGCAGGATGCCGGACTGGAGAAACCGGTTTACCCTTTCCTGGTAAGGGGGGCCGAGATAAAGAAGCTGATCGATGGCGGGGTTGAGGGTGAGGGCGATATGCTGGCGCGTCCCCGGGACGACCTGGAGAGGTTAATAGGCTTGGAGAGGATCAACTCGGCGCGCAGGCTGCTGGCAAGTTGGGGGACGGGCATATTGGGCGGCGGTTCCCGGGAGCTGATATCCAAGATCGAAGACGACCTAGAGGAGCTCGGGGAATGCCGCGCTTTCTTCCTCGGTGATGGTGACGAAAGCCTGGCCGGAAGCGAAAGGGAGTTGGAGCTGGCGGACAGGCTGGCTACCCTGGCCACGCGTTTCGCCCAGGAGCTCTACGACCTGTACATGAAAAACACCGCCAAACCCGAGGTGCAGAACCGTTTCATGCTTCTCTGGGATTCCGTACGCCGCCTGGAGGAAGGGGGAAACGAGAAGACCGCGGCCTTCGAGGCGCTACAGGTACTGGAGGAAGCCTTGGTCATGGTGGGTTTGCAGAGCGGCGAGCTGCTTCAGAGGGTCGACCTGATATATGAACGCTTCGGAGATGCCGAGGAGCTGAGAAGGGTAGTAAACCACCTGGTGAACGCCTATCAGGATAACGAGGAAGCCCCGGATGCGCTTCAGGCGGGCGCCTATATCGGCGTTATCGAGGAGGCGCTCCGAGACCTTGGCCTAAAGGTAAGCTGATCCCACCTCCTCTGTCAGCGTAGATAAAATCCCGTCCGGTCGAATGGATGAAGACATGGATAGAGGTGGTAGAAGACGATGTCGAAAAGCGTCAGAAGGGTTATATGGATAGTGCTCGACGGCGTGGGGGCGGGAGACCTTCCGGACGCCGGGGACTACGGCGACGAGGGAGCAGATACCCTGGGACATACGGCGGAGGCGGCCGGTGGGCTCGACCTGCCCAACCTGGAGGGACTGGGATTGGGGAACCTTACCGCCATTAAGGGGGTAAAGCCGCGCACGGAAACCCGGGGGGGGCGCGGGAGGATGAGGGAGATATCGCCGGGAAAGGATTCCACGACCGGTCACTGGGAACTGGCGGGAATTATCCTGGAGCATCCCTTCACCGTTTTTCCGCGGGGCTTCCCTCCCGGGCTGGTTAGTGAATTCGAGAAGAGGATAGGGCGAAAGGTTCTAGGCAACAAGCCCGCCTCTGGAACGGTGATCATAGAGGAACTGGGACGCGAACACATGGAGACGGGGAAACCCATACTGTATACGTCCGTGGACAGCGTCTTTCAACTGGCGGCGCATAAAGAGGTAATTCCCCTGCGGGAGCTGTACGCCATGTGCAGGGAAGCGAGGGATATGCTACAGGGTGAGAACGCCATATGCAGGGTGATCGCCCGTCCCTTCGTGGGCAAGCCCGGTTCCTTCCGGAGGGTAGCCGGGGAGAGGCAGGACTTCTCACTGCTGCCTCCGCGACACACCGTCATGGACCTGTGCACGGAGTCGGGGTTGCCGGTGCGAGGGGTGGGCAAGGTAGGCGATCTCTACGCAGGGAGGGGTTTCGAAAGCAGTCCCCATACCTCAGGAAACGAGGAGACCATGGCGAGGATACTGGAGGAATCGAGCAGGGATGGAGAGGGAATACTCATGGCCAACCTGGTGGACTACGATATGCTCTACGGCCACCGCCGCGACCCCGGGGGCTTCGCGCATGCCCTGGAGGAATTCGACGCTTTCCTGCCCCGATTGGAGTCGGTCATGGGGGAGGACGATATATGCGTGATAGTCTCGGATCACGGATGCGATCCCACCCATAGAGGAACAGACCACACCCGGGAATACGCCATACTTCTGATCTTCGGGAAGAGGATAAGGCAGAACACCGATCTCGGTATCAGGGGCAGTTTCGCGGATTGCGGCAGGAGTGTGGCGGATCTCCTGGGAATAGATGCGGCGGGCCTGGACGGGAGGAGCTTCACAGCGGAGGTGCTGCTTCCCTGACCTATCGGGTTTTACTGGGATCGATGGCTGTCCAGGGGCTAGAATAGAGATGGGGAAAACGAGGCTCCCAGTAAGGCAGGCGGGATTTGGACGTTATCGTCGGGCACGTGAGCGCGGACTTCGATGCCCTGGCCTCCATGGTGGCGGCGAGGAAGCTCTACCCCGAGGCGGTGATGGTGTTCGCCGGCTCGGTGAATCGCAACGTGCGCGAATTCATGGCACTGCACGGCGACGTGCTCGAGTTCCGCGAGCCGCGTTCCCTGGATAAAGAGGCGATAACCAGGCTCATCGTGGTGGACAACCGCATCTCCGGCAGGTTGGGCGAGTTCAAGGACCTGCCATCGCGGTCCGGGGTGGAGGTATTCGTATACGATCATCATCCTTCCTCCTCCCACGACATGAAGGATATAAAGGACTACAGTGAGCAGCTCGGCTCCACTACCACTGTGCTGCTCAAGATCATACGCGGCATGGGAATACCGATATCACCCTTCGAGGCCACACTTTTCGCGCTGGGAATACACGAGGACACCGGCTCGTTGACCTATGCGGGTACCACGGAACAGGATGCCGAGGCCCTGGCCTACGTTATGCAGTTGGGGGCCAACACCAGCGTAATCGCGCATTTCCTGGGCAAGGCTTTGTCCGAGGAGCAGCACGAGCTCATGAAGAGGCTGTTCTCCAGCCTGGAGCATCACCGCATGAAGGGGATCATGGTAGCGGTGGCCCAGGCAAGAATGTCGGAGTACGTGGAGGGTGCGTCGATGGTGGCGGGGAAGCTGGCCGAACTGGAGAACCTGGACGTGCTCTTCGCGCTGGCGGAGATGGGCGGCCGGGTGCTGGTGGTAGGGTTGTCCCGGCTGCTCCAGGTAGACGTAGACGACGTCCTATCCGGGCTGGGAGGCGGTGGACACGCCAAGGCGGGATCGGCAGTGATGAAGGGGGTGGACCTCGGGGAGGCCAGAAGGAGGCTGCTCGCTCTCCTGGACGGGAAAGTACGTCCCCTGGTGACGGCGCGGGAGGTAATGTCCGGACCGGTACGCACGCTCCACGAGGACACCATAATTACCGAGGCATCGCGGCGTATGGAACGCACCGGGCACACCGCCTTTCCGGTGGTAAACGACGGCGGGGAACTGGTGGGTATCATCTCCCGCAAGGACCTTGACAAGGCGGGGCATCACGGGCTTGGTCACGCCCCAGTCAAGGGTTTCATGTCCCGCAATCTCGTATCGGTGGACTCGGAAACCTCACTGCAGGAGATACAAACCTTGATGACGGAGAACGCCATAGGACGGGTGCCGGTGGTCAGAGGTGGCAAGCTGCTGGGTATCGTAACGCGCAAGGACGTGATACGCGCCTTGCATGGATCGGAATACCTGCGAGGCTTTCCTCCCCCGGGCCGCGTGGCGGGCTATACGCGCTCGGAGATCGTGGAACTGATACAGAATTCGCTCCCCGGGGAGATGCAGGGGTTGTTGCGCTATATCTCCAAGGCGGCGGAGAACGGTGGTTACAGCGTTTACCTGGTAGGAGGCGTGGTCAGGGACCTGCTTCTGGGCTACTCCAACCTGGACCTGGACATAGTAGTGGAAGGAGAGGGTATCGAGTTCGCCATGATGCTGGCCGAGATGCTCAAGGGCAGGGTAAGGAGCCACCGCAAGTTTGGAACGGCGGTGGTAATCCTGCTCAATGGGCGCAGAATAGATGTGGCCACGGCAAGGATCGAATTCTACGAATACCCGGCCGCCCTGCCCACGGTGGAGATGTCTTCGATACGCCAGGACCTCTACCGCAGGGACTTCACCATCAACGCCATGGCCATTGCCTTGAGCGGCGATCACTTCGGGGAGCTGCTGGACTACTTCGGCGGTTTGCGCGACCTGGAGAGGAGGCACGTGCGCATACTGCATAACCTCAGCTTCGTCGAGGATCCCACCCGTATATTCAGGGCGGTGCGCTTCGAGCAGCGTTACGGTTTCCAGCTGGAGAGACAGACGGAGATGCTGGCGCGGCGCGCGGTGGAGATGGAGATCGTGGGCAAGTTGACCAACGCGCGGGTCAGGGACGAGATGATATACATACTATCGGAGCCACCGCCCTTGCCCTTCAAGGCTATAGAGAGGCTACAGGATCTGGGGGCGTTGCACATCCTCCACCCCGAATTGAAGGTCGGTACGTCCATGGAGTTGCGTTTTCACCTGCTGGAGCGGCACCTGGGTGATGCCTGGCGGCTTCTTGGCGGTGACAAGAAGGGATGGATTCCAACGATGGCTGCCATGCTGGCCGATTTACCAAGGCAGGAGTCCGAGCAATGGTGCCACCTTATGCGTTTCCGACGCGGGGACGCCGACACCATCCTGCAGTGCATACAGAAGGTTCCGATGATAATAGAAACGTTCTGCTCGCGGAAGCCGCCTCCCAGCGAGTTGGTGCATGTCCTTGACCCGCTGAAGAACGAGGCTTTAGCATATCTCTATGTGTTGGGCGGTCCCGATACCAGGGGATTGCTCGAGGACTACGTCACTAAATGGAATAATATGGTGCCAGAAATGGACGGCAGGGATCTGCGGGAGTTAGGGCTCAAGCCCTCGCCCGCCTATGCGGATATCCTGGGCAAGGTTCGTGACGAGCTCCTGGACGGAAAGTTGAGTGGCAGGGACGAGGAACTTGAAATGGCAAGGGAGATGGTGAGGGAAGTCAAACGGAGTGAGGACGGGTGAATAACTGGGAAAGAGCCCTGTATATGCTGGTGGGCCTGATAATCGGGGTTATCCTGCACGAGTATATGCACGGATATGTAGCCTATAGACTGGGGGACACCACGGCCAAGCGGGCGGGGCGGCTGACGCTGGATCCCACGGCCCATATAGATCCCTTCGGCACCTTGATACTGCCGGGGTTTCTGTTTCTTCTGAGTATTATGGGCTACGGCACCTTTATAATTGGTTACGCCAAGCCGGTTCCTATCAATCCATTCATGTTCCGCAAGCGTACCGGGATAATATGGGTTTCGCTGGCCGGTCCCTTTACCAACCTGGTGGTGGGTTTCGTATTCATAGGGCTGGCTGGTTTCTTCAACGCCCTTGACGGAGGTACGGTGCTGGACAAAGTGGTGGTGACCTTTATATACATAGGCTATATAAACATCCTCTTGTTCGTGTTCAACCTCATACCCATACCTCCGCTCGACGGCTCCAGGGTGGTGGGCTATTTCCTCAAAGGGGAGGCCAAACGAATCTATCAATCCATCGAGCCTTACGGATTTATGCTGGTGCTGGTGCTGGTGATGCTCTTCGGTTTCGTGCTCTCAGGCGTGGTGGGAAACCTGGCCAACATCTTTTTCAACATCTTCGGCCTTCCTTATAGATTCTGACATGAATACCTGGCGTGATTTACCTGGCAAGATATGGGTTACACTGGCCTCGTTCGATCCGCGTCTCGGAAGCAGGGCGCGTGACGCGGCCGAGTCGCTCACCCCGCGCGAGAGGGGCCTGTTCATGTTCATGAACCGCTACGACCTGGCTCATTCCCTGGCCGTAGCCTCCAGGTTCGAGGACGAGCCGCTCCTTTATAAGGCGGCGTTGCTGCACGACGCCGGAAAACTCCGCTCGGACGCGAGCATGTTCTCCCGCTGGCTGTATACAGGGATGGAGCTATTCATGCCCTTGCGACTGAAGCGCATAAGCACGGAACTGGAGGCTGATGTGGCGGGGGATACGGCGCTGCAGAGAACCAGGAGTCTGCCCAGGGGCTGGAGAAGGGGCATATACCTGCAACTGCATCACGGCGAGGTCGGGGCGGATCTGTTGCGGGATATCGACAGTGATCGGGAGGTGATAAGGCTGGTCAGGGGGCATCAGGGAGAATCAACGGACGAACTCTCACGGCGCTTGGCGGAGGTTGACGATATCTTCTGAAGAAGGTAGTAAATGAGGAGCGGTCGAAAAGTCATTATGGGGCACAGTTCGCAGTGACCATAGATGAATGAGCGGGAATCGAGAATAGGAGGAATGCCTGTTGGGAAAGGGAAGGATACTCAGCGGATACCGGCCTACCGGAAAGCTACACCTGGGGCATCTGCATGGCAACCTGGCCCGCATGATCGAACTCCAGGAGGAGGGGGACTGCTATTTTTTCGTAGCGGACTGGCATGCCCTGACCACCGATTATCAGGATCCCTCCATGCTCATGGCCTACACGGAGGAGATGGTGTTGGACTGGCTGGCGGCGGGTCTCGACCCGGCGAAGTCGGTGATATACAGGCAGTCGGACTTATCGGAGGTGGCCGAGTTCCAGCTCTACCTGTCCATGATAACCCCCCTGGGGTGGCTGGAGAGGGTTCCATCTTTCAAGGAGCAGTTGGAGCAATTGAAGGGGAGGGAGATATCCACCCACGGATTTCTAGGATACCCGGTTCTGCAGGCCGCCGATATCGTCATAGTCAGGGGCAGGAGGGTGCCGGTGGGAGAGGATCAGTTGCCTCACCTGGAGTTGACCAGGGAGATAGTGCGCCGCTTCAACAACCTGTACGGCAAAACCTTCGATGAACCGCAGGCGGTGCTCTCTCTCTACCCCCGTATCCCGGGGACGGATGGGCGCAAGATGAGCAAGAGCTACGATAACTACATCGCCTTGACCGATCCGCAGGAGCAAATAAGCAAAAAGATAGCGTCCATGATAACCGATCCGGCGCGGCGCACCCGAAAGGACCCAGGGGACCCCGAGAAATGCAGTGTTTTCGAGCTGCATAAGATATATACGGCGGACAGGACAGAGGAGGTAGCGGGCAATTGCCACAGCGCGAGCTGGGGATGTGTAGAGTGTAAGAAGCTTCTGGCCGAAAGGGTGATCGAGGCGCTGCTGCCCTTCCAGGAGAGGAGAAGGGAGCTTGCCGGCAAAGACGGCCTGGCCTGGGATGTCCTGGAGGATGGAAAGAACAGGGCCCAGCCCATAGCCAGCGAAGTGCTGGACGAGGTGAGAGAGAGGATGGGTATCCAGTAAGGGGGATGCGGTGCCTTTCGAGGTAAAGCTGAAGGTATTCGAGGGCCCTTTCGATCTTCTGCTGCACCTGATAACCAGCAAGGAGATAGATATATATGATATCTTCATAGCGGAGATCGCCTGCGATTATCTGGGCTATATAGAGACCCTTCAGTCCCTGGACCTGGAGGTGGCCACGGAGTTCCTGCTCATAGCGGCAACCCTGCTGAAATTGAAGTCGGACTCGCTCCTGCCCGTGCCGGAGAGGGGGGAGGAAGAGCTTGCCCCGGCGGAGATGCGCGAGGAACTGCTCTGGAGGCTGGTCGAGTACCAGAAATTCCGCAACGCCGCCGCCGAACTCTCCGGCAGGCGAGAGCGCGAGGAGCGCTACTTCTGCCGGCAGGTTGACCTGGAGGAGCCCTTCGATCACCTGGTTACGGACATCCTCAAGGGGCTGACCCTGGATGGATTGTCGAAGGCGGCTCGGGGGATAATAATACCGGAGAGCGTGGTCGACATATCCTATATTGCTCCCGTCAAGGTGAGCTTAGAGGACTTTATTGAAAAGGTGCGGGCGATCTTGAGCGAGAGGGGCAGCACGAGCTACCGGGAGCTGACCGGGGAGTGCACGCTACGCATCGAATTGATCGCCACCTTCCTGGCCCTGCTGGAGATGTACAAGAGGGAGGAGATCGAGATAAAGCAGGCCCGCAGGTTCGGGGACATCCAGGTTTACGCGCTGAGAGAGGGGTAAGATGGACATTAAACCTATCGGAGGAAGACTGTGGAGGACGGGCGCCGGCCACGACGATATAGACGAGATGGAGGATGTGAAGGGAGCGCTTGAAGCCATACTCTTCATCGCCGACGAACCCCTGACCCCGGGCGGATTGGCCGATGCCTTGGGCAAAAGCGAGGGCAAGGTCATTTCCGCTCTACGGGATCTGCGCGAGGAATACGTACAGTTCAACCGGGGCATACAGCTGAGGGAGGTTGGCGGCGGGTGGCGCATGCACACCCATCCCGCCTATGCAACGTACATAGAGAAACTGCTGCTGGCGGCGAGGAGGCCCAGGCTGACCAGGGCGGCGCTAGAGACCCTGGCTATCATAGCCTACATTCAGCCCATAACGCGCGGCCAGATCGCCAATCTCAGGGGAGTGCAGTCCGAGAATATGGTCAAGGTTCTTGAGGAGCAGGGTCTGGTAGGGGAGGCCGGTAAGGACAGGTCGCCTGGCGGGCCGGCTTTATATGTAACCACCAACGACTTCCTGGAGCGCTTCGGAATCAATAGCCTGGAGGAACTGCCGCCGCTGGAGGATTTCGAGCCGAACCGGGAGACGGTGGAGCGCATAGCGCGCTCGCTTTCCGGGAGAGCGGAGGAGGGCGCGGACAAGGAAGAGGAAGGCGATGATGAGATGGAGCGTGAACCCGAATACGCTATGGAGCCGTTGCCGGAGGAAGAGGAGGAAGGAGGCGGGCGAAAAGCCGCGGATCGGGCGGGCGACCTCGCATTCCCCGAAGGGGAGACGTAAAGGGGCGAGATAGAGGGCGAGGCCGGGGATGAAGGGAGGGCGACGCGCGATCCGGATAACATCGTTAGAGCCGTACAGCGGGGCGGTGACGACGCGGGGCTCAGTCACCAAGTGCGTTAGATAATCCGAATCGGTTGAAGACGGTAAGATCTGGATGAGGTCGAGGCCAACGGCTTGGCGGAGCGACATCGATAATATGGCTGACCGGGAAAGACTGCAAAAGATCCTGGCGGCGGCGGGGATAGCTTCACGCCGCAAGTGCGAGGGTTTCATAGAGGAAGGCAGGGTAAGGATAAACGGCCGGATCGCCGTCCTGGGAGACCGGGCGAAATCGGACGAGGATGAGATTACGCTTGACGGCGTACCCCTGGATACGGGCACGGAGAAGAGGTATTTTCTCCTCAACAAGCCCCCCGGGTACATAACCACGGTCAGGGATTATCGCAAGCGCCCCACCGTAATGGATCTCATACACGAGGAGGGCAGACTTTTCCCCGTGGGAAGGCTGGACAAGGACACCACGGGATTGTTGATCATCACCAACGATGGCTACCTGGCACAGCGCATGACGCATCCCAGCCACGGCGTGGATAAGACCTACCTGGTGGAGGCGGAGGGCCACCTGACCCGGGAGGGCTTGGCCAGACTGCGCAAGGGAGTGCGGCTGGAGGAGGGGATAACCGCTCCGGCCAAGGTAAGGATACTGGACAAGCGGGGCGACCGCTGCCTGCTGGAGATGGTCATCCACGAGGGAAAGAAGAGGCAAGTTCGCCGCATGTGCGCGGCCGCTGGCCTCAAGGTAAGGAAATTAACCCGCACCCGCCTGGGACCCCTGGACCTGAAGGGGCTGGAGGAGGGTAACTACCGTCCACTCACCTTCGACGAAATAAACACCCTCAAATGGTCACATCTTTGATCTTGAATGATATACCATAAAATGGTTAGATAACGAGAGCAAGGATCACGTCGCTATCTAAGGTTGGCTATGAATGCGTCCACGTCCATGGTCGGGGGAGGGGGGGGTGGTTATGCGCACCGAACCCCTCGAGGCCAGCTGTACTGATATCCTGGAGATAGTATCGTTGTCGGGGGCGTCGACGATGTTTATGAAGTCGATCTCCCACAGGACCGCGTACTGACCGAGTATCTTGCCGCCCATCGATTTCGCGTCCTTGTTCACCTACTTGACGACGGCTGGGGTTCTAGGTGAGGGTGGTGGCACTTTCGTCGGTTACGCGGCACAACAAAACATAGACGGACATGTAATTGCTAATTTCCCCATCCGACTACGATAATTTTGATTCTAAACATACCCATATGAAGGCCATATGAAGGGAATGATAAACCTTGCGGTAAGGGAGCCACGCCGGGGGAAAGGCGATAGCAAGGCAATGGCGAAGGCTGTGTACATGGTGCCTTGGAGGGGATAGGGCCGTCTCTTATCACCAACAGTCGGTTATGATAAACTAAACTCCTGAAAAAGGAGGTTGAGCATGCAGCTCAGAGCTTTGAGGGGAGCGATCCTCTGCAGCGAGGATACCAAGGAGGAGGTAACCGAGAAGACGGCCCAGCTACTGCGGGAGATGATAGAGCGCAACGATATACGTCCGGACGACATAATGGACATCATCTTCACCGCCACCGAGGACCTGACGACCGAGTTTCCGGCAGCGGCAGCTCGCCATATAGGTCTAACGCACGTGCCGCTGCTCTGCGCGAGGGAACTCCCCATCGAGGGTTCTCCGCGGAAGTGCATAAGGGTTATGATGCATTTCTATACGCGAAAACATCCTCACGAGCTGCGTCATCCTTATCTGGAGGGGGCGCGCCAGCTAAGAACTGACCTCCCCGAATAGACGGGAAGCGCCTCACAAAAGAATAGCAGATAAAAGGGGAGTTCGAGCCCAAGGCTCGAACTCTTCGGTTGAGAAGGGAAGTGGTGAGAGTGGTTATCGTGATGAGAGAGGGAGCGACCAGGGAGGACATCGAGGAGCTGGTGGCCGTTCTCCGAGAGGTGGGAGCGGAAGCGCATATCTCGCGGGGAGAGTATCGAACGGTTATAGGGGTTATCGGCGATCGCGAGAGAGTGATGCAGATGCCTTTCGAGGCCTATCCAGCGGTGGAGAAGGTCGTCCCTATCATGAAGCCCTACAAGCTGGTGAGTATGGAGTTCCAGGAGGAGCCCACAGTCGTAAAAGTAAGGGGGGCGGAGATCGGCCCGGATACGTTTACCATAATCGCAGGACCGTGTTCGGTTGAGAGCGAGGAGCAGGTGGTCGAGGCGGCGAGGTCGGCGAAAGAGGCCGGCGCCCATATATTCAGGGGCGGGGCCTTCAAGCCGAGAACCTCTCCCTACAGCTTCCAGGGATTGGGAGAGGAGGGCTTGCAGATGCTGGGGCAAGCCCGCTCGGAGACGGGCTTGCCCATAATCACCGAGGTGCTCGACGTAAGGGATATCAACTTGATTTCGCGCTATGCTGACATATTGCAGGTGGGTGCGAGGAACATGCAGAACTTCCTGCTTCTCAAGGAACTCGGGTACCAGGACAAACCCATCCTTCTCAAAAGGGGCATGAGCGCGACCTTGGAGGAATGGCTGATGGCGGCGGAGTATATCCTCAAGGAGGGCAACAAGAAGGTTATTCTGTGCGAGCGTGGTATACGGACCTTCGAGACGAGTACCAGGAATACCCTGGATATATCATCCATACCGGCGATCAAGAGGGTTTCGCATCTGCCGGTGGTCGTCGATCCCAGCCATGCGACAGGGGTGCGCGAATTGGTACCGCCGCTGAGCAAAGCCGCGCTGGCCGCAGGAGCGGACGGGGTGATGGTGGAGATGCACCCCCATCCCCGCGAGGCTCTTTGCGACGGATCGCAGTCGCTTACCCCGGCGGGATTTAAGTCCTTGATGAACGAAATTAAAGAACTCGCCTCTTTTTTAGGAAGAGAGACGTCGTGAGGGGAGATGACAATCGCCTTGCCTGAGAGGAAGCTCTACCGCTGCGCCGGAATCGTGGGCACAGGACTCATAGGTGGATCCCTGGGGCTGGCGTTGCGCGAGGAGGGGTCGGTGCGGAAGGTATTGGGATATGACGAGGAGGGCCGCATGCTGGGGGAGGCGCTGCGGCGAGGAGCGGTGGAGGAGGCGGTGAGCGGCCCTGAAGAGATAGCCGGTCGCTGCGACCTGGTATTCTTGGCCGTTCCGGTTCGCTCCATACCCGACGTTATGCGCTCCATGGCAGGATCCCTCGAGCCCGGAACAACCGTGAGCGACGTGGGCTCAGTCAAGGAGGCCGTGGTCAACATGGCGGGCGAGATACTCCCCGGCGAATGTCATTTCATCGGCGGCCATCCCCTGGCGGGCTCGGAACAGAGAGGGGTGGGATTCGCTGACCCCATGCTCCTCAAGGACACCTACTATGCCCTGACGCCGACGGGGGAGTGCGACGCCGAAGCCTATTCGAAACTGCACGCGTTGTTAACCTCGGTCGGCGCGCGGGTTATAGCCATGGAGCCAAGGCAGCATGATCGTGCCATGTCAGTGATAAGCCACCTGCCGCATATCATGGCCATGGGATTGATGAACCTGGCGCTGGAAAGGGCGGAGGAATATCCCCTACTCAAATTGGCCGCCGGGGGTTTCAGGGATATGACGCGTATTGCCGCGTCCGGATCCAGAATATGGCTGGATATCCTTATGGAGAACCGCGATGCGGTGGAGGAGTCGCTGGGGGAGTACATCTCGTGCATGCACGAGATAGGCAACATGCTGGAGGAAGGCAGGGAGAGGGACCTCGTGGAGTGGATGGAGAAGGCCAGGTCCGGAAGGCAGAACCTGGCGCCAATCCTGCACGAATCGCTGGCCGGCATGTACGATATCACCCTGTCGGTGGAGGATCGCCCCGGGGTGATCAGTGACGTCTCCCTGACCGTGGGGGAAATGGGGATAAATATCGAGGATATCGAGCTGGTGCACCCGCTGGAGAGCGGAAGCGGCCTCTTGAGGTTGATGATCAGCGGCGAGGATGCGGCCGCGAGGACCGCGGAGGCGCTCAGGGACAAGGGATACCGGGTATCCTTGAGCAAGACCCTGGGTGGTGAGTAATGGATCTGATCTTGAGCGGGGCCGGTCCGCTGCGGGGAGAGGTGTCGGTACCTCCAGACAAATCCATATCTCACCGTGCTGCCATACTGGGGGCGATGGCCAGGGGTAGGACGACGGCCCGACCTTTTCTGGGTTCGAGGGATTGCATGAGCACACTCTCCTGCCTGCGTGCCCTGGGAGTGGAGCTTGACTTCGACGGCGATACCTTGACAGTGATAGGCGATGGTCTAGAGGGATGGAGAGAGGCGGCGGACGTGCTGGACGCTGGTAATTCCGCCACAACCATGAGGTTTATGGCCGGGGCATTGTCCGGAAGGCCTTTTCTCAGCATGTTGACCGGAGACGAATCGCTGCGAACGAGGCCCATGTCACGTATCGTGGATCCATTGCGTCTCATGGGAGCGGAGATACTGGCCCGTGAGGGGGGCACGCGACCTCCACTAGCCGTGAGCGGAGGGGACCTCGAGGGAATAGAGTACGAGCTGGAGGTGGAGAGCGCGCAGGTGAAGTCGGCCATCCTGCTGGCCGGTATGCAGGCGGTGGGCGTGACCAGGGTGATAGGGGGTCGGGCGTCGAGAGACCATACGGAGAGAATGATGCGTCTCATGGGCGCCGATATATCCTTCGAGGGAGAACGGGCCACGCTAATCAAGAGGTCATCCCTCGAGGCGGGGGATCTCCATATACCCGGCGATATATCCAGTGCCTCCTTCCTGCTGGCAGCCGCGGTACTGGTAGCGGGTTCGCGCCTCACCATCAAGGGCGTTGGCCTCAATCCCACCCGAGCGGGTTTTCTCAGCGTTCTCAATTCCATGGGGGCGCTTGTGATGGAGTCAAATTACGAGGAAAGGGATAACGAACCCCGGGGGGACCTGGAGGTGGGGTCGAGCAAGCCCTACGCCATCGAATTGGAGGCCTGTAGGGTGCCGGCAATGATTGACGAGGTGCCGCTGATGGCCGTAGTGGGATGCCGGGCCAGGGGTACGACCGTGGTGAGGGGAGCGTGGGAGCTCAGGGTGAAGGAAAGCGACCGCATATCGGCTATATGCGGCGAGCTGGCCAGGATGGGCGCGGACATCGAGGAGTTGCCCGACGGCTTCGCCGTACGTGGGCCCAGGGATTTACGGGGGGCGGCAGTAGACTCGCACGGTGATCACCGCATAGCTATGTCCCTGGCCGTGGCGGCGCTTTGCGCCGAGGGAGAGACGGCGATCTCCGGCTGGGAATGTGTTGATATATCGTACCCGGGCTTCGAGCAGACCTTGCGGCGGATAATGCGATAGGGGAATACCGCGTAGTAATATACGCCCTCGATCGTGAATTCGCCAGAGGCGAAGCAAAGATTACGCCAAACCTCGAGGTAAGGGTATGCGAACGGTAAGGGATTAAATCACCATGATGCGTTCACGGCCGGCACGGCCTTGAACGACCTCCAAATCGGAGCCCGCGATGCGGTACGAAACGGAACACCATCGTGCTATCAAGATCGGTTATCATACAACTAGCAGCGGTGTCAGCGCATGTCATCCGGTTACGGCAAGGTTTGGAGGTGACGGCCAGGAACGGCGGAGGAGAAAGAGGATATACGGGATTATGGATATCGAGAGCATGATTATAGCCATAGACGGGCCGGCGGGGGCGGGTAAGAGTTCCGTTGCCCAGAAACTGGCCAGTAGCCTGGGTTTGAATTATCTGGATACCGGGGCGATATATCGAGCCCTGACCCTGGAGGCGTTGCGCGATCATAGCGACCTGGATGATGCAGAGAGGCTATCGGATATGGCGAGAAGCATGGATATCCAGATGCGGTATTACGGTAGAAGGAGGCCGCCCTACCGCATACTACTGAACGGAGAGGACGTTACCCGGAAGATAAGGTCGGGAGAAGTGTCGGTACACGTGTCACAGGTGTCCTCGCATAAGGGAGTGCGCCTGGAGATGATCAGGAAGCAGCGCCGAATGGCGGAAAAGGGCGGCATTGTGGTGGAGGGGAGGGATGTGGGCACGGCTGTCTTCCCCGAAGCCGACCTCAAGATATTCCTGACCGCCTCGTTAAAGGAGAGAGCACTGAGGCGCTACCGGGAGATGAAGAAAGAGGGATACGAGGTATCAATCAATTCGCTACAGCAGGAGATGGTGAGACGGGACCATCAGGATACCACGCGCGCCCATAACCCCTTGAAAAAAGCGCATGACGCGATGATGGTAGACACCACGGATATGAGCGTGTCCCGCGTGGTGAGATCGTTGATAAAAATGGTGAAGGAGAGAGCGGATACGATCGGGGAAGGTGGGGCATGATTCGTGGGCGCCGCGAGGCGCGAGCGCGGGTGAGGTGGAGGCCTCCGCGCGTCAGGGAAGTGCGCGAGGATTCCATCTGCCGCGGGCATGTGCAGCCGGGGGATCACCTGCTGGAGATCGACGGAAGGCCACCCATGGACGTATTGGACTATCTGGAGGCGTCCGAGAGGGATATGGTGTCCCTGCGGCTGGAGCGGCGGGGCCGGGAGATGAGCTTCAAGCGGCACAAGCAGGTTGGGAGGCCCCTGGGGTTGATATTCGACGAGGCCGTCTTCGACGGCATCCGCACTTGCCGTAACAGGTGCATATTCTGTTTCGTTGATCAAATGCCGCCCGGTATGAGACCAACCCTGTATGTAAAGGATGACGACTACCGCCTGTCCTTTTACTACGGAAATTTCATTACCCTGAACAACCTGGGGGCGGAGGACCTGCGGAGGATCAGGCGGTTGAGGCTGTCACCGCTGTACGTATCACTGCATAGCACGGACGCGGAGCTGCGCGAACGAGTCATGGGCGGCAACGCCAGGGCGGGCCTGGAGGCGCTGGAACTGTTGCTGAGCGACGGCATCGAGATACACCTGCAGGTGGTGGTATGCCCGGGCATCAACGACGGCGAGGCCTTGCGCGATACCCTGCGGGATGTGCTGGAGAGATATCCAGCCGCGTCGCTGGCAATGGTGCCGCTGGGGCTGACGTCGCGGGCCGGAGAGTTATCGCCGCTGTTGAAGGCTCACGACGGGGCATCCTCGAACCGGGTCATAAACCTGGTGGAGGAGTACCAGCATGGGGCGATGGAGAGGACGGGCGGGCGGATCTTCTTCGCGTCAGACGAGTTTTATCTAATGGCGGAAAGGCCGTTCCCGGGCGGGAAGGAATACGAGGGGTACCCGCAGCTGGAGAATGGAGTGGGCATGGCGAGGAAGTTCATCGATGAGGCCCGTGAGGCGGTTACGGCCGGGCTGGGGCATCTGCCTGCGAGGCTTCCCGGTATACTTACCGGAGCGGCGGGGGAGAGGGTGATGACGGAGGCGCTCGCGGATATCCCGGCCCGGTGTGAGGTGGAAGTGGTGTGCGTGGAAAACCGTATGCTGGGCGGCTCGGTAACCGCAACGTCTCTGCTGGGAGGCGAGGATATCGTGAGGTGCTTGAGGGATCAACGCCGAAACGGCGAGAAGATGCTACTGGCGGAAACCCTGCTCAGGGAGGGGCGCTTTCTCGACGATATGACACTGGAGGACGTGGAGAGCGAGACGGGCTGCGAACTTGTACCGGTACGGGTGGATGGGGCGTCGCTGCTCCAGGCGCTCGCCGGGGAGGAAGGGGGAGCTTGATCATGACACACGTTTTACCTCTGGTGGCCGTGGTGGGAAGGCCGAACGTGGGAAAGTCCACCCTGGTGAACCGCATCGTCACCCGGGCGGAGGCCATCGTCGAGAGCCAGCCGGGAGTAACCCGCGACCGCAATTACTTCACCGCGGATTGGAGGGGAAAGAACTTCAAGATCGTGGATACGGGCGGTCTGGACCCGGTGGCCGGGGAGAAGCTATCGAGGTCCATCGGCAAGCAGGCCATGCTGGCCGTGGAGGAGGCCGACCTTGTGGTGATGATGGTGGACGCCGCCGAGGGGATAGCCGCCGCCGACGAGGACGTGGCGGAGGCGCTGCGCCGTACCGGGAAACCGCTGCTACTGGTGCCCAACAAGGTGGACAACCCGCGCCTGGAGGCAGAGTCCGTGGAATGGTATTCCCTGGGCCTGGGGGAGCCCTGCCCGGTGTCGGCAATGCACGGAAGAAACATAGGGGATCTGCTGGACATAGTGGTCGGTAAACTCCCGGAGGCCTCGGGGGAAATATATGAAGACGGCTTGGAGACGGTGGTAGCCATCGTTGGTAAGCCGAACGTGGGTAAGTCCACCCTCTTCAATCGATTTCTGGAGGAGGAGCGATCCATCATCAGCGATATGCCCGGAACCACCCGGGACGCCGTAGATACCTTGGTGGAGATAGAGGGTGTTAATTACCGATTCATAGACACCGCGGGTTGGAGGCGCCGTTCGCGAATAACCGAGGACGTGGAGTTCTACAGCCTGGTAAGGGTATGGAGGGCCATTGATCGTTCACAGGTTGTTCTGCTGATCGTAGATGCTTCCGAGGGGATATCAGAACAGGACCAGAAGATCGCCGCCCGTATAAAGGATGACGGCCGCGCCTGCGCTGTTATATTGAACAAGTGGGACCTGATACGGGGCAGCGGCGGGGCCGGGGATGTGTACGAGGACGCCGTGGATAAGCTGCACTTTATATCCTACGCGCCCTTTTTGAGGGTGAGCGGCTTGACCGGCGCGGGGATAACGCGAATTCTCCCCGCCGTGGACAGGATCAAGGAGAACTGGGAATCCAGGATACAGACCTCGCTTCTAAACGACCTACTGCGCCGCGTCCTGGACCAGACGCCTCCCCCCAGCAGGAAGGGAAAGCGGCTGCAGATATACTACCTTACCCAGGCCAGGACGGCGCCTCCCCAGTTCGTTTTCTTCGTCAATCGCCCCGACTTGGCCGATCCGTCCTACAAGAGGTTTCTGGAGAAAAAGATCAGGGAGACATTCGGCTTCGAGGGCAGTCCCATAAGGGTGGCCCTGAGACGGCGACGCGCCATGGGGCGGGGGAGGGCCTGAAACCACCCGCCTCCATATGTGTTATATTCACTGCAATCTCTGTTATGGAAGGTCGAGCTCATCCCGTCCCGGGAAAGGGGTGCGAAGATGGCCATGAAAGCGGTCCTGTGGATAGCGGCCAGCTACCTTATAGGCTCCATACCCTTCGGACTGCTAGTATCCCTTGGCGTGTTCAAACTCGACCTCCGCAAGGTGGGGTCCGGCAATATAGGCGCCACCAACGTCATGCGCAATTTCGGAGTGCAACCCTTCGTCGCCGTGCTCATCCTGGATATGGGGAAGGGAGCGGTGGCGGTAAAGATAGGACAAGGGTTGGGATTGAACCCGTCCCTGGCGTTGCTGGCGGGCCTGGCGGCGATAATTGGTCACAACTGGAGCATCTACCTTGGCTTCAAGGGCGGTAAGGGCATCGCCACCAGCGGGGGCGTGATAATAGCGGCTTATCCCTGGCAGGTGACTGTGATCGTTCTGGGGGTTTTCCTGGTGATGGTTCTGGAGACCCGCATTATGTCCGTTGGCTCCCTGTCCGCCGCTCTTGCTTTCCCGGTTTCGTCGGTCGTATTCCTCAGCGGCTGTCTCGAGGAATACTGGCCACACCTCGTGGTGGCCGTCCTGACCTGCGTCTTCGCTGTGTACAAACACCGGGAAAATATCGGGAGACTTATCAAAGGAGACGAGCCCAAGCTAAGCCTGAAGAGGAAAAGCAACGAGGTGATAGAGCCATGAAGATAAGTGTTATCGGCGCTGGCAGTTGGGGTACAGCAATAGCCGCACACCTTTCACGTAGAGGGCACGATGTCAGGCTCTGGGCCAGGGAGAAAGAGGTGGCCGAGGGAATCAACCAACAAAGGCGCAATCCCCTGTATCTCAAGGACATCGAGCTACCACCGCATATCGCGGCCGAGGGAGATATGGCCCGATCCCTGGAAGGGGCCGAGACGGTGGTGCTGGCGGTTCCATCGCGCTGGACCCGGGAGGTCGCGAGAGAGATGCAGGAGTGCCTGCCGGAGAAAGCACCGCTTATCAACCTTGCCAAGGGCTTCGATTACACCACCGGAAAGCGCCTCTCAGTGAGTATAGGGGAGGAAACAAGCAGAAAGGATGCCGGGCTGGCAGTGCTCTCGGGCCCCAATCACGCTGAGGAAGTGATAAGGATGGTGCCCAGCGCAACAGTTATAGCCTCGCCCGACCGGGAGCTGTCCTCGCGTCTGCAGGAGGCTTTCAGCTCGCCTTACTTCAGGGTCTATTCCAACGCGGACATGATAGGGGTGGAGGTTGGGGGAGCTTATAAGAACGTGATCGCCATAGCCGCCGGCATGCTGGACGGATTGGGGCTCGGTGACAACACCAAGGCTAGCCTTATAACGCGGGGCCTGGCGGAGATGGCGCGTTTCGGGAGCGCCATGGGAGCCAACCCCATCACTTTCTCCGGACTCTCGGGCGTGGGCGACCTCATGGTAACATGCATAAGCAGGCATTCCAGAAATCGCGGCTTCGGAAAGAGGCTTGGGGAGGGGGGAAGACCGGAGGAGATATTACGGGAGACAAAGATGGTCGTGGAGGGAGTATATACCACCCGCTCTGTTATAAGGACGGCCCTGGAAATGGAGGTTGATATACCCATCGCAAGGGGGGTATACGCCGTGCTGGAGGAGGAGGCCAGGCCGGACGAGATGGCCGAAAGGCTTATGACGAGGAGTCTGAAGGAGGAAACGGAGGAGGATCTCTACCGGGATTTTCTCCTGGCGGACTCACGCCGTCGATCGACGGAATGAACGCTTGCCCGGACGACTCCGGGTAATGGATGCGAAAACCAAGGCCGGTGACCTCGACCACGATTTATCCGGAAAACCGCATAGGGCACACATCCTTACCGTGACATTTTCGACGTGGTGTATCTTCCGAGCATGTTGCTTTCCTTCCCATGAAATTGAATCCGTCGTGCCATAGACCCCAAGCCTGGCGTAACCATGTTTTGATTCCCCGGCATGCCGGCGATGTCATCGATGGGTCTTAAAATGAAAAGTCCTGATAAGGAGGTTATTCTGAGAAAATTGCCAGTGGCCGTAATAATCCTGGCGGTGCTGCTCCTGGCGGCGGAGGTGGGTATCACTTACCTGAGCCAGCGGGGCATGGAGAAGTCCATCTGTTACCAGTACACACTGCCATCCAACCTCGAGGTCAGAATAAACTCCTTTCCCTTACTGATCAGCCTGGCCAGAAACCATCTGGGGGAACTCCGCTTCTCCTGGGAGGGCGATCTTGAATGCATGGCGGCCGAAGGTGAGAGCGTTAACGTGGATTACCGGGCGAGGGTGGATATGTACGACGTCGAGCTGAACATGACCGCGCTTCTCTCCGGCAGGCTGGAGCTGAAGAGCATCTCCAGAATCGAGGCAGATGTTTTTCTGGATGCGCTCGAGTTGGAAGGACTACTGGGACTGGATACTGGCACTCTTCGTATCGAGAATGACGGCTTTTTCGTGTATGGCGGGGGTGAAATAATTCAATATGAGGTAAAGGCTTCGGGAAAGAACGGTATCGTCCTCAACCCTCGATATATATCTACCGATGATGAAGATTCCATAGGATACCCTGAAGCAGTGCTGAATGCTGGTCCCATCACACTTGAATTCGGCGCCTTCCCGCTCGAGGCTCGCATAGAAAGTGCCCGGATAGATCGAGGTCAACTGGTTTTGGGAATAGATATAGCGATGTGGGACGGATACCTGCAATTCCTTAAGTAGCACTTTAAGTATAAACACTCTATTTATTGTTTAGGGATAGTGTAAAGCATGAGTATAGTTCTATAGTGATGGGTTAGGAAAAAAGTGGTGAAAAATAACGAAAATAACTTGACAACTCAACATTTTGTGTTTTATATTGCTATCAAAGCACAATATATAGTATAGACCAATGGGGGGAGGGGAAAAGGATGAAATGCCCCTTTTGCGGAAACCCGGATACAAAGGTCATAGATTCGCGAAGTGCTGAGAACGGACAAATAATAAGGAGAAGAAGAGAGTGTAAGAAATGTGGAAGCAGATTCACGACTTTCGAGAGGTTCGAGAAGTTTCCGGTAGCGGTGGTGAAGAGAAACGGAGACCGTGAGGTATTCAAAAAAGAAAAGATAATGGTAGGTCTGCGTAAAGCTTTCGAGAAAAGAAAAGTTACCAGCCAGCAGATAGAGGAAATGGCCACGAGGATAGAGGCTGAATTGAGGGCGGAGGGGAAGAAGGAAATACCGTCCAGCGTAATCGGCATGATCGTCCTGAAGAACCTCAAGGATACCGACGAGGTAGCCTACCTAAGGTTCGCATCCGTGTATAAGAACTTCAAGGATATTTCGGAGTTTCAGATCGAGCTGGGACAGCTGCTGGAAAAGAAAGAAAGAGGTTAAGGCAAGAAAAATCTTGGTAGAGAGGGGGAAACGAAGTGTCTGCTGCGAGCGGAATAAGGGTGCTGAAGATGAAGGAGGGGGCGGAAGACGCTACGGATATAGCGCTCCTGGTTAGTACGAGCTCCAAGGAGGAGATAAACCTCTGGGAAAAAGACAAGATAATGAACTCCCTTATACTGGAAACCAACGCCAGCCCGGATCTGGCCGCTGAGATAGCGAACAGGGTAGAGGAGAGGATAGTCAACGGACGTATGAACACGGTAACCACCTCCATTATACGAGAGCTCGTGGACCTGGAGCTTCTGGAGAGAGGCTTGGGCACCATGCACAAGAAACACTCCCACCTGGGCCTGCCCACATATGACGTGGAACAGATTATCATGAGCGCCAACAAGGAGAACAGCAACACCACGCATAACCCGGAGTCCATAAACCTCACACTGGCAGAGGCAATATTAAAGGAATTCGCGCTGAGACACGTGTTCTCCGAGAATATATCCCAAGCGCATATGGTTGGAGACATACACCTTCACGACCTGGGGTTCATAATTCGCCCGTACTCTTATAAAGGGGATACCCTGGTGCACTGGCGGCAGAAGGGTTCCCCGGTAATATTCACCAGCACCATGGAGCAGCTGTACCACCTGATGCCCGGGGAGACCAGGCCGGAGGAGACGGTGAGAGTCAAATACCCCCGGGAGCTGGAGATGCTGGACAGGGATGGGGAGTGGACGGAGGTCATGCGGCTGGTCAAGAAGGACCGCCTGGGCAAGCAGATGGTCTTCGTGGCCACGGAGGACGGGAAATACTGCGTGGTCACCCACGATCACCCGGTGATAACGGCGCAGGAGATAAAGCCCGCCTCCATGGTACGGGTGGGAGACGAGATGGAAACCATGGGAGCCGGGGAGTCGCGGGTAAAGGGGCTGGAGGAGATAAGCATAACCCATCTGCTGGAGGCCAATGACACCACCTTCAAGTTCAGGTTCGATGCCGAGGACGTGATCCTGGCTCACCAGAGGTTGAGAGAGATGGTGGCTCAGTCGTCACACTCCTACACGGAGAGCCGCAGGACATCCGGGGGGAGCGGCGGAACCGGAACCGCAGCCGACGGTCAGCGGGTGTTAATGGTCGAGCCGGTGGAGATACTGGACGTTTATATATACGATGTCACGACCGAGAGCGGCACGTTAATAGCCAACGGCATATACTCCCATAACTGCGGCGGCCACAGCCTTGATTATATAAAGAAATACGGCATCTCCCTGCCAAATATCACCAGCACCTCCAAGCCCGCCAAGCACCCGGAGGTGCTCATAGGGCACATGGTGAAGATGGCCTCCACGCTGCAGTCGCATTACGCGGGAGCCATAGGTTGGGAGGCGGTGAACATGTTCTTCGCGCCCTACCTGGTGGGACTGGAATACAAGCGTGTAAAACAACTCGCACAGATGCTCATCTACGAATTCAATCAGCTTGCGGGTGCCCGTGGGTCGCAAGTGGTGTTCACTGATTTCAACCTGTACTGGAACATCCCGAGTCATTTCAGAGAGGCGCCCGCCATAGGCCCGGGAGGCGAATACACCGGGAAGAAGTACAAAGACTACGAGAAAGAGGCACAGGTCTTCCTCCAAGCCCTCTTCGAGATCTATCTGGAGGGAGATGCCATGGGCAAGACCTTCGTTTTCCCCAAGCCTCTGCTGCATATAAACGAGGATTTCTTCCGGACCGAGGGACACGAGGAGTTCCTCGACCTGGCCTGCGAGGTGGCATCAAAGCAGGGTATAACCTATTTCGTCTTCGACAGGGGCGACGAGGTAACCGTATCCCAGTGCTGCAGGTTGAAGCTGAAGCTGAGCGAAGAGGATATGAAGGAGCTGATGACGCCGGAGAGGACGCGTTTCACCGCCCTGCAGAATATAACAGTCAACATGCCCCGCATCGCTTACAAGGCCAACGGCTCGGACGAGGTGCTGTTCACGGAGCTGGAGAAGGCGGTGCAGATGGTGGCCAAGGCCCACCTGCAGAAGAGAGAGTTTATAAAAACCCTGCTGGATCAGGGTATCGGCGGCCCCCTATCGGTGCTTTGCGACAGCAAGGACGGGGATCCCTATCTCAGGGTGGAACGGCTCACCTACTTGGTGGGGCTGCTGGGTCTCAACGAAATGGTACAACACCATACCGGGGAGGAACTCCACGAATCACAGGAAGCCCTGAAGTTCGGTTTGAAGGTCGTGGCCAACATGAACCTGGCCTGCAAACGCCTCTCGGAAAAATACGGCATCAACATGGTGTTGGAGGAGTCCCCGGCGGAATCCAGCGGTTACAGGCTGGCCAAGCTGGACATGAAATACTACCCAAAACAGGCGGAACGGGTGCTGAAAGGTGGGCTGGAGGGAAGCGAGTATTACTATACCAACAGCGTTCATCTCAACGTGGAGGCTGACATCGACTACATAGAGAGGGTGCAGAAACAGAGTATCTTCCACCCCTTGATAGATGCGGGGGCCATATGCCATATATGGCTGGGGGAGCACGAGCCCGACCCGGTATCGGTGAGAAACTTCGTGGTCAAGACGTTTCGCAACACCCAGGCCTCACAGATAGCCTTCTCGCCTGAATTCACGGTATGCGATGATTGCCGGCGTACCAGCCGCGGCCTGCACGACGAATGTCCTCTGTGCGGATCATCGAATATATACGGCATCACCAGGATTGTGGGATATTTCTCCAAGGTAACCACCTGGAACAAGGGAAAGATCGGCGAGCTGAAGGATCGTGTCACCACCGACCTGGGAGGAGGTTTTCAGCGTGCAGCATCTTAAGGTTTTCGTAAAGACGGATTGCCCGAACTGCCCGGCGGCAAAGGAATTGGCGAACAGGTTTCCCGATGTGGAGATCTACGACGTGGAGCAACCTGAGGGCCTTGCCGAGGCCGCTTTCTACAGCGTGATGTGCACGCCGTCGATCGTGCTGGTTGATGAGGGGGAAAAGGAGGTACATGCCTGGCGATGCATGGTACCCACCCCCGGAGACATAGCCGAGCATATAAACTGAGGGGAGATAAGTTAGCCCATGTCTTGCTTTCTGAGCATCAAGGGATTGCTGCGTACCAGTATGCTGGACTGGCCTGGCAGGATATGTTCCGTGGTCTTCCTTGGCGGCTGCAATTTTCGCTGTCCTTATTGCCATAACCCCGAGCTGGTGGAAATAGAGGATCCCCTGGACGTGATCTCCTGGAAGACGGTAAGGGGTTATCTGTGGGAGAGGCGTGGTTGGATAGACGGGGTATCCGTCACCGGTGGAGAACCTACCTTGCATTCGGACCTCAAGGTCTTATGCCGGGAGATAAAGGAACTGGGCATGAAGGTAAAGCTAGATACAAATGGCTCGCGACCGCGGGCTCTGGAGGAGCTTCTGGAGGAGGGCATGCTGGACAGTGTGGCCATGGACGTAAAAACTACCCCGGACAAGTACCCGGACCTGGTCAGGCGCGAGGTGGATAAGAACGATATCAGGAAGTCTATAGAGTTGATCGTGGGATGTGGGCTGGAGCAAGAATTCCGCTGTACGGTGGTGCCGGGATTGGTCGATTTTAACGACTTGAAGCAAATAGCAGGCACGGTAGAGGGAGCGCGTAGCCTGGTTCTGCAGCAGTTCAGGTCGGACATAACCCTGGACCCGATGTATGCGGGCGTGAAATCTTTCAGCGACGATACGTTGAGGGATTGGGCCGAGTGCCTTTCGCGATGGGTGCCCACCACGGTCAGGGGAACCGTGGGGGTGTCCCAGAGATAGGATGGCGCGTGAGTCTGTAAACCCGCGCATTCGCGTGGCGGCAGTCATCGACAGGAAAGCGAAGCTGCTCCTGGTAAAGCATGTCAAGGAGGGGTGGGAATATTTCCTCCTACCTGGCGGAGGGTTGGAGGTTGGTGAGAGCATACCCGAGGCGCTGGCCAGGGAGGTTGAGGAGGAGACGGGCTTGAGGGTGAGGGCGGGTAAGCTTTTGTGCGTTAGTGAGACTATATTTCCAGATAATCCGAGGCATATCGTGCACCTGGTCTTCCATGCCATGGATATAACGGGGAGAATAGAATCGTCCCGGGACGAACGGATCAAGGAATCCGGGTTCGTGTCCTTCGACGACCTGGATGATATGGAGCTCCTGCCCCCGATAGCGGGATTTCTAAAGGGAGCACATGATTCCGGTTTCCGAGAGGGTGCGATGTATCTTGGACGCCTATGGAGGGAGTTGTAGCAGCGATGGGCGACGGGGAAAAGAGACCCCAGGATCCCCTGGCTGAGCCGAGCCGTGTTATAAAGGCCAGCGATCCGGAAAAGCTGGCGGAGAACTCCGGCCTGGTATTTCGAGAGAGCCGTTTCGAGATACCCATGATGAAGTGGACCATATACGTCTCGCACCCAGAGCTGAACTTCGAGGCGCCGGATTTTCTGGATACCTTCGTGGTAAGGGCGCTGGCGCTTCTTTATATCTCCAAGGCGTATTTCCAGCCTCTGGCCAACAAATGGGTGCCCTACCGGGAGCTGAAAGACGGGCTCTTCTACACCAAGACGTTTTCGGAGACGGTGGAGGAGCGCATAAGCAGCCGTTTCGGCGACGATGTCGAGGGGCTGAGGGAGGCGTGTATGGCCCTGGGGGGCAGGGAGGTGGACCAGGGGGATCTGGGCATGGTGCTCAAGACATTTCCCCGCCTGCCGCTCCTGGTTATCGTGTGGAGAGGGGACGAGGAGTTCCACCCTAATGCGCGCGTACTGTTCGATGCTTCCGCGGACGGCTACCTCAACGCGTTCGAATTGCGCATGTTGGGGGGCGAGGTGGTTTCCCGGCTGATAAGCGTAGCCGACGGAAGGCTGGAGATACCCGGCGAAGGTTAAGTTTCGGTGACGAACAAAGCTCGCGTAATAAACGTCGTAGATCTTTAAGTGGCAATGGCCTTGGAATCCAGGGCGGGCTGGAACTTGAACTGTATTTGCTTTCGGGAATGTAGGGGACTTAATTTAGTTAACTATTAACTAGGTAATAATTTACTAGTTAATCTCAATTATTACCTCCAATAGTAAATATATGTGAGTTTGCATTCGATTAAGGAGACGGTTTGGTATCGCGCGTGGACGTAATGATACTCGGGTTACTGAAGGAGGAAGCGAGGCACGGCTACGATCTGGTTAGAGAGATGGAGCAGAGGGGCCTGATGAGATGGGCCCCGGCCAGTAAGGTAGCTGTGTACAAGGCCCTGCCACGCCTGGAGGAGCGGGGATTCCTGACCTCTTGGATGGAAAAAGATAGAAGTATGCCGGAAAAGCGAGTCTACGCACTAACCGTTGATGGCGAGGAAAAGCTACTGGATATGTTGTACGCTCTGTGTTCCAGCCAGGAGTCCCTGCGCCTGGATCTGGGTGTGGGACTGGCTTTCGTAGCTGGTATGGACGGAGAGGAAGCGGTGGAGGCGCTGGAGAAGAGGAGAGGATACCTGCGGGAGTGGGAGAGAAGACTATCCTCGGAATTGGACATACTGAAGGGAATCACCGATGATATCTACACGAGTATTATCGAGCATGAGATATCAATGTACAGGAAAGAGGCGGCATGGATTAACGATATAATTGTTACAATAAGCGGAAGCGAGAAAAAAAATGGGGGAGGATAGACGTGTAGATGGGGACGAGTAAAAAACAGTAGCAACAACGCCAGAGGCGGGAGATGTTAAGGGACGAGAGATCGCGGAAGATATTGATCGAGGCGGAGAGCATGGCCTTCGAGGTCGGCTACAGGAGATTCAACATGGATGAGCTGGCCCAGAGGCTGCGTATGAGCAAGAAGACCATCTACGAATACTTTTCGTCCAAGGATGAGCTATTCGCGTCGGCGCTAAATCGTCGAGCTGGGAAAATTCTGGAACGGGTGGATGAGATAATGGACCTCGAGGAAGACGCCATGACCAAGCTTTACCTGATGAGCAAGCACGTGGAGGACGAGGTGTCCAACATCAAGCCCTCTCTAGTGGAAGAGGTGGAGACGTTCTTCCCGGATGTCTTCGATGTATACGGCGAATTCTACCGCAGGATAGTCGGGGCGTTGACTAGGATCATCGATGAAGGGGCCGTAAGCGGTGAATTCCGCAGCGATGTCAACCCGGTGGTCTTCGCCTATATGGTACAGGGGATAGTGGATCTCTCCAGCAACCCCTATCTGTTGATAGAGAGCGGGTTGAGCCTCGAAGAGGTCTACGCGGCATTTATGAAGATCCTGATGGAGGGTATAGTAACAACCAGGTACAGGGACCTGGAGGAACCGATGCCGGTCGCCTGGAAGGAGGCCGGCGGATGATAGTCTGGTGGGCTAGAAGAGGCAACTTGACACGGGGAAGCGAATGCGTACAAAATAAGTAAACTAATAAACTATCTATAGTTTATTAGTTTCTAAGCTCTGCCGAGTTTAAAGGTGTCCGTCCAGGATCTAAGCGGAAATACGTACGGACATCTGGAGAAGGCGAATGGGCGGGTTGCATACGTGAAGTACGTCATGGATGATTTTAACGCGGTGAAACCGTATGGGGATCGTGGGAAGCACGAAACGAAGCGACGGGAGCAAGAAGTGGAGAGAGAGCCAGTAGGGAAGGATACGAGGGAGATCATAGCGGCCGATCTCTACTCCGATTACCTTGGGGTGGAGCTGGAGGATATAGAGCAGGGTTGGGCCAGGGTTCGTATCGGACTGGAGCAGAAGCATACCAACTTCATGGGTCTGATACACGGCGGAGTGATATTCTCGCTGGCGGATATAGCTTTCGGTGCAGCGGCGAACTCCTTCGGTACCAAGGCTATGGCCCTTCAAGTAAACGTGGATTTCCTGGCTCCACCCCGAGCCGACCTTGTTCTGACGGCGGAGGTAGAGTTGGTTTCAAGAGCGGGAAAGATGGGTTTCTATAATATGAGGGTCGTGGATTCCGGGGGAACCATGATCGCTCGCTGCAGCGGATGGGCCTATCATACCGGCAGGCCGCTGCGAGAAGGGAATCAAGCTGGGTCATAGGATTGACTGGGGGTATGCACATGTCTCTGGAAGGAAAAACGGCATTGGTGACCGGTGGCTCCGGGGGACTGGGGCGGGTACATGGCCTTGTGCTGGCCGAACACGGCGCCGACGTGGCTTTGACCTATAACCGCAACCGGGAGAAGGCGGAGGAAGTGGTGACCGAGATAGAGGCTATTGGCAGGAAGGCCATGGCGGTAAAGATGGACCTCTCGGACGAGGAAAGCGTCAACCAGGGTGTGGAAGCGGTGCATAAGGAGCTGGGGCCGGTAGTCATACTGGTCAACAACGCCGCGGCGGGCATAGTCCGGGCCATCACCGTAACCGAGATGAGAAAAGAGGACTGGGACGCCGACATGTCCATCAACCTCACCGGCCCCTTCCTGCTGGCCAAGGCTGTATTTCCGGGTATGCTGGAAAACAGCTGGGGACGTATCGTGAACGTCTCCTCGGTGACCGGGACCATGGGGGGTTTCGGCCAGTGCAGCTACGCCGCCTCCAAGGCGGGGCTGCTGGGATTGACCAAGACCCTGGCCTTGGAGGGAGCCCGCAAGAACATCACCTGCAATTCCGTGGTTCTGGGAGTCTACGACGCCGGTAGCTTCTACGAGGTGGCCGAGCCCTTCCGGGAGCGCATAATCAAGCGGGTGGCCATGAGGCGCTCCGGCGATCCCCGGGAGCTATCCGAGGTAATAGCCTTCCTGGCCTCGGAGGAATCGAGCTTTATAACCGGCGAGGCCATAGAAGTGTCGGGCGGGATAAGCCTCTTCACCTTCTAGGACGCGTCGCGAGACGGGAGGCCGCCCCGTAAGCGGCCGGTAGTATTCAAGCTGAACAGTCGTTTTGAGGGTTCGGGGCGGGAGGCGACGACCGTCCTCCGTTCCTACCCCGCTGGATGGCAACGCCCAGCGGCGGGACCTTTTCGGCAAAGAATCAAGGGAGGAAGAAATGTCTTTTAACCTCATACCGGAGCAGGAGGCACTGCGCAAGGAGATACGCAAGCTGGCGGAGGAGAAGATAGCCCCACGCGCGGCGGAGATCGACCGAGAGGGGGAGTATCCCTGGGATATCCAGAAGCTCCTGGCCTCGCAGGGTTTGCTGGGATACGCTATCCCCGAGGAGTACGGGGGCTCGGGTGCCGACTTGCTTTCCTGCTGCATAGTGGGGGAGGAGCTGGCCAGGGTATGCGGCACCTCCTCACTTATCTTCGTGGTGCAGAAGCTGGCCGTGTACCCCATAGTCATAGCCGGCTCTGAGGAGACCAAGAGAAAGTATCTACCCCCTACGGCCACTGGCGAGAAGCTGGCCGCCTTCTGCCTCACCGAGCGCGCTTCGGGGTCGGACGCAGCCGCCACCGTCACCACGGCCCGCCGGGATGGAGGCAACTATATAATCAACGGGGAGAAGTGTTTCATTACCAACGGCGGCCTGGCCAGCGTACACTCCCTTTTCTGCATGACCGACGCGGAGAAGAGGTATAAGGGCATCAGCGCCTTCGTGGTGGAAAAAGACATACCTGGTTTCTCTATGGGCAGGATCGAGGACAAGATGGGGCTGCGCGGGGCCCAGGTTACGGAGCTGAGCTTCGATGACTGCCTCGTGCCCGCCGAGAACCGGCTGGGCGAGGAGGGCGCGGGCTTCGTTACCGCCATGAAGACCCTGGACAACTCGAGGCCCCTGGTGGGAGCCCAAGCACTGGGTCTGGCCCAGGGAGCTCTGGAGTACGCCACCAACTGGGCCCGGGACAGGAAAGCCTTCGGCAAGCCAATCGGTCTGCTACAGGGGGTTGGCTTCATGCTGGCCGACATGGCCACGGAGGTGGAGGCGTCGCGCATGCTCATATACAAGGCGGCGTCGATGGCCGACGACAAGGACCCACAGCTCTCCATCTATTCGGCCATGTCCAAGATGAAGGCTTCCGAAACGGCCATGAGGGTGACCACCGATGCCATACAGGTCATGGGAGGCTACGGGTACATGAAAGATTATCCGGTGGAGCGCATGATGCGCGATGCCAAGATAACCCAGATATACGAGGGCACCAACCAGATACAGCGCTTGGTCATATCGCGCGCCCTTCTGCGCGGCTAGGTATGCTAGAGAGAATAACGGGAGGGGTTGATGAAGATGGCGGATCCTGAGGAGATCGCGAAAGGTATCGAGGACTGGAATAAAACAAAGGAGGAATGGCCCGAGCGCAAGACGGCCTTCCACACCGACGCCGGCATGCCCGTCAAGGAGTTCTACACCCCACTGGACACGGAGGGGATAGACTATCTGAAGGAGATAGGGTTCCCGGGCCAGCCCCCCTACGCACGGGGTATCTATCCCACCATGTACCGGGGAAAGCTGTGGACCATCCGCATGTTCTCCGGCCACGGTACCCCGGAGGAGACCAATCAGAGGTGGAAGATGCTCTATGAGGAGGGGGAGACGGGGTTTTCCTCGGCCGTGGACTCCCTGACCTTCTCCGGTGTGGACCCCGACCAGGACGTGCACGGGGCGGCCCACGAGGTGGGCAAGGAGGGAGTGCCTCTGTACTCCATACGCGGCATGGAGGCCATGCTGGAGGGGTTGCCTATCGACGAGGTAAGCGTGGCCCTGGTGGTGGAACCCATGACCTCGGCCGCCATTACCTCCATGTACTTCAACGTGGCCCGCGAGAAGGGGCTGGCCAAGGAGAACCTCATAGGCACCACTCAGAACGACATCCTAACCATGACCATCGGCTACATACCCTGGGGCTCGCTCCGGCCCAAGGACCTCCTGAAGCTGGCCGGCGACCTGATCGAGTACTGCACGGCCATGGGCGAGGCCCCGCGCTGGAACCCCATCAACTTCACCACCTACAACTACCGCGAAGGAGGCATCGACGCCGTGCAGGAGATAGCCATGGGTCTGGCCAACGCCGTGGCCCACATCGAGGAGTTGCTATCCCGGGGATGGAGTATAGACGACTTCGTCCACCGTCTGGCCTTCCACCTCTCCGCACACCGCGATTTCTTCGAGGAGGTGGCCAAGTACCGCGCCGCCCGTAAGCTTTGGTACCGGCTGATGTCGGAGAGGTATAAGCCTAAGAACCCGGATGCCTACCGCTTACGCTTCCATGTGCAGACCGCCGGATGCTCGCTCACCGCCCAGCAGCCTATGATCAACATCATCCGCACCGCCTACCAGGCCCTGGAGGCGGTGCTGGGAGGCACCCAATCGCTTCACACAAACTCCTTCGACGAGGCCATCTGCCTGCCATCGGAGGAATCGGTGAGGCTGGCAGTGAGGACCCAAGAAGTTATCCAGGAGGAGACCGGGGTTACCTCGGTTATCGATCCCCTGGCGGGCTCCTACTACGTGGAATCCCTCACCCGGGAGCTGGAGGATCGCATCTGGGAGTACTTCACAACCATTGAGGAGATGGGGGGTATCGTAGAGGCGTTGAACACCGGCTGGCTATTCAACGAGATGAGCAAGGCTTTCAACAAGCGCCGCCGCGACCAGGAATCGGGGGAGGAGAAGGTCATCGGCGTAAACTGCTATGTGGCTGAGGGCGAGGTGCCCGCGCCGCCCTTCCGCACCAACCCACGGGCGGAGGAGATAGAGATAGCGAGGCTGGAGAAGCTGCGCGATGAGAGGGACGGCGACGAGGTGGAGAGGCTGCTGGACGAGCTGAGGGGGGTATGCGAGGCGAGGGAGAACGTGCTGCCAAAGGTCTCCGAACTCACCGCCGCCGGCGCCACCCTGGGGGAGATAACCAGCGTGTACAGAGAGATATGGGGCATATGGCAGCTGCCCTTCGTGGCCTGAGGGGTGATAGAGATGGAGAAAAAGATACGAGTACTGCTCTTCAAGCCAGGCTTGGACGGACACTGGAGGGGGATTATGACTGTGTCCAAGGCCCTGTCAGAGGCGGGGATGGAGACAATCTTCTTCGGCTTCAAGACCGTGGCTGGGGTGGTGGAGGCGGCCATACAGGAGGACGTGGACGTCATCGGCTTCTCCGTCCATTCCGGGGCTCACTTGGAGTGGGCCGGTGAGCTGGTCAAGGAACTCAAGGCGCAGGGCGCGGGTGATGATTTCCTGCTGCTGATAGGCGGGGTGTTCCCGGAGCAGGATCACGGCGAGCTCAGGGAGATAGGCATGGAAGGCATCTTCGGGCCTGGAACGATTACCGAGGACATTGTGGAGTTCATACGCGGTGGGGTGAAGGAAAAGGGTGCCGCCTGAGAGGTACGGCTCAGAGAGCCTTTGCCTCAACGCGCAGGGTGCAGTTATCCCTATTATATTCCCGGATTTGAACACAAGCGCTTATATGTCTAAAAAGACGACGCAAGGATCTCAGCGAGCGCTGAGGGATCGGAAGTGTGAGCAGACAAACATTATTAGACGATTTGGGTAAGGGACGGCCTGGAGCCCCCAGACACCCGTGATAGAAGATATTACGAGAGGGCGGAGAGGTTTGTGGCCGGGATAAACAGGATTGATTGCCGCACATATTAAGCATCAGAAGGATATTGCGGGCAAATACAAATACCGCCGATAATATATCTTATGTAAAGTTGATATCTTTCATGCCTGTATGCTGAAATGACGAGAGAGGGCCTCCCGGCCCTCTCTCGTTGCAGCGTGTAATGCTATATATCGAAATCCTGAGCCAGATCCCTGAGCTCCCTTCTGAGGATCTTTCCCGCAGCGCTGGCCGGAAGAACCTCGACCACCCTGACCAGGCGTATCTTCTTGTACTTGGCCAGATTATCGTTGGCGTATGAGAGAAGTTCCTCCTCGGATATCTCGGCACCGGGTACCAGTTCAACGAAGGCTATGGGAAGCTCGCCTAGGCGTTCGTCCTTCTTGCCCACCACTGCGGACTGGGCTACCTTGGGGTGCTCGTTGAGCACTTCCTCGAGATCGCGCGGGTAGACGTTGTAGCCCTTGTATATGAGCATGTCCTTCTTGCGGTCCACTATGAAAAGATATCCGTCCTCGTCTAATCTGCCGATATCGCCGGTGGAGAGCCAACCGTCGCGCAGTACCATTGCCGTCTCCTCATGCTTGTTCCAGTAACCCTTCATCACCTGGGGACCTTTTACGCAGATCTCACCTATATCGCCTAACGGTATCTCCCCCTCCCCCGTCTCGGCATCCACGATCTTGATATCCGTATCCGGCAGGGGAAGACCCACGGAGCCTAACCTGAATCCATCGCGGGTGGGAGGATTGGCGGTGCAGCCCATGGTGACCTCTGATAATCCATATGCCTCACATACCACGCCGGGTATCTTCTGAAGCAGTGTCTCCAGTAGATGATGGGGTATGGGGGCGGCGCCAGAGGCCACGAACCTTACATCGCTCATATCTATGTCCGGGAATATTGGATCCTCGACCAGGGGCACGAAAAGTTGAGGAGCGCCCCCGAAAATCGTGGCGCGATACTTCGGGATAGCCTGCAGATACTCAGTGGGATCGAAGCGTGGAAATACCACCAGGGTGTTGCCGCCGAGCATCTGCATGTTCAGGTAGCCGATGACCCCCATGGCATGAAACCAGGGAACCACGATAAGGGATATCTCGGTTCCCCTGCCTATGGCGTGGTCCTCGTCGCTGTCTCCCTCCATGCGCCGGATGTCGAACTTATCGTCCTCGTAGACCACGTCTCCTCCGCCGAACCAGTAGGCGAACTGGCAGCAGTTGACCACCACGTTGTAATGGGTGATCATGACCCCCTTGGGGGTCCCCGTGGTGCCGCCGGTGTAGGCGATATGGGCCAGATCCTCCCTAGCTTCTATCTCCACCTGTGGGGGCTCTGCCGGGTATTCGGCCAGAAGCGAGGAGAAGCCCATAACGCCCTCCGGGGTGGGTTGCCTTTGCAGGACCTTGGCGGGAGCGGAGACGGGAGGGTAACAGTCCGCGAGGGATACCAGTATGGTGTTCTTAACCGACGTCTTGGGCAAGGCCTGCTGGGGCATGGTGAAAAGCATATCCAGCCCTATGTAAGTCTCGATTCCGGCGTCTTCCATCTGGAAGACGAACTCCCTCTCCGCTAGCAGAGGGCTGAAGGGGACGAAAACGGCCCCCAGCTTTAATGTCCCGAAATAGGCTATGGCGAACTGGGGGCAGTTGGGCAAATGGATGCCCACCCTATCGCCCTTGCCTATCCCCATGGCGGAGAGAGCAGTGGCGAAGCGGTCCGATAGCTGATCGAGTTCCTGGTAGGTGATCTCCATGCCACCGAAGATGATGGCGTTGCGCCATGGCCACTGCAGGGCCGCGGAGGTCAGTATCTTGTAAGCGGGAACTTCCGGATAGCTCAGGTTCTTGAAGACACCTTTAGGCCAGCAGGTAAAGATTTTTTCCATCTTCCTCCCCCTTCGATAAGGTAGACGTATATAGACGCACGACGGGCGGGGGTCTTCAAATTCGCCCCGAAGCTTCACGCGTGCTTATCATACAGGAGACGTACTCCTTTAATGCCATACAATGCGATGACAGGTACCGCTCCCACCCCGACTGTATTCTTAACTGGCTGATTGGCACCCCTTCATTCCTTAGCCGGTAATTGTATAATACTCTAAATCGGCCGCGAGTTTCCAGTTTGCAGATATTATATTGACTGCAAGTCATTCAAATACTATTTTAGTATTAAGCAATACTACCAAATTAGTTGAAAAGCCCGTAAATCGGGTGAACTTTAATACCTTTGGTCGATATTCAACAGGCAGATTGTAGGCGAAAATAATTAAAGGACTACTAAAGTCCAACGCCCCACCCGGAAAGCAGCTGGCCACCCCGGTCGGCTGCTTCCAATTTATCCGAAGAAGCATGTTCGTGGTTAGGGTCACGTTCGAATCCGGGGGAAATTAGAGCATCTGCATTGGAGGTGGTGGAACGAGGGGATTTCATGATTGACCTTACATGATTGCGAACCTCGGGAATCGAGGATTCCAAGGGTTGCTTTACTGCACGATGAAGGTGGCCGCGGCCCCCAACACCTCTTTACCTGACTTAAACAGGGGGAAAACGGTTACCAGCAATGCCTGTTGATGTGTATCAGTAGGCGAAGCCGGGTTGAACTGCACTCCCTTCTCGCCATCCAGCGAGCTCCTGAAGCCCTGGGTCATCGTCTGGTCTTCGGTCTCTAGCCTGCTGAGGATGTCGAAGATATTCTTACCTTGCATCTCCCCGGGAGTCAGACGAAGGCACTGCTCGGCCCACCGGTTCGATATCATCACCGTCCCCTTGCCGTCCACCACCAGAACGCCGATGTTCGCCTCGTGTATGAAGCTGTCCAGGTAACTCTGGGTCGTTTTCGAGGTGGATAACGCTCTCCTGGTTATATCGTAGAGCTTGGCATTGGTCAGGGAGTTGCCAAGAACCTCAGCCACCGCATGTAGAAGGATACGCTCCTCGTCCGTATAGCGGGTACTGGTCTTACCCGCTAGCATGACTCCCATGACTTTGTTGCCGGCCTTGATGGGCAAGGCCATACGGAACATGGGGCCGCTGCCCGCTCCCCCACCGCTTGAGGCATCGCCCACCGCGGCCTCGTCGATAAGGGGCTGGCCGGATTGCGCCACCTTTCCGACTATGCCCTCACCCAGGGTGAAATCAGGCAGGTCGTACGCTGGGGCATCCAGACCGTAACGTGCTCGCGGGACCAACCTGGAGGTCTCTTCCTCCATTATATAGATCGTGCCCAGCGAGGACGTCAGCGGTATTACCGCATCAAGTGCTTCGTCCAACAGCCTGTCGGAATCAAGGGTGGTGTTGGCCTTGGACTGGATGGCGTTGAGCACTTGCAGAATGTTATTGGATTTCTGAAGACGTTCTATCATGGACTCCAGGTTCTTGTGGTATTCCGCTCCTCTCACGAAGATATATATGGCTACCAGCGAGATAAGCGCGAGCAACGCCACGTCGGTTATGATCTTAAAGGTGGTGCCGCCAAAAAATTCGGAGAAGCGGTCGACGTTCTGAACTAGTATCAGAAAGACGGCCACCGCGATCATCAATGCCAGCAAGATAATGGAGAAGGAGCTTACCGGCCCCCTCGGCCTCTTCCCTTCATCCCTCTCCCCTATCATTATCGGTGCCTCCTGATCGGCTTATCAGCTCATCCCGCGGCTGCATTCTCCGCCCCGACAGATATTATATCCTTGGACGTAAGAAAAGCCTGCAATTCACGGTAAGTATCAGTAATAACTCCGTCTACTCCCGCCGCCAATAGATGCAGCAACGTCGAGGTGCTGTTCACCGTCCAGGCTATCACCCTCATCCCGGCTTCACAGGCGGCATCCATAAGATCTTGTCTCACCGAGTAACTGACCGGCAACAAGGTCGTGGCTCCGCAGGAGAGAGCCTCCCTCACTGAGCGTTTATCCGCGAGTTCGTATTGCGAGATAAGACCGATTTCCACCTCGATCCCGGTTCGCCCAAACTCCTTCAAGAAATCCGAGTCGAAGGAGCTCACCAGCACCGGTAGGGCCGTATTGTATCTGTATAAAACGCGCGCCAGCAACGCGGGCTCGCAGTTCTTTATCTCCAGGTTCAGCCCGCAGTCCCGTGCGGCCAGGTCCAGGTATTCCTCGAGGGTTGGAATATCAGGCGCCTTTTCCCTGATCTCCGACATCTCCATGCGGCTTATCAGGCGGAGCCCGAGAAATGGGCTGTGGTGTATCAAGGCAACGTTATCAGCAGACATACGCACATCCGTCTCGACCATCTCCACTCCATATTCCAGCGCGCCGGCCAGTGATTCCAGGGTATTCTCGGAGCCGAAACCCTTGCCGCCTCTGTGGCTGACTAGGACCAGGTCTCTATCCTCTGTATGGCCGTCTTGACACAGCTTAACCAGCATGCAATCACCTTCTGCTACTAGGTAGTTCGGCACTACTGGCTTGTCTCCTTAGCGCCCCGTTACACAAATACGATCATGTACCGAGAGAGCCGGTGCTCTTCGCCCGCAGTTAGCGGAGCACAGCGGGCGGGGATGCTGCGGCTATCGAATGCGATCATGTTTATGGAAAAGGGCCCTTAGTAATGGAAGTTATGCCGGGGGTTTTCATGCGGTAAAGCAAGCCGTATCGCGCGCGGATTCAAGGACCGGTAAATCGCTGTGTGAAAATCCAGGCCGGGCAGTCCGGAGGCCTGGTAGCTGGTTAGGAACTGGGTATGAGCTCTTTGGACAGGAAGCCGTGATTGGTACCGGTTTTCTCCAGGTAACATCTGCCTAGAAGGTAGAGCAGAAGAAGGGCCAGCGGGCAGATCACACAGGAGATGAAGCCCGGCATGGTCCTGATGTGGGAAAGAAACAGGCCGGCCTTGGGGAGTGTTACCCAAACTCTTCCCGTGATTCCTTCCAGGGGAACCAGGTAGGGATCGTTTATGGAATTGGCGTCGCCCCTGGTGATGGCATAGATGGAGCCATCATGAGTTTGAAAATCCACGATACGGTGCATGATCTTCTGGCGGTGGTTCTCGGGATCACCGAATACCACGATGTCTCCAAGAGACAGTTCTTTGGCGGTGACATCCGTTATGAACACGGCGTCATCATCGTTGATACCGGGGCTCATGGAGTTCCCTTGGACCACCTTTAAGGGATGAAACATGGCTTGGGCTATCACCACGAAGTTTGAGCCAAGCGCCAGAACCACGATCCCCATCATGGCCGCGAAAAGTGCTTTCGAGAGTAGTGCGCTCAATAACCGCATTTCGGCAACCTCTCTGGTCTTCTCCCGGCATAGGCATAGGTGGTTTTCAATAAATGAACTCGGGTAAAGCACCCTGATTTGAAATAACCTGAAGGGGCTATTTGCGCGCACTGTTGGTATGACCGCCGCGGCTACTTATCGTTTAGCATGCGGTTGCGCCGGAGAGCTAACTCGCAGGCTGGGCTGGATCGCACCGCCAGGGACCGGGCAGCAGCTCTCGGGCCAGAAGGTTCCTGTCGGGGTCGCTTTTCTCCAGGTACCATCTGCTTACGAGGTAGAGAACCACCAGGAAGAGCGGACAGACGATGCAGGCTATGAAGCCATGAGGCGACCTTAGATAGGAGAGAAAAACCCCGCCCATCGGTATCCTCACCCTGACCTTGCCGTTTATACTGTTCAGCGGTATCAGGTAGGGATCCGGTTCTGCATTACCGTCCCCCTTGGTCTGGGCGTATACGAAATCCCCTTCTTCCATAAAGGCCACGATACGGTGCACTATCTCCGTCTGGGGTTCGTCGGGGTGTTTGAAAGTCACGATGTCACCTACCGAGATCTCATGGGCGTCGACGGGGGTGATGATCACCGCGTCCTCCGGTTGCAGTGATGGACACATGGATTGGCCGTTGATTCTGTAAAAGGGGCTTAAGAAAACCTGGGCAATTACAACGAAGTTGGATATAAGAGACAGGGCCAGCAGGCTCAGAACTCCCGCGAAAAGCAAACCCGATAGTATCCTACTAAGTCGCTTCATACCTCTGTTGAATCCAGTTTTGCCAGCTTTAGCTTTTGCGGGCTGTGTATTTGTGGGCTAACTACATTTAATTCTTCGGCAAAAGCTACGATAAGTTTAGCCCGGTCTTTTTTCTATATGGCGAGAAAGGCGATCACATAAGTAAATATGGCGAGTGATCGTTGCGCCTCGGGTGGAGAGTTAGAGGAAGTCAAGCGCGAGCGTATCCGAGGAAGGGGTGCTAAGGAACGCCGATGATGCTCTCTACCAGTGAAACCAGCTCGCTAGGGTTAAAGGGCTTTACCACATATTGGGTGGCGCCCATATCGGTGGCACGCTGGATGTCTTCCGGGGATCCTTTAACGGTCAGGACGATCACGGGTATGTCATTGGTACGCTGGTCTTCCTTGAGCTGTTTCAGGACCGACCAGCCGTCAACCAGTGGCATCATCAGGTCAAGGATGACAAGGGAGGGCATGACCTCACAGGCTTTATCGAAGGCCCCATCGCCGCCGAGGAAATCGACGACGTTGAATCCACGAGGACGGAAGTTGATGTCGAGCAGTTTCAGAACAAGCTCGTCGTCGTCTATCAGAAGTATAGTCTTCTCGCTCATCGCACCCCCCTTGGCGCTCTTCGGGACATATTCAATTTATAATAAGCGTTACTTACCCACAAGCAAAACTGGCAAAAGCGGATGGCCCCATGCTTCCTCTCTAGGGCCGGGTGTGAAAACCCCGTACGCATTCGTCATTGCAAGCGATCTAAGCGGTATCCCCCACCTTGTCATTCAGGTCCTTTACCAGGCTGTCCACGTCTATTCCATGGGCCATGGCACCTTGCTCTATGTTCTCGAATCGGGCTACGGCACACCCTATACAGTGAAGACCGTGCTCGAGGAATACACGGATGGTCTCGGGATTTCTCTCCACGACATCCTGGATGTTCATATCCTTGGTGATAGTCAAGCTCGCACCTCCTTTCGGGTTACTTTAATTAATATAGGATATTTTTAACGCAAAAAGGACCTAAAGGCTACCGCTTTTTTTGCTATCCCCCGCGTTGAAGCCGTAGCCCGTGTCATCCTCCAGTGTCAAGTGAAGGTCCAGGAGGTCATCCCAGGTAAGGGACGGCTGATCGATCGCTTCCTTGTATTCTATAGGTGGTGGTAAAAACACAGGAACCCTGCCGTTCATATGCATGAAATCCACGAAGCGTTCGTCGGCGGGATACGCCTGTGAGTCGCCGCAGGTAGTGCACCGAAAACAGTAATAAGTTCCATCACCGTCCCCGTGCTCTACCAGCGTGATGTCATCGAGGGATAGCGCGACTTCCCCACATCTCCAACAGCGGGACTTTACGCGAACCATATTACCTCCTATATATAGTATATTTACTGTATAAATATACTTTGTTATAATAACTTAGTCAAGCACGAATCTTATGGACAGACATGATTACTTACAGTGAGCAGATAGCACAGTTTTCAACCGCTCTAGCCGATCCAACACGGCGCGAGATAATGGAGCATGTCCAAGCCTCGGAGTGCCCTTTGAGCGTGCGTGAGGTCGCGGAGCATTTCGGCCTGCATGCCAATGCGGCCAGGATGCACCTCGAGAAACTGGTCAAGGGAGGACTCCTGGAGATAGTGCGTCGGCGGGGAATACGTGGGGGGAGGCCCGCCCACTATTATCGCGCTAGTGACCGTGACTGGGATATTCATCTGCCGCCACGCAGCTACAGGTTGCTGGCGGAGGTTCTGGCCGAATCCATCTATAGCCTGGAGAGGGAACATCCGGAAGGGATCGCCATGGAGGCTTTTAGGTGTGGGCGTAAAGAGGCCGTTAAGTGCTCCTCCCCCCTCGCCCATCTCCCCGCGGAACCTGGTATAGATGATGTTGCGAATGCCTGGATGAGCGAGATCAAGAGGCGGGGCCTGCAGGCAAAACATAGGACGCTGGAGGATGGAAGGTTGGAAGTCACCTTCCTGTCATGCCCCTTCGGGGAGCTCTCCAGCCGCTACGCCGGGCTGGTCTGTGAGGTACACAGGTTGATCGAGGAGGGTTTCCTCAGCATGGCGGGATACTGGGGACTGCGGCCGTGCGATGACGGTGGCTGTCCCTTCACTCTCGAGAGCAATCAACCCTCGTCCTAGCCATATAAGATGGACCCAGGCGATCGCCGATACACCCGAAACCGTGAATATCTTATAAGATGATCATCGCCGTTAACGCACGCTTTTAGATATGCGTGGAACGGATGCTCGGCTGGATATCATGATATTCGTGAGCTTGAACCCCTGGCCATCGCTCAGGATTCCTTGAGACTTATATTGTATTTGAACAGAAGGTCGCGGTAGTCCTTGCGATAGAATATCTTGCACTTCACCTCAGGATAAAGCTCCTGCAACCTTCTTATCTTCCGGTTCTTCTTGGTCACGAGTTTCTGATTCATGGTGGTTATCTCTATGTAGAGATCATACTCCGGCAGATAAAAATCAGGCGTGAATTTCGATACAGGATTCCCCTTCTTGTCCCAGGCGATATCGAAGCTCACCGGCTCGTACAGCCACTTTATGTCGTAGAAATCCAGTAGACGGGCGAATTCCTGTTCGCTGCGGTGGGCGAAGCGTTCCTCATCCCAGTGTTTCAGGGTTCCGTTTTCCGCTTCTGGCCGTTTCCGCTCCAGTATCAAGGCTTCCCCCCTGACGTTCCTGTATCAACCGCCCATGGGAGTCAATATCTCGAATTCCGTCCATTGCACGCCTTGAAGGCCGATATGTTGTGCCGCTTCATAAGAGAGGTCCAGCACGCGTCCGGGAACGAAAGGACCGCGGTCGTTCACCTGCACGATAACCTGGTTGCCCCCGAATGTCACCAACAGCCAGGTTCCGAAGGGCAAAGTGCGGTGAGCGCAGGTATAGTCATACATGTTGAAGATAACCCCACTGGCCGTGTACCTGCCATGGAAGGCGGCGCCGTAGCTGGTTGTGTACCCGAAACAACATATCCCGCTGCGCTTGAAGTCCGATAGAGGTGGACTTGCCGGAACCCTGTCTAGGAGCTCACCGGGACTGGGAACATCCCAGTCGGGAGGATGGGGTTCAGGTTGGGGAACGGGATGGGGGCAGGATAGTGGGGTGGTTCCGGATGCCATGGCCCTCAGGCTGTCGTTAACCTCGCTCAAATCGTCCTCGAGTCGGGCTATGCTGGCATCCAGAGCTTCGATGTCCAGGGTCTCGGCCAGCCTGGCACTCCTGGACCTGGTTTCGCGCAGGTCCCGCTTCTTGATGTTCAGAATTGTGATCTTTTCCTTGAGATCGACAAGGGTCTGGGTCTCCGAGGCTATGAATCGCTGATAGAAAGACATGTCCTCCCACAATTCCTCGATCTCACGCGCCTCCAAAAACACCTCGAGTTCGGTAACGTCGCCCATCTTATAAAGATCCCTTACCGATTCGTTGTAGGCTTGCTGGCATTCCTCCAATTCTCCCTCCAGGATCTGAATCTCTTCGGCGGCGGCGGCTATCTCTACGTTCAGGCTGTCCAGCTCGGATCGCAGGGCGTCGTAATCGCTTTTCGCCTTTTTCCTCCGCGTCTTCAATTCCAGAATCTCGTAGGTCAGGCGATCGGCCTCCTGTCTCAGGGAGTCCTGATCTCCCTGCGCCGATGTCCTTTGAGCGTATAGCGACAGCATGAAAACGGCTGTCAACGCCGCCAGCAGAAGCGTTATCGTCGGTCGGAGCCTTAGAGAGATCATTTGCCTCCTCTTGGCTGCATAAAAATCACTTATGTTTGCTCGTTACATAATGATAGCAATAATTCAACTTCAAGCACAGGTTGATATCGTATGAGTAGTCCTGAAGATGAGTACGGGGAACTCAGCTGGTATAACGTCCTCCCTGCGACCAGGTCTTCGACTCCGACAATTCCTCCAACTTGGCCAATTGGTCCACCGTGCCGATGGCAATTATATAATCTCCCGCATCGAGATGGATATCCTTAGAGGGCTTGGTATTGAATTTGGACCCCCTTTTCTTAACCGCGAGTACCAGAGCCCCGGAGATGGAATAAATCTTCGCTTCATCTATAGACTTACCATCAAGATAGGAATTGGGTTGTATCTCCACATCGTCGATACGCCATTCCAGGTTCTCTATATTGAACTCGATATACTGTCCTTTGGTTACCAGGTCGAGGTAGTCCCATACCATGGGTTTGAGCAACATGGCCGCCATGCGCCGTCCCCCTATGGAATGCGGTGATATGACTCTATCGGCGCCGGCGCGCCTCAATTTATAACCGGATTCCTCGGTGTCGCACCGGCTGACGATAAAGAGGTGGGGACAGAGTTCTCGAGCGGTAAGGGTTATATAAAGGTTCTCCGCATCACTGGACAGGGCCGTAACCAGGCCTTTGGCATTCTCTATGCCGGCTGATTTCAGCACTATGTCGCTGGTGGCATCGTTCCTGATTACTAAAAAGCCGTTTTCAAGCGCCTTATCGGTTGCGGTGGGATCGTTCTCGATGATTATGAATTCAGCGTCTGCATCCTTGAGGTCATCGGCTATGTGCTGCCCCACCCTGCCGTAACCACAAAGAATGTAATGACCCACCATGTTCTCTATGTCCTTACGCATCTTTCTCCTTCCCATGATACCGGAAAAGCTGTTTTCTATCATGAATTCTACCGCACTGACGAGGGTATAGCCTACGGTTCCAACTCCCGCGATCACCAGGAAGATGGTGAAGATCCTACCCCCGGTGCCCAGGACGAAGGTTTCGCCGTAGCCGATGGTGGTAATGGTTATGATCACCATGTAGAAGGCATTCAGAAAACTCTGGCCCTCGATGATCATATATCCCAGTGTGCCCACAAGTACTACGGTCACAAGAAGAATGAAGGCTTTTTCCAGAGCTTTTAGCCTGTCCATTCCTCACCTCCGCCTTTCCAGCTCGATGGCCACGGAACCGGCCGATTAACTCTGCATTTCGAGGCCAATTCCTCACGTAACCCTAGGCACGCAGCTTCACGCCAGCGTTCATACTGTGTTTTTTATCGGCAAATCCACGTATTCTTTCAGCATATATCATGTAAATACCTTTTAACGGACACCTATTAAAGCCAAAGTCAAGACAACGCTTCCCCTTACGCCACCTTGCGGTGGTTCTCCTTCGTGTATGTCTTGCTTTGGAGGACGCCCCGTTTGTCTCACGTCCAGTGGTG
>JAXHVT010000001.1:0-53781 GCA_034188985.1 Actinomycetota bacterium | reverse complement strand
ACCTTCACCGGCGGCGTATCCAAGATACAGACGGTGGTGGATCTGATCAGGGAACGCATGGACGGGGAATACCAGCCCTTTCCCCTGGATTCCCATCTCACGGCGGCCATAGGAGCCGCGCTCCTGGTGGAAGCGGATTAGAGTGGGACTGTTCGATAAACCCCTCGAGGACATACGTTCCTACATTGAGACCAAGAGGGTTCAGGGAAAAGCCAGAGTTCTTCCCTTTGCGCCGGTCTTACCCCGTGCCGATTCCTCCCAGATCATACTCAGCGAGGATATGGGCCTGGAGCTTGGAAATCCCGGCGTAGCCTCCCGCTCCCTGCTCCTCTGGGATATCGAGGACGGGGTTGTCGACAACCGTATCGTTCTCGTGGGCCCCGACTTCCAAGAGGCCGACACACCCAGCCTGCCCTTCGCCATGGCGATTATGGCGAGCGGGGAGTTCAGCGATGAGTACGATTGCTACCGCGACCTGAGGGACGCCATCTACGGGCTCAAGCTTCGCGGTTTCATGACCCGTATATTCCCCGGGAGGCAGAGCATCTGGTGCAGGGTCGGCAAGGAGGCCCTGGCGGCGGGATTCAACGCTCAGATACTGGGCAGCGCCGTCATCCAGACCCTGAAGGAGCTGGATTTCGTACACAGCGCGGAGGTCCTGCTCGTAACCTCCAGCAAAGAGGAGGTGAATGAGCTCTCGCCTGCCGCTGACATGGTAATGGATATCGTGGAAGCCCTGATAAAGATGTACGAGGAGATGAACTTCGACTGCGAGAGCTGCGAGTACTTTGACGTATGCGAGGGCGTGGTGGAGCTGCGGCTTATCCGTGACAAGCTGCAAGCTGAGAAGAAGAAAGACACCGCTGGGTCCGTCGGGGAGGGTAACCGGACATGAGCCGGGTCATAGCGGTCTGCGGCAAGGGGGGCGTTGGAAAGACCACCATATCCGCCCTGCTTTCCCGCCTTCTCGCCAAAGGCGGCGACGGCAGGATTCTGGTGGTGGACGCCGACCCCGCCGTGGGCCTGGGGATGGCGCTCAACTACTTTCCGGACCGCTCGGTAAACGATATACGTATGGAGATAATCACAGCCGTAAAGGAACGCAGAACGGACAGCGTCGACCTGGCGGCCTCCGTCGATTACAAGCTGATGGAGATCGTTGCGGAGTCTGGCAAACTGGGTTTTTTATCCATGGGCCGTCCCGAGGACGAGGGCTGCTACTGCCAGGTAAATACCTTCTTGAGGGAGGCGATCGAGTCGCTTTCTAGCCATTTCGACCTGACCCTGATTGACGCCGAGGCGGGGGTCGAGCAGATCAACCGCCGCGTGATGCGTTCGGTGAGCCACCTCCTGCTGGTAAGCGACACGAGCCTGAAGGGGATACGCGTGGCCGAAACCATATGCAAGGTGGCCGACGAAGCCGTCGACTACCGCAAGTTGGGCCTAGTGATCAACCTGGCCCGCCACCAGGATGAGTACAGCCGACTGTCCGAGGCCACCGAACTACCTGTACTGGGCTGGATACCGGAGGACGAAACGATCAGGGAATTCGACACCATGGCTCGCAGCTTCCTTGAGATCCCCTCCTGCCCGGCCCTGCAGGCGGTACGCCACATGCTGCTGGACAACGACTTCCTGAGCTGACGGTCATGAGGCGGAATCCCCAAAACGGTCTCGCGGCCCGATAACACGGACGCCCACTAAGGCCGTTCCGCCTACAGGTCCTCGAGGTCCATCTCCCGCAGCGTCCTCTTGTTCACCTTGAAAACCTCGGTCAGGGGCATCTCCTCCAGGAAGATCACCGATCGGGGCACGGCGTACTTGGCCACCTTTTCTCGCAGGAAAACCATGTATTCCTCCTCGCTGACCTTGCCCCTGTACTCCTCTTTCACCTGGATGAAGACCTTGACCCTCTCGCTTCCCTCTCTCTCCGGATCCGGAATGCCGATAGTTGCCGCCACCTCGGTCGCCGGGTGCTCGTAGAGGATATCGTCTATCTCGCGCGTGTATACTTTATAACCGGAGACGATAACCATATCCTTGGTGCGATCAACGATGGAGAAGTAGCCGTTCTCGTCCATCTTCACCACGTCCCCGGTATGCACGTAGCCATCTTCGTCCAGGCCCCGCCCCTCCTCGGGCCAGTAACCCAGCATTCTCTGGGGACCCTTCAACAACATCTCGCCCACCTTGCCCTCCTTGGCCAACTCGTCGAAGGAAAGGGGTCTGCTGCTGTCCACCTCCACCACCTTGACCTCGGTATCGGGAACCGGTATGCCTATATTCGCCCGCCTCTCGACCTTCTTCAACTTGCTGGACTTGCGTGAGCGGTTGGCCAGAAAGGACACCAGGGAAGTAAACATCTTGCCGAAGCGCTTATGACCCATGAGGCGGGCCTGGGCCCTCTGTATCGCTACCCCCACGGGATTGTACAGCAAGTGGTTGAGGAACCACAGCATCTTGCGGCCCCCGAAGACCCTGATATTTGCCGACACGTTGAAATGGGTCACCGGCGAGAGCTCCGAGAGACCGTATCCCTCGGATATGAATCCCCCGCTGGACTCCTCGAACTTCTCCTGCACGTTGGGGGGGAGAGCGGCGGAGCCGGACAGGGCGATCACCTTGGTGTTCTTGAGGTCCTCCTCGAGCATCTTCATGAACTGCGTAGGGACCCCGACCTGCATAACCGGGTGGTATTCCTCCATCATCCTTACTATCCCCCTGGTGTCCCGGGGATCCACTATGAGCAGAAGGTTGGCGCCGGAATTGATCATGGTGTGCATCAGGCAATGCCCGTAGCTGTGAAAGAAAGGCAATCCCATGAGTACGGAGAAGTTACCCGCGAAAACCTTGGTTATGGGGCCCAGCATGGCGGGATTCTGCATGGAATTGGCGACCATGTTGCGGTGGGTGAGCATGCAGCCCTTGGGCAATCCGGTGGTCCCCCCGGTGAAGAGCAGGGTCTCCAGGTCGCGGGAAGAGTCTATTTTCACCCGGGGAGGGATGGGCTTGGACCGCTCGATAACGTCCAGCATCCATTCCGTTCCCGGCGTCTCCACTCTCGTCGACGGCCGTTGCGAATAATCATCCATCTTGGTTATGAGGATGTTCTTTTCTTGCATATACTCCCGCAGGTACTCCGCCAGCAGCAGATGCTCGTCCATGCACATCAGAGCCTTGGGGGAACTCTCGGTGAACTTGTGTGACAGGTTCTCCCTGGCCTCCAGGAAGCTACAGGGCACGTGCACCGCTCCCGCCTTGGATATCGCCGAGTCCGCCACCACGAACTGAATCGAGGTGGGAAGCAGGGTGGCCACCCTGTCGCCCTTCTCGATACCCCTGGCGGCCAGTGCATTTGCCAGCCTGTCGGCATGGTCCTTGACCTCCGAGTAAGTCATCTCCAGGTCTAACTGCACGCATCCCACGCGGTTGTACTTCTCGGCCGCCAGGTCCAGGAAGTAATGGGTGGGCTTATCCGGGTAGGGCTCCAGCGTCCTGGGTATGCTGCATATCTTATACTCACTGAACCAAGGCAGTTCCATCGTTCAAGACCCCCTTTGCCATCGCAATGACATCGATTTTTCACTCATTATACACTTTTTATATATTTATTCACTCACTTGATAACAGAATTTCCCCTCAAGAGCCTTACTGCACTTTCCAAGATAGCGACTCGATATCTCGCACTTCCGCCCCAATAACCCTTTCACCCCGTGACCCCATACCCTGTTTTTTAGAGATTCTCATGCGATATATATTTTCATCTCACCTATCAGATCCCGTAATTCCAGGCCAGGGGGTAAAAGCAGGCTTTAAGGTACTGACATGTCATTACTTTATTATCAGGTTACCGTGAAGTCAATAAAAGGTGCCGGGACCTTGTAACGCGCCTGCGGGGGTCGGCCCGCGGACTCGGCGGGACCGTCAAACCGCCGTTTTCTGAAATCGCCCGGCATCAAGCACATGGCGGGAGGCACGGCAACGCCCGATGCAAGGGACAGGCGTGACCGGATTAGTGAAAACGCCGAACTGTGAACGTATCGAAGCGTCCAGCTCAACAGGGGTACTAACTAAGTATCTATAACTCCCTCGAAAGAGCCCTGTATATGTGAAAGTATTATAAATACCTTGCCTTCCTCGACGCCTATCTCCACGCTTATCATGTCGTCCATGCCGCCCTTGATCCAGCTGGCTTCCTCGTATCCGCCGGTTCCCTCGTATGTGGGCTCTCCGATCTCGGCCCTATACCAATCGAGAACCTTCTGATAGCTGTCGCCGGTGGTGAAGGTGGCGGTTGCGGTGAAGAACTTATCCCCCCCGCTCTCCCCGGACATGATGCCGCCGGATTCCGCCACGTACGCGGCCCCCGGATATATCGGTGACCCCAGATCCTCCTCCGAAGGGGCCTCCTCGGAGATATCGATGGAGGTATCGCCTTCCTCGTAATGAGTATGCGTATCGCCGTTTCCATCGGCGGTTCCGGATCCCTCATCACTTCCTTCGTCCCCGGGCGTATCCGCTCCGGCCTCTTCGCTCGCGGTCTCATCCCCCTCGGTCTCGGCTCCCTCGCCCTCTTCCCCCTCGGTAGGCGTCTCCACCCCTTCATTCTCCCCGGATACGGCCGCCTCTTCTCCGGGTGTTTCGACCTCCACTTTGCTCTCGCCACAGCCTATCAAGCCCACCACGGCTATCAACAGCACGGCGACGAGCACCGTAACCATCGCCTTTCTCAACCGCCTACCTCCTTTGCCGCCTCGATTTCGCGCCTCCGTCTGGGCCTTCCTTGAAGAAACCTCCACCCCTCACTTTAGCAGAACAATACCATCAGGAGCATCCCCCCGAGGGTCCCATTAAAAAAGGCCGGGCTCCCCGGCCCGGCCTTATACCTTACGATATCAACGGTGGCTTCGTTATTCCGTGAACTCCCCGGTCATGCTCCCTATAGCGATGAGGACCTCTCCGCCATCCACCGTGAGAGTGACGGATATTGTATCGTCTCCATCGGAGATCAGCCAACTGGCTTCATCGTAGCCACCCATTCCCTCGTAGGTGGGCTCGCCCAGCTCGTCCTTGTACCAGGCCAATACCTTATCATAGCTGTCAGTTGTGGTGAACTCGGCATAGGCCGTGGACAGTTCGCCTTCCTCGCCAGAACCCAAGAAGGTACCCCCGCTCCCCTCGACGTACTCGGAATCGGGGTAGATGGGCGCTCCCAGATCTGCCTCGGTGGGCGCGTCCGACAATTCGTAGCTTATCTCTCCTTCCTCGGTCTCGATTTTCATTCCATCGCCATCCTCGGTCACCGTGACATCTCCCTCCGGGGTCTGCACGGTGGTCTTGCTCTCGCCGCACCCGGTGACGGCCAGGAGGGCCACCATCAGGCCCATGGCGAGAATCAGAATCATCGCTCTCTTCAAGTCAACTCCTCCTCCCATTTCCGGTTTTTCCTTGAAGCCCCACCTTTTACCCCGCCATGGCGGGAAAAGGGCTATAACCTTATGGTCACTAGCATGAAGGTAAATCGGCGATTTGTCCATTCATATTTGGTGGAAATGTATAAAGTAACGTCCTTCGACATGCCCTCTATATCCCGGATCCTTAATAGACTACCTTAATGAGCTGGTAAAAAGCTGAGCGCCATCACACATTGAACCCGCCGGCCTCAAGCGGGACATTTCCCGGCTCCAGCCCGCCGTTCACCCCGGGTCCGCAGATCGATCCTCTAGGATCCCGGGGCATCCAGAGCCTTCAACGCCTCTTTTCGCACCAGTTCGTCGCCGTCGTGCGACGCCGCCCTCAAGGCCTCCTCGGCCCTCGGGCCTCCTATCTTACCCAGGGCGCGCGCCACGTAAGCCCTCACGCTTACCCGTACCCCTATCTCCTCGTCCTCGAGTGCCGCGATGAGGGGTTCCACCGCCCTGGGATCCCCGATATTCCCCAGGCTGACGGCCGCGGTGAGGCGCACCACGCTTTCGCCGTCCTTCAGTGCCGCGATAATGGACTGCACCGCTCCCTCTCCCGCTATAGACGCCAGTGCGGCCAGGGCTGTACCTCGCACTCCTCCGCTCTCGTCATCCAGGGCTTGTATGAGGGGCTCCACCGCCCTTTCATCGCCCACTCTCTCCAGCGCCCACGCGGCAGCGCTCCTCAGCATCTCGTTGTCGTTGTCGAGTACCCCCAGGAGCGGCTCCACCGCATCGCAATCCGCCGACTCCCGCAGGGCCTTTACCGCGTCGAAACGCCTCGTGAGTTCCCGGCTCTCCAGCTCCCTTATCAGCGCCTCTACGTCACCCTCCCGCCCCATCATCTCTATCTCCGGGTAAACGTACCAATGGCTTTCCATCACGACACCTCTCTTTCGAAGAGCTCATGTCATCAATATCGGGTTTCCCTCCGGGTATTCCTAACAGTATAGCATTCCCCATATGCTATGGTTCATACCCGCGGTCTCCACCGCACAATCATCCATATATCCGCGGTTGATTCAAAGATCAAAGATGTTTCCCAAAACAAAAACAGGGCTTCTCGGCCCTGTTTTTTTCTGGTGGAGCCGACGGGACTCGAACCCGTGACCTCTACCATGCCAATCTAAAAATGCCCTCTGACCGTATTTTGCCGTGTTTGCCAATATACTGTTTAACCTGCGATTATATTCAATATCGCAAACCTCCAAAAAGCACGGATAATCATGACTCGTTAGCAAATTCGTTAGCGTCAAATTCTACCAGTTCCCCAAACAAGGTATTTTGCAGACGCGCGGCGGCGGCCTTCCCGGCGTCCTGGAGCATATGTCCGTAAACGTCCACCGTCATACGCGCCGTGCTGTGGCCTGCGAGCGTTTGAACGGTCTTCACGCTCTCCCCCTGCGCGATCAACATAGATACATAGCTGTGCCTCAAGGCATGGAATCCTACCTTGCGGAGCTCCGCGCGGGTCAGTGACGGCTCGAGTATCCGCTGTGTTGCGTTTCGCCTATCCATGGGCGTGCCTTCCGAGGTCGTGAATACGAGATCCCCGGGGTTCTGCTCGAGCTCCACCGCCTGGCGGAGCCGATGAGTCTTTAACTCCTCCACCAGGACCGGCGGGAGGTCTATCACGCGCCGGCCGGCCTGGGACTTGGGGGGATAGAACTTCCCGCCCTGGAGAACCTGGCGGATATAAGCCCTCCTCTCCTCGAGGTCGAGATCACCCCACCTGAGGCCCAATATCTCGGATTGCCGCGCCCCGGTGAGACACGCGAACATCAATAGGGCCTTGCGGCAGGTCATATAATCCCTCTTGTGGTCCTTTTTCCCCCATATCTCGTCGAGCTCTCCGGCGGCCTTGAGCAGGCGCTTGACCTCTTCCGGCTCGAGGTATTCCACCTCCGGCTTGTTGACCTGCGGCTTTTTAACGTATTCGGCCGGGTTACTCGGGATATATCCCCATTGAACCGCCTTCTTGAATATCGAGAAGAGGATGCTCAGGGAGCGTGAGACCGTAGAGGCCGAGATATCCTCATCCGAGAGCTTCCCGGCCAGCTGGTCGACCTCTTTAGGGCCGATGGCCTTTATCTTCTTATCCCCGATATGCTTCTCGAGTTTCTTCACACACGACTTGTAGGCGACATACGTATTGGGCCGGATCTCCTTCTTCTTTATCTTCAGCCATTCCCCCGCGAGCTCCTTGAAGGTCTTGTTCTCGATCTCCCTGAAGGTCCCCTCATGGATGGACTTCTCGGTCTTCGACTTCAGCCGTTTGGCGTCGATCTCCCGGGGGCCTGCAACCTTCCAGCGGTGCTTTCCCTCGAAGTAATACACGACATAGTATTTATCGCCGCGTTTCTTAATGGTTGCCATCCTTCAACCCCCTTTTCTTCAAGCGAGAATAGATGCTCATCATGCTCGCCCTGTTTTTATATGCGAAGTCGGGATATCTCTTATTCCATAGTTCAAGGCGTTCATCCCATGTCTTGCCCGCCGCCTCCCCCTCTATAAAGTCTATAAGCAACTGAGTGCGGGTATGCGTTGATCGTGGGCTTAATGCGCGGGGAACACCAGCACCAAAAGCCTCCAGAAATCTCTTTCTTCTCTTGCGATAAAATGCCTCCACCTCGGAAGGCGATGCGCGGAGATCTCCCTCCAAGCGGAATGTTGGCACCTGCCGACCTGGGCGGTCGATGAAACCCTCGATTCTCATCTCGATCCTTATAAGGCTTTCAGGAACCTCATCGGTTAAGATCAGGTCGAGGAGTTCCTCTTCGCCGAAACCCGTATTATCCGCAAGCCTTGAAATCATACGCTTTGTTTTGTAGCGATCGGAATCGAGATTCACCGTGGGGCGGCAATTAAGCCTTTCGGGAGTGGCAGAGGCCGCTATCGCCCCTTTGGTACGCATGAGTTTGCGCGCAAGCTCTTCATCTTCGACTAAGAGCTCCACGCGTAAGAGAGCCTTATCCTTTGCACGCGCTGAAAACCACTTCTCGGCCTGCCTCTGTGTAAACGGTTCCTCTCTGCCGGTTAGCGCCTCCCTGGCCTTGATTATGTCCTCCCCAAACGCACGGCATTTCGCCTCATTTAAATATCGTGCCTTCTGTGTCTTTGGCCCTATTGCACGCTTTACCTCAAGCTTTCTTACAGACGCCTTAGGAGCACCGACAATCTCAAGGTGTCTGGTTAAAAGAACCCTTACATCGTCTTCTGTGAAGTCACTGATATTCCAGAGTATCCTATCGCCAGTCTCCAGGGATAAAAGCAGATGCTCAAAGTACTCGTTATCCGCTAAGGGTTCCCCTAATTCCTCCTCTACCCGCTCCCTAAGCTCAGCTTTATTCATATTAACCTCTATATATGTTTATGCTGAGTGTTAAGCTATATTCTAAAGTTATTAACATGTTACAAGGAGTTGGAGAAAATGTCAATTACTACGAGTTCTCTCAGGAAGAACCGAGGAATGACACAGGCTGATCTCGCGAAGGAATGCGGCGTTTCTCGCGCTCTTATCGCGATGATTGAAGCCGGCCACGTGCGACCTTACCCGAAGATCCGCCGTGCTATTGCCGAGGCCCTGGGCGTGCTACCCGCCGATCTATGGCCGGAACTGGAAGGGGGTAAGAGTGGATGAGCCGCTACATGACCCTTGAGGAAACAGCTGAGTACCTCTCTTTGCCGCTCACTATGATTTACAGACTCTCGAGCAAAGGTGAATTGCCGGGAAAGGTCCGCTGGGGACAAAGAACTGTAAGAGTGGACCGGGAGGCCCTGGAGGCGGCACTCCGGGAGAAGATGGCGGGGGGGAATGGCTGTGGAGCACATCAGCCGTGGCCTGCTTCGGAATCTTAACGAGTTTCTTGCCCTCCTGGAGGCCCGCCAGCTGAACCGCTGTGGTATTAAGGCCGCCCTGGATCGCGGTGGGTACAAAGAATGGCCCGAGATCGAGGGGGATATGAGAGAGCGAACGAGCGGAATGAATGGGATTCGTGAAACTACCGAGATCCCTCCGGGAATCAGACCGGCCGCCGAGGCCCTGGGACGTCTCAAGCGCCTCCAAGCACTCGATTGCCCGATGGAAGACCTGGAGGGAGCGATCGGTTTTTTCATAGCTATTACACGGATTCCATACTCAGACGTTTCGGAGTTCATTTTCGGCAAGGGGGAAGCACTCAATGTCCGTGCCTAACCATGTCCTCAGGGTTGCCGATGAGATAAAGGGCCTTTCGCCTGAAAGGGCGCTCTTGGTTATCCAGGACCGCCTTATTAGTCCATCCGCTTACGACCTGGCCTATCTCTCGGCGATCGTCAAGGAGGGCCGCCCGGATCTTTCGTATCAATCGATATTCGAGGGCCTTGGATATAACCCCGGCCGTCTCAAGAGCGTTATCTCCGCCCTGAACGATTACAGGGAGGTTCTCTCCGGCAGCAAGGGCCGCCGAGTCACACTCGGCTATCATCCCGTAGACCGCCTTACCCGTGGCATACGACCCGGCCAAGTCATGGGGATAATGGCACGCGCCGGCGTGGGTAAGACCGCCCTGGCCGTGAACATCATGGCCAACATATTTCGCCGTGTAGATCCCCACGGCGTCCTTTTCTTCTCCTTGGAGATGCCGGCCGGGGAGGTTGTGGCACGCCTTTTTACCGTCGACAACCGGGAAACCCCGGAGCGTCTTGATTCCTATCTTGAGAAAGCCCAAGGGGACCCCCGCCTGGCCGCCTGGTCGAGGCGCTACCAGGAACTGGTTATCGTCGATGAATCCGGCCTCTCTATCTCGGATGTAGAGAAGGGCTTCCGGGAGGCCGAGAAATATCTCGGGAAGAGCGTCCCCCTCCTCATCATCGATTATCTGGGCCTCCTGCGCGCCTCCGGGGGCTCGAGCTATGAACGCATGTCTAACCTGGCGCGAGAGCTGAAAAGCGCCGCAAAGCGCCTCTCCTGCGCCCTTCTCGTATTGATACAGACTTCCCGACAGGGCGGTAGTGGCGGTGATCCTCTTTCGCTTTGCATGGCGCGAGACAGCGGAGCGATCGAGGAGGCTTGCGATTTTCTATTAGGAGCATGGAGGCCAGAGCTGAACGGCGGGGGCCGCCCTGGGGAGCTGGTGCTCTCCCTTCTGAAAAACCGCCACGGAATGACGGGTGAATTTTCATTCCACTTCGATAAAGAGACCTTGAGGATAAGCGGTGGTCACGGTGGCGAACCCGCAGGTTGAGAACGGCTATGTAAAGATCGCCAATGAGCTCCTAGAAGCCATGGTGCGCCATAAGCTGACCGATTCTGAATGGCGTGTATTACTTGCGATAGTCCGCCTTAGCTACGGATTCAATAAGTGCAGGGCTCCGATATCAATATCGCGGCTTGAGCACGAAACGGGTTTACATAGGTCAAGGACCACGGAGGCCTTAAGGCGGCTTGAAGATCGCACCATGATAACCGTTAACCGTGAAGGGTATATCAATACCATCGGTATCCAGAAGAACTATGAGATATGGGGAAGCACAAATAGTCCTACAGACAGGACTAGTCCTACAGACCGGACTAGTCCTGTAGAGCGGACCAAAACTAGTCCTACAGACCGGACTCATAAAAGACAAAAGACATATAAAGCTATCTTCGAACATTGGAATTCTAAGGGGATCATCAAGCATCGTGCCTTAACCGAGAAGATGAAGAGGGCCATCAGTGGAAGGCTGAGGGAGGAATACAGCCAAGAGGATATCTTGAAGGCCATCGATAACTATCATCTGGTGCTGACAGATTCGGCCTATTACTGGTCTCACAGCTGGACCCTCCAACACTTCCTACAGCGTGGACTCGAAACCTTCATCGATGAGGCTAACCCTCTTGATAACTACAGGAGGGAAGGGGGCAAGGCTGGCAACACATGCATTAATGCCGACTTGGGTTATCCCCGCTCGAGCATGACTGAAAGCACGCTGAAACGCTGCTCGTGTGATGAATGCAGGCAAGAGCTATCAAGGAGAGAAGAGAAATGAAGGCAGCTACAGGTGGTGAGATATCCGGCGAATGCGTGTTGCCTGTATTCAATGCCGATTTTTCTTCTGTTTATCATCAGAGGGGGATAAGGGGGCGAAAATCACTGTGAGCTGGGAAAACTTGACCGTGCGGGGAGCCAAGCTTCTACGACCGCGAAATTACATAAAGGTGCATGAAACATTAAAAAGTTGAAAGGAGAAAGGACGATGGACAAGGATAGAAAGGATACGTCGATCCCGGAACCGCCCGAGCATCTCTCGGAACGGTCCAAGGACCTATGGCGGCAGGTCATTCCCTCCAGGGCGCTTTCCCCCGGCCGCCTGATCCTTATAGAGGAGGCCTTATCCGCCCTGGATCGGGCCGATGAGTGCCGGGGGGCTATATCCGGGGAGGGCCTGACCACCAGGACGGAGACGACCGGGGCCATACATCTCCACCCCCTGGCGAAGCTGGAGCGCGAATCCAGGGCACAGTTTATCCGCGCCTGGACCGCTCTCGGCCTTGAGTGGGATACAAGTATAGATGGGAAACTTTACGCCTAAGAAAGGATAGCCATGGAACCCATAACCGTAAGCTTTGAAAGCCTGCATGAATTGACCGTTTCAAACCTTAGGATCTCCATAAAGCTGTTTCAGGATCTCCGCGACAAGTACGCGGCTGGAGGGGAGGAGTGCTTGGCCGATATATACGCCACCGTCCTGCAAGCCCTCATCATCGAGCGCAAACGCCGCGATTCCCAGCTTGAAGCCATGGAGCCCTATCTCCTGCTGGAGGAGAACGATATTGATGACGACCCGACCGCGTGGACCCGGCCGGAGGATTTCGGGGAATATAACGGGGCCATAAACATACCTTGGCCGGAAGATTTTGAGAAGTAGGGAAGGAAAATGTCGGCAGGCTGTTGTAGTATATTGGTAAGTGAATATCGTGGACCGTGCCGAGCCGCCCCTGGAGGGGCACTCGGGGCAGGTGAAAAGGTTCTAGGAAAAGAACTGGAACCCTGCGGTTACCGGCGAGAGCTGCACGGTGGCGGGCTTTGCGAGAAGCTAGGAAAAGCGACTCGAAGGACGCACCACAAGCAAGGGTGTTCTTCGGGTTTTTTATTTGCCCGAGACACCAAAGGAGGCAGGAAAATATGACATCAAAGGCATACCCCGCAACCAAAGCCGTAGATAACAAGTCGGAGAACTACACCTCTGACCCTATCAACTGCCTCGATTTTGAGAGCTGTTTCGTGCTGGTCAAAGACGAGGGTTCTTTCGAGGGAACGATTACGATCCTTGGCGCGCTCGGTATGACTGAGGGGGAAACCGACTACGAGCAGTACGGGAGTGAGCTCACCCTGGGCAGTTGTATGGTTTTGGAGAGCGTCCCGCCCTTCATAAAAATCGACGTTGTGAGAACCACCGGGGCGGTCTCTGTATGGGTACAGCCGATTCTGAGTAGATGAGGAGGATATAGAAAATGTCGGTTACAGAGAACGAATATAAGCTAAGGAGGGAGCGGGCAAAGATACTGGAGGAAGCCAGTGAGATCCTTAACACAGCCGAGCAAAGAAACCGTGATCTCACGGTCGAGGAGGATAACAATTTCAATTCGCTCATGAGAAAAGCGGATAATATTGCGAAGCGTATCGGCCTGAACATTCCTACCAGCGAACGGTCCAGCCTACAGGGGATGCTGGACGATCTGGACGGGCTTCTCCCCGGGGAGGTCCCGGATATGGACAATAGGGGATCCTCGACTATGGACCTAAGGGGGTCTTCGATGGGGCTTATCGAGCTGGAGACGGGGCGTAAGATCAAGACGCTCAGGCCGGATCAGAGGATGGCCGACTCCGTTCCCTACCAACTGCCCGACGGTATCCGCGCCGGTGAGCTCTCCCTTGGGCGCTTCGTCCGGGGGATAGCAACCGCGAACTGGACGGGCGCCGAGGCCGAGAAAAGGGCCATGGCCGAGGGCCTCGACACCGCCGGCGGGTATCTGGTACCCACTCCTTTGGCCTTGAACGTCATCGACCTGGCAAGGAACCAGGCGAGATGTTTTCAGGCCGGCGCGACGACCATCCCCATGGAGTCCAGGACCTTGAACCTCGCGGTGGTCGAGGGAGACCCCACGGCCTACTGGAGGCCCGAGAACGCGAGCATCACCGAATCCGAGATGACTTTCGGGCGCGTGGAGCTACAGTCCCGTACCTTGGCCGCTCTCATGAAGTCGTCCGTGGAGCTTTTGGAAGATGCTGTTAACATCGACACCGTCATCAGGAACGCCCTTTCAAAATCCCTGGCGCTCGAGCTCGACCGGGCTATCCTGCGCGGCATGGGAGCCGCTGAGGAGCCTTGTGGTGTCCGCAACTGGGACGGAATACAGACAATTGATATGGGAACCAACGGCGGCGCCCTGAGCGGCTATGACAACTTCTCCGAGGCCTGGCAGAAGATCCAGGAGGAGAACGGCCCGGAAGATGGTATATCGATCATCTATTCACCCCGTGAGGCTGGCACCCTCGACCGCTTGAAGAACGGTGATGGTGAACCCTTGAAGACCCCAGAAAGCTGGGGAAAGATGAAGAAGTTCGTCACCAACCAGATCCCTATAAATCTGACCAAGGGGACCGCTGAGGATGCGTCGGAGGCCTATGTCGGCGTATTCAGGGAGTGCCTGGTTGGCATGCGGACCCAGCTGCTCATAGAGGCCTCGAGGCAGGCCGCGGATTCGTCCGGGAGCGCGTTCGGAAGCCTCCAGGTATGGATCCGGGCGTATCTGAGAGCCGATGTAGTCATAGCGCGACCGACATGGTTCGTGCTGATCGACGGGATTATCCCGTCAAGCTAAAGGATCTCTGCCACTCGCTCCTTTCTCGCAGAGAAGGCCCTGGAGAAATCCGGGGCCTTCACCATTACTGATATCACTGCTAATAATCAATATCTGTTTCAATCGGACCAGTGATCCTGAGTGGCATTTCTACAAATGTTGGTTTTGCTAGCTCCTCCTCTATGTTTAATTGAAAGCGCTCACTAGTGTATTCATTACCCAGTTTATCTCTAAAGGCTGCTTCTAGAGTTACTTCCTTGTTGAAGTCTTCTGAGAATAGCTTTGCAAGATCCCGCTTTGGTTGAACGACTTCTACACTCTCTGAATCCTTTAAAGAAATTGGGAAGTTCACGGGGGGATCGAATCTCAAGTGACCCACTCTCAGTTTCCTTGATATATCGCGGATCTCCGCACTTTCTATGTAAAGGGTCCTCTTGCCATGGTTACGTACTGTGATTTGAACGGCTTCGAAGAACCTGCCAGGCTTATAGATCGTCACAACGAATCTTGTGCTGACTTCGATCTTAAATCGAGATTCATAATCTAGGGCTTGCTGGGCTATGCTGTTTGCCTGTTTGGAGATTTCATTGGCGGCATTTGAGATCTTATTGGCCTCATTTGAATGGACTAATGCAATGATTGAAAGAATTAATGCACCAAAGCCAATAGCCAGCCCTAGCCATCCAACCCAATTCACTAGCTTTGAACCCCTATAATCCTGAGCGGCTTCCAGTTACTTAAACCTGATTGTAACAGATAGGAAAGTCATCAATGATGATAAAGTTGAAAAAGGCCCCAGCCGAAACCGGGGCCCTGAGGGCAATTATGAAGGGTGACCTCTTATTGGCGCACGGGCATTATCTTGGCGCCTCCTGTTTCAAACGTCTTAACAAACTCTTCTATGGTCTCTTCAATAGTCGTTCCAATGTTGGTTGTATGTGTAAGGCACCTTTCCAATAAAACATTTGCCCAGTTAAGAGCCTCAATATATTCCGGTGTGCATAGCAACCCCGCGCCTACGTCTTGGATCATAATATTTCCAGTGTTCCCGTCGTCCCTCAACTTCTTTTTAGCTTTTCTTACCCCATTTTTCACACTGTAGGCCCTTCTATGACGTGATACAATGTTCCCGTCTATAAGTACATAGAAATCCCATGTTCTATCAAAATCGTAGCTACTTGACACCATTTATTCAATCACCTCTTAGCTCCTTCGGCCGCGCCTAACGGCCCCTTACCGTTAGAACGGTTAAACCATGTACCACCCCCAAAGCAATGCCCCCGGGCTCTCGGCAAAGAGAATGCGGATCAAACCGCTGCCCGGAGGCAAAACAAGACATAATAAAACCGCATTCTCTTTGCCGATCCCTATTATATCCTCAATACTCCGCGTGATAAACATGGCTTCTCCGGAGGCACTCGTTAGCAAATTCGTTAGCAAGGAGCAAAAAAACAGGGCCTTTCGGCCCTGTTTTTGCTGGTGGAGCCGACGGGACTCGAACCCGTGACCTCTACCATGCCAAGGTAGCGCGCTCCCACTGCGCCACGGCCCCATCTCATGCTCGCTATGAAGTATAAATATCCGCTATAGCTCCGTCAACGGGCGGCATGCCCGCTGCCCCGGTATTATAGCGGTTGGTCGGTTACGTCGATGTCGCCATCTCTCGCGGCGTCTCCTCCCAGCTAACCTGGGGGGCGTCCTTCCACAGGCGCTCGATCTCGTAGTACTCCCTCTCCTCCTGGCGAAAGACATGTACTACCACGTCCAGGTAGTCCAGCAGTACCCACCGTCTGTGCTGTTCCCCCTCCCGGCGAACCGGCTTGACGCCTCCCGAGGCCAGCTTCCTCTCCACGGCCTCTTGAATGCTCCCTACCTGGCGATCCGTGTTCCCACTGCAGATCATGAAGTAATCCGTGAGAACCATCACCTCTCTCATGTCCAGGATCAATACGTCGTTGGCCTTCCTGTCGGAGGCGGCCCGCGCCGCCGCGATGGCTGTTTCCCTGCTTTCCGCCGCTATACACCTCCTCCCCGCACCGGGTTCTCCGAATCCGGCGAATCCTGAAACCTCAATCGATACATCCTCTATATATTAGGGTAACATATGCCCGGACCGGTCTCGAAACCCTTGTTATCCTGCCCTGTCCCTGCCGGCTATGAATACGATCTCGGCGCCCGGACCCGATTCGTATACAACGTCGGTAACTGAGAGTATCACCCCCAGGTACTCGGCATAGGCCTTTACCCTCCGGTCCTCGCTGCGATATATTATGCTGCTTTTATCGTAGGAGAAGTCGTTGACCTCCTCGCCGTCGATCACCGTCTTGACGTTACCCCCCGAACCAACCACCGTCACCCCCATCAGCCCCAGCTCGCCCGCCACCTTCTTTCCCAGTTCCGGCACACCACAGCCGTTGAGAACCTCCACGCCCGGAACCTCGCCGCAGAGCAGCCTCTCCTCCTGAAGAGCGGCGAAGGCCTGGATCATCGAGGCGATATAAGCCCTCTCCTCCTGCGTTTCTCCCGGGGTAGGCTGCAGTATCCCCTCCTGCCTCAGGCAGGCGAGCTTCTCCTCCAGCAGCGAGGGGTCCTCCCCCCGCAGCCGGGAGAAGGCCCGCGGCAGGTGGGTTTCCAGCCTGTCCAATCTATAGTCGTATCCATCCTCTTCATCCGTTGCCAACAAGTAAAACAGCAAGCGGTCGGCGTCCTCGATCATGTGCCCCTGGAACAGGTAATTGGTCTCCCCGTTCAGGGGATTGACCAGCACCGTGTCCTCCTCCACCATCACCGGGGGAAAATCCAGGGATTGGAGCAGCAGTGAGGCTTGCTTGAAACCCAGAAGAACAGTGTAATCGATATCCGCTCCGGTGATATTGGCGATGGTGGTACGCATGAGGTCGTATCCATCCTCTTCCTTCAACACATCCTCGAGCGCTATCTGCTGCCCTTCCAGGTTGAAGACAGCGGTGTCCTCGGCTATGAGATAGACCTCCCCCGTCTCCTCGACCACGTCGTAGGTCATGAGCGCCAATCCCAGGATGGTTTTCCGGGGCACGTCATCGCGGCAGAGGACCACGGCCGTCTCCACACGGCCCTGCAGCTTTTCACTGGCGCCGGGCGGAGTAAGAAAGGCGTAGTCGGGAAGCTCCTGTTCCTGCGTGGTGCCCGAGAACCTCTCTCCCAGCCATTCCCCTCCCCTGCGAGCTATATTGATATAGGGGATATCGAGAATCGCCCCCACGGCCAGAGTGGCGCCTACCACCACTACGGCGATAATGACTAGGCGGCGCCTCTTCCTGGATTCCCTCTGATGGCGCTTAGAAAGCCTGGACAGCTTCTCCTTGTCCTCAGGCGCCGCCTCCTGCCGCTTGCTTCTCCCGCTCAAGTATATAACCCATTCTTCTCGATGAACTCCGCCACCCCCTCGGGAACCAGGTAACGTATGGGCCTTCCCTCGCTTACCCGCCTCCTGATGTCCGTCGAGGAAATGGCCAGGGCGGGAATCTCCATGACCAATACCTTGGGGTCGCTGGCATGCCTCGTCTTCTCGGCCTCAGGTAAGGAGTCCTCTAGTCTGGCGAGATCGTATCCCGGACGGGTGGCGGCGATGAACGTGCATTCCTCGAGGATCCTCTCCGGTTCCTTCCAGGTAAGTATCTCCAGGATGGCATCCGCCCCTGTGATGAAGAAAACATCCGTATTCCTACCGTACTTATGGTGAAGCTGTTCGACGGTATCTATGGTATAGGAGGGTCCCGGCCTCTCTATCTCCATGCGGGAGACGATGAAATGAGGGTTGGTCGCTGTGGCGATAACCGCCATCAGGTAGCGCTGCTCTGCGTCCAGGCTCTTCCTCTCCTCCTTGTGGGGGGGATGCCCGCTGGGCACGAACAATACCTGATCCAGGCCGAACTGCTTCCACGCCTCCTCGGCCGTAACCATATGGCCGTGATGGATGGGGTCGAAGGTCCCACCCATTACACCGATTCTCTTGGTCCTCAGTATTCCCATGCTAAGGCCTCACCTGTCCGTCACCATATATGATGTACTTTGTCGTGGTTAGTTCCCTGATGCTCATGGGCCCGCGTGCATGAAGCTTCTGCGTCGATATTCCGATTTCCGCGCCCAGCCCGTACTGGTTGCCGTCGCTGAAACGAGTGCTTGCATTGATGTATACGTCCGCAGAATCCACTTCGCCCGCGAAACGCCTCGCGGCTCCGTAATCCTCGGTCACTATGGCCTCGGAATGCTTGGAGCCATAGGTATTGATATGCCTGATAGCCTCCTCGACCGATGATACGATCCGCACCGCCAGGATAAGATCGAGGTATTCTGTATGCCAATCCTCCTCGGTCGCCTCCTCCATATCCGGCACCACCCGGCGGGACCGCTCGCATCCTCTCAGAGCCACACCCCTTTCCCTCAAGGACTCCGCGGCACGCGGCAGAAACTCTCCGGCCACCGCCTCGTGGACCAGCAAGGTCTCCATTGCGTTGCATACCCCGGGACGCTGGCACTTGGCGTTGATGGCTATGTCGAGGGCCTTGTCCAGGTCGGCGGAGGCGTCCACGTAGGTATGGCAGTTGCCCACGCCGGTTTCGATTACCGGCACGGTGCTCTCCTCGACCACGGTGCGTATCAATCCCGCCCCGCCACGGGGAATAAGCACGTCCATGTAACCGTGCAGACGCATGAGCTCCCTGGCCGCCTCCCTATCGGCGACAGGTACGAGCTGTATGCATCCGGCCGGAAGGCCGGCCTCCTCCGCCGCCCGGGAGATTATTTCGCTGAGAGCGCGGTTGGAGTTCATGGCCGAGGAGCTTCCCCGCAGGATAACCGCGTTCCCCGACTTCAAGCACAGCCCGGCCGCGTCCACGGTAACGTTGGGCCGAGCCTCGTAGATCATGCCCACCACGCCCAGGGGAACCCTCACCTTCTGTATCTGCAGCCCGTTCGGGAGCGTCCAACCCTCGACTATCTCCCCCACCGGGTCGGGCAAGGCCGCTACCTCGCGCAGCCCCGCGGCCATGTCGTCGATACGCTTGCCGCTCAGGTCGAGACGGTCCATTAAGGCGCCGCTCAGCCCGCTCTCCTTTCCCGCCTCGAGATCCTCGCTGTTGCACTCGAGTATCCCGTCCCGGTTGTCCTCCAGGGCCGCCGCCATCCTCTCCAACGCTTCGTTCTTGATCTCGGCCGTCGCCAGAGCCATCCCCAACGCGGCTTCCTTCGCCTTTATGCCCAGATCCTCGATAACCTTCATCATCACCTCCATCTGCCTTCTTCTAATTCTTATATGGACGGACACCGATTTCCTGCCGTCCTTCTCGACAATCCCAGCCGCGCTCCCTCCGAGACCCCGGCCGGAATGGTTCGCTTCGCTACCCCTCCTCGACTCCCCTCAATACCACCATGTAATCGCGGTGTATCACCTCGTCGCAGCTATCCTCCCCCAGTCTACGCGCCGCATCATCCGTGCGCATTCCCTTGACCTCTCTCACCTCGCCGGACGAGAGGCCGCAAAGACCGCGAGCCAGGATCCTGCCCTCGCTGTCCGCCACGTCCACGGCATCCCCGGGGCCGAAATCACCCCCGCATTCGATCACTCCGGCCGGAAGCAGGCTCTTTCCGCGGTTCAGTATGGCCTCCCTGGCTCCCTCGTCTATCACGATCGTGCCGCGCGGGCGCGTTCCATAGGCGATCCAGTGCTTCTGATCCCTCAACTCCTTCTTCCCGGGATGGAAATAGGTGCCCACCCGCTCGCCTTGGAGTACCCTCTCCAGTATGCGCGGCTCCCTACCCGGTGCGACGACTACTCCGATCCCCGAGGAAGTGGATATACGGGCCGCCTCCAGCTTGGCGGTCATGCCGCCTGACGAATGCTCCTCCAGGGCCTCTCCCGCCGCCTTCATCATATCCGGGGTTATCCTCCCCACCTCATACATCAGCCGGGCGTTTGAATCGCGCTTGGGGTCCGCCGTGTAAAAGCCCTGGATGTCGCTGAGCATCACCAGCAGGTCCGCGTCGGTGAGCACCGCTACAAGGGCTGCCAGACGGTCGTTGTCTCCGAAGCGTATCTCCTCCACCGCCACGGTATCGTTCTCGTTGACCAGCGGCACCACGCCCCTCTCCAGTAGCCGATTGAAGGTGGCGCGGGCGTTGAGATATTGCTGGCGGTGGGCGAAATCGTACTGCGTGAGAAGTACCTGCCCGACCAGGATACCGTTTTCCCCGAAAAACGTCGTGTAGAGATGCACCAGAAGACCCTGCCCCACCGAGGATACCGCCTGCAGCGACGGTATATCCTCCGGTCTCTCCGCGAGCCCGAGCGTTTCCACGCCGGCGGCGATGGCACCGGATGAAACCAGTATCACCTCTCTTCCCGCGGATCTAAGCGAGGACAGTTGCCGGACCAGCTCGCGCATATGGCCGCGGTCCAGCCGGCCGGATGGGTCGTTGAGGGTATAGGTGCCCACCTTTATGGCTATTCTTCCGGCCTCGATGTGACGATCCCCGAAACTCAAATCGATCTTCCTTTCCCTGCTTGATAACCTCCAGGTCATATTTTAATCGCTGGCGGCTCAAAACGCCTCGATGTCACGCTTATTCCTCGGGCAGGAAATCGAAGACACGATCCCCTATGACCACGGTGTCTCCCTTCTCCGCTCCCTTCCTCATCAGCTCCTCCTCCACACCCATGCGCTTCATTCTTCCCTGTATGTAGGCCAGAGCCTGAGGGCTCTCCAGGTCCACGCTTTTCACCAGCCTCTCCACTTTCTCACCGCGTACATGGAAAACCCCCTCCTCCTCCACGATCTCGAATCCCCTTTCCCGCGAGGGGTCATAGGTGTAAACCGTCCTTTCCTCGGGCATGCCCGGCCCCTCACCGTCCCGCGTGATCTCGACCATCTCCGCCAGGCGATAGACCAGGGCGGAAATCCCCTTTCCCGTTACCGCGCTGATAGGAAAGAAATCCCAACCCCTGGATTCCGCTGCCCTCCCCGCCTCTTCGAGCAACTGGGGGTCGGCAACGTCTATCTTGTTCGCGGCCAGTAATCGCGGTCGCTCATCCAGGCATCGGTCGTAGTAAGCTACCTCGCTCTGAATTATTTCCAGAGCACGCTCCGGTCCCGGCTCCGCGCCCGGCGATACATCCGCCATATACAACAATACCTTGGTCCTCTCCACGTGGCGCAGGAACCTCAACCCCAGCCCCTTTCCCTCGTGAGCCCCCTCTATCAAGCCGGGAAGATCGGAGATGACGAAACTCCTCTCCTCGTCCACACGCACCACCCCCAGCATAGGTTCCAGCGTCGTAAAAGGGTACGAATCGATACTAGGCCTCGCCGCCGATATCCTGGAGATGAGGGTGCTCTTGCCCACGTTTGGAAAACCCACGGTTCCCACGTCGGCCAGTAGTTTGAGCTCTAATCTCACCCATCTTTCCTCGCCTCTTTCTCCCTTTTCGGCGAAATCGGGGGCCCGGCGTGCCGGCGTCGCGAAGGAGGCGTTGCCCCTGCCTCCAACACCCCCCCTCGCCACGACTACTTTGCTGCCCGGAATCGACAGATCCGCGATGAAGCCGCCTTCCTCGTCTCTAACCTGGGTTCCCATCGGCACGGGGAGTACCACGTCCTTGCCATCGGCTCCCCGTCGGTTATTGCCCGATCCGCTGCCGCCCTTCCCTGCCTCGAAGTGGCGTCGACGCGTATATTCGATCAGGGTATTGACGCTGGTGGATGCGAGCAAAAATACCGAGCCGCCCCGTCCTCCGTTTCCTCCATCGGGACCCCCGAGGGGCCGGTATTTCTCACGATGAAAGCTGGCGCATCCTCCTCCGCCCTCTCCACCGCGTGTGCATATCTCTACCTCGTCTATGAACAAGGGCTCACCCCCGTAAAGCGAAAGGTCCCGGCCCAAGCCGGGACCTGGTCTGAAAAAGCGGTTTGGCGCGGAGCGGTACTTACTCTTCCGCGGGAATAATGCTCACGTAATGCCGGTCGCCGCTGCGGTGATAATCGACATATCCATCCACCTTGGCGAAAAGGGTGTAGTCCTTTCCCAGGCCTACATTGGCCCCCGGCTTGACCCTGGTTCCCCTCTGGCGTACCAGTATGGAACCGCCGCTTACGTACTGGCCGCCGTAACTCTTGACTCCCAGTCTCTTGGAATGGCTGTCCCGACCGTTTCTGGAACTACCAACGCCTTTCTTACTCGACATACGTTTTCACCTCTCTCGGAAAAAGATCAGCTCGCCTCGGCTTCCTTTTCCTCCTTGTCACCCTTCTCGACCTCTTTCTCGTCCTTAGTGGTCTCCTTGGTGCTTTTCTTGGCCCTGGGAGCACGAGGGCCCCCGGTTATCTTGTCCACGCGCACCTCGCTGAAAAGCTGTCGATGGCCTTTCTTCTTACGATAGCCTTTCTTTGGCTTATATTTGAACACTATTATCTTTTTATCCTTGCCCTGCCTGGTAACCGTTCCCTCCACTTTGACCTTTTCCGCCTCGGGTCCCGAGTATACTCTGCCCTTGTTGCTGGCCAGGAGCACGTTGTCGAAGACCACCCTTTCTCCCTCCGGCACGTCGAGCTTCTCCACCCTTATTACCAAGCCTTTTTCCACCCGGTATTGTTTTCCGCCTGTCTCTATAATCGCGTACATCGCTACCTCCAGGGCTATTTTACCACAGAAGATGAGGTTAACACGGGCCTATACCCATGTCAACGACAACTGATCCGGGCGTTTCGACGGGTGGATTCTCGTACCGCTCAACCACATTAAAAGGGGCCGCCTGGGCGCCCAGGCGGCCCCTGGATGATCGACACCAGAACGATTTCCATATGCGAATCCGTTCACGCGAGAGTTTGTCCTACCTCCGCTATTTAACACAGCCCTCGGCGAAATACCAAGTGGTGGAGGGGTCTTTCGAACCCACGGAATTGGTGCCATCCGGAAGACCCCGGAACTCGAAATACTGGGCTCTCTCCACAACGATGGGTCTGTCAGAAAGTACCTTGGTGCTGACCTCGGAGGCCTCCAGTTGCGCAACCTCGTCGACATGGACGGTATAGCGCGAATGGGGCGGCATGCTTATTTTCTTGATCACCTTGTAGCCGTCCGGGCGTACGAATATCACGTCGACGCTTGCGGTGGTGTCACCCGGATTCAGTAAGAGAACGTATTCGTCGAAGCTTTCGCCGGTGTAGCCCTCGGCCAGGTACCACTCCGTATCGGCAGCCGGCGCGCCGATACTGGCGTGCCCACCCTTTTTATTTTGGTAGTCGAAGTACATAGACCTCTCCGCAACTACGGGGAGGTTGGACGTGACCTGGGTGGAGACATCGCTCGACTCCAAGCCGGGAACCTCGTCAACATGCACGCTGTGCCGCCTGCGAGCGGGAACGCTTACTTGCTCGGTTACGACCGATCCGTCCGGGCGCATGAAGTTCAGGGTGACCGCGGCAGCGCTGTCGTTGGGGTTCTGCAGCAGCACCCAGGTATCGAAGCTGTCGCCCGTGTAACCCTCCGCGAAGAACCAGGTGTTGGAGGGCTGACTGGCGCCGATGGAATCGTGGCCACCATCCTTCCCCTCGTAGTCGAAGTACATAGACCTCTCCGCAACTACGGGGAGGTTGGACGTGACCTGGGTGGAGACATCGCTCGACTCCAAGCCGGGAACCTCGTCAACATGCACGCTGTGCCGCCTGCGAGCGGGAACGCTTACTTGCTCGGTTACGACCGATCCGTCCGGGCGCATGAAGTTCAGGGTGACCGCGGCAGCGCTGTCGTTGGGGTTCTGCAGCAGCACCCAGGTATCGAAGCTGTCGCCCGTGTAACCCTCCGCGAAGAACCAGGTGTTGGAGGGCTGACTGGCGCCGATGGAATCGTGGCCACCATTCCTTCCCCGGTAGGAGAAGTACATGGCCCGCTCCGCCAACACCGGGATATCGCTGCTAACATCGGCGGCGAAAGAGCAGCACCCGATGGTCTCCCTTACCGGCACGGTGAAGCGGCTGTTGGCCCCCACAGTGTAATGGAAGCTATGGTTGCCGCCGTCCTCGGACTGGAACACCACGTCCACCTTCGCCGCGGTATCGTTAGGATTCATTACCAGTAGATAGGAATCGAAGCTGTCCGGGCTCGACGCGGACTCCGGCTCGGGTGTGATGGGCACATCCGCGCTGGAGGGTATGTTGCTGAACTGCATGAACTCCTGGGATATGTACAGGGCGTCCGAACCCTGGACGATACCGATACCCAAACAGTTGAACTCGGCCCTGAGGATATTTTCTCGATGGGTGGGGCTCTCCATGAGCGCATTGAAGGCCACCTCTACGTTGGGTGCCTTGGCGATGTTCTCTCCGGCCAACTGCCATCCGTTAATACCTCTCGCGGCGATACGCTGCTGCAGGTCCCCGGATACGGGAGAAACATGAGCGAAGAAATCATACTGAATCATCTCGCTGGAATAGGAGCGCGCGAAGTCGACCAATTGCTGCTCTATGAATAGCGAAGGCAGCCCGATGTTATTGCGGGCTTCGTTAACCAGCTGGAGCATCCTCGTTTCCTCGGAGGTGCAGTTGACGGCCGCGGCGGCCTCTCCACCGCTCAACAATATCGGCGATAGAATGGCTATGATAAGAAAAGCCGTTGTGAAAGCAGCTGTTATCGCTACCTGCCACCGAGTGAGCCTCTCCATTTTTGCTTCTCTCCCCTTTGTCCCCGAGGCCTGGTGGCAACTCTCCCGATTCCGTTCCTTGAACGAAATCGCCCTTTCCTCATCGGAAAGGGCATCGCTTATTAGGCGGCAGCCTGGCGATCATAACCGCTCTCGCAGTCTTAGACCCATGGCTTTGCGCCCCCTCCTTTCGGAAGAGTTTGCCTTTATCACCATCAGGGATATTCAACTTTCAATCGTTCGGTCTTGTTATCGACATCTACCCCATACACCTTAAGCCCATATATATGATCAATTTCACCGTCCCGATCAGCGGTGAAAGATCGCATGGAATCGATATGGGATCGCTATCGTCCGCCAGGTGAGTGATTCGTGATAAGCTTAAACCGTTTTCCCCGAACAGCCGTCTACCAAAGCGAGCGATCTCCGCATATCTCCGAGTATCCTCAATACCATAAAGTTTGCGTACGGATCTGCCGACAATAATAATGCCAAAATATCTACGCCGAGTGAGTTTTGGCCTCGACCGGAAAGCCTGCCCACTTTCCGGTCTCTTGATATCTAGGAAATAATCCGAGGTCTTGAAGGCTCTCGCATCCATATTCCAGGATTACCTTTACCGGCATCCAAGCCAAAACCGTAATAGGATATACATGGTTACGTGACCGGTGGGTCCGGCTCGGATCCCCTTCTCAGGTCAAATCTCCTCGCTCTCCACCAGGCTGCCTATAACCACGATGCGCTGAGCCGCGCTGTACCAGGGATGGCAGGCTGTGAGGGTCACCTTGGCCTCCTCCCCCTGTTCAATTACCGTAAGGTCCGTAGGTTCCACGATATGTTGTTCCTCGGCCAGGTAAGTATGGCGGTGATGTGCGGTCATAAGGATTATCTCATCACCCCGCTGCACCTGCTCCAGATGGCGGAAGGGTGCCCCGTAGGTAGTGCGATGTCCGGATATAACGCAGTTACCCGGCTGACCGGGGTATGCGGTTTCGGGAAGATGGCCGGGCCCACGTTTGAGGTTCTCCGCATCCCCCAACCCCCATAGCTCCACCACGATGGCATCCAGCTCCAACCGGGGGACGATGATACGGGCGATACCTTCTCCCACCGCCACCTCCCAGCCCTGCTGCTCCGCCGGTCTCTCCTCCCACTCGCGCAGCAGTTTCTCCTGGGCGCCGGCGGCCTGGTGGTTTGTATACCATATATAGGCATAAATACCGGCGATGGCTAGCAGGCCCAACAGTACCAGTGAGATCCCCAGTATTATCAGGATCTTCCCCTTCCTGCCGCTTTTCGCCGTTTTCCCCTTTCCCGGCTCCGGTTCTCGCTCCATGCCCCTGCCTTGCATCATATACCATTTTATAACATTGCGGTCGCCCGCCTGCTCAAGCTATTCACGTCATTCCAGCGGATACGATACCTGGACACTACCCCGCTCTCTCAAGGTTCCCTAAAAATGATTCCCCGGCCGTGGCATTCAGGGCAGTTTTCACCGAAGACCTCGATCAGCCCCTCGGATACGTTCTTACGTGTCATTTCGACCAAGCCCAGCTTGGTCAATTCCACAACATAGGTCTTGGTTCGATCCTTTTCCAACTCCTGGTTGAGTGCTTTGAGAACGGCACGCCGGTTCTTGGCCTCGTTCATATCAATGAAATCGATGACTATTATACCCCCGATATCCCGCAAGCGAAGCTGGCGAACAACCTCGGACACTGCCTCTATATTGGTGCGCAGTACGGTCTCTTCCAGGGATTTCTTACCGATATAGCGACCTGTATTAACATCTATAGCCGTCAGCGCCTCGGTATTATCGATAACTATGGATCCCCCTGATGGCAGCGGTACCACTCTCCGCAACGCCTCCCTGATCTGGCGGTTAATATCCAGGGCATCGAAGAGGGGCGTTTCGTCGGAATAGCGTATAACGCGTTCCATTAACTCTGGAGCCACCTGCTTCAGGTAATGGCGCACGCGCCGGAAGATACGGTGGTTGTCCACTAGGATGCGGTCGAAGGACGCATCCAACACATCTCTTATCACCTTGATCTCCAACTCCGGTTCCCGGTACAGGGTTGCCGGTGCGTGTTTCTTGTCAGCGGCTCGGCGCACCTGTTTCCACACCCTGAAAAGATAGGAAAGGCTCTTTCTCAACTCGTCGGCCTGGGCATCCTTGGCGGCCGTTCGCACGATCAGTCCGATATCTTTCGGCCTAACTTCATCCACGATCTTGCGGAGTCGCGCCCTTTGGTTCTCGTCCAGCCTGTGGGAGATGCCCACGGTTCGCACCTGGGGCAACAGCACCAGATAACGCCCGGGTATGGATAGATAAGAGGTCAGGCGGGCTCCCTTTCCCCCCATGGGATCCTTGGTAACCTGTACCATTATGTCCTGCCCCACCTTGAGAATCTTGGTGATATCGGACCTGCCGTGCTGTTGGGATTTATTCTGGAATATATCGCCAACGTACAGAAGGGCGTTGCGGTTATGCCCGATGTCGATGAAGGCCGCCTCCATTCCCGGCAGAACGTTCTGCACCTTTCCCATACAGATATCGCCCACTATGGAGCGTCGTTCCTCATGGCCCACGAATATCTCCTGTAGAACACCTCTCTCCATAACCGCGATCCTGGTTTCGTCACCGAACGCTCCGATGGCCATCTCTCTCTTGGGCGGCTGTGGTTTGCTGGACTTGGGCTTTCCCTTCCTCTTTCTGCTCAATTCATTCACCCTCTATCCTTTTCAAATCGCCGCTCTCTCCGTCATATAGAAAAACCGGACCTTCTATTTCCTCGAAGACCTCGAAGCGCGAGGCATAAAGACCTTTTCTGACCACATCGCTTTTCTCGAGCGGCCCGCCCCGAAAAACGGCCATTTTCTCCAGGGCATCGCCTAGCTTGCCCTGCTTTTCACCGCTGAGGGGCAGCAGAAGAAGCTCCTCCCCGTCCCCGTCACGGACGGTGTACAAACCGTATCTCGCCCACTTGGACAGCTTGGGCATACCGGGTGGCAAGGCCTGCACTTCCCACACCCTCAGGCCCGTGGGAAGGGCCCGGTTCAACCCCTTCCCCGCCTCCGCCGTATCTATATCGCCTTCCACCGCCACCTCGAGGTATTCCGCCTCGGCCTCGACGCCCAGTGGCAGGGCCGGCGAGAAAGTCATACGCGGTCTCGGGCTGTACCCGGAGGTAAAGACGATGGGGATCCCCGAGCGGCGCAGGGCCCTGTCCAGGAGGCGGATGGTCTCGCGATGCGAAAGAAAGCCGGCATACCCTTTCTTCTCGTATTTCAACAGCAACCTCTTCATCCTCATTCCTCCTTGGCCAGGGATATCTCCACCATATCGGAGGAGCAGGCGCCACAGGAAGTACACGTATCCCAGCGGCAATCTGGCGTCGCCTCCCCCCTTCCGGCTTTCATGTATTCCTCCCACAGGAAATCCTTCTCCACTCCGGAGTGGAGGTGATCCCAGGGTAATACCTCCTGGCGATACCTCTCCCTCTCCACATACCAGGCGGGATCGAGGCAGCTGCCTTCCATAGCCCCGCGCCAGCGTTCCCACGAGAACATCTCGTTCCAGTTGTCCAGACAGCCCTCGCTGGCCGCGGCTATGATAACCGGCAGCAGCCTGCGGTCCCCCCTGGAGAGCACCCCTTCAAGATAGCTCATCTCCCTTGTATGCCACCTCGTAGTCACCCGGCGCGTGCGCAATCCTTGCTTGAGTATGAAATGCCGCCTGGCGATTTCCGGCATCGACATCTGTTTAACCCATTGAAAGGGGGTATGGGGCTTGGGCACGAAGGTGGAGACGCTCACCATCAAGCGGAGGCCCTTGGCGGGCCGCCCCTCGTCTCCCTCGCGCAGGATACGGTGAACTACGACACATATCTTCTCCACATCCTCCTCGCTCTCCCCTGGAAGCCCCACCATGAAATACAGCTTCACTCTTCTCCAGCCTTCCTGATACGCGGCGGAAATCGTCCTGAGCAGATCCTCCTCCGACACCCCCTTGTTGATAGTCGCGCGCAAGCGTGCGGATCCGGTCTCGGGCGCGAAGGTCAGCCCCGTACGCTTCACCCTCCGCAACCGCGAGGCCAGCTGCACCGAGAAGGTATCAGTACGCAGTGAGGGCAGCGATATGGCGACGTGGGATTCCGCCAGCTCCCTGGACAGGCGATCGCACAGTGGTGTGATGCGGGAGTAATCGCTGCTGTTGAGGGAGGTCAAAGAGAGCTCGTCGCACCCGGTCGCGCCGACCATCTCCCAGGCCCAGTCACGCAGTATATTCTCTCCCCTCTCCCGCACCGGACGATATATCATTCCCGCTTGGCAAAATCTGCATCCCCTGGTACAACCTCGAAAGATCTCCACGCTGCAGCGGTCGTGCACGGACTCCACCAGGGGTACCAGGGGAACCCTGGGGCCGTATACCTCGTTCAGGTCGGCCACCACACGTTTCCTTACCGGATAGGGGGCGCCCGCTCGAGGCCGTATTGAATCCAAGCTTCCGTCGTCCCTATAAGCAACCTCGTACATGGAGGGAACGTAAACGCCCGGAATGGATGCACAACCCTCGAGGAATCCCTCGCGGTCTTCGTGTTCCATGTACTTCCATTGTTTCAAGTCCTCGATGATCTCGCCGATTACTTCCTCTCCCTCCCCTAGCACCAGGAAGTCGAACAACTCCGCCAGCGGCTCGGGGTTGAATGCCCCGGGGCCTCCTCCCACCACCAGGGGGTGTCCTCCCTCGCGTTCCCGGGACATGAGGGGAAGCTGAGCCAGCTTCAATATCCTTACCACGTTGGCGTAGGTAAGCTCGTGCTGCAGGGTTATACCCACCAGGTCGAAGGCCCCCAGGGGTTGGCGGCTCTCCAGACCGAATAAGGGAATCCCCTTCTCACGCATTCGCTCCTGCATATCCACCCAGGGCAGATAGGCCCGATCCGCCATGGAGTCCGTCCTGTCGTTTATCACTTCGTAGAGTATGGACAATCCCAGGTTGGACATGCCTATCTCGTACACGTCCGGATATATCAGGCAGCAATTCACCCGCCCCGATTCGAGCGGTTTGCGTCGGGCGTTTACCTCGATCCCCAGATAACGCCCCGGGCGGGTGACTCCCGGTAACTCCCGGCTTAAGAAATCATCGATTTTAGCTGTCATCGCCTCTCCCAACAAAATAATAAAAGGCGGCTCTTCAAGCCGCCTCAAAGCTCAGGCCGCGTGGTTCTTACGAAACCGAGAGAGCGCTCAGCTTACTTGTTGCGCAGAAAAACCGGAATATCAAGCTCCTCGGATTCGAAAACCATGGTCTTTTCCGGGGGCGTTTCCGTCTTCAGGGCTTTGCGCGCGGGCCGGCTGGGAGCAGTTCCAAACTCGAAGCCGGTGGCGATTACCGTCACCTTGAGATCGTCTCCCAATGAGTCATCGATCACAGCGCCGAAGATGATGTTAGCGTCGGGGTCGGCCACGCTGGCGATTATCTCCGCCGCCTCGTTGACCTCGAAGAGCCCCAGGTCCGTTCCACCGGAGATGTTGAGCAGAATGCCTTTGGCACCCTCGATAGAGGCCTCGAGCAACGGGCTGGAGATCGCCGCCCTGGCCGCCTCTGAGGCGCGGTTTTCGCCAGACGCCACGCCTATACCCATCAATGCCGAACCAGCGTTCGACATGATGGTCCTGACATCGGCGAAGTCCAGGTTGATCAAACCGGGAACGGTGATCAGATCGGTTATACCCTGCACACCCTGACGCAGGATATCATCAGCCATGCGGAAAGCGTTGAGGATTGAGGTTTTCTGCTCCGCCACCTCCAAAAGACGGTCGTTGGGAATGATGATAAGTGTGTCCACCTTCTCCCTCAGTTTGTCGATGCCTTCCTCCGCCTGCTGCGACCTCTTTCGACCCTCGAACGAGAAGGGTCTTGTTACTACCCCGATGGTCAAGGCGCCCTGCTCCTTTGCGATCTCCGCCACTATGGGGGACGCCCCCGTTCCGGTTCCCCCTCCTTTTCCGGCGGTTATGAAAACCATATCCGCCCCCTTGAGGGATTCCGCTACCGCCTCCTTATTTTCCAGCGCCGCCTGCTCCCCGATCTCGGGGTTTGAACCTGCCCCCAGACCCCGGGTGATGTTGCCCCCGATGTACACTTTGACATCGGCATCGGACATGAGGAGGGCTTGTGCGTCCGTATTAATGGCCACGAACTCCACACCCTTGAGGCCGGCATCTATCATGCGGTTGATGGCGTTTGTTCCGCCACCTCCCACTCCGACCACCTTAATAACCGCCAGATAATTGGTTGCGGTCTCAGGCATTTCCAGTCCCTCCTTTATCCATTGCCCCTTAAGATAAATCCTTCGAGGCGCGCTTTAAAATCTCAACCAATAGTTTAGAGTTTCCTTTTTACCTCGATCCTCTCTATCTCCTCAAATCCTTATTAATCTACGACACCTAAGGTGTCAACTCCTTCCTATTCCTCCATTCGGTTCCCTATTATCTCCAACAGCTTTCCTATCGCCCTCTCTCTCTGATTAACGTTATCCTTAATTTCCTTAAAAAGGAATCGGGAATACGGCGACTCATTTTGAATAACCAGCTTAACGGCTACACTCCCTATCGCCGACACCCGAGGGTTTTCAGCTTTTTATACGATTGTTCATATCGAGATTTATACCTATACATAAACATTATACTTGCAAAGTACCCTAAATGTTAAGTCTCAATCCACATTTTGTAAATAGGCGTATTTTCTAGGCTGGCTTGAAGACTGGGTTTTCGGGAAAGGATACGTCGATATACTCCATTCCTCCATATTTATCCACCAGCCCTTTCAGGGAAAGCAGCGCGATAAGGTTCTTGCGTGGCAGATTCAACGTGTCGCCGTAGATCACGGTGATCCCACCGCTCACCATATACAGCCCGGTATCATTGCCATATCCCACGGCCTCGGCCATACCCTCTAGTTCCTCAGGTAGACTTTCGATCAGAGCCATTATGACATCGTACCGTTCGCCGCCTATCTCCACGCCTGGAAAGAGCAGTGGTACATCAAGATCCTTTATCTCAACGGTTCCCTGTGCCGCCTGGTCCAGGCTCTCTAGTACATAACCACGGCCGTCAACAAGGTGGTATTTTCCGTTCTGATATATGGCCGCCTGCGGTTGTCTCTCCACGATCTCCAGGATAACCGTATTCGGGAAGCTCCTCGACACCATCACCTTTTCCACGTACGGCTCGGAGCGTATCGCCTCCTCCACCGCGCCAACGTTCATCTTCAAGAGATGGGTATCGGAGGTAATACCGGAAATCGAGCGAAGATATGCGGCATCCAGCCTCTGGTTGCCCCGTATCTCAACCTGCTTCACGCTGAGCACACCCGTAAACGTATAGACCCACAGCATCACGGCAAGGCAGAGGACCATTGCTCCGAACAGCGCTGTGGTCAAGAGACGCCACTCGAACCTGGATCTCTTGCACGGTCTCGCCTCCGATTCCCCGGCCCTGCTCCTTCCTCCCGCCATGGCGCTTTCGCCCTTCCCCTCACGCACTCTTTTAAGGCTGGGGCGCGACTTCCCGCCGGCCTTCTTCCCGGCCGCCGCCTGCCTGCTTCGCCTTGATCCGGCCGGGGATTCCGCTTCCCCGGAGGGAACCCTCTCCAGCCGTCTCTCAGGCCTCTTTGCCTGTCTCGTCTTCATGGCATTCTTTCCCTCTACATACTTTCAGACGAGCGGTCTGCAGGATTATCTCTACCACTTCCGGGAAGGATAATCCCGCGGCCGTAGCCGCCTTAGGGATCAGGCTCAGTTCGGTCATTCCGGGAATGGTATTGACCTCCAGGCAGAATATCCTGGCGTCGGCGTCCATCATGAAGTCCACGCGTGAGAATCCCTCGCACTCCAACGCGGCGTGAGCTTTCAGGGCTAGCCTCCGCAGTTCCCGGCCCAGCTCATCCGAAATCGGGGCGGGGACTATATAATCCGTCATTCCCTTGGTGTATTTGCACTCGTAGTCGTACACACCCTTGCTGGCCACGACCTCCAGGACGGGAAGAACCATTGGTTCATCTCCTAGCAGGCCCACGGTCATCTCCCTACCCTCTATGAAACGCTCCACGATAAGCAGTTCATCGTAAGCCAGGGCCCTCTCTATAGCCTCCTCAAGCTCCCCCAGGTTCCTGGCCTTGTCGGCACCCAGGGTAGAGCCCTCGCAATTCGGCTTCACTATGCACGGGAAACCAAGATCGAGGGATACCCCTTCCGCCACGCGCCTCATGCCTATCACATCAACCTCCGAAGAGGTGACTACGGTGTCATCCGCCACCGGTATGGCGTTGGCCCTGAAGATCTGCTTTGACATTATCTTGTTCATGGCCATAGAGCTGGCCATTACCCCCGATCCCGTGTAGGGCATGCCTATCATCTCCAGGAACCCCTGGATGGTTCCATCCTCACCAAGCCTTCCATGCAGGGTTATGAAGGCTGCATCGACATTGTCCTTGATCTCCGCCATCTTCCCCAACACGTCCTGGTCTATATCTACCCTCAGAACATCGTAACCAAGCTCCACAAGCGCGTCGGCCACGGCGTTCCCCGAGCTCATAGACACCTCCCTCTCACCGGAAAGGCCTCCCATCAAAACCGCTATGCGCAGCATTACCTTCCTCTCCCTATCTCTCCTATGAGCCTTATCTCCTCCTCTAAATCTATTCCTTCCCGGAGTCTTACCTCCCTTTTTATATGGGTTATCAACTTGTAGACATCCTCAGCACTGGCGTTCCCCACGTTCAAGATGAAATTCGCGTGTTGATCCGAGACCACGGCATCGCCAACACTACAACCCTTAAGCCCGCACCTGTCTATCAGCTCTCCGGCGGAACACTCCGGAGGATTCAGGAAAACGCTTCCCGCGCTGTGGCTTTTCAAGGGCTGATTATCCCTCCTCCACCCCAAGACCTCCTTATGTCTTTTCCTCAACACATCTCCGTCCTCGGGATCAAGCTTAAGTTTAACTTTATATATTATCTCGTTATCCCCGATATCTGTACGGCGATAACCGAATCCGACATCACTCTTGTCCAATATAATATCCGCCGCTTCACCGGCATCGATCCCAAGCAAACTCACCTCTTCAACCATATCTCCCATGGAAGAGCCCATAGCGCCCGCGTTCATGCGTACGGCGCCCCCCACTGTACCTGGTATACCGGAGAGATCCTCCAGTCCTCCCAGCCCCCTCTTCATAGACCAAGCGATAAGCTTGCTTAGATCGCACCCCGCCTCTACATTAACCTCATTCTTACCTTTAAGTTTTATTCTCTCTAGCCCCTCGCCGAGCACCACCACCATGCCGTGAAAGCCCCCGTCGGAGACTAAAACGTTGGACCCCCGTCCCAGGATTTGAACCTCGACACCCGAAACAGACGCAGTCTGGGCCAGAAGCATGAGGTCATCCATCCCCTTTGGGATCACCAGGAGGTCCGCCGGACCCCCTATGCGAAAAGTGGTATACACGGCCAGAGGAATATTTTTTATAACACTACCCTTGAAGTCATCGGCCAGGGCCTTGCAGATATCCCGCAAAGCCAATTCAAGCCTCTCCCCCGCAAAATCGCTCGCCCCTCTCCCTCAGTATGGCCGTTATCTCGCCCGCACACTGAGATATATCCCCCGCGCCCATTGTGAGCACCAGGTCGCCCGGGCGGATAAACCTCGCGGCGGTCTCCCCCAAGAGGGACCGCTTGGGTATATACACCACTTGTTTCGAGGGGTCAACCTCCAGGATGGCGTTGGTTATCAGCTTGCCGTTTACACCGGGTAGGGGATCTTCGCCCGCGGCGTACACGTCCGTCAGTATCACGAGGTCCGCGGCCTGCAAGGCCTGGCCGAATTCCCTCCACAAGGCCTCAGTCCTCGAGTATCTATGAGGCTGGAACATGCAGACTATTCTCTCGGCTTTCTCCATGGCAGCGGTGCTCAGGGTAGTCTTCACCTCCGAAGGGTGATGAGCGTAGTCGTCAATGAACCGTATTCCCGCCACCTCGTCCACGAACTGGTACCGCCTCATGACCCCCCTGAAGGAGAGCAGGGCTCTGGCCGCTACCTGGAAATCCACTCCAACCGATATGGTCAACGCCATGGCAGCCACCGCGTTGCGTATGTTATGAACTCCCGGTATGCCAAGGTGTATCTCTCCTATCGTCTCGCCCATCCGCGAAACCTTGAACCGGCTCCCTCCCCCCCCGAAAACCATCCCGTCGTAGCCAAAATCGTATTCCCCTCCCTCGCCAAAGGTCACCTCCCGGCCGTGGCAGCATCCCCTTAGAGTGGAAGCCCCGGGGTCGTCGCCGGCCAACACGACTATACCGTCCTCAGGCACCAGGGAAACGAAACGCCGAAAATACTCCAGCACCTCCTCCCGATCCTCGAAGAAATCCAGGTGATCCTCCTCGACGTTGGTTATCACCGCCGCCCAAGGCTTCAGAAGAAGGAATGAGCCGTCGCTTTCATCCGCTTCGGCGATTACGTACTCCCCCGCACCGGCACAGGCGTTGCTGCCCACGTCGTTGAGTTCTCCGCCCACGATATAGGTTGGATCCAGTCCGGCTTCGCGCATGATCATCGCCACCATTGACGTGGTGGTCGTCTTGCCGTGAGTTCCCGCCACCGCTATACCCCTGGCACCCTCCATAAGGCGATTCAACATGGCGGCGCGGGGCAACACCTCCAGATCTATCTCGCGCCCCCGGCGCAGCTCTCTGTTTCTAACCGGTATGGCGGATGAGACGACCAGCACGTCCGCTCCCTCCACGTTCTCCGGCCTGTGCCCTATGAAGATCCTGGCCCCCAGGTCGCGCAGCCGCCGCGTATTGCGTGATTCCTTCAGGTCCGAGCCGCTTACCTCGGCTCCCCTGGCAAGAAGCACCACGGCTATGGCGCTCATTCCGGCCCCACCTATACCTATGAAATGTACCTTACCGTATTCCTCCATGCCAACCTCCTATACGCAGGAGAGCACTATTTCCGCCAGGGCGGCCGAGGCATCCTTCCTGGCCACACCCCGGGAGGACTCCCTCATTTTACATAGGCGCCCGGGATCGTCGAGGAGGCGGTCGATCTCGTGGTGCAGCCTCTCCCCCTCGAGTTCCCTGTCATCGATAACCACGGCGGCCCCGGCCCTCGCCAGAACCGCCGCGTTGGCATCCTGGTGCGATGCGGTCGCGTAAGGATAGGGTACCAGGATCGACGCGCATCCAGCCGCCGCCAGCTCCGAAACGGTGGATGCGCCGGCGCGGCAAACCACCAGGTCCGACACCTCATACAGCAGGTCCATGCGTTTTATGAATCCCATGGGCCTGTATAGCAGTTTGTCGGTTTCGGTTCCCGCCAACTCGGACTCGTATTCCAAGAATTTATCCCTGCCCACGGAGTGTATCACCTGAAGATCGCCTCTCTCCCTCCACGGCGGTAAAAGCTGCGCCACCGCCCGGTTTAGCGACGCCGCCCCCTGGCTTCCCCCTATCACGGCCAGCGTTTTTCTTCCCCTCTCCAGTCCGAAGTGTCGCCACGGGTCTTCCTCCATGCCTTCCATCACCGGTTTCCACAAGGGATTCCCCGTGACCACGGCTTTCCCGCTCCAGCGCGGACACCTCTCGAGGGTATCCGGAAAGGATATAGCTATTTTTTTGGCCATGGGCGCCAGCATGCGGTTGGCGAGGCCGGGGACGACGTTCTGTTCATGCAGAACGAGAGATACTCCCAGGCTTCGCGCCGCCATGGCCCCGGGTACACTGGCGTATCCCCCGAAGGCTATAGCCACGTCGGGCCCGTGTTCCTTCATGTGCCTCCGGCATATGCCAAACGCCTCGAACAGGAGCTTCACGGCCTTCAGGTTTGCGGTGTCCGGCCTTCGCTCGAAGCCGCTCACCTCCAGCCTTATCGCCCAGTCCTCCATGGGCAATCGGCTGTCAGGCGTCTTGCTGCTCAGATACAGGGTCAGCTCGACGTCCTCACGCGACTTCAGTTCGCCGGCGAGAGCGAGAAGGGGGTGGAGGTGGCCTCCCGTGCCTCCTCCGCATATCGCCACTTTCACGAGCCTTCCTCCTGTCCTGGCTTATCTCCATCTCCGCCTGCTGGCGGGAGACGTTTATGAGTATACCGGCAAGACACATACAAATCACCAACGACGAGCCCCCATAACTGAAGAAAGGCAGCGTAACACCGGTGATAGGCAGAATCCCAGTCGCCGCTCCCATGTTCACCAGAGCCTGTATCCCCACCATGCAGATTATGCCCATGGCCATCAGGCGTCCCAGGCCGTCGGGGGCCCTCCTGGCCACCTTGAATCCTAGGCATATAAAGACGGCGAAGAGTGTCAGCACCGCCAGAGTTCCGATAATTCCGAGTTCCTCGCCGATGATGGAGAATATGAAGTCGGTATGGGCATTTGGCAAATAGAAAAACTTCTGCCGGCTCATTCCCAGACCAAGGCCGGAGATGGAACCGGATCCCAGGGCTACCATGGACTGGATGATATGAAACCCTCCCTCGCGGGGAACGCTCCAGGGGTCCATGAAGGCCATAAAACGAGCTTTGCGATAGCTGGAGGTGACGATAAAGATAGCGGTGGCTCCCAGGCCGGTGACCCCCAGCAAGGCCAGGCGGCTAAGGGGCGCTCCAGCCAGGTAGAGCACCGCGAACACGGAAATGCCGGCTATAACCATACTCCCCAGGTCCGGCTCGATAATTATCAGGATGCAAGCGAGCGCCGTCACCATCAATACGGGGTAGAAGATATCCCTCCAACTCTCCGGCTTCCTGCCCCTCTTCTCGTACATGTATGCCGCGTAAATCACCAGGGCCATCTTGGCCAGCTCCGAGGGCTGGAAGACCATGGGGCCTATGGCTATAGCCCGCGTGGAACCATAGGCCTCGGTCCCCACGAAGGGAACCGCCGCCAGCGCCACCAGGGACACCAGCACGATGAGGGGGGAAGCCTTGGCCACGCGATGATAATCCGTAAGGGCCAACGCCACCAGGGCGATCAGGCCGACCCCGAACCACACCGCCTGGCGCAGCAGGTAATAGTAACTCGATCCGTGGATATGAAAAGCCAGACCGGAGCTTGCCGAGAATATCATGACCATGCCGTAGAGAAACATGATCAGCGTCACGGCCAGGATAGCGTAACCTCCGCTCGTGAGCCCCGGTGCCGGGGTTGCGGTGGCCCCGCCCTTGACGGCGCCCCTCAGGCTCGAGCGCCGGGGACTCCCTTCCCGCCGGGCCTTGGCCCTGCCGTTGCGTCGTTTCCGCGCCTCGAGAAGCGAGTCCGGAACTCCCCTTTCCCTCGCGCCTACGCTCGCTTCGGCCGACCGCCGTTTAGCGCTCAAGTAGTCCCCCCCTCAATGACTCCACCATCTCCCGGAAATGATCGCCTCTATGACGGTAGTCGTCGTAGCGATCGAAAGAGGCACAGGCGGGGCTGAACAATACCACGTCTCCGGGCTTCGCCACCCGCGGCAGATGCTCGAAGACCTCCTCGAGGCCGGGCAGCCTCCCTGTGTCCAACCCGGGTTCAACACGAACCAGGGCGTCCTCTATCTCCGGCGCGGCGTCGCCTATGGTATATACGGCTCTTACCCCTCCGCCGCGGTAGCGCTCCGCCACCGCCATCGCCAGATCTTGGAAGTCCAGGCCCTTGTTCTTGCCACCCAGTATGATAACCAGCGGCTCATGAAAGGCACTCAGTGCACGCGAGGCGGCATGCGGATTGGTTGCCTTGGAATCGTCGAAGAACCTTACCCCTTCCACCTCCGCCACGTATTCCAGGCGGTGATGCAGTCCCTCGAAGCTCTCCAGCGCCTCGGCCACGACTCCCGGCTCAACGCCGCAGGCCAACCCCACGGAAACGGCGGCCATGGCGTTCTCGACGTTGTGCTCTCCCGGGAGGGGCAAGCTATCGGCCCTCATCACCTCGATGGGCCGCGATTCCCCGACTCCGCCTCTGCGAGAAAGGCTTACGATCCTGCCCCGGCGAAGGAAGGTGGTGGCTGGTGGGTCGGGCAGCTTTGAGAAATAAAGCACGGTTGAAGGGGAGTCCCGTACGGCCTCGACGCAGAGCGGATCGTCCAGGTTACATACAACCAGGTCGCCATGGTTCTGATTCATCCAGATGCGCCTCTTGGCCTCCACGTATTCTTCGAGATGCATGTGCCAGTCGAAATGGTCCTCGGCGATGTTTAAAAGCACGGCCACCTCGGGGTGGAACTCAACCGTGTGCACCAGCTGAAAGCTGGAAACCTCCACCACTACGGTGTCTCCCTCATCCATCTCGTCCACCGCCTCTATCAGCGGGTAGCCGATATTGCCGGCCACATGTATTCCTTTTCCCGCCTGCCTTAATATCCTCTCTATCATGCTCACGGTTGTGGTCTTGCCATTGGTACCTGTTACCGCGATAAGCGGCCCACGCACGAATCTCGAGGCCATTTCTATCTCGCCCCAGACCGGAATACCTCTCTCCACCGCCCGCCGCAGCAGCGGCAACCTCGCAGGCACGCCGGGGCTGACCACTATCAGATCCCCGCCCGACAGCAGATCCAGGTCGTGATGTCCCAACTCCACCCGGGCTCCCCGCTCGGCCAACTCCCGCGTGGAACGTATTAATTCCGGCGATGTGGATATATCGTTTGCGGTCACACGCAGCCCGATGTCCAACAGCTTGCTCGCCGCCGCCTTACCCGATAATCCCAGGCCGACTACCAATACGCTCTGTATTCCCTCTAGCTCCTTCACATCGTATCCCTCCGAGCCTTCATCAGGTCGGATACCTACATGGCGGGAGCCGCCGCTTATATGTACCCTTGTCTCCACTAAATGCTTCCCACGTAATTAATATAGAAAATGATAAATCCGACGCCCACAAAAAAGCCCGCTACGATCCACAACCTGATAAGAGTAGTGACCTCCGACCAACCCTTCATCTCGAAATGATGGTGCAGGGGCGCCATTCTGAAGACGCGCTTGCGGGTGGCCTTGAACACCGCCACCTGGATAACCACCGACAGCGTCTCCAGAACGAAGAGACCGCCCAGGATCACCAGCAAGAGTTCCGTTTTCGACAGGATGGCCACCGTAGCCAGGCTGCCACCAAGGGCCAGCGAACCGGTATCTCCCATAAAGATACGAGCCGGGGGAGTGTTCCACCACAGGAAACCGATACAGGCCCCCATCACCGCACCGGAGAAGATGGCGATATCCAAGGAGCCCTGCACTTGCCGGTAGAGAAACTCGTGGTTCCGGAACATGATAAACGCGATCAATATATAGGCGGTCATCACCAGCACCGTTGATCCCGCCGCCAGACCGTCCAGACCGTCGGTGAGGTTTACCGCGTTGGATACCCCTACGATCATCACAAAGACCAGGAGGTAATAGAAGGGCCCCAGATCGCAGATTACGGTGTCTGAGCGGAAGAAATACAGCTTGGTGTCCACCCCGAAATGCTGGGTGGCCAGATAGGCAACTGCCACGGAGATAGCCAGCTGCCAGAACAGTTTTGTACGAACCTTCAAGCCCAGGGACCTCGAGTAGCGCAGTTTCATGTAATCGTCCGCGAATCCCAGCAGACCGAAGCATATAATGACCAGGCCCAGCGCGAAGCCGGTGCCTCCCCATAGCTTCACGGCCATGACCGTAAAGCCGATCACGGTGGAGATCACGATGAGACCGCCCCCAATGGTGGGCGTGCCCCTCTTGGCCAGGTGGGCCTGGGGTCCGTCCTCGCGTATGTATTGCCCTATGCCTCTCTTCCGCAGCCACCGTATGAGCAGAGGCATGCAGAAAATACAGATCACCAGGCTGATCAACATCGCTCCCAACACCCTGTACAAGGGCTTCCTCCTTACAAGTCGCCGCCATCTGCGGAATCCCACACCGCAGTTCCACCAAGCGACTATTATATACGTTCGACTCTATGCCACCATATCAACAAGTCTCTCCAAGCCCAGAAAGCGGGAGCCTTTGATAAGGATAACGTCGCCGGGCTCGATGATGGCCCGCAGTATCTCCGCCGCGTTTTCAACTCCCTGCGTGGAGAACACACTTCCTTTGGGGAGACCGTTGCTACGTGCGGACTGGGCTATCTTGCGAGCCTTCCGGCCTACGGTTATCAGGATGTCCGTACCGCATTCAACGGCCATCCCTCCCACCTCTTTGTGGGCCTCTTCCGATACAGGGCCCAGTTCTCCCATGTCCCCCAGTACGGCTATAGCCCTTTTCTTCCTGGAGATATCTCCCAAGGCTGTTAAAGCCGACCGCATGGACACTGGATTTGCGTTGTAGGAATCGTTGATGATGGTGATCTCCTCTGATTTGGTAATCATCTCCATCCTCCATCCTGTAGTCTCAGCCTTACCGATACTTTCCGCGATACTTTCGGCACTCACCCCCATGATCTCCCCCACCGCCGCGGCCGCCAGGGCGTTCTCCACGTTGTGGCGGCCCGGCAGGGGTAAAACCACTTCGGCTTTACCACCTCCTTTCGTTTTCAACATGAAAGTCGCTTTGCCCTCTGCATCGATTTCTATGTTCTCTGCCCGCACATCAGCCTCACGCGAGCACCCGAAGGCCACTACGGGCGCCGGGCTCGAGCGGGAAAGAAATCTCTCATAGTCATCATCCTTATTTATCACCGCCCGCCCCTCGGCCGGCAGGGACCGCAAGAGCTCCGCCTTGGCCAGGGCCAGGTTATCCCGGGTACGAAAGAACTGCATATGGGTCCAGCCAATATTTGTCACCACCCCTATATCGGGACGGGCTAGAGAACAGAGTTCATCGATATGACCCCGCCCCCTCGAACCCATTTCCAGCACCAGGAACCTGGTCCTCGTGCTTATGTCCAGTATGGTGAGGGGTACGCCGATCTCGTTGTTATAACTCGCGTGGGAAGCCGTAACCCTGCCCGCGCTTCCCAGCACGGCGGCTGCGAAGTCCTTCGTCAGAGTCTTACCGGTGGAACCGGTAACGGCGATAACCGGCGCCTCGAGAAGCGACCTCTGGCTGGCAGCCAGCCTGTTCATGGCCTTCATCGTGCTCCGGGCTTGCAGCACCGCCGCTCCCTTTCTCTTCGCCTCGCGCAACAAGCCAGGCGATACGCGCGACACCAGCAAGGCCGCCGCTCCTGCCTCCAGGGCCTGGTCCAAATAATCGTGGGCGTCATACCTGCTTCCCTTCAAGGCCACGAAAAGGCAGCCTCTCTGCATATCCCGGGTATCCGTCGATACCCGGCCGATACTCAGCCCAGGCTTATCCCCGCGCTGGATAAGCCTGACGCCCGCTGCCTCGGCGATACCGGGAGCAGTCAGGGGTATCATCCTCTTCCCAACCTCCTTCTCAGTGCCTTTTTAGCTTCCTCCGTATCGTCGAAGGGAACGATACGATCGGCGAAGATCTGCCCTCTTTCATGTCCCTTACCAGCGATTATCACCACGTCTCCAGCCCGGGCCTCCTCCAGAGCAGCCTCGATAGCGGTGCGTCTTTCATTTATCCTGCGATAGTCGCCCTCCCCTCCGGCGGACCTGGCTCCCTCTTCTATCTCATCGATTATGGCCTCCGGCTCCTCGCTACGGGGATTGTCCGAGGTTATATAGGCCAGGTCGGCTTGGCGCACAGCTATCTCCCCCATCATGGGTCTCTTGCCGCGATCGCGATCTCCGCCGCATCCAAAGACAACTATCAAACGTCCGCGGGCTATTCCCCTCGCCGCCTCCAACACCCTGCGCAGCGAGTCGGGGGTATGGGCATAGTCAACCAGAACGGCATAATCCTGTCCCTCTTCCACCGCCTGGAAGCGCCCGGGCACTCCGGGCGAGGACAGGATTGCACGGAAGGAATCGTCCGCGTCCATATCCAGGAGTAAACATGAAGCCAGGGCGGCCAGGATATTGTGGAGATTGAAGATGCCGGTCAACGCCGTGTCCCCCTCAGCACTCCAACCACCGCGGCTTACACCCACCCGGGAACTCTTCAGCCCCGCCTCCAAGAGCCAGCCACGCAGCTCCGCCTCAGGGGAGGTCCCGAAGGTCAGCACCTTGCCGGTGATCATCTTAAGGAGTTGCAACCCGTATGAATCGTCAACGTTAACCGCGCTCGCGCCACTTCCCAGGCCTCCCTTCTCAGGGGGTACGAACAGCCTGGCTTTGGCCGCGAAGTAGCCCTCCATGCCGGCGTGAAAATCGAGGTGGTCCTGGCTCAGATTGGTGAATACAGACACCTTGAACTCGCAGCCCTCCACGCGGCGCAGGGCCAGGGCATGGGAGGAAACCTCCATGCTCACCACCTGGCACCCCGCCTCCACCATTCCAGCCAGTAACCGCTGGAGATCCGACGACTCAGGCGTGGTACGCTCCACGGGCAGCTCGCGCCGGCCGACGCGATACGTTACGGTGCCGATGAGCCCGGAGGTCAGACCGGCCCGCCTTGCCGCGGCGTCCACCAGGTGAGAAGTGGTGGTCTTGCCGTTGGTCCCGGTGATTCCCACCAGCACCAACTCTCCGCTGGGGTGACCCCAGAAACGATCGCTTAAAAGGGCCAGGGCCACCCTGGTATCCGCAGCCCTCACCACGGACACACCCGACGGTATACTTGCGGTCATGTCTCTTCCCTCTTCTACCACCAAGCCTGTTGCACCACTCCGCAACGCCTCCTGCAGATAGAGGTGGCCATCGTTGTTGAACCCCGCGATAGCCACGAAGAGATCTCCGGGCTCGATGCGCCTCGAATCGTAAGTGATGCCATCGATCTCCCCGCCGCCGGCCACCTCGAGATGCAGGCTATCAATACCCCTTACTAGCTCGTCTATTCTCATCGCGCCACCACCTGGTCGAGTGTGTTTTCCTTGTCCAGGCTGGGGGTTACGCGCAGGTGCTGCAATGCGAATTCCATAACCTCGGCAAAGCAGGGGGCGGCGACCACTCCGCCATAAATGGGGGAGGGTTCATCCAGGGTGATAACCGCCACCAAGCGGGGGTCTTCACTAGGGGCCAGACCAGCAAAGGTTGCGATGTAGGCCTCACGGTAACCACCTGCGGGATCCGGCTTCATGGCGGTACCCGTCTTCCCGGCACAGTTATACAGGGCGGTGGCCGCCCTGGTCCCCGTACCATACTTTACTACCTTTTCCATAATATTCCTTAAGGTGGCGGCCACGTTTGCCGAAATGATGCGCCCCCCGTCCGCAATCCGGTACTCCTCCTCAGCCTCGTCGGGGTGGAGGATTTTAAACAGGAAATGGGGGGTTACCTCCATGCCCCCGTTGGCCACCGCTGCCATGATAACCGCCAGCTGCAGCGAGGTCACAGAGATGCCCTGCCCGATAGCCGTGGTGGGAAGGGTCGTGGCCGACCACGAATCCGAGGCTTGCACCATGCCGGAGTTCTCGCCGGGGAAATCGATTCCGGTTATCTCCCCCAGCCCCGCCTTCTCCAGGAAATCTTGCATGGCCTGGTCTCCCAGGGCCTGGGAGGCTTTTATGGTGCCGATGTTCGAGGAATAGGCGATAACCTCCGTGAAGGTCAAATCGCTCTTAGGCATGGGGGAGCAATCCGTAAATGTATATTCCCCGATATTTATCTCGGAGGGGACGTTTATAACAGATTCGGGCGCCACCACCTGTTCCTGCAGGACGGCCATTGCCGTGCAAACCTTAAGCACCGATCCCGGTTCGAAGGCATCGGTGACCACCCGGTTGCGGGTTATCTCCGAGTCCACCTCGCCAAAGCAATTGAGGTCGAAATCGGGGAAGACGGCCATGGCCAGTATATCGCCTGTGTAACAGTCCATGACCACGCCGCTCCCCCACCGCGCGCCGCTCTCCTCCACCGAGGCGGCTAGCTCTTCCCGCAGCTTGAATTGTATTTCGGTATCCAGGGTAAGTTGGATGTCGCTGCCATTTTGAGGCGGCTTGATCATACGCGTAACCCCTGGAATTGGCTCACCCAGAGGATCTATCTCCACACCCGCCTCTCCCGTCTCACCGATCATGAGGGAATCGTATTGCAGCTCCAGCCCGGAAAGCCCCTCGTTATCCATACCCACGTATCCTATAACCTGTGCGGCCAGACTTCCCTGCGGATAATACCTCTTGCTTTCCTGCTCCAGCCCTATACCGGCCAGACCGAGGGCTTCAACCTCCTCGGCCACCTCTGGATCGACCTTGCGCGCCAGGTAAACGAAACCGCTCTGGGAGCGTAGTTTCTCCTCCAGATCCTTGCGCGGCTCCTCCAGGATGGATGACAGCTCCGCGGCGGCCATCTCCGTATCCTCAACCAGATACGGTGTGGTGTATATGGAATAAGCTTCCTTACTGATGGCCAGAACCTCGCCATCCCTGTCCATGATGCAACCGCGCCGGGGGTTGAGGTCGGTGAGCTGGTATCTCTGCTCCTCGGCTATCTCCTTGAAGCGATCCGCCTTGACTACCTGTAGATCTATCAACCTGTAAGTGATAAAGCCAAGGCCAAGGAGTAACACGAGAATCGCCAGGTTCATCCTGGCATCCCTTTTCCTTCTCGCAGACACCTCGTCCTCCTTGGATGCCTCTCGCCGGCCTACTCATAACCGGCTATGTTTGAGGAGCCCCGTGAAAGAGCTCGATTCCAGCCCCTTACGGCCCCTCGGTCGCCGCGTCGCTGACTACCGCCTCCCCGTTACCAATAACTACCTTTTCCTTCGCCTGCGCAAATTGATAGGCAGGAGTCTCCACGTATTCAGCCAGAGTGTATTGGACCATCCTCAGGTTACCGGTGGCTATACCCTCGACGCGTGCGGGTGACTCCATTGCCGCTATCTCCACCCGCAACTCCTCCTGCCGGCGCCTCTCCAAATCGATAAGCCTTTGCGTCTCCCTGGCTTTCATCTCGTTCTGTACCACCGAAACGTGCAAGCACACGGACACGATAAGCAAGCCGCTGAAGGCCGCCGCCACGGCGATAAAACAGCAGAACATCAACCTGATTCTTCTCGAATGTTCCAGGTTATTCCTTCTGCGGCAGTATTCGCCCGCCGCGGCCCGCTGCTTATCCTCCACGTGTCGTGGCCTTGTTTCTTTGCGCCGGGTCTCCGGTCTGCGCCTTGGCTCCAGGATGCTGGAGCGGGCTGACGATGCTTTCCAATCCAGGGCCAGGGACATCTGCCATCTACCTCTTTTTCGCGGCCCGCAGCTTGGCGCTGCGAGACTTGGGGTTATACTCAACTTCCTTCGGCTCAGGACGAATAGGTCTGGGCGTTAGTATGCGCAAGGGCTCCGCCTTACCGCAAGCACATTCCTCATCCATGGGGCATGAACAGCGCGATCCATTATCGGCTAGGAACCTCTTGACCATCCGATCCTCAAGGGAATGATAGGAGATAACCACCATCCTGCCGCCACTCCTGAGATGCCTCATGGTCTGGGGTAATACCTCCTCCAACGAACGCAACTCCCCGTTCACCTCCAGCCTGATCGCCTGAAAAGTCCGCCTTGCCGGATGCCCGCCGCTTCTCCTGGCAGCCGCGGGTATGGCCTCCTTTACAATCTCAGCAAGTCTATCCGTGGTATCGATGGGCGCGCGCTTTCTCTCGAAAGCGATGCTCCTAGCGATACGGGAAGCCCAACGCTCCTCCCCGTATCCGCTGATAATACGCGCCAGCTCTCTCTCCTCATAACAGTTCACCACCTTCCAGGCATCCAGCTCCTGCCTGGTATCCATTCGCATATCCAGCCTCGCCGCAAGTCGATAGGCAAAACCTCTCTCGGTCTGTTCAAGCTGCAGGGAGGAAACGCCCAGGTCCAACAGGACGCCGTCCAGCCCCTCCACCTCCAGGCTCTCCAGGACCTCTTCCAGGAGGGCAAAATCTGTATGGACAAGTATAAGGGAGGGGCCGGGTTCCCCCAGCCGCCTTTCCGCAACCTCCAAGGCCTGCCGGTCTCGATCCAGGCCTATCAAGCATCCCTCTCCCTCCATTTCTTTCAGCAGGACCTCGGCGTGCCCGCCCTCGCCGATGGTGGCATCCACCAGGATCTTCCCAGGTCCGGGGTGGATGAGATCCACCACCTCACGCAGCAGGACGGCAACATGCCTGACGTCACTTCCGCTCATAGGCGCCCGCGAGATGTCGCAATATGCGGTTGCCGCCGTTCTGCTTGCGTGGCCAATGATGTTGAACATGCAGTATCTCCATCATTTTTTCCTCCACCTCCGGTATCCGCTCAGAAACCGAACTCGGAGAGTTGCTGCGCCGTCTGCTCGTACTTTTCGATGCCGCCCTCCATGGACTGCTGCCAACGGGCACGGTCCCAGATCTCCACACGGTTCTTTACCCCTACGGCCACGACCTCCCTATCCAGCCCCGCAAGCTGGCGCAGCTTGGGCGGGATGGTAAGGCGTCCCTGGCGATCGGGAACCGCCTCGTAAGCGTGGCCAAAGAGAACCCGCGTCATCAGCCTTCCTTCCTTGCTGCCCTCGGGCAACATCTCGACCTTATCGGCCAGTTTCTCGAATTCCGCCTTGGGGAACATGGCCACGCATTCCTCGAACCAAAACACCATTACCACACCATCCTCTAGCTTACCCCGAAAACGCGAGGGCATGATGATGCGTCCCTTGTTGTCGATAGCGTGTTCGTGTGAGCCGAGAAACATCAACACTCCTTAATCCTTATGCCACTTCTCCCCTATTCATGCTCTCGAATGTGACCCGGTTCTCCACTTTGCCACCACTTGAACCGTCACTGTAATCCACTGTGCTCCATTATAAACCACTTTCCACCACTTTGTCCATATTTTCGGCTCCATATAGGGAATAGTTAACCACGATTCCATAAAAACGGCTTCTTCAGCAATATGTTGTGCCCCACATCGCGCAACAACCCCAATTTATAGTTGGAAGCTATACGCCTTCATCTATATGCCGCTTAACCTCGAATATATACCTCCCAACCTGGGAATTATCGTGTCCGCACAGCCTTCCTCGTCGGATGAGGCTGGGTTTTTAAGCGGGGGTACTCACGCGAAGGCGAGCAGAACACAAAGGCCCAGGGGTTACATGTGCAGCATGTATGCAAGAACGAAGTAGCTGGACACCAAGGCTCCAGGCGATCCAGCTAATACGTTCGAGCAAGATTGATAGCGTACGCTTAGGCGAGCAGAACACAAAGGCCCAGGGGTTACATGTGCAGCATGTATGCAAGAACGAAGTAGCTGGACACCAAGGCTCCAGGATTTGACGAGACGAGGCAGACGCAAGTAGAGCCGCCGCATCACAGTACCTCGGGATTCATTACATTGCGGGGTTCGCCACGGTAGAAGGCGGTCACGTTATCCACCGCTATCGCGGTCATACGGTTCTTGGCCTCACGGGTATTGAAAGCTATATGGGGGGTCATCACCACGCGGTCGAAACGCGCCAGCGCGCCGAGGTCAGGGTTGGGCTCTCCGGGAAAGTTGTCCAAGCCCACCCCCCATAACCTCCCCTCCTCCAGGATGCCGGTCAGGGCCCGCAGGTCAAGAGTCTCTCCCCTGCTGGTGTTGACCAAGATGGCGTCCTCGCGCATCAGACCCAATTTCTCCCTGCTCACCAGGTTGCGGGTTTCGGTATTCAAGGCGACGTGTATGCTGATTATCTGGCAACTGGAGAGCAGTGTCTCCATATCCGTATAGGTGGCGATATCCTCCACTTCGGGCTGCCTTCGCGGATCGTAGTAGTAGACCTCGAGACCGAATGCGTGACAGAGACGAGCCATCTCCTTCCCCACCGCGCCCATGCCCAAAAGGCCAATACTGCGACCGGAAACCTGTACTCCCTCCCGCTCCCTGGAGGTCCAGCGTCCTTCCCTCAGGTCACGATCCCCCCTGGCTATGTTGCGGCCCACGGCAAGTACCAGGCCCAAAGCATGTTCGGCAACGGAGCGATTGCCGTAATCCGGGGTATTGGTAACCGCTATCCCCCGCCGCGTGGCCTCCTCTATGTCCACGAAGTTGGCGGCCCCGACCCCTATGTAGGAGACTATCTCCAACTTGCCGCACGCGGAAAGCACCCCGGCATCCAGGTTGCTCCAGTCCAGGAATATGGCATGGGCGTCTCTCACCCGCTCCAGGAGAAGGTGGTTCTCATCGAGTTGGTTCTTATAATAGTGGCATGAACCAAAGGCCAGAAGCGGCTGGAGGAAACCCCGCCACTCCTCGGTCCCGGCGATAAACTCCAGTCCATCCAGAAAAACGAACAGGCGGTCCGCTTCTTTTGCTTCGTTCCTCAACTCGCCTATCAGGGGCATGCTGACGCTCAGCCTTCTTTGGCTATGCTTTTAAGGGCTTGCTCCAGCGCATCGTTCTGCTCATCGTCTCCGATGGTAATGCGGACATGGCCCGGCAGGCCCAGCGGTTCACCATCCCTGACGATTACGCCCTGTTTCAACAGCCTCTCGAAGAGGTCGGGGAATGGGCCGTTTTTCACCAGTATGAAGTTGGCCTGGGTGGGCACGTATTTGAAATCCAGTTCCTCCAGAAGAGCGTAGAGCCTTCTTCTACCCCCCTCGTTCATCTCCCGGGAACGAGCCAGGTGTTCCTCATCATCCAGCGCGGCCAGCGCCGCCACCTGCCCCAGACGGTTGACGTTGAAGGGCAGCTTCACCTTCTCCAGGGCCTGGCAGACCTGTGGCGAGGAGACGGCGTACCCCACCCTCAATCCCGCCAGTCCGTATATTTTGGAGAAGGTACGGGTTATGACCAGCTCAGGCCGGCTGCTGCGGTACTCCAGGGCGTCCGGGTGCTCTGGATTGGTGACATATTCCAGATAGGCCTCGTCCAGTACCAGGAGCACGTTGCGGGGCAGCGAGTCAAGCATCTCCTCCAACTCGGAGGCGGATACCACCGTGCCGGTGGGATTCAAGGGCGAGCAAAGCACCACCATCTTGGTGCCGAAACCAACTGCAGCGAGCATGGCCGGTATATCCTGACGGTAACCACGCAGCGGTATCCTGTTGACCTTGGCCCCCATGGTCCGTGCCGCCAGTTCGTAGGAGGAAAAGCTGGGGTCCCCAACCACGACATTGTCGTCCGGGCCGAGGAACGCGTAGGCCATGAGGTCGAAAGCCTCGTCCGCACCATGGGTAACCAACAGGCTATCCAGCGGTACCTGCAATCTGGCGGCCAGGGCCTCCTTCAGCTCCAGGCTGCTGCCGTTGGGGTAGAGGTTTACCGAGGACAAGGCCTCGCTTACCGCCCGCATGGCCCTGGGTGATGGTCCGAGGGGGTTCTCGTTGGAGGCCATCTTCACGCAGCCCTCCAGCTCCAGCTCCCGCGCCACCTCCTCGGGTGACTTACCCGGACTGTAGACGGGCAGTTTCTTTATTTCTTTCCTGATTATCTCCTCGATATTAAAACTCATCTTCATTCCCGTGTCGGTAAACGTGCTTATCCCGCTTGTAATATGCCACATTAACTACCTTGGTGTCACCAATCCTTACCGCCCTCTGCGCCGGGTGATGGACGTGGCCGTGATAGACCAGAGCGGGTTTCTCCCTCTCGATGTACTCCAGGAGTTTCTCACTGCCCTCCACCGGTCTTTCAGCCACCACATCGAATAAAGCCGCGTCCCACCGGGGAGGGATGTGGGTACAGAGCACGTCCACCCTGCCTAGCTCTTCGAGGCGAGAGCCGAACTCCTCGTCATCTATCTCCCTCGGCATCTTGAAGGGCGAATAAAGGGGGCCGGGGACGAAGCCGAATGTCTCGCCCTCCAGTTCCACCCGTCCCTCCACCAGGGTGGACTTATGCAGGCCGTCGAGCGATGATTCCAGTATCTCGGGCATATCACTGTTGCCGTAAATGATATAGGTACGACATCCTATCTCCCTCAAGACCTTGGTGAAGCGCCGGTAATCATCGTTTATCCTGCGTAAAAGTTCCTGGAAGTATTCTCCTTGTAACGAAAGCAGTTCCTCGCGCATGGCCATGGCCGCCTCCGGACCGGCGGCAAAGGCCGAGAAGATGCGTTCCACCAGGTTTTCCTTTCCCAATACCTCGGGGAGGATGCCCGATAGATCCGCCCAATCAATAAGATCCAGGACGTCTCCCAGCACCAGGAGGGTATCGTTTTCGCGGACTTCGCCCACCAGGCCCTTAAAATAACCGTGGGGGTCGGCGATGAGCTTTATTGCCAAATCAATCTACCCCCCGATTCTCCGAGCTGCGGTAGATAACCACTTCGCCGGGACCGAGGGAGCGGGAGGAGCGCATGGCCTCGACGGCGCAGGCATAGAGTTTCTCAGGCAGACGCACCTCGTCGGGAAAGGATGCCAGCCCCCAAGTCAGCTCAGGCGTACTCTCCCCGGAGATCGCGTGCCGCATCTCGGCATGGAAATACTTGGACAACCTTTCCGCCATCACTCCACCGCCACGCCATCCCGTTTCCGGCAGCAGCACCGCGAAACTCCCCTCGCCCATCCTGGCCACCACGTCACAGTCGCGCGTCATGCGCGAGAGGGTCCCGGCTATGAAGCGCAGGAATTCGTTGACCTGTTCCCCTCCTTCCGCTTCCTTTACCTGGTAGTAGTTGCTGACCTCGAAGAGCACCAGGCTGATCTCGTGATCATAGCGCACCGAGCGGCGCAGCTCCTCGATCATTCTGCCATGGAAATAGCTCTTATTATGAAGATCGGTAACGGCGTCACGCAGCGGGTTCTCCATTATCTCCCTGGAATACTCATACTGATAGGCGGAGGCGGACGCCTGCAGCAGGATATCGAAGCACCCGTTTATACGTTTCTCAAGGGCGAAATCCACCACGTGCTTCATATCCACCTGCTCCCGGAAAATGTTCCAGAACTCATTGCGCAGGATGATATGCTCCTGCACCAGTTCCTCGATGGAGAAACCCTGACTCTTACGCAGGCACCCCAGATCACCGGCGACGCCGTAGCAATCTCCGTCAGCCTCGAAACGAACCGCGGCGCTATCGTCATCCACCGCCTTCAGAACGGCGGTGGCTATCAGCTCCATCACCTTCTCCGCTTCGCCCTCCGTTACCTGAATATGCGCTGGAAGGGGCAGCCGCTGCATTTCCTGTTTCCAGCGTTCCAGGAGGGCCTTTATCTGTTCCTGTACCAAGGCCATTTATATCCTCCTTGCTCCGACGTTCAGACTATCTTGGAGATGGGAAGCTCCACGATATCCGAGGCTCCCCTCTTCACCAGCTCGGGTATGAGCAGGTTTATCCCCTTTTTCTCAACCACGCTTTCAACCGCGTAGTATCCCTGGTTGAAAAGACGGGAGAGGGTGGGAGCCTTCAGAGAAGGAAGCACATCGACCACCGCGTCAAGATCTTTATCCTCCACGTTGAACTTGATCATTACCTTGCCCCGGGCGTTCAGCGCCCCTAATACGAGAAGCTTCAGCTCCTCCATGAGGCGGCGCTTCTCCGGGTCGGCGTAGCTGTCACGGTTGGCCACCAGCCTGGTGGTCGACTCCAGTACGGTATCGATTATGCGCAGGCCATGCCGGCGCAGGGTGCCCCCCGTCTCGGTCAGCTCCACCACGGCGTCAGCCATCTCTGGCACCTTGGCCTCGGTGGCGCCATACGACAGATATATACTAGCTTTTATTCCCAGCTTATCGAAGTACTCCTCTACGATATTGGGATATTCCGTCGATATCCGCACCCCCTCGGGGAGATCCCGTGGTGCTGAATATGCGGAGTCGCCGCTGACGGCCAGCACGATGCGTACGATGGTGCCTACCGCCGTCTTGGTGTAGGGCAAGTCGGCGATCTCCACCACGTCGGACCCGCACTCACGCACCCAGTCATATCCGGTTATGCCCAGGTCGAAGAAACCATCCTCCACGTACTGGGGGATCTCTTGGGGACGTAGGATTCGCACCTGTTCGATGCGGGGATCGTCTATACTGGCATGATATTCACGGTCGCCGCTACGGCGTACCGCCAAGTCTGCGTCTCTCAGTATTTCCAGGGTCGTTTCCTCCAGGCTCCCCTTGGGAATTACCAGTTTGAGCATTTCTTCCTCTCTTTCGTCCGTGACTACAGCTCCAGCTCCTTCTGCTCCTTCCCCACCCTACCGTAGGCGTCTGTTATGCGGAAGGTATCGTCCTCGCTGGTGAAACCGATGTCTATCTCCAGCACCCTTCCCGTCTTCCCCAGGGAACGGATTTTATGATTCTTCTCCGCCGGAACCATGAACTCCTCGCCCTCCTCGGGGCGGAAGACATCCTCGCCAATGGTCACTTCCATCCCTTTATCCATCATTATCCACATATCATCTCTGAGCTTGTGGTAATGCAGGCTGGTCTCCTGACCCGGCCTGATGGTTATCAGTTTTACCGTACAAGGCTGGTTGATGGTGTAGGCTTTTATGCTCCCCCAAGGCTTTTCCAGATACATCTCTCCCCCTTCCTTCATCCATTTTATAGAGATATTATATTAGCATTTTACCAGTTCCATTTGTTCTGAAACCCGTTTCTACGTGAAGCCTTCCCGCCATCGAGGCTTAACCCCCTCTAACTCGCCTATATTGCGGGCCGGGGAGAACTGTAAAACCTCACCCTGTTGGAGATTTAAACCTTTTAACCTTAAAATCTCGTGTCCTTCTTCTATAAATTCTTGATCAAATTCATAATCTGGGCTTCTTGGGTCTCCACCATAAAGGAAAAGATATCATTGGACATTTCCCCATATGCACCTCCCGATGCCAATATTCTATCATTCAGCGGGCAAGCTGATGTATCTAAGCAGCAGTTTCCTCCTCCCCCTCAAGAATCCTACCTGCCGTGAC